>NZ_AYYK01000007.1 GCF_001436095.1 Lapidilactobacillus dextrinicus DSM 20335 | reverse complement strand
CTTTATGGGTACCGAAAAATCCATGCGCTGCTCACTAAAGACAGATTGATTAAGTGTAGTGTGAGCAAAGTTCAAAGAATTATATCACGTCATGGCTGGGGTTGTCGTTTTAAACAAAAACGTTTTAATAAGCCCGGTAATCCTTATAAAACATTTGAGAACCTAATTGACCGTGATTGGAACACAGACCAACCCTTACAAAAACTGACAACCGATATCACTTATCTTCCCTTTGGGAAGACAATGTTGTATTT
>NZ_AYYK01000006.1 GCF_001436095.1 Lapidilactobacillus dextrinicus DSM 20335 | reverse complement strand
CCGATAATACGTTGTTCTAGAAATACCTAGAATCTTACAAATTCTGGTAATTGAAATGTGTGTACTTAATGACTTGATTAAGAGAATAGTGGATGGGTTTACCACAACCTTTCCTTGATTAAATATTTTTTTACAACTTCTAATTCTTCCTGCATTTGTTTAATTTCTAAGTTCTTACGCATTTCGTTTGGTAGTTCTAGATCGCCCTTCTGATATTTATATTGTTTACCCTGCCCCTGTCTAAGTCGATAGTATTCGCCATTTCTTAACCAATTTCGCCATGTATAAATAAGCCCATCACTTTTAAGACCAAGTTGCTTACATATTTTACGTCCACTCATACCAGCATTAAGAAGCCTAATGGCTTCTAATTTGATCTCATATGAATAATGATTATTAGTCATAATAAAAACACCTCCGAATAAATTTTACTTTTTTCGAAAGTGCTTTTATATATCTGTATCAAATTATA
>NZ_AYYK01000005.1 GCF_001436095.1 Lapidilactobacillus dextrinicus DSM 20335 | reverse complement strand
TAGCGTGGCAGCGCCCTATCCTCGCAGGCAGTCTCCCACCAACTACTCTCGGCGCTAAGAAGCTTAACTTCTGTGTTCGGCATGGATACAGGTGTATCCTTCTTGCTATCGCCACCACACTAATTTCCTGAGTTTGCTTTCGCTCCCTCAAAACTGGATCCTATTTGAACTGTTTCACCTTCAACACTTGACCTTTGGTCAAGCCCTCGACCGATTAGTACTGATCCGCTCCATCTATCACTAGACTTCCACTCTCAGCCTATCTACCTGATCATCTCTCAGGGGTCTTACTAACTTACGTTATGGGAAATCTCATCTCGAG
Organism: Lapidilactobacillus dextrinicus DSM 20335; assembly: GCF_001436095.1. Classification (GTDB taxonomy): domain Bacteria; phylum Bacillota; class Bacilli; order Lactobacillales; family Lactobacillaceae; genus Lapidilactobacillus; species Lapidilactobacillus dextrinicus. The sequence continues at coordinate 2,893 of NZ_AYYK01000005.1, read as the reverse complement.
AGGGGCTTCACACTTAGATGCTTTCAGCGTTTATCCCTTCCATACATAGCTACCCAGCTCTGCACCTGGCGGTACAACTGGTACACCAGCGGTATGTCCATCCCGGTCCTCTCGTACTAAGGACAGCTTCTCTCAAATTTCCTACGCCCGCGACGGATAGGGACCGAACTGTCTCACGACGTTCTGAACCCAGCTCGCGTACCGCTTTAATGGGCGAACAGCCCAACCCTTGGGACCAACTTCAGCCCCAGGATGCGATGAGCCGACATCGAGGTGCCAAACCTCCCCGTCGATGTGGACTCTTGGGGGAGATAAGCCTGTTATCCCCAGGGTAGCTTTTATCCGTTGAGCGATGGCCCTTCCATACGGAACCACCGGATCACTAAGCCCGACTTTCGTCCCTGCTCGACTTGTAGGTCTCGCAGTCAAGCTCCCTTATACCTTTACACTCTGCGAATGATTTCCAACCATTCTGAGGGAACCTTTGGGCGCCTCCGTTACACTTTAGGAGGCGACCGCCCCAGTCAAACTGCCCACCTGACACTGTCTCCCGCCACGTGAGTGGCGCGGGTTAGAATGTTCATAAAACAAGGGTAGTATCCCACCATTGCCTCCATAGAAACTAGCGTTCCTATTTCATCGGCTCCTACCTATCCTGTACATGTTTTACAAACATTCAATATCAAGCTACAGTAAAGCTCCATGGGGTCTTTCCGTCCTGTCGCGGGTAACCCGCATCTTCACGGGTAATATAATTTCACCGAGTCTATCGTTGAGACAGTGCCCAAATCATTACACCTTTCGTGCGGGTCGGAACTTACCCGACAAGGAATTTCGCTACCTTAGGACCGTTATAGTTACGGCCGCCGTTTACTGGGGCTTCAATTCGTACCTTTGGGTCGAACCCTAAGCACTCCTCTTAACCTTCCAGCACCGGGCAGGTGTCAGCCCCTATACGTCATCTTTCGATTTTGCAGAGACCTGTGTTTTTGATAAACAGTTGTTTGGGCCTATTCACTGCGGCTGACCTTGCGGTCAGCACCCCTTCTTCCGAAGTTACGGGGTCATTTTGCCGAGTTCCTTAACGATAGTTCACTCGCTCACCTTAGGATACTCTCCTCGACTACCTGTGTCGGTTTGCGGTACGGGTTCTTTATTTCTCGCTAGAAGCTTTTCTTGGCAGTGTGACATCAGTTGCTTCGCTACTTAAATTTCGCTCCCCATCATAACTTGTCTTTAATAAGAATAAGCATTTGACTCATTCTTAGACTTGTTATTTAGACATGCTTTTCCAGCTGCATGCTCAACTTAGCCTACTGCGTCCCTCCATCACTCAAACAAAATAAAGAAGTGCAGGAATCTCGACCTGCTTGCCATCGACTACGCCTTGCGGCCTCGCCTTAGGTCCCGACTAACCCTGGGAGGACGAGCCTTCCCCAGGAAACCTTAGTCATACGGTGGATAGGATTCTCACCTATCTTTCGCTACTCATACCGGCATTCTCACTTCTAAGCGCTCCACTAGTCCTCACGATCTAGCTTCACCGCCCTTAGAACGCTCTCCTACCACGCATCCTTACGGATGCATCCACAGTTTCGGTACTATGCTTAGCCCCGGTACATTTTCGGCGCAGAGTCACTCGACTAGTGAGCTATTACGCACTCTTTGAATGGTGGCTGCTTCTGAGCCAACATCCTAGTTGTCTGCGCAACTCCACATCCTTTTCCACTTAGCATAGATTTTGGGACCTTAACTGGTGATCTGGGCTGTTTCCCTTTCGACTACGGATCTTATCACTCGCAGTCTGACTCCCGAGGACTAGATCAATGGCATTCGGAGTTTATCTGGATTCAGTAACCCTTGACGGGCCCCTAGTCCAAACAGTGCTCTACCTCCATGATCCTAGCCTCGAGGCTAGCCCTAAAGCTATTTCGGAGAGAACCAGCTATCTCCAAGTTCGTTTGGAATTTCACCGCTACCCACACCTCATCTCCGCATTTTTCAACATACGTGAGTTCGGTCCTCCAGTGCGTTTTACCACACCTTCAACCTGGACATGGGTAGGTCACTTGGTTTCGGGTCTACGTCATCATACTTAACGCCCTATTCAGACTCGCTTTCGCTGTGGCTCCGTCTTTTCAACTTAACCTCGCATAATAACGTAACTCGCCGGTTCATTCTACAAAAGGCACGCCATCACCCTTTAACGGGCTTTGACTACTTGTAGGCACACGGTTTCAGGATCTATTTCACTCCCCTCCCGGGGTGCTTTTCACCTTTCCCTCACGGTACTGGTTCACTATCGGTCACTAGGTAGTATTTAGCCTTGGGAGATGGTCCTCCCAGATTCCGACTGGATTTCACGTGTCCGGCCGTACTCAGGATCCAGAACGGAGAGAAACAGTTTTTGTCTACGAGGCTCTCACTCTCTTTAGCGTAGCTTCCCATCTACTTCGACTAACTCTTTCTTTTGTAACTCCATATGTTCTGTCCTACAACCCCAATAAGCAAGCTCATTGGTTTGGGCTATTTCCCGTTCGCTCGCCGCTACTTAGGAAATCGAATTTTCTTTCTCTTCCTGCAGGTACTTAGATGTTTCAGTTCCCCGCGTCTGCCTCAACTTAGCTATGTATTCACTAAGCTGTCATCATCCTACGGATGATTGGGTTCCCCCATTCGGAAATCTCCGGATCATTGCTTACTTACAGCTCCCCGAAGCATATCGGTGTTCGTCCCGTCCTTCATCGGCTCCTAGTGCCAAGGCATCCACCGTGCGCCCTTTATAACTTGACCATTGAAGACGAAGTCTTCAGGTCGTCATCACAAAGTTACTTGTGTGTGTTTCTCGGTTTGTTACAGTTTCAAATAGTATCCAGTTTTCAAAGAACGAATC
>NZ_AYYK01000026.1 GCF_001436095.1 Lapidilactobacillus dextrinicus DSM 20335 | reverse complement strand
GACCAAGATGGTAAGCAATTAGGCGAACTTCATCCAGTTTTCAATAACAAAGGTACCGTACTAAGTGACGGTAAAGGCTGGGATGCAGTAGGTAAGGCACTAAATGATTACTATGAAGATGGTTATTATCCAGTAAATACAAGTGCCATGAACGAAGAAATAAATGAAGCTGGTGGCACATATACCATTACAATTGGCAATAAGTTAAC
>NZ_AYYK01000004.1 GCF_001436095.1 Lapidilactobacillus dextrinicus DSM 20335 | reverse complement strand
GAAGAAATAAATGAAGCTGGTGGCACATATACCATTACAATTGGCAATAAGTTAACGGGTGCAGTTAAGATTGTGGACCAAGATGGTAAGCAATTAGGCGATTTATATGGTATTTTTGGTAATAAAGGCACTGTTTTAACTGATAGTGACGGTTGGAATTCGGTAGAAGATATGCTGGAGTCGCTTTATAATGATGGGTACTCTTTAGTTAATTCTAGTGATTTAAGTGTTGTTATGAGTGAGTCAGGCAAACAATATATTATTAGAGTTGAAAAGGTCTTAAAAGATGATTCGAAGCCAAGTATTCCTAATGAGTCGGAATCGGAAGATAATAATACGAATGTTGACGTCTCGGATGAAACTACAAATCGTCCAAATCTGGGGGGGAACTCTATATTAGAAAATCACTCGGAAAAGGATTCATCGGTCACAGTTAATTCTAGAGATGATTCAGTTAAAATTAACACAAAAAAAATGATAAATAATATTTTAGAAGAAACAAAAAATGAAAAGAAGGTTGTTAAAGAACAGGGAAAATTACCACAGACTGGTGAGAATCAGAATTCTAAATTAATAACTATGGCTGGGGTTTTCCTGCTTATAACATCATTTTTAGGTACTATTTTAACCAAATTACGTAAGAAAAATTCATAATTATTTTAAATACTTTTATAAATAGCGTTAATGATATTGTTAAAGTGGCCACTTTAAGCTGGAGAGAATTCAACTTAAAGTGGCCATTTCTTCTCTAAATAAAAATCATCATTTTATTCAGTTCTGACATTAACCCTAATATTTTTTTTAACAAGGTTATATCAGTTTCCATAACAAAAAGTATGATCAATTTTTGATTAGGTTCTGACATTATATTGCTACGGTTTATAATTAGACTTTTAGTCTTTTAATTTTGTATTTTAAACATAATAAGTTTTCTGATGGGACCGTATTGCTTCCTTTTCATAATTGATGAATAATAGGCTGTTCGTAGCACTTATTGAATTATTTTTACAGATATTAACTGCTTTAAAAGAAGATTTTTTAAAATAGGTTGTCTCCGAAAATGAATTTTGCTACAGTAAAACTTAATTAAAGATTTATCGAAAAAGGTGGATGGACGAAATGACGATTAAATTAGTGGCAATTGATATTGATGACACCTTACTTTCTTCAACAGGCAAAATCTTGCCTAGTACTTTAACAAGTATTCGGGCAGCCTTGGCACAAGACGTTAAGATTGTACTCTGCTCGGGGCGTCCTTTAGCAGGCATCAGGCCCTTTTTGAATGAATTGGGCATTACTGGTCCCGAACAATATGTAATCGCTAATGGTGGCGGTATGATTGAATCAGTGACTGGTCAAGTCGTGGCGAAACATTTAATTAATAATGCTGATTACCGTCGCTTAACGGCGTTTGCTAAGGCAAGACAGTTACCGTTTAACGTGGTTGATCCTGATAGTGAAATTATTACCGCCGACCATGATATTTATTGGCTAATCGCTGTTCAAGCTTGGGAGAATAAGGCTGGAATTTTGGTACGTGAACCTGATGAATTACCAGCTGATTTTCAAATTGCAAAGGGGGTATTTGTCGCCTCCTCAGAAACATTAGATAATATTGAAGCTGATGTTTATCGAGAATTTGGCGAATATTTATATGTTGTGCGAGCGGCTCGACAATTTTTAGAAGTGATGAATCCTAATGCTGGTAAAGGCCAAGCATTGCAGGATTTAGCTGGTAAATTAGGTTTACAGCCTGATGAAGTGATGGCAATTGGTGATGAAGGTAACGATGTGGCAATGTTTAAATTTGCTGGCACTGCTGTAGCGATGGGCAATGGCACCGCAGAAGCCAAAGAACATGCTAACTTTGTAACCAGCAGTAATAATGATGATGGTATTGCTGAAGCGTTTGATAAATATGTTTTGGATTAACTCCTAAAAGGATTTGAGATGATTAATTTTCTCAAGTCCTTTTTTGATTCTAGAAACGCTAGCCTCATTCTTTTCACTAGCAACTATCTTTGTTATAATCAGGCTATCTTAAGGAGTATGTTTTATGACAAATAATAAGGGCATTGTGCTAGCGTAGAGGCTAGCAGGCAGCCTCCAAAACGAAAAATTTGAGGAGGATCCACAATGCATTTACAAAATAATGAACAACAATATCAAGTTAGTTTACAAGCACAAGATAATTACAAGGTCATCGATTCAAACCACCAAGAACATTTAGCCAAGTTATCTGGTCAATTACGGGCCAACTTACGACTAGCAGTTGGTGATTATATCGTGGGTATACCGCAACAAGATTTTGTCTTAGTTAAGCAGCTTTTACCACGGAAAAGTGTGTTGCAACGCCAGAATTCTGGGGAGGCACAACACGCGCAAGTCATTGCTGCCAATTTAGACTATATTTTCATTACGATGTCGCTGAATCAAGATTTTAATTTGGCGCGGTTAGACCGTTATACAACTTTGGTTTGGGATAGTGGTGCTAGTCCGGTGATTGTTTTGACGAAGGCAGATTTAATTAGCCCAGAATTATTAGCTGAACGGCAGGCTCAAGTTGCCGAGAATGCTTTTGGCATTCCAATTTTGGTAACAGCTCAAGATCAGCCTGAACAAGTTGAAACGATTTTTGCACCTTATTTAGAAGCCGAGCAAAATGTTGCGTTTGTTGGTTCATCAGGTGTCGGTAAGTCGACGCTCGTTAACCTGTTGTTAGGGGATAACGCGATTAAAACCAAAACCATTCGTGCTGATGACGATAAGGGACGCCATACTACCACCACGCGGGCACTTTATGTATTAGCTAATGGTGCGAAAATTATCGATACGCCAGGAATTCGGGCTGTCGGTGTAGCCGGTGTTAGTCAAGCTGCTACTGACCAAAGTTTCCAGGACATTGTCAATTTAGCGCAACAATGCCGCTTTAGTGATTGTCAGCATCAAAGTGAACCAGGTTGTGCTGTTAAAGCTGCGATTGCAGCGGGACAACTAGCACCAGAACGATTGGTTAGTTACCAAAAATTACAAGTTGAAAGACAGTATGATGGTTTGAGCTCACGGCAAATTGAGCAAACTAAGGTTGAACGACTGTTCAAAGATGTGGGTGGTTTCAAAACGTTTAAAAAGACGCTAAAAAAGAAGTAATTGCTATTTAACTAATATCACGAAAGTCGCTATTCGATTTAGAATAGTGGCTTTTTTTAATGATGACAGGATAAGTCAAATTCTTTCATCAAGTTGAATCGTTGTGCTTTAATTAACAGTGGAGGGATGCTTGATGACTAAATTTGATGTGATCATTATTGGTGGTGGGCCCGCTGGACTGGCCGCTGCCTATGGCTTAAAAGCAGCTGGCAAATCAGTCGCAATTATTGAAAACGATCTTTGGGGTGGTACTTGTCCTAACCGCGGTTGCGATCCCAAAAAGATTTTATTGGCTGCTGTTGAGGCGAAAGCGGCTAGCCAGCATTTGCAAAAGTATGGCATACAAAACGTACCGACCATTAATTGGCCCGAGTTAATGGCCAGTAAGCATGATTATACAGATGGTATTAATGATAGTACTTTAGCTGGATTAAAAGATGAACAAGTGATAACTTTTCATGGAACTGCACATTTCATTGACGACCAAACTCTACAAGTTGCTGAAACAATCTTAACAGCAACGGATATTATTATTGCCACGGGTCAACGACCTAATTTATTAGCTATACCAGGTGAACAATATTTATTAACGAGCACTGACTTTTTAGACTTTGCAGAAATGCCGCAACGCGTGGCCTTTATTGGTGGCGGTTATGTGGCGTTTGAACTGGCGGCGATTGCTAATGCTGCCGGTGCTGAAGTGCATTTGATTCAACATAATCAGCATTTTTTAAAAGCTTTTGATCAAGATTTAGTTCAAGAACTAGTTGAGCAGCTTAAGCAACAAGGTATCCAATTCGATACAGATATTGAGACTAAAGCCATTAGAAAAACAACGACTGGCTTTGTAGTTGAAGGCAATTCAGGTTATCAGTTGGACACCGATGCGGTGATTTGTGCAACCGGTCGGATTCCTAATATTGAAGATTTAGCATTAGCGGCAGCTCATATTGAAGCAGACCGTCATGGGATTAAGGTTAACGATCACTTACAAACGCTGCATAATTCTCATATTTATGCAATTGGTGATGTGGTTAGCCGTACCCAACCGAAATTAACACCCGTAGCGGGCTTTGAAGGTCGCTATGTGGTCCAACAGATTCTCAAAACAGATAAGGCACCAATTAACTATCCAGTCATTCCTACTTTAGTGTACGCGACACCGAAATTAGCCCAAATTGGCGTTAGTGCGCAAGTGGCTGCCCAAGATACTGATAAGTATCAGGTGCATGATTTAGATTTAACGCATTGGTTTACTTATCAAAGAATTCGCGAACCCCATGCGCACGCTAAGATTGTTATCGAACAGGCAACGGGTTTAATTGTCGGCGTTAGTTTTTTAAGTGAGTTGGCCGATGAAATGATTAACTACTTTGCTAATCTTATCAATCAACAAATAACCGCGGAACAATTGGCCCAACAAATCTTTGCTTATCCAACACCAGCAAGTGACTTAGGTTATTTTTATTAATCATTCCAATAAACGGTCGAGAAAATCTATTTAGTGGATTTTCTTGACCGTTTTTAGCGCGCTGAAATTTATTGTTGACAAATGTAAATTTTACCAGTAAACTTATTTTTGTAATCTACAAATGTAAATGAACAACAGGAGGAAAATTATATGACGGTCAATGCGACAGAAATAACGTCATCTGAATGGGAAATTATGCGCGTCATTTGGACAAAGGGTCCGACTGATACGAATGATATTATTGCGATCCTGCAACAAAAGCGCGACTGGACTGAATCAACGATTAAGACCTTACTACGACGGTTAGTTAATAAAAACATCCTAACGACGACTAAGGCTGGGCGACAATTTACTTATCACGCTAATCTTGATGAGGCAGACGCAATGACCGAAACAGTGGACGATGTTTTCGGTCGGCTCTGTAATATGAATAAGGGAGCGGCTATTATCGATTTAATTCAATCATCTGAATTAAGTCAGACCGATATCCAGAAGATGCAAGCATTGTTAGCCGAAAAAATTAAAACAGCGCCAGAAAAAGTGGCTTGTAATTGTCTGCCTGACGATTGCGACTGTTAAGCAAATAATATAACTTAAAAAATATCATGAGGTGTTCTTTTGTTAAAAATAATCATTTTAATTGTTGGTGTTGGTCTAATTGGTTTTATTCTTTGGTGGTTTTTCGGTAAACACGAGACAACTGCAGTGCAAGCTAATGTTGAAGCTGATCAGCAAACCGTTGCTGTTGAAGTTAAAGGTGGTTATTCGCCAGAAGTTGTGGTCTTAAAGCAAGGCGTGCCGGCAACACTTAACTTCACTCGTAAAGATGCTTCGGGTTGTTTAGATCGGGTGGTTTTCCCTGATTGGGGGATTAATCAAGCTTTACCACAGAATGAAGCGCAAGCTATTCAAATTGATACCAGTGAAGCAGGTGAATATCAATGGGCTTGCGGTATGGATATGTTTCACGGGAAGGTAATTGTTAAACCATGACGACAACGAAACGATTTTGGTTTGCTTTGATCTTATCTTTACCCATGCTGGCCAATATGGTGTTAATGCCTTTTGGTTGGACGTTGCCAGGTGGGGCGTGGCTCCAGTTTGTCTTAACAACTTTAGTAATGTTGATTTCAGCACGGCCGTTTTGGCAGAGTGCTTGGGCATCTTTCACTAAACACCATGCTAATATGGATACCTTAGTGGCCATTGGCACAATGACAGCCTATCTTTACAGTATTTATGCACTGTTAACGCAACAAGCAGTCTTTTTTGAAAGTGCCGCTTTTGTAGTTGTCTTTGTTTTATTAGGCCAAGTTTTTGAGGAACGAATGCGCCACAATGCCTCGACAGCCATTGAGAAGTTAGTTGACTTACAAGCTAAAGAAGCTGAAGTTTGGCGAGATGAACAATTTGTCGCGCTTCCCTTAGCAGACGTGGTGATTGGCGATCTTATTCGCGTTAAGCCTGGTCAAAAAATTGCCGTTGACGGTGTGATTACCGAAGGCACCTCCACTGTTGATGAATCGATGGTTACTGGTGAGAGTATGCCGGTCACCAAAAAAATCGGCGATGCTGTCATTGGATCGACCATCAATAAGGCTGGAACGTTTACGTTTAAAGCTGAAAAAGTGGGGGCAGATACCGTGTTGGCCCAAATTGTTGACCTGGTTAAAAAAGCTCAAAACAGTCATGCACCTATTCAAAAACTAACTGATCAAGTTTCTAATATTTTTGTGCCAGTGGTTCTAATTATTGCAATTTTAACTTTCTTAGTCTGGTACCTTTTAATCGGTGCACCTTTAGCACAAGCCTTAATTTTTGCTGTGGCGGTGGTTGTGATTGCTTGTCCATGTGCGTTAGGCTTAGCTACACCAACTGCTTTAATGGTTGGCACAGGACGTAGCGCAAAAATGGGGATCCTCATTAAAAACGGCGAAGTTTTAGAAGCTGCTAATGATGTGCAAACAGTTGTTTTTGATAAGACCGGGACCATTACAGTCGGTCAGCCAGTCGTCACTGATATTATTGGTGATCAAAAAACAGTATTAACGTTAGCAGCTGCCTTAGAGCAAAGCTCCGAACATCCATTAGCACAAGCTGTTCTAGCTAAGGCTAAACGGGAAAAAATAGCAGTACCAGCAGCTCATGGCTTTCAAGCTATTGTTGGTCAAGGAGTTAGTGGGCAAGTGAAGGGCCAACAAATTTTTGTTGGTAGTGAACGCTTATTGGTACAACAAAAACTAACTATGGCAACTAACTTACAAGCGCAATTGCAGCAACTTCAAGATGAGGCTAAGACGGTAGTGATTGTTGCTAATCAACAAGAGGTTCTAGGTCTAATTGCCATTCAAGATGCCCCTAAGCCAACTTCTCAAGCAGCGCTGGCCGAGTTAAAAGCACAAGGCTTAAAAACGGTCATGCTAACTGGTGATAACCAACGAGTAGCTGCAGCTATTGCCAAAGAAGTGGGCATTGATCAAGTCATTGCTAACGTTTTGCCACAAGATAAAGCTGACCAAGTTCAACAGTTACAAGAGACTGGTCGTGTAGCTTTTGTTGGTGATGGGATTAATGACGCACCGGCCTTAACGGTTGCTGATGTGGGTATCGCCATGGGTTCAGGGACTGATATTGCGATTGAATCAGGCGGGATTGTCTTAATGAGAAATGATCTACGTGACGTAGGTAAGGCTTTAACTTTGAGTAAGAAAACTTTTAATCGGATTAAATTGAATTTATTCTGGGCCTTTATTTATAATGTACTGGGTATTCCAGTTGCAGCTGGTTTATTTTATGCGATTGGGTTAACGTTAAGTCCAGAATTAGCTGGTTTAGCCATGGCCTTTAGTTCCTTATCAGTGGTAACAAGTTCGATGTTATTAAACAAAACTAAAATTACAGCCAAGAGCACCGGCAGTTTATAATTAGGTGAAAACCATCATAAAAGAAGGACGAAATCAGTCCGCTTTATGTTTTAAACACGCTAATATTAGCTCCGGACGCTGCTTAAATTGAAAAGTCGCTAAATCCAATTTGGATTTAGCAACTTTTGCTTTTAAATAATAATCCCATCACAATGATCAACTTCATGTTGAATAATTTGCGCTACAAAATCAGTAAATTTCTGAGTCGTTGGTTTAAAATTCTTGTTGAGAAATTTTACGGTAATATTTTGATAACGGGTAGTTTGGCGTTCACCTAATAAAGAGAGGCAACCCTCGCTAGTTGTGTAGGGATCGCTTTTAGCGGTGATCTCGGGATTGATCATTAAGACAGGCAAAACACCCATTTGCACGATGATCACACGCTTGTGGACACCAATCATATTAGCTGCCATACCCACGCAAACATCTTGATGGGCGCGCAAGGTATCTAGTAAATCAGTTAGAACTGCTTGGTCATTTTTTGTTGCTGGTTCAGATTTTTGTGCTAAAGATTTTTGATTACGATTAATCTCTCTAATCATCGGGCTCACCTCTGTTGTTATTCTAGCATAATTACGATTACGATCGGCTAGTTAAACAAAAATTATTGTCAGCGCTATTCAAAGTGTCAGCAACTATATTCTAAGCATAGGTTTGCTATACTAGGAGTGTCAAAATGAATGGTCTGTTATCACGCTATTTTATTTCGAATTCTAAAAAACTGGGGGTTTGGTCATTTGACTAAAGTTGTTAATTTAATTTCATTAAAAGAGCCGTTATTACAACGAGTTAAGTCGGGTTTGGCTGATGATGACTTGATTGATTTAAGTGGTCAAGACTATACAGCTGAACAAGTCGCCGCTGCTGAAATTATTATTGGTTGGTCACCGATTGTTGCAGAAGCACTGAAGTTGCCCAATCAGATCAAATGGATTCAAGCGATTTCGGCTGGTGTTGATAATTTTCCACTAGCAGAATTAAAGCGTCGGCAGATTTATTTAACCACTGCCAGTGGTGCCAATGCGCAGTCTGTGGCCCAACAAACGGTTGGCTATTTACTTAATGATGTCCGTCATTTACAAAGTGATGCAGAGCATCGCTTAACTAAAGAATGGACGGATTTATTCCATCGAACCGAATTAACTGGTCGCAGTGTTTTAATTATGGGGACTGGTAATATTGGTCGTATTTTAGCGGGCTATTTAAAAGCTTTTGATATGCATACAATTGGTGTTAGTCGCTCCGGTCGTGCTGTTGAAAGTTTTGATGAAGTGGCAACAATGGCACAGTTGTCTGAACTATTGCCAGTAGCTGAATATGTGATTAATTGTTTGCCTTTAACGATAGCAACACGTGGGTTAGTTGATGCTAATTTTCTAGGTAAAATGAATCAGTATGCTTATTATGTTAATGTTGGTCGTGGAGGGACTGATGTTGAGCATGATGTTTATCAAGCACTAAAGAACAAGACAATTCGCGGGGCGGCATTAGATGTTTTTGAGCAAGAACCTTTACCTCAAGATTCGCCTTTATGGGAATTACCTAATATTATGATTACACCACATACTGCTGGCCACACCAACTTTTATTATGGTCGCATTTTTGATTATTTCTTTGAGAATTTCGTTGCTTATAAACAAGGTTTAAAACCAGTACGTAATTTAATTAATTACGATCAAGGTTATTAAGTCGCCACACTGATAATATAGCAAGTCGATCAAATAGACCTAATTTTCAAAACTTAGGTCTATTTTTTGTGCGAATAAATGACTAAGAGACATTAATGATTTGAATGAAGGACCAATAAGGGTTGACTTTCTAGTAATATAATTACATAATTACGTGTAATAGTGTAATTATATTGTAAGGGGATTTGAATAATGAATCATAATTGTTGTCCAGAAGAACCAAACTTAACTACGCGAGATTTAGTAACGCTAGAGCAAGCTGAACAGATTAGTCAACTGTTCAAAATTCTGGCTAATCCTACCCGTCTACGAATTATTCATGCGCTAATTAAGCAAGAGTCATTGTCGGTTAGTGTTTTAGCTGAACAAATTGAGATGAAACCCCAAGCTGTTTCTAATCAATTGCAGAAATTAATTAGTGATCATATTGTGACTACACAGCGTAGTGGTAATTTTATTTATTATCGAATCAAAGATGATTGTACTGCGCTATTATTGCAACGTGCTTGGTGTTTAGTAGAAGACACCGAGTTAATTGCTAAATCTGAAAAGATTGGAGCGCTTGATTGATGTTTAAAACAGTTATTTCTGCGGTCATCGTTTATAGTTCAACAGCATTAGACCTATTCGTTATCTTAATGTTATTGTTTGGTAAATATCAAAGTACTGCTGCTAAAAGACGAATTTATATTGGGCAATTTTTAGGATCTTGGAGCTTAATTGCAGTTAGCCTGTTTTTTGCATTAATCTTACATTTCGTGCCAGCTAAATGGCTCTTAGGATTTTTAGGGCTAATTCCGATTTATTTTGGTGTTAAATCTTTATTCGAAAACGAAGATGAAACTGCTGAAGCACAAGAAAAGATTAGTCAAAGTAGTGCTCAAAAGTTAATTTCGACAGTAGCTTTAATGACTTTTGCTTCTTGCGGTGCCGATAATATTGGGATGTTTGTGCCTTATTTTGTAGCTCAGAATACTGGACAATTAATCACAGTACTAATAACTTTTACAGTTTGTATTTTTCTATTAGTTTTCTTTAGCAATCGCTTATCTCATGTTAAATTGGTTGAGCAACTATTAGAACACTTTGGTAAATGGCTCATGGCTATTATTTATGTTGGCCTGGGTATTATGATTATCATTGAAAGTGGGACAATTCAACATTTGATGCCTTGATCAAACGAACTTGGAGTTATTTTCCCAAGGTGTAAAATTCCAAGTAGTTTTTATTGTTTTAATAAGTTTTAATCATCATTAGTCATAATAGGTAAAAAGCATTACACTAGTGTGATACACGAATGACTAAGCTAGTTTAGAACTTAGTTTATATTGCGAAGTTAGTGGGGAAATAAATCGTGTCACTTTATCAAAAATTTATTCGGCGGCCAGCAGTCCGTCGCACAACAGTTTTATTATTAATTGGCATCGTTTTATGGTTGATGCGGGGGATGATCAGCACGATTTTGTTGACATTTATCTTTGCGTTTTTGGTGACACGATTAGTTAGTGCTGTTCGCCGTCACCTTAAAGTTCCCACGCCACTTATTGTGCTATTGATCTATGCATTAGTTATCGCTGGGTTATATTATGTAGTGGTTAATTTTGTACCGCTTTTGGCTAATCAATCTATTAAACTGGTTAATCAAGTTTATCATTTTTATGAAAGTCCTAGTTTTGATTCTAATACGATCATGGCTTACATTAATAATTACATGAAACAATTCAATCTGGCTGAACAAGTGAAGTCGAGTATTTCAACGTTGTTTAATTATTTAACCAGCGTCGGCAGCATGGGTGTGACCTTTGTTTTATCGTTATTACTTAGTTTTGTTTTTTCAATCGAAGTTAAGTCATTGAAGAAATTTAGTGCCTTATTTCTAGAGAGTCCTGACTTTGGTTGGTTCTTTTCAGACATCACTTATTTTGCCAAAAAGTTTATTAATACGTTTGGAGTTGTGATTGAGACGCAATTATTTATTGCCGCTGTTAACACTGCCATTACCGTCTTGACGCTGGCTATCATGAAGATGCCTAATCTACCAAGCTTAGGGTTAATGGTTTTTGTTTTCTCTTTAGTCCCAGTTGCTGGTGTGATTATTTCATGTATTCCTTTAACGATGGTTGCTTTTTCAGTGGGCGGGATTAAATATGTTGTTTATATTCTAGTAATGATTGTCTTGATCCACACACTAGAGACTTATGTTTTAAATCCTAAATTCATGGCTAGTCGGACGCAATTGCCAATGTTCTTTACCTTTATTGTGTTATTAATTTCAGAGCGACTATTTGGTGTTTGGGGGTTAATTGTCGGGATTCCGATTTTTACGTTCTTCTTAGATATTCTCGGCGTTAAAAAAATACCAACACCTAAATCAATCACTCATTCTAATTAAGCAAACCAAAAAGCAGTTTAAATTCAATTAAGAATTTAAATTGCTTTTTTTAGTATTCATAAAAAAATTAAGTTAATTTTCGGGTATTTAAAAGGGAGACAACAATTATTGTTGTCTCCCTTTAAGGCATCTCAAAAATTTATGTTTAATTATAATTTAGTAATTTAAAGAAACGTGATATTTAGCTGAATTAATTATTGTTGGTTATCTTTAATAATCTTTTCAGTTTCAGTTTGTAAGTTAGTTAAAGCTTTCTTAACTGGTTCATTCTTCGTTAACATTGCGTCAACAGCTTCTAGAAGTTTAGTCCGATATTCAGAGAAACCTAAGAAAGCATTAGATTGGAATCCGTTAGGAAGTGAATCAACTGCTGCTTGGTTGTAAGTGTTCTTCTTGAGGTAATCTTTGAAGTCAGCTGTTTTAGTTGCTGATTTACGTAGTGGTACATAACCAGTTGCTTTAGCCCACTTAGCAGTTTCTTTAGTTGACATTAAGTATTTCATGAAAGCCCAAGCACCTTTTTTCTGTTCAGCGCTAGCACTCTTGAACATGACAATGTCGTTACCGGCAATTTCAGTTGCCTTTTTACCATTGTAACTTGGTAATGGCATTGTACCCCAATGAAGTGACTTAGGTGCTTGTGCAACCATTTGAGTTACACCTGCTGAAGAACCAGCATAGAAGGCTGATTTACCTTGAGTGAAAGCTTGTGTCCAATAGAAATCTTCACCGGCGGTTTTAGCAGTGCCATCTTTAACCATATCCATGATAAAGTTAGCAGCCTTTAAAGTATCAGCAGAATCTAAGTTAACTTGTTTGCCATCAACACCAACTAATGGGTTGCCAGCTTGACGAGCTAAACCTTCGAATTCCATATCCCATGACTTGTCAAAGCCCATGCCATAGATACCGTGCGACTTAAGAACTTCGCCATCTTTAGCAATGTCTTCCCAAGTGGCTGGTTTTTTCAAGTTGTATTTGTCTAAGATATCTTGGTTGTAATACAAAACTCGAACAGATTTACTAAATGGGATGGAGTAGTATTTACCTTGATATTTAGAACTGCTTAGGAATGAAGGATAAATATCTTTTAAATCAGCGCTTGATAATTTGTTATCACCTTTAAGCATATAGTTGTCTAAAGGTTCGATTAAATTATTCTTGCTGTAGTCAGGAACGGTTGTATAAGTTGTCTGTGAAATAACTGGTAAGCTGTTTGATTTAGCAGCAGCCATAATCTTTTGTTGTAAGGCAGTGTAATCACCTTGAGCCGTACTAACAACTTTATATTTTGATTGTGAACTATTGAAATCATTGATGATCTTCTTTAAAGCTTTTTGATAAGGACCATTCATACCATTCCAAAATGAAATTTTAACTGGTTCATTTGAATTTGCTTTGGAATCACTAGCAGATTTGTTGCCACATGCTGCAAGTGTTAAAGCTAACCCCAACGAAGCAACTGTTAACAATGCCCGTTGCCAACTTTTTTTCTTCATTATTCTATCTATCCTTTCAATCCGGTTTTTGAGATGCCTGCAATAATGTACTTTTGAAGGAAAATGTACAGAATTACCATAGGAATAATAACGAACGTCGATGCTGCCATTAGCCATGCATAGTTGGTGCCTGCATCAGAAGTAAATGCTTGTAGACCAACTGGCAATGTACGTAAGTTTTCCGAATTGGTGACGATTAAAGGCCACATGAAAGAATTCCATGAGCCAATAACTTGCAAGACGGTGACAGCAGTAATGGTTGATTTAGAGATGGGAACTAGGACATGCCATAAATAATGCCAGTCACTCGCACCATCAATTTTAGCCGCATAATAAATTTGATCTGGAACGGATTGGAAAGTCTGCCGCAATGTAAACACCGTAAAGAAGCTGGCTAACCAAGGGATGATTAATGCCCCATAAGTATTGACTAAATGTAATTGTGATAGGGTAACAAAGTTGGGGATGATTAACATTTCACCAGGTACCATCATTGTACCCAAGAAAATAACGAATAAGAAGTTTTTGCCGTAGAAATTTAACCTTGAAAAAGCAAAAGCGGCCAAAATACTTGTAAATAATTGGCCAATTGTGGTTATAGACGTCACAATTACACTGTTAATGAAATATTGAAAGAAAGGTGCTTGCTTGAAGGCTTCAACATAGTTACTAAATTGTAATTGTTTAGGAATCCAAATTGGCGGTATTTTAACTGTTTCAGGCTGTGTCTTTAAAGATGTTGAGAGCATCCATAAGAAAGGCATCAACATGATAACGGCACCTAGAATTAAGATCACATAACGTAAAACCATGGCTACTTTTAATTTCATGTGTTTACCCCTTTCTAATAATGGACATGATGTTTGCTATACCATAACTGGAAGACCGTTACGAGCAAAATCATGAAGAATAAGACCACGCCACTTGCAGCAGCAATGCCATATTTCCATTCTGTATAGAATTTTTGATAGAGATAGTAAACAATCGTTAAAGCAGACTTACTAGGACCAGGTGTGCCGTTAAATAATGCGAAGATTTGATCGAAGACTTTAAAACTACCAATGACACCATTAACACTAACTAAAAAAGTAATCGGTGAAAGTAATGGAATCGTGACGTTGGTGAATTGGTGCCAAGCATTAGCACCATCAATTTCGGCAGCTTGATAATAACGTTCATTGATATTATTTAAACCAACTAAAAATAAGATAATGTTAAAACCGAGATTCTTCCAAACACTCATAATAATTAAAGCCAGCATGGCGTACTTAGGACTCTCCAACCAACTGACGGCACTGACACCAAATAGACTTAAAAAATAGTTTAATAAACCATAATCACTGTTATAGATCCAGTGCCAAACTTGAGCAATGGCGACTGTACTTGTGACAAACGGTAAGAAGTAAACGGTACGGAAAAAACCAGATAACCATTTAATTCGATTTAAGAGCAGTGCAATCACTAAGGAAAGGATAACCGTTAGTGGCACCACGCCCACAACAAAGATTAAAGTGTTTTTAATAGCAATGTGAAAATCTGGATCTGAAAAAAGAAACTTAAAATTATCAAAACCATATGCAGAAACAATATCATTAAAGAAATCATACTTGGTATAAAAACTCATGATGAAGGATTTGATAATGGGATAAATGCTAAATGTAATCGAGATAACCAACATTGGTAGTAGATAAAGTAACGCTTTTAAGGTTGATTTAATCGTCGGCTTGGCATTAAGCATCCTGATCACCACCGAATATTCTTACGCCGTTTTCATCGAATAAATAAAAACCATGACGTTGTAAGTACAATGGCAATTCTTGTTCATCAGCAACTTCAGCGCGCATTTCGGTTGTTAGCAATGGCTTGCCATGGAAATCAAGCAAGGCATTTTTTTCACGACCATATTTTTCGGAATGTTTAACTTTAGTTGCGATGGTTGTGAGCGTTTCGCTACCGGTATCATGATCTTGTAATGCTTCAGGTCGGATACCAACTTTTTTAGCACGTTGCAAAATTTCTGCATCAACGTGACCTTCAAGTTCGCGATCAAAGTCTGTGATATCTAAAGTATTAATAACAGGTTCGCCAATAAATTGTGAGACGAACAAGTTACTTGGATTATCATATAATGTCTCAGCTGAACTGAATTGTTGAATTTGGCCTTGATTTAAGACCATGATGTGGTCAGAAATATGCAGTGCTTCATCCTGATCATGAGTAACAAAAATTGTGGTAACGCCTGTTTCTTGCTGGATTCGACGAATCTCTTGGCGCATTTCGATTCGTAGACGTGCATCCAAATTAGAAAGTGGTTCATCAAGTAACAGTAAACTTGGTTCTTTGGCTAAGGCGCGGGCAATAGCGACACGTTGTTGTTGACCACCAGATAAAGCACCAGGCTTTTTATCTAATTGATCATCAATATGCACTAATTTTGCCAGTTCGATCGCTTTTTTCTTACGATCCTTTTTGGGAACCTTGGCCATTTTAAGTGGAAACTCAATATTCTCGAGTACACTTAAATGTGGATAAAGGGCATAGTTTTGAAAAACCATCCCAACTTTTCGTGCTAGCGCATCTTTCTTGGTAACGTCTTGATCACCAAAGAAAATTTTCCCCGAAGTAGGTGCCAATAATCCTGAGATCATCATTAAGGTTGTTGACTTACCACAACCACTTGGACCAAGAATTGACACTAATGTTCCTTCCGGAATTGTAAAGTTCAAATGATGCAGAATCTCACGCTTGCCATCGTATGACAAGGTGACATCTTTGAATGTAACCTCCAACGGTTTCGCCCCTTTTAAACGGTTTCCGACCACAATATAACTGGTAGGTCTATCAATATGATACAACATTTTGTGGGTCTTGTCTTGATGGTTTTTTTAAAGAAATCGATTACATCTTTTTATTTTTTTAATCTAAAAATTGGTCTATCAATGTTATGATTAGATCAGAAAAAAGTTAAACGTTGCAATTTACCATTTACCAATTTTGTTTTTATGTAAATTTGTATTCAAAATAGGTTTGAGAGGTGGAATTTTAATGACGCAATTAACCAAATTTGTGATCATGGATGCACTTAAAAATGACTTATCGCAGAAACAATTTACGAAATATACAGTTACTGAATTATTGCGATCAACCAGAATTTCTCGTTCAACTTTGTACTATCATTTTGATGGTGGTTTAGATGATGCTTTGGTCTTTACTTTTCGTCACGAACTTTTACAACCATTAAAGACGCATCGATTAAATTGGGAGATGGGGACGACTTTTATTTTGAATTATCTGTTTACCCATCAAGTTCTAGCAACGAATATTTATGCGTTAACAGCAGGACCTCAACGTTTGGAAGGTGCACGTGAAGAACTTTGTCGAGCTTTTTGGGCGGGGTGTCGCGAACAGTATCAACAGCAACAACTAAGATTATTATGTGCGGCCTTATTAACGGAAATACAAATTTGGACAACCAATCATTTTGCGGAATCACCCGCAGCAATTCAAGCACGGTTATTAACCTTTGAACAAAACTTAGCCACTTCTCATTAAGTGTCTAAATGTCGCACAAAAGTGAAATTTTGTGAGTTGTCTTCAGCGGAATTTCAGCTATGCTAAGGATGTAAATGGTTGTACTTTCCTACTTGAATAAAGAACTCATTAGTAAATAAGCTGTGCAGTCAGATTCGGTGAAAGGAACCAAATAAAATAATCGTGGGCGATTTTTGACGTAATTTACTGCGATTGTTACAATGAGCAGGTATGATAATAAGGAGGCCGATATCATGATCCGTCCCGCTAAAAAAACGGATGCTGAACAGTTTGTGCCAATTTTAATGCAGATTTTAAATGATATGGAATTAGATGTGATCGCAGAAATTGGCACCGATAAGATTCAAGAATTATTGGTTGCTGCTTTTGAGAATCCGCAGTATCGCTATGGCTATCAGCGCGTGCTTGTCTATGCTGATGATCAAACCGATCGCGTTCAAGGTATTTGTGTAGGTTATCCCGCTGCTGATGAAGCAACAATTGATGATGCATTGACACCATACTTAGCACAGTTTGGGATTCCAGAAGATACACAATTATTCACTGATGTTGAAACGAAACCTGGCGAATGGTATTTGGATTCGTTAGCCGTTGCACCAGATGCCCAAAAACGGGGAATTGGTGGCCAACTATTGGACTACTTACCTGACTATTTGCGTGCAAAAGGTGAGAAGGTTATCAGTTTAAACGTTGACTTCGGTAATGAGAAAGCTAAACGGCTTTATCTACATCATGGTTTTGTTTCAGATGGTGAGTTAATGATCGGTTCACATCACTATGAACATTTGGTACGTCATATTTAATCTGATTAAGATTTTTAGATTGAGAAACTAAAAGAAGGCTTAAACCTGCAAAATTAACGTGGGTTTAAGCCTTCTTTATTAAGTTTTAAAGTAGATTAGTTTTAATTAGTTGCCATCATATTAAAGCGATTAAACTTTAAGCGGTTTTTGCGTTGGGCAATTAGCGACCATTGGTTCAAAGTAGCAGCGACTAAAAAGACTGGCACTAAATCTTGCTGTTCGTCTTCTAAAGTAATCATGATGCCATCGAGCCCTTTTTTGTTAATGATCGGTTGGACTGTAAAAATATTATGAACACCGTGGGCCGTTTGGTAACTATTTGTTGCAATGGAGCCGATCGTTGCCCAATTGAGCTGGGAAATAAAAGTGAATTGATGCCAAACACCAGTAAGTTTATGCATTTGTCCAATTGGCTGGTGTTCTTTTTCCAATTGATAGATTGGCGAAAACTTTTGCTTAATTTGAATGACCCGACCTAAATAATCGCCATTAATCGATAATAAATTAAGGCTACCTTGGCTGAAACCAAATTGTCCCGTTAAAATCATGATTGATTGATAGTTTTGATCAAAAATAAATTGACTATTAACACCATTGGGGTTTTGATTCAGCAAATAATAAATCGCCATAATCATCACCTCGATCTTATTGACGATTCAACAAAGAACAGTGAAGAAAATCGGTGAATAGCTGTAGCGCTTAACGTTGTCGATACCACCAATTATTTTTGCATTGAGTTCTGCATTAAAGCCCAATCAATCGCTTGAGCCACACCATTCTTGATATTAGTAGCTGTGGTAAATGTTGCCACTTGTTTGATGACCGGAATAGCATTACCCATAGCCACGCCAACACCAGCAGCGGTAATCATGGAATAGTCATTCATATTATCGCCAATTGCCATAACCTGATCAGCACTAATGTTTTTTTGCTTAGCATAATCGAGTAATGCAAGCCCTTTTTGGGCTTTAATGCTATTGATCTCAATATTATTTGGTGAAGAAGAAGTGATCACAATTTCTTGATCATCAATGTATTTTTGGCGAATTGGGACAAAAGTATCTGGGCCTTCTGACGAGAAGACCAAAATTTTCATAATTTGGAAGTCACGGTCATCTAAAAGTTGATCATAATTATCGACGTAATTGATATTCATGATTTCTAAGCGAGCAGCGGCCAAAGCAACGGCAATCTTGTAAGTTGTGTCAGGATTAAGGTTAACTAAAAGATCAGCAACATTTTGGATTCGCCGGACTTTACTTTCTGAATAAACGCCGCGATTAGTCACAAGTTCAAAATAAAAGCCCTGGGCTCTAAGTTCAGTAGCTAATTGTTTAGCCATACTATCTGTTAACGGTTCGTTCACCACTAACTGACCGGCTGTATCAAAGACTTGCGCTCCGTTTAAGGTAATATAAGCTGGATCAAGTCCAGCTTGATTGAGCAAGGGCTGTGCTTCGGACAGCCCACGGCCTGTTGCGACAATGAATTCAATGCCAGCGGCTTGCGCTTTTTTAATTGCGGCGGTATTTTCTGGAGAAATTTCCATTTTGTCATTTAGCAAAGTACCATCCATATCAGAAGCAATAATCGAAATCAAAAAATCACCTTCCCAACATCATCATTAATTTCAGTTTAGCATAATCAAAATAGCAAAACAAAACACGAGTCTAGTGATTAATACGCTATTTAATAGCTAGAGAAAACGACTGGATTAATGCCTAAATAATTCAAGAAATAAAGGAACAATAAAAAGGCATTTAATAGCATTGAAATGATAATAATGCTGTAACGAAACGTAAAAGGACGAACAAAATTTATGTCGCGAAAGCGGGAAAGACGTGGTCCCTGATAACTGAAAGTGATCACAATTAACACGATTGTAATGATAATTTGACCAACGAGACCAAATAAATATTGAACTGAGCCAGGATTATTTAATTGAAAATAATACAGTAAGGCAGCAACAGCGTCGATAGCAATTGTTAATAAGGGCATTAGTTTATCTCTTTTCCATGTAGTTAAGTTTAGTCTAGCACGAATTTACTCGCCTTAGTACAAACAAAACTGTCACTTAAAACGTACAACTTGATATAAATTGATTGATCATTAAATTAGCCAACTTTGGCACTTTTAAATGACTCAACATGGTATGCTTAAAGAGATAATTAAACCAAGATTATTCTGAGTAATGAGAAAGGTGTCATTAAGCAATGAAAGAGTTAATCCATAATGATTGGCAACAAGTTTTGGAACCAGTCTTTGAATCAGCAGAATATGCCCAATTACATCAGTTTTTACGCCAGGAATATCAAACCGAGACGATTTATCCAGATATGTACCATATTTTTCAAGCGTTTGAGTGGACGTCTTTTAAACAGACCAAGGTTGTTATTCTTGGTCAAGATCCGTATCATGAACCTAATCAAGCTCATGGCTTAAGTTTTTCGGTTTTGCCGGGCAATCAAGTGCCACCATCTTTAAAAAATATCTACAAAGAATTAGAAACTGATGTTGGAGCTACACCAGTTAACCATGGTTATTTAAAAGCTTGGGCAGATCAAGGTGTACTCTTATTAAATTCGGTTTTAACCGTTCGCGCTCATAAGGCTTATTCTCATCGTGGTAAAGGTTGGGAAATGTTGACTGATCAAGCTATTAAGGCCTTGTCAGAACGTGGTGGCGTTGTCTTTATTTTGTGGGGGAACGCAGCTAAAGCCAAGCGCAATTTTATTGACGAATCAAAAAATGTTGTGTTATCTTCTGTTCATCCTAGTCCATTATCAGCTTATGGTGGTTTTTTTGGATCACGACCTTTTTCTCAGGCTAATCAAGCACTAGAAAAATTTGGTGAAACACCGATTAATTGGCAACTACCAAGTGATCCGGGATCAATCGATTAGTTGACTTGCAACAGGATTTCAAAACTGTTATAGAAAATCTTGAATTTGGACTAGTCGAAACGAACTGAAAGCGCTAAAATAAAAGCCAAAAGCGTTTACATATTGGAGGAAATTTCATGGATTTATTTGAAAGCTTAAAAAATAAAATTAATGGTAAAAATATTAAAATTGTTTTTCCCGAAGGACAAGAGCCTCGTATTATTGGCGCTGCTGTTCGTTTAAAAGCAGATCAGATTTTAGAGCCAGTTTTATTGGGACAACAAGCAGAAATTGAAAAAGCTGCTAAAGACAATGGTTTTCATATTGAAAATCTGACGGTCATTGACCCAACTACTTATCCTCAAGCTGAATTTGATGAAATGGTTGCAGCATTTGTTGAACGTCGCAAAGGCAAAGCGAGTGAAGAACAAGCACGCGAAATTTTGCAAGATCCTAATTATTTTGGTACGATGCTAGTCTATATGAAACAAGTTGACGGTATGGTCTCTGGTATTGTTCATTCAACTGGTGAAACTGTGCGTCCAGCTTTACAAATCATTAAGACTAAGCCAGGTGTCTCACGGACTTCAGGCGCATTTATTATGCAACGTGGTCGTGAAGAAGAACGTTACTTATTCTCTGATTGTGCGATCAATATTAACCCTAACGCCCAAGAACTGGCTGAAATTGCGGTTCAATCTGGTAAGACGGCCGAATTGTTTGATATTGATCCTAAAGTGGCCTTATTAAGCTTCTCAACCAAAGGTTCTGCTAAGTCACCTGAGGTTCAAAAGGTAGCTGAAGCAACTAAGATTGCGCAAGAATTAGCGCCTGAAATGGAAATCGATGGTGAATTACAGTTTGATGCTTCCTATGTTCCTTCAGTCGCTGCTCAAAAGGCTCCCGGTTCAACAGTAGCTGGACATGCCACAGTTTTTGTTTTCCCAGAATTACAATCAGGTAATATTGGTTATAAGATTGCGCAACGTTTTGGTGGGTTTGAAGCTATTGGGCCAATTTTGCAAGGCTTGAATCAACCTGTTTCTGATTTGTCACGTGGTGCTAATGAAGAAGATGTTTATAAATTAGCGATTATCACCGCCGCACAATCTTTATTGTAAAATTATTTAAAAGTAAGAGGTAATCGATTTGGAATTTCAAACGACTAGTGCACAACAAACTGAAACAGTAGGCGAAAAGATTGCACCATTATTACAAGCTGGCGATGTTTTACTTCTAGAAGGTGATCTTGGTGCCGGCAAGACAACTTTTACTCGTGGTTTAGCGCGTACTTTAGGGATTAGTCGTGCGATTAAAAGTCCTACATTTACGATTATTCGTGAATATCGTGATGGTCGTTTGCCATTATTCCATATGGATTTATATCGTTTAGAACACAGTTCAGCTGATGATTTAGGTTTAGAGGAATATTTCGATGGTCAAGGTGTTTCAGTGATTGAATGGCCTGAATTTGGTGCTGACGTTTTACCTAAAGATGTTTTAACCATTACGATTAAACGTCAATCAATGAGTGATGAGGGACGTCAATTTACACTGGTAGCTCAAGGACCACGTTCAGAAGCGCTATTGGCACAATTTAAGGAACGGTGGATTTAATGACTGACGTTGAAATTACGATTCGCCAAGCAATTCCGCAAGATGCAGCTGAATTATTGCGTTTTTGGCGTGAAGAAGTTGTCCCTTGTGATTTGTTAGAGACAGATGAATTTGCTGCGGATATTCCAGAAGCAATGATGGCCCAAGAACTTGCAGATATTTATGAGTCAGCGAATAATCTTTTACTGGTAGCTTGGGCGGATTCAGAATTAATTGGCTATTTGCGAATTGCTGCACCGGATAGTAAACAGCGTGGTCATGTTGGTGAATTAGGAATTATCATTGCTCAAGGCTATCGTCATCAAGGGTTAGGTCAGATTCTAATGGACGAAGCCTTAACTTGGGTAGCGACTGATTCTGATTTGAAGCGGGTAGAGTTATATGTTCAAAAGCGTAATTTACCTGCACAAAAACTTTACCAACAGTTTGAGTTTGTTACTGAAGGTGAACTGCCACAAAGTTTTTGTAGCCGTGAAGGTGAACTATTAACGACCATTCTAATGGCTAGATTATTTTAAACACGTGTATTTAAAAAAGAAGCTGTTAAATTCTAATCAGGAATTTAACAGCTTCTTTTTTTGGGTTGAAATTAAAATTAAGCAATGGTGACTAATTTCTTAATGGGATCTGGGCCAAATTGTTGCACTTCAGTCAATAGAATGTTTGCACAGGCATAGCTGTCAGCAAGTGCATTGTGGTGATTATCTAATTGAATTTGCAAATGATCAGCTACGGTATTTAACTTGTGGTTGGGCAATTCTGGATATAATTTACGACTGGTTTTGACCGTATCAACGCTCAAGAAATGAGGCGCATCGATTTGGTAACGGGCTAAGGTACTTTGCAACACTTTAATGTCAAAACGCGCGTTGTGCGCAGCAACTAATTGATCTTCTGTAAAAAGTGGGGCAATATGCGGCCAAACTTGGGCAAAATTAGGAGCACCAGCCACAGTTGTACTAGAAATGCCATTAATTCGGGTATTCCAATAGTCAAATTTGCTTTGAGGATCAATGAGGGTGTAGAAGTTATTAACAATTTGATTATCACGAACGGCAACAATCGCTAAAGAACAAGCACTATCTGGCTGGCGATTGGCCGTTTCAAAATCCATTGCGATAAAATTCATTAAGCGTCAACTCCTAAAGATGTGGTGTCCAGTTCAATTGGACAGTGATCGGAACCGTAGATATTAGTTAAAATCTTAGCATCTTGAATTTGATCCTGTAGGGCATTGCTAACGACGAAGTAATCAATCCGCCAACCAGCATTATTATCACGAGCGTGGAAACGATAGCTCCACCATGAATAAATACCAGTTTGTTCTGGGTATAAATAACGAAAAGTATCTGTAAAACCTGCATCCAGTAACTTGGTAAAACTTTGACGTTCTTCATCTGAAAAGCCTGCATTATGATGATTTGTTCTCGGGTTCTTTAAGTCAATTTCTTCGTGAGCAACATTGAGGTCACCGCAGAAAATAACGGGCTTAATGGCGGACAATTGCATCACATATTCTCGAAATGCATGGTCCCAATCTAAACGATAAGGCAGACGTTTAAGTTTGCTTTGTGAATTGGGAGTATAGCAAGTAACCAAATAAAAGGTTGGATACTCTAACGTAATCACGCGGCCCTCCTGATCGTGTTCTGGTAGGCCTAAACCATAGGTTACTTGCAAAGGTTGGTGCTTAGTAAAAATAGCAGTGCCTGAATAACCCTTACGTTCTGCATAATTAAAATATTGATAGTAACCTGGCAAATCTAATTCAACTTGGCCAGCCTGCATTTTAGTTTCTTGGATGCAGAAAAAGTCTGCATCCAAATCTTTAAAAATTTGCGCGAAGTCCTTTTTTAAAACGGCACGTAAGCCGTTCACGTTCCAAGAGATAAATTTCATTGTAAACTCCTTAGTAACTGATCTAATAAGTTTTAGCTGCCGTTAATTGTAACAAACTTTATCAAAAAGTGCGACAGTCATAGCTTTTCTTGAATATCTTAAGTTAACTACTTAGAGATAAATTGGGCAGATTAGTTTATTAGCCCAAATATTAAAATTCATGATTAAAATAGCAGTGTTAACTGAATTTTGTTCTATAATAGAGCATACCCATTTTTAGCATGACTGCAGGGTAAGTAATTCAGATAGTCAACAAACGTTTTTTTTGTTAGACTTAGTTAGAATATTGAGAATGTATTGAAGAGGAAGATTCCATGTCAATTTTTGA
Source organism: Lapidilactobacillus dextrinicus DSM 20335 (assembly GCF_001436095.1). GTDB lineage: Bacteria > Bacillota > Bacilli > Lactobacillales > Lactobacillaceae > Lapidilactobacillus > Lapidilactobacillus dextrinicus. The sequence goes on along the minus strand of NZ_AYYK01000004.1, from coordinate 414,570 downwards.
AGACTTAAACATCCCGATTTTAGAAAAAACACCAATGAGTCATTATACTTTTACCAAAACTGGTGGTCCCGCAGACTACTTAGCTTTTCCTGAGAACGATCAAGAAATATCAGTTTTAATCAAACGTGCACATGAAGCTGGCATGCCAGTGACAATTGTTGGCAATGCAAGCAATATGATTATTCGTGACGGTGGTATTGAAGGGTTGGTTATTTTATTAACCCGGATTGAAGAGATCCAACACCAAGAAGATCAATTAATTGTTAGTGCTGGGACACCATTAATGACAGTTTCTGAAGCAGCTTATCGATTTGGTTTGACTGGCTTAGAGTTTGCCGCAGGCATTCCCGGCAGTGTTGGTGGTGCTGTCTTTATGAACGCTGGGGCATACGGCGGTGAAGTTAGCAATGTGATTACTGAGATTAAAGTTTTGGATGAGCTTGGTGATTTACATGCGTTAGCAGGCGATGAAATTCGTTTTAGCTATCGTCACAGTATTATCCAAGAAGCACCTTTAACGGTTATTTCAGCAACCTTTGCTTTAAAACCAGGTGAACCAGAAAAAATTCGTAAAACAATGGACGCTTATAATCAAGCCCGGGCTTCAAAACAACCTCTTGATTTGCCTTCTTGTGGTAGTGTCTTTAAACGACCAACCGGTTATTATACGGGTCCTTTAATTCAAAAGGCGGGCTTGCAAGGGAAGACTGTTGGTGGCGCGCAAGTTTCTAAGAAACATGCTGGCTTCATTGTGAACGTTGACCATGCTACCGCAACTGATTATTTAAATTTAATCGGGTTGATTATTAAAACAATCAAAGCAAAATTTGGTGTTACTTTAGAACCAGAAGTACGAATTATCGGTCGTGAAAGTGAACAAGACGAGTTGCCTAAAGCTTAAAAAAGTGTTTGAGATATTAATATCTCAAACACTTTTTTATTTAGACTTTATTAATCATCATTTCGAAATTTAGGACGACGCGTACGTAACTTGACTAGTGTTCGACCTAAATGTGGGGTGGTTAAATACTGTTGCATTGTTGGAATTAGGTCAGTGAAATCAACTTCTGTCATTAATGGCAATTTTGCTGCCGAAGGCCAGAAATGATTATCAAATAACTGCCAAATTTCTTCACGATCTTCAACGGGACAATGTACTGAATCAATACCATATAAGGTAACACCGCGCAGAATAAATGGTAAAACGGTCGTCTGTAATTGAATACCGCCTGCATTACCACTTACGACTAAGTGGCCATTTTGAAAAACTTGGGGAATGAGTTGGCTTAATAAGCTACCACCAATATTGTCAAAGACGACGCCATATTTTTGTTTAGCTAGCGGTTTAATTGGATCTAAACCAGCTTCGTCAGGGGTGATGACTTGACTGGCACCCATTGAAATTAATTTCTCAGATAGCTCTTTTTGACGCGTGACCACAGTAATGTTCTGATAACCAAGTTGTGCTAAAATTGCCAGTTGCCATCCACCAACACCACCAGTAACACCTGTAATAAGTAAAGGAACATCTTTATTTGTCATGATCTGGCTAGGTAAGACTTTAGTAATGCCCATGGCCGCCGTTACACCTGCCGTACCCACCATCATCGCTTCTTTAAGAGAACGTTTGTCAGAAAGATGTTGCAAAAAGTAACCAGGTACATCAACACTTTCCTGATAGCCGCCATCAAGGCCAACACCAATATCCCAACCAGTTGCTACAACTTCTTGACCAATTTGGAAGCGGGGATTATTCGAGGCAATCACCCAACCGCTAAAGTCGACACCGGGTACGCGAGGGAACTCACGAATTACGCCGCTGTTTTTCTTTAAGGTGAGGGCGTCTTTATAGTTGATATCACTATAAGCAACTTGAACTCGTACATAATCAGGTTTGAGATCAGGGATTTTAATGGAGGTCATTTCAGGAACGGGATTAGTATCTTTCAATGAAATAACCAGCGCTTTTTTTTGCATTGGGCACATCTCCTATAATCAAAGCTTGTTAGTTCTATTATATCTGCTTAATAACATAAAACCAAGTCAATTTGAAGGCGCTTTAATATTTAGAAGTATTGTGGGTAGGATTGTTTAAAAACGAAGTGCAGACAATTTTAAATAAAGAAGTTTATTTATTGTCTCAATAAACTTGGCAGTTGATTTAACTTACGTTATAATTGAGCGGTTTAGTAAACAAAAAGTTATCTGACAAAAAGTTTAGCAGAAATCAGAGGACGTAATTATGGAATTTGGACAAAAATTAAGGTCATTACGGATTTTAAAAAATCTAACTCAAGAAGAACTAGGGGAGCGGACCGATTTAACTAAAGGTTATATTTCGCAATTAGAAAATAATCAATCATCGCCAACCGTCGAAACTTTGCAAGATATTTTAACTGTTTTAGGCGTAAGCTTGGCCGACTTTTTCTCTGATAAACAACCTGATCCGCAAGTGCTTTTTAAAATTGATGATCAAGTTAATTATCAAGACGAAGACCTCGGTTATGATTTGAGTTGGTTGGTGACGGAATCCAATGAACACGATATGGAACCCGTACTCTTAACTATTCAACCTGGTGGTGCTTTTAAGAGCTTTACACCATCACCATCGGAAAGTTTTATCTATGTGTTAAAAGGAAGCGTCAAATTAACTTGGGGGGATCACGAAGCCACTGCTCGGTTGCACGAGAGTCTCTATTTCCCAGCAACGCAACCCCATCAACTAAGCAATCCAGCTAATAAACCTGTGACATTACTGTTAGTGGCAACGGAATCATATTTGTAAAACTTGGCAGTCAACCAAGCAATTATTGGAGGTTATCATGGTTAAACCAATTATTGAATTAAAAAATATCACAAAGCGCTATGATGATGGTTTTACAGCACTAGAAAATATTGATCTAGTTATTGAACCTGGCAAGTTTTATTCATTGTTGGGGCCGTCGGGGTCAGGCAAAACAACAATTTTGCGAATTATCGCTGGGTTTACCGATGCCACAGAGGGCGAGGTTATCTTTGAAGGCAAAAAAATTAATGATTTGCCAGCAAATCAACGCAAAGTAAATACAGTCTTTCAGAATTACGCTTTATTTCCTCATATGGATGTTTTTGACAATGTGGCGTTTGGCCTAACACTTAAGAAACGGCCAGAAAAAGAGATTCGCGAACGTGTTTTAAACGCCTTAAAAGTTGTGCAATTACCTGGCTATGCTAATCGTGAAATTAGCGAATTATCTGGTGGTCAACAACAACGGGTTGCCATTGCTCGAGCTATTGTTAACGAACCTAAAGTGCTTTTACTTGATGAGCCGTTGTCAGCACTCGATATGAAATTACGTAAAGACATGCAGTATGAATTACGAGAATTGCAACAACGCTTAAAAATTACCTTTATTTTTGTCACTCATGATCAAGAAGAAGCTTTGGCCATGAGCGATGAAATTTTTGTCATGAACGATGGTAAGGCCTTGCAAAGTGGCACACCAGTTGATATTTATGATGAACCTATTAACCATTTTGTTGCTAATTTCATTGGTGAAAGTAATATTTTACCTGGCAAAATGATCAAAGACTTTGAAGTTGAATTTGTCGGTAAGAAGTTCGAATGTGCAGATGCTGGTATGCGATCTGGTGAAAAAGTAGAAGTTGTTTTACGACCGGAAGATTTAGATATTACAACGCCAGAACAAGGCAAATTAGTCGTGACGGTGGACACGCAACTGTTTCGGGGCGATCACTTTGAAATCGTGGGTTATGACGAAGATGGCAATGAGTGGCTCATTCATTCTACGAACCCTGTTAAAGATGGCAAAAAAATTGGGCTTACTTTTGAGCCGGAAGATATTCACGTCATGCGTTTCGGTGAAAAAGAAGAAGATTTCGATGCACGTTTGGAACAATATGAGGAGGACTAAGATTGAAAAAAACACGTTCTTTCTTTATGATTCCCTATTTGGCCTGGATTTTGCTGTTTGTCTTGGCACCACTAATTCTGATTTTATATCAATCATTTACAAATAGTGCCGGTCAATTTACGCTGCAAAATTATGTTACTTATGGTACCTCTTGGGTTTATTTAAAAATGTCCTTAAATTCATTTTGGTATGCCTTGTTGATTACGATTGTCACCTTATTAATCAGTTACCCAACTGCCTATTTTCTTAGTAAAACTAAACGGCAACAGCTGTGGTTATTATTGATTATTTTACCAACTTGGATCAATTTATTATTAAAGACATACGCTTTTATTGGGTTGTTTTCGCAAACTGGTTCCGTCAATCAATTTTTAACTTTTGTGGGGATTGGTCCTAAGCAACTACTATTTTCAGATTCTAGTTTTCTTTTGGTTGCCAGTTATATTGAAATACCTTTCATGATTTTGCCAATCTATAATGCCATTGTGCAATTAGATCCTGCACTTGTGAATGCCAGCCGAGATTTAGGTGCGACCAATTTTCAAACTTTTCGGAAAGTTATTTTTCCTTTAACATTAAGTGGTGTTAAGGCCGGTGTTCAAGCCGTCTTTATTCCATCATTATCACTCTTTATGGTGACACGTTTAATTGGTGGTAACCGCGTGATTACACTGGGAACGGCTATTGAAGAACATTTCATGACCACAATGAACTGGGGAATGGGTTCAACAATTGGTGTGATTTTAATTGTGATGATGTTCATCATCATGTTTTTAACTAATGATCGTAAGAAGAAACATCGGGAGGTAATGGCAGATGAAAAAGAAACACTTTAGTACAATTTATTTAGTTTTAGTCTTTCTGTTGTTATATATTCCGATTTTCTACTTGATCTTTTACTCGTTTAATAAAGGCGGTGACATGAACCGCTTTACTGGTTTTACTTGGCAGCATTACCTTGATTTGTTTGCGGACCAACGGATGCTGATCATCGTATTAGACACATTATTATTGGCTTTATTGTCGTCATTAATTGCTACTTTGGTAGGGACAATGGGAGCAATTGGAATTGCCGCACGCAAGCAAAAGAAAGTGAAGTCTGCTTTATTGACGTTAAACAATGTGTTGATGGTTTCACCAGATGTCATTATTGGGGCTAGCTTTTTAATTTTGTTTACAGCATTGGGGATTAGCCTAGGCTTTGGTTCAGTGTTGATTTCTCACATTGCTTTTTCGATTCCAATTGTCGTGTTGTTGGTCTTGCCTAAAGTTAATGAAATGGATTCGTCTTTAATTAATGCCGCCATGGATTTAGGCGCGACGCGTTGGCAAACTTTTAGCCGTGTTATTGTACCGTTTATTGCGCCAGGAATTTTCTCAGGCTTTTTCATGGCCTTTACCTACTCGTTAGATGACTTTGCCGTAACCTTCTTTGTCACTGGTAATGGTTTTGCTACCTTAGCTGTGGAGATTTACTCGCGTGCGCGCCAGGGCATTAGTTTAGAGATTAATGCCCTGTCAGCGGTCATGTTTCTCTTTGCGTTAATCTTGGTTGTTGGTTATTACTTCATTGAACAATACTCGCAATCTCGCCGTAAACGTAAGTCGGGCAAGAGCACCTTGGGAACTGAGGTGATGCTACCATGAAAAAATTACTAACGATGTTATTCGGCATTGTGGCGCTCTGTGGTTTGCTGTTTTTTACCAGTCATCAGTTATCCGAAAGTCAAGGCAGTGTCACCACTAAAAACACACTCAATCTGTTTAATTGGGGCGATTATATTGATCCTGTTTTAATTAAAAAGTTTGAAAAAGAAACTGGCTACCACGTTCAATACGAAACTTTTGATAGTAATGAAGCCATGTACACGAAGATTAAGCAAGGGGGAACGAGTTATGATCTTGCCATTCCTAGTGATTACATGATTGAAAAAATGCGCAAAGCTCATTTATTATTACCAATTGATCGCAGTAAATTAACCAACTTTAAAAACTTAGATCCTTTGTTCTTGCATAAGAGTTTTGACGAAGAAAACCGTTATTCAGTTCCTTATTTTTGGGGAACGTTAGGTATCATTTATAATGATCGCAAAGTTCAAGCTAATGAGATGCAGCACTGGCAAGACTTGTGGAATCCTAAGTGGCGTGACAGTCTTATGCTAGTTGACTCTGCTAGAGATATTATGGGCATGGCTCTTATTTCGCAAGGACATTCCGTTAATACAACGAATACCGCTGAAATGGTAGCAGCACAAAAGAAATTGGATCAATTATCTGGCAATGTTAAGGCGATTGTCGCTGATGAAATTAAGCTTTATATGATTCAAAATGAAGCGCCAATTGCTGTTACTTGGTCCGGTGAAGCTAGTGAAATGTTGGCTGGTAATTCGCATTTACACTATGTTGTTCCTAATGAGGGCGGCAACTTATGGTTTGACAATATGGTGATTCCAAAGACGGCTAAAAATAAAAAAGCAGCTTATGCTTTTATGAATTTCATGCTTCGTCCGCAAAATGCGGCACAAAATGCCGAATATGTTGGTTACGCCACACCTAATAAAGCAGCTAAACAATTATTGCCGGCAAGTGTGCGCAATGACCGGCAATTCTATCCACCCGAAAGCACGATTAAAAAGCTTGAAGTTTATGCCGATTTAGGTGCAACCAAAGTTGAAGAATACAACGATCTGTTTTTAAAATTCAAAATGTATCGTCAATAATCATTTAAATAAGTTTAAGAAAGTGACGCAAAACTGCGCCACTTTTCTTGAATTAAGCACTAAATAAAGTCTGGTTGTTAAATTGGTTTAGTGATCATTTGTTAAAAGTCTGTCATTGTAATAAACTAACAATATAGTTGTGGACGGGAAATGTGAATCCAATCATTGCAGTCACCTTTATGAGGATCGATTTTTTACATCAAGAGATTTAATTAAGGGAATCAATGCTAAGTGGTCTACTTTGGACACAATTTTGTATCCTTTAGTGAAGGGAGTCTTCATATGAGTATTAATTGGGGTCAATTGATCTCGCTACAAAATTTTATGAACTTAATTGATATTCTAGTGGTCTGGTATTTTATTTATAAGTTGATTATGATTGTCCGTGGCACCAAAGCGGTACAGTTGTTCAATGGTATTGTAGTTATTATTATCATTAAGGCCATTAGTTATTTTCTTAATTTGCACACCGTTTCTTATATCATGGATATGGTGATCAATTGGGGCGTTGTCGTGCTGGTGGTTATCTTTCAGCCGGAAATACGGCGGGCCTTGGAGCGAATTGGGCGCAGTCAGGTATTTGGCGGAACGACGCATCAAGCACAAGAAGAAACCGATAAATTTATCAATGCGCTTGATAAAGCCATTCAATATATGTCAAAACGCCGAATCGGTGCTTTAATGACAATCCAAATGAATACTGGTTTGGAAGATTATATTGAGACAGGTATTCCACTAGAAGCAGATGTTTCAGGAGAACTGTTAATCAATATTTTTATTCCAAATACACCACTTCATGATGGCGCGGTGATTATTCGTGATAATAAAATTGCGGTTGCCGCTGCGTACTTGCCGCTTTCTGATAGTAATATGATTCCTAAATCGTTAGGTACGCGTCATCGTGCTGCAGTTGGTATTAGTGAAGTGACGGATGCTTTAACCATTGTGGTTTCCGAAGAAACTGGTGAAGTTACGATTACGAAGAATAGTCAGTTAATTCATGGCTTAAGTCGCGAAGACTATCTGAAATATTTACACGCACATTTAGATAGTACCGAAGAACAGAAGAACTTAGTGCAACAAGTTCTTAATTTCTTTACGAAAGGTGGGTCTAAAAAATGAAAGACTTTTTTAACCGACCTTGGGTATACCGTGTCTTATCACTAGGATTAGCGGTTTTATTATTTGTTTATGTCACGAGTCAAAATTTAGGTTCAACTCGTTCAAGTCAAAGCACGGAACAAACTGCAGTTGCTAATACGAAAGAAACATTAAACGAGAACCTTCAAGTTGATGCAGACCTTGACACTTACTATGTTACTGGGTATCCTAAAAAGGTTTCAATTACCATTGCTGGACCTAATGCTAATGTTGTGGCAGCAAAGAATACACGTAATTTCCGTGTTTATATTGACGTACGACATTTAAAAGTGGGCACGCATACAGTTAGAATTAAACAATCTGGTTTAAATAAGTCGCTAAGTTATGTCATTAAACCAGCAACGGTTAAGGTTACCATTGCTACCCGAGCGGATAAGACTTTCCCAATTCAAGCTAACTATAAATCTAGTAAGATTGTTGACGGCTATTTAACAGATACGCCAGAAATTAGTCCGTCAACAGTTCGTGTTTCTGGTGCTAAGAGTGAAGTTGCCCGTGTTAAACAAGTTGTGGCCAACTTAAATCTAAGCAATAATACGACCGAAAGTTTCGAACAAGAAGTCTTACTGGAGGCGTTGGATAAGAATGGCAATGCAGTAGATGTCTTATTGACACCACAAACCGCACATGTCGAATTGCCGGTTTATCTGCCTAGTAAAAAAATAAAACTTGATTTAACGCCAAGTGCTTCAAGCGATGATACAAAGAAATATTCATTAACAAGTTCAGTTAATTCAGTAACCGTCTATGCACCACAAGCTGTATTAGATAGGCTAGATAAAACGTTAACGGTCCCTGTTGATGTTAAAGGAATTAGTAATAATACCCAAAAGACGGTCAAGATCGTTAAACCGGATGGTGTGGTTAGCACTAACCCTGCTTCGATTGTTGTTAATGTTCAAGTGGTTCAGTCTAATTCTGAATCATCTTCATCAAGTTCCAGTAGTGCTAGTCAATCAAGCGAGACAAGCCGTTCAACCAGCACTAGTGTTAGTTCGAATCAGTCCTCTGATTCAACAAGTGTAAGTTCCAGTGAGTCTGATGATGAAACAACCAGCAGTAGTCGTTCTTCATCATCTTCTTCCACGAGTAATAGCACATCTTCCACAAGTAATAGCACATCGCCGGCTACGAGCGATGATTCTGAATAATGTTGGTAAATGTTAGGAGAGATTTTAATGGTTAAATATTTTGGTACTGATGGTGTTCGCGGAATTGCCAATCAAGAATTAACACCTGAATTAGCATTTAAATTAGGTCGTTGTGGTGGTTACGTTTTAACCCAACACGCGCAAGAGGGCGAAGATCGCGAAAATGCTGTTCCCCGGGTTTTAGTTGCTCGGGACACACGGGCTTCAGGTCAATTATTGGAATATGCTTTAATTTCAGGATTATTGTCTGTTGGCATCGAGGTCTTGAAGTTAGGCGTGATTACGACCCCAGCTGTTGCTTACTTAGTCAAAGCACAAGGTGCCGATGCTGGTATTATGATTTCTGCATCACATAATCCAGCTGCTGATAATGGTATTAAGTTCTTCGGACCTGATGGTTACAAACTTTCAGACGAGGAAGAAGAAGAGATTGAGAAGTATCTAGATGCGCCAGAAGATACTTTACCTCGTCCAGCTGCTGCTGGCTTAGGAACTGTTGATGACTACCCAGAAGCTGCTCAGAAGTATTTACAATTCATTGAACAGACAGTTTCTGATAACTTAACTGATCTTAAAGTAGTTGTTGATGGTGCTAATGGTTCAACAAGCAAATTAGTTAACCGGCTCTTTGCTGATTTAGATACTGATTTCCAAACCTTGGCAACTAATCCTAACGGTTTAAACATTAATGATCACGTTGGTTCAACTCATCCAGAAAAATTAGCAGCCAAAGTTGTTGAAACAGGCGCTGATGTTGGTTTAGCTTTTGATGGCGATGGCGATCGTTGTATTGCTGTTGATGAACAAGGTAATATTATTGACGGTGATAAAATTCTATATGTCTTAGGGACTTATTTTGCCCAACGTGGTCGCTTAAAAAACGATACAATTGTGACGACGGTAATGAGCAATATTGGTCTTTATAAAGCAATTGAACAAGCTGACTTAAAGTCTGTCCAAACACAAGTTGGCGACCGTTATGTGGTAGAAGAAATGCGGGCTCATGACTATAATCTGGGTGGCGAACAGTCAGGTCATATTATTATCTTTGACTATCATAATACTGGTGATGGCATGTTGACTGGGATTCAATTGTTGAATATCATGAAGCAAACAGGCAAGAAGTTATCTGAATTAACGGCGCCTGTTAAGACTTATCCGCAAAAATTAGTCAACGTTAAAGTCAGTGATAAGAAACATTGGCGTGATCATCCAGCAATTGTCGAAGCCATTGATACTGTCGAGAAAGAAATGGCTGGCGACGGTCGTATTTTGGTACGTCCTAGCGGTACGCAATCATTATTGCGCGTCATGGCTGAAGCACCAACAGTTGATTTAGTTGAGAAATATGTTGATCAAATTGCCGACGTTGTTCGTAATGAAATCGGTGTTGAATAAAATTCAATTTTAAAAATATTTATTTTTTTAGACGCAGTCACAATCGTGGTTGCGTCTTTTTTTTGTGTCTGCAAAATTAAATTAGCTAGAGTAGTGATTGTTGATACGACCATACCAATATCTATTGTTTAAATAGACCAATTTAAATATATGTATTGACAACATTATTTTAAAGCAATAGAATGGCAGATGTACCAATCTTATAAATTTAAAATATTGATATATACCAATTTAGAAAAGGTGATTAATAATGTGTGGAATTGTCGGTGTAGTTGGGTCAACTTCAACAACGGATATTTTATTAACAGGACTTAAACGATTAGAATATCGTGGCTATGATTCAGCTGGCATTTATGTTAACGATCAAGTTGGTCATGATTATTTAGTTAAGACCGTTGGAAAAATTGCTAAATTGGAGGCAGCTTTAACGCCAGAGGTTCAAGGAACAGTCGGTATTGCCCATACGCGGTGGGCAACGCATGGTCAACCCAGCGTTGCTAATGCCCATCCGCAATTTTCAACATCGAAACGTTTTTATTTGGTTCATAATGGTGTCTTGAATAACTATCACGAATTGATTGACCAATATCTCAGCGATGTTAAGCTGGCAAGTCAAACCGATACAGAAGTCATTGTGCAATTAGTGGCCCATTTTGTTGAAGACGAGGGTTTAACCACCTTGGCTGCTTTTCAAAAGACATTGCAACTTTTAGACGGTTCCTATGCCATTTTATTAGTGGATCAAGCTCATCCCGAACAAATCTTAGTTGGTAAAAATAAGAGTCCTTTGTTAATCGGTGTCGGTGACGGATTCAATCTAGTAAGTTCAGATGCGTTGGCTACCTTTGATCAAACTGAAAATTATTTAGAACTTCGTGATCAGGAAATGGCGATTGTTCAAAAGGACAATGTTAAAATTTATGATGCTCAAGGTGTCCAACAATCACGAACGATCACGCAAATTAAAATCGATCATTCATCAGTCTCAAAAGGCAGTTATCCTACTTTTATGCTCAAAGAAATTGATGAACAACCAGCTGTGATGCGACGAATTGCTCAAGAATATTTTGACGAAGAACGACAAGTGACGGTTGATCAGGATTTATTGACGGCTTTAAGTGCGGCTGATCGTTTGTACTTCGTTGCGGCAGGGACTAGCTACCATGCTAGTCTTGTTGGGAAACGTTTGTTTGAAAAGTACACGGAGATTCCTGTCGAAGTTGGTGTTGCTAGCGAGTTCGGCTATCACTGGCCATTGTTATCAAAACGGCCATTTTTTGTTTTCTTATCACAAAGCGGGGAGACAGCCGATAGTCGTCAAGTTCTAGTTGAAGCTAAGCGGCGGCATTTGCCAGTGCTGGTGATTACTAATTCTGCCAACTCAACTTTGGCACGTGAAGCAGATTACACATTATTGCTACATGCTGGCCCGGAAATCGCAGTTGCTTCAACCAAAGCCTATACTGCCCAAATTGCTGTCGAAGCAGTTTTGGCTAAAGCTCTGGGTGAAAAGCTGGCCATTCAAACGGCTGTAGATTTCGATTTACTAGGACAACTGGGCTTAGCCGCTAACGGCATGGAAACTTTGGTTGCTGAGAAAGACACTTGGTCTGAATTAGCGCATGATTATTTACAAACAGCCAATGACGCTTTTTATATTGGTCGTGGTGTTGATTATGACGTCAGCTTAGAAGCTGCTTTGAAATTAAAAGAGATTTCCTATATGCATACGGAGGGTTTTGCAGCTGGCGAATTAAAGCATGGTACGATTGCCTTAATTGAACCTGGTGTTCCGGTGATTGCCTTTATTACGGAACAAGCAACGGCCGCTCACACACGAGGCAATGTTCAAGAAGTTGTGGCGCGCGGGGCAAAAGTCTTAGTCATTGCTAATCAAGACTGCCAAGATGCTGCTGATCAAATTATTTTACCAACCTTAACAACAGAATTAATGCCGCTACTCACTGGCGTTTGTGGTCAATTATTAGCCTATTATGCCACTTTACAACGGGGCCTTAATGTTGACCAACCTCGTAATTTGGCAAAAAGTGTGACTGTCGAATAGCGTTAAGTTTAATAATTGACTCGTTAATTTAGGGCTGCTTACTGCTTATTTTTGTTAATACACTGTACTTTTTAAAGTAATCCAGTAAAATGAACATAAACATTAAGATAGATGCTGGGAGAAAACAAACATGAAAACGGCTGTATTAACAGATAGTGCTTCCTCTTTTACGCCTGCTGAAGCAGAGGCGATGAATGTTATCATGTTACCAATCACGGTTATTTTTGGTGATCAAGAATATTTAGAAAATGTCACCATAACTGCACCTGAATTTTACCGCCGATTACATGATGAAGAACAATTGCCAACTACGGCACAGATTACCATGCACCAAATGCAAGAAGCGTTTGATCAGCTAAGTACAGCTGGCTATGATGAAGTGATATGTATTAATTTATCTAGTGGTATCACGACTTTTTATGAGAATCTTTGTGCTTATGCACCAACTGTTACCAATATTAAGGTTTATCCTTTTGATACTAAGATCGCTAGTGCAGGTGAGGCTGATTTAGTTCGTTATGCAGCTTATTTGGTCGAACAAGGTGAGCATGCAGCAGAAATCTTGCCTAAATTGGCAGATTTGCGACAAACGATTGGGCTTGATTTTATCGTCGATAATTTATCTCATTTATTACGGACAGGACGGATTTCTAATACAAGTGCTTTGATTGGGAACTTGCTACAAGTCAAACCTATGTTGACCTTTGATGAAGCGGGTAAAATTATTGTTGATGGTAAAGAACGCACAATGCGGCGGGCCTTTGCTCATGCGCTAAAGGATTTCGATCAGGCTCAAGCTGCAGCTGATTATCCATTACAAATTACAGTAATTGATGGCAATGTGCCTGAAACGGCTGCAGAATGGGTAACTCAATTACAAGAACGAGACAGCCAACTAACGATTATTCAAAGTCATTTAGGACCAACTTTAGGGGTTCATACCGGTGAAGGCGTCATGGGGCTATTGTGGTCGCGTGATTGGCGCCGTGAATTAAAGGAGAAATAATCATGTTTTGCTACCAAGTAGATGCTGAACTGCAATTAGCCATTCCCCGCTTAAAAGATGCCGAGGCTGTTTTTGCCCTAATTCAAAAGGATCGCGAATATTTGGCTAAATGGTTACCGTGGGTGAAACAAATGAAGTCGGTTGAGGCCGAACGTGACTTTATTAAAACCTCACTAGCTAATTTTGGTTCCGGGAAAAGTTTGAATTTGTTGATTTGGTATCGAGGTCAATATGCTGGTAATATTAGTTTCAATACCATTAATTCAGAAAATCATTCAGCAGATATTGGTTATTTATTGGGGCAAGATTTTCAACATTTGGGTATTATGCACCGCAGTGTTGCAGCCTTATTGGCAATCGGTTTTACTGAATATCAGCTTGAAAAAATCGTGATTAAAGCGGCGACTGGTAATCAGCCCAGTAATCAAGTTATCCAAAAACTAGGTTTACATCATGATGGCATTGAACGCCATGCTGAGATGATTAATCAGCAATGGTTGGATTTAGATGTTTATTCTATTTTAAAAAGTGAATGGCAACACGCATAGTTAACTCAAAAAAGAACCGTTCTTGTTATAATGAACGTGTTCTTTATTTTTTTAGAATTGGAGTGTCATTTTAATGATTAAACTAGTTGCAATTGATATGGACGGCACCTTGTTAAATTCCAACCACGTTATTGCCCCACAGAACATACCCGTGATTAAAAAAGCGAGTGCCAGTGGTGTTAAAGTGGTTTTAACAACTGGTCGGCCTTTATCAGGCTTGCAATCAGAACTCAAAACCCTAGGCTTGGTTGATTCAGATCAATATGTGGTCGCTTTTAATGGTTCTTTAGTTCAAAGTGTGACTGGTGAAATTTTGTCTAGTACGGTTTTTGATTTTTCTGATTATCTTGAATTAGAACAATTGGCTAATCAGTATCAAGTTCATTTGGACATTGAAAATAATGACGCAATTTATACAACGAATCATAATATTAATACGACAGTTAGCACAGAGTCCTATTTATTAAATTTACCAATTAAAATTCGCGGTTTAGCCGAACTGCCACAAGATTTATTGATTCCTAAGTGTATGTATATTGATGATCCAGCCAAAATTGAGCGCTTTGTTGAGGAGATACCATCATCAATGCAGGATCGCTATAACTTCTTGTTATCGGATCGTGGTTACATTGATGTCGCACCTAAAGCCGCTACTAAGGCAAATGGTCTGCAAAAATTAGCAAACGCGCTAGATATTAAAGCTGACGAAATAATGGCAATTGGTGATCAACGCAATGATTTATCAATGTTAAATTATGTCGGCCTGCCTGTGGCAATGGGTAACGCTATCGATGATGTTAAAGCAGTCGCCAAATTTGTAACGGGTACTAATGATGACGGCGGTGTAGCTCAAGCACTAACGAAAGTTCTGGGTAATTAAATGGAATATCCTGAAGTTAGTTTAGCGACCTTTTGTCAACGACCTAATCGCTTCGTTGCGATTTGTCAGCTTGCCGATCAGCAGGTGATTGTACATGTTAAAAATACTGGTAAATGTCGAGAATTATTAATTTCTGGTGTAACCGTGGCCTTGACCCATAGTCGTAACCCCAATCGCAAAACTGCTTATGATTTAATCGCAGTCAATAAAAATGGAAATTGGATTAATATTGATTCGCAAATACCCAACGATCTTGCAGCGACGGCGTTAAAAAGCGGTCTGATCAGTTTGCCAAATGTGCCACCGGTGAAATCTGTTCACCGTGAAGTTGTTTATCTGAATTCACGTTTGGATATTGCTGGTACGCTAATGGATGACAGCCCCTTTTTTGTTGAAGTGAAAGGAGTAACGCTTGAAGCAAACGGCTTGGCGGCTTTTCCGGATGCCGTGACAACCCGAGGCCTCAAACATGTGCAAACTTTACGTGAGGCGCAAAATAATGGCTATCATGCTTTTTTATTGTTCATTGTTCAAATGACAGGCATGCACGCCATGACGATTAATACCAAACTGCAGCCGGAACTAGCAACAGCTATTCGGTTAGCGCAAGCAGCTGGGGTCCAAGTTTTAGCTTATGACTGTCAAGTAACACCGGCTACAATTACAGTGAATCAACCGGTCATTTTTGATTTGGAACGGGACTATTAGGGCTACTTTTAAGTGTTATCTTCAATATGCTAGAATTAAACTATGAACTATTTTTAAAATAAAGCTGAGGAGGTTATGATGAGTCGTAAATGGGAACGAATTTATTTTGGTTTAGCAATAATGATAATGATTTTAATTTTTATTAGCTCATCAATGACTTACCATCAACAAACGGTAACACCTGAATTAGGGCGATTAAACTTAAATTGGCTACATCGTTGGTTAGATCCGGTTAAAATTAATTATGCTGGCAATATTTATTCTGTTGAAACAGAAGGCTTAGTTGGTATGATTGAATTTTTACTGCGTAAGTTAGCACATTTTGGTAGTAATTTTTTGTTAGGTTTATTTGCATATTGGGGTTTCACTAGTAAAGTTCCCAATAAGTGGTTTAGAGCAGTGTTAATCTGGTTAAGTTGTACGGGTTATGCAGCATTTGACGAATTTCACCAGTTGTTAACCGGTGATCGCACGCCAATGATCCAAGATGTGATGTTAGATGCCACTGGGGCATTATGTGGTGTCATTATCGCGACGATTGTTATGATTATTTTAGAAGCTAAAGCCAACAAGAAAAAACTGTTGGCTGCAAAATAAAAATGACGCTAAAGATTGATGGATTGCCCAGCTAGGCTTGCGCTGACAGTCTGATTTTGATATGATTAATAACGGTTTTAACCAAGTTTGTTAATGAAAGAAGGAGAAGCGAATGTCAGGACATTCAAAATGGCATAATATCCAAGGCCGTAAAAATGCACAAGATGCTAAACGCGGTAAAATTTTCCAAAAATTATCCCGTGAACTATACATGGCTGCAAAGAGTGGTGATCCTGATCCCGCAAACAACGCTTCATTACGCTTGGTGATGGATAAAGCACGCGCTGCCAATATGCCTAAAGACAATATTGAACGCGCCATCAAAAAAGCGCAAGGTAGCGATGGTGAAAGTTACGAAGAAGTTACTTATGAAGGCTATGCACCAGGCGGTGTTGCTGTTTTAGTTGAAGGTTTAACTGATAACAAGAACCGGACCGCATCAAGTGTTCGAGTTGCCTTTACTCGTAATGGCGGTAATTTAGGTGCCACTGGTTCAGTTAGCTATATGTTTGATCGTCGTGGTTATTTTGCAATTGACCGGACAACAACAGATGCTGACGAAGATCAAATGCTAGAAGATGTCATGGATGCTGGTGCTGATGACTTACAAACTTCTGATGAAGCTTTTGAGATCTATACTGATCCTAAAGATTTCACAGCAGTTCGTGATTCTCTTCAGGAAAAGGGTTATCAATTTGCAAGTTCAGAATTGACAATGGTTCCTGAAAACACAACGCCTGTTCCTGCAGACAAAGTTGAACAATTTGAACGCATGATTGATCTTCTTGAAGATGATGATGATATTCAAAATGTTTACCATGCTGGCGAATTACCAGACGAAGACTAATTTAGTTTATGTATGAAGGATTGAGACATTGTCTCAATCCTTTTTTGTTTCAGAGCAATTTTTTTAACTCCTTGTTCTGATGTTGGTAATAAAAATATTGATTCTGCAGATTATCATTTTGCTGCCGGTAATAGCTATGTGCGTAACCAATAATCAATACACAAAACGTCATGATCATTAAGGTTAACAGCGTAATGCTACCTTGAGCTTGTTGCTGACTAGTCTGGGAGTTGCTACTCGTTGGGTGCTGTTTTTTTATGTTTTTGTTGCTTGCTGACATCTGTTTTGTCCTTTTCAGATACGGGATTAATTAAGAATCCGTAAGTGTTTTGCTCGTGGTTCATTGTTTCAAGGGTACAAGTTAGTAGTGGCTGTTGATAAGCAAATTCAACTGTTCGAATCTGATAAAATAAGGGCATGTAACCGAGACCAGATTCGTTACCAAAAACTAAATTAAAACCACCACTACCATATTTTTTGTTCAAGTTATAAGTTTTACCATTATGATGCTTAACGCTTAATTTTTTTGAATTAGAATGCTCTGTTTGTAAATCCGCCTGTTTTAAAAATTCCTCGAGTTGAATGGCAGGTATCCCGGGATCCTCCTTGAGTTTGGTCATCTTGTTAGTCATAGTTAAGCCTGTTTTTAATGAACATACGGCTAACTGACAAATTAATAGTAGAATGAATACGCTAAAAACAGTTTCAATTAAGGTGAAGCCGGTACGTTTACGCTTCATTAGCTGCCACTCTCTCTTTTAGTTGGAGATTTTCTTGTCGGACTTCCACTAACTTGTCTTGGGAGATTTGGACCGATTTTTCACCACTAATGATTGTTTGGGCTAGTGCCAAACTGACTGCAGATAAACTTAAAAGACAGAACATGCTTTCTACGAGGATAAAACCATTTCTACGATGCAGATTTGACATTTAAGCGCCCCCAATATAGTTGTGCTGTTAGTTTATAATCACCACCACGATTATTTAGAAAGACAATGGTCATCGGCTTTTTGGATTTACCATCAACAATTGATGCTAAAAAGGTTGCATTACTGCCAAAGGTAATTGAATCAGGAAACTGAACAACTCGCTGCCAGTTACACTTTTGTGTTTCAAAACAGACCGTTTTATCAGGATTATATTTCACATAGACAACAGTTTGGTGAGTAACACTATAATTAACGGCACTATCCCAGGCTCGTTTATAAGCAAGAACGGCCAACTCTTCACTGAGCTTTGGGGAGGGTGTTCGATAATAGTGGCTACCAATCAACAGCAAGCTAGATAATATAAATAAAGTTAATGTCATTTCGATTAAAGTAAAAGCTGGTAGTAAAATTCTTTTGGTCATCTATTTGGCGATTTCAAGTTCCATTTTGTTAGCTTTATCTGCCTGTTCTTTGGTGATATAACCACTGTTTTGCAAATCACCCCAAGAAGTAGGTTGACCATTCTCACTTTCATAAAGCATGACTTGAGTTTCCATATTTTTGGCAAAGGCTGCGTCAACACTCTTTTGTGCAGAGCCTTTTTGCTGATTTAAATTGGGTAGCATGACGATTAAGAGCATTGCAATAATAAGTAAAACTAGACTCATTTCAATTAAGGTAAAAGCGCTGCGTTTTTTAGAATGTGTTGATAAAAATTTCATGGTTAAATTCCTTTCATAATGTCGTAAATTGGCATCAAAATTTGTAAATAAAGGGCACCGATAATCAAGGCAATCACGATAAATAATAGGGGTTGAACTTGTTCAATCAGTGTTTTCAGTTGGCGCTCCAGTTCTGCAAAGTTTCGCTGCGCTAAAACATTCAATTCTAATGTTTTAAATGCTTTAGTATCGCCTTTAGCCAATAAAAGTTCTAATTCTTGGGGGAGTAGGGGATCTTGTTCAATGATATTAGTTAAGGTTGCGCCCTGTTTTAGCTGTTGCGTAACATTTTGGGCGATGAATGTTTGCAGTGACTGATTATTAAAGCTTGTCATAAAAGTAAGAATCTCTTGAAGTGAGAGTCCGCTGCCTAGTAAATGGGCGAGGTCTGTAAATAAGATAAAGTTATAGTAAGCACGAAAGACTCTTTTTAATACTGGAAGTTGTAATACGAGATAACGCCATTTTTTACGAGAAATTAGTCGACTGACAATTAAAAGAATGACTACCACACTAACTATTAAAATCACAGGCCACATCAGTGAATTTGAGCGTTGATTTGCTGGTAATAGACTTTGCAATTGTGGTTTTAGCACTAATTGAATAAAGATAACTAAGCCGCTCATCATGATGAGTAAAACGATTGGATAGGCCATTAAACTGCGCAATTGTTTTACTTGCTTACGCTGTTCCCGTAAAAAGAGCGCGTTATCTTGACAACAAGCCGCCAGATCACCGTGCTGATCGGCAATTTCAAGCTGCATGATTAAGTTAGGTTGGTCAATAATAGTGGCCAGTGTCTGGGCTAAGCTAGAGCCGTTATTTAATGCTTCTTGCATGATGGTTGCTTGAACATGAGAAATAATCATTAACCGTTCGGCAAACACGATAATATCCTGTGCTGGATAGCCATTATTTAATAATTGACCACTAAGTTCTAGTAGTTCAATCGTCTGTTCTGGTTTTAACTTTTTGAACTGATACTTAACCCCATAGATAATCTTGTAGCGTTTGTTCCGTGATAGTGCCATCTTTTTGTGCGGCTTGCAAATCTGTCCACCAATTATGCAACTCATTGCTGGGTTTATTAATGGCGGCAGTAATCAGATCGGGCGGTAGCAAATCTAAGGCAATTTTAAGTGTTTCGTCAGCAGTAGTGGGAATTAATCTTTGATAGCAACATGCGGTTAGTGCGTTTGTAAGCGATGAATTATGAACGCCTAGATCTAATAGTCGCTTAATAACGCCACTTGCTGAGCGTGCGTGCAGTGTTGCTAAAACCAAATGACCACTTAATGCGGCTTGGACTGCAATAGCAGCTGTTTCTTGGTCTCTAATTTCACCGATGACAAGCACATCCGGCCGTAAACGCAAACTGATTTTTAACAGCGCTGGATAAGTCATTTGCGCCTCTTCATTGACTTGTAGTTGGATAAAGTGCGGCTCCACAATCTCGGTTGGATCTTCAATCGTTAAAACCGTTGCTTGTTGACTTAATTCCTGAGCTAAGTGATACATTAGTGTCGTTTTACCAGACCCAGTTGGTCCAGCAAAAACTAATAATCCACGTCGTTTTAGTAGTTTGTGCAATTCTTGATAACGTTCTGGATTAATAAACGCGCATGATTTTGTTTCTTGTGCTAATAGTCTAACGACGAGCGATTCACGATTAAGATAATCGCCAACTGTTGCTAATCGTAGGTCAATGCTTAAATCATCTTGCTGATAATGCCATGCGCCAATTTGCGGACGTCGGTGTTCACTTAGATCCATTTGCGCTTGGAATTTCAAATAATTAATCATAATTTGTCCTTGTTCGAGTGATAATTCAGCAAGTAACGTTGTTGCTAAAATATTGCGTCCAATTAATTGCCAACCAGCCAATTGGGGCTTAAAAAATAAGTCGTGATATTCTTTGGCTACGGCCGTTCTGATTAATTCGTGAACATCATTTGCAATTGTCACATTTTCACCTCCTTCATGAGTTAAGTACACCATAAAATTCAAAAGTAACTTGAAAGTTAAGAAAAATCGTTTAAAATAATGAGAGTTATGTAAATCTTACTAACCGCGATATAATCGTTTTGAAAATGCTTGCATATCGATAAAGTTATCGGTAAACTAAAACGTAGGCACTAGTGATTGGAGTGACTTTTATAATGGATCCAAAGAAAATTCAAAGTCCCTATGAGTTGGTTAATCAAGCAACTGAAGTATTAAAAGAGGCACTTAAAACAGATTATTTATCAGCTTTAAGTGAAACTTTGGATAATTTACAGCAACGTGAGGTCCACGTTGAAAATGGTGCACCAACACCAGAAACAGTTCAAAAACTGAACCAGCTATATCAACAAATTGAGCTTGCAAATCTCTCGAAAACAGAATTACTGGCGCTGTTTCAATTGTTGTTGATCCGCTGGCAAAAAGTTGATCGTCCTAATGCTAATTTACAAGCAACACCAGGTTCAATTGGTCTTGTTTTAAGCTTACTAATCAATCTTTTTAAAACTGATCAATCTCAACCACTTGTGATTACAGACCCAGTTGCCGGTACTGGCAATTTATTATTTAACATCGCACAACAATTTGCTTTTGAGAAACGTGAGTTATCGTTATTTGGAATTGATAATAATGATGATTTACTAGCACTAGCCGCTGTATTGGCGGATTATTTGCACCAAGATGTGACCTTAATGCATCAAGATGCACTGACACCTTGGTTATTACCAACTCGGCCAGATGTTGTAGTTGCTGATTTGCCAGTAGGTTATTACCCAGTTGATTCACGGACAGAAAAATTTGATTTAAGAGCAAAGAGTGGGCACTCTTTTGCTCATTATTTATTGATAGAACAAAGCATGAAGACTCTAGCACCAGGTGGACTGGGCTTATTTATTGTTCCTGCTAATTTGTTTGAACAATCTGAAGCAACGGATTTACTCCACTGGGTGACGACAAAGGTTCATTTGCAAGGCTTATTGAGTTTACCGCATGGTGTTTTTCAGGATAATGCGGCGCAAAAGGCAATTTTAGTTTTACAAAATCATGGCGGCCAAGCTAAGCAAGCTAAAAATGTCATGATGGCGAATGTTCCCGACTTGAATAACATCACAGAGCTACGCAATTTTGCAGGTCAACTCAAGAGTTGGTCCCAAGAGAACCATATCTGATAAAACAAGGAGAGTTTAGCATGGTAAAAGTTTTAGCTATTAACGCAGGAAGTTCAACATTAAAATGGAAATTGTTTGAAATGCCTCAAGAAACTGAAATTGCTTCAGGAATGGTTGATCGCTTAGGATTACCTGGCTCCAAATTTATTGTGAAATTTAATGGTCAAAAAACCAAAGAAGATATTGATATTCCTAACCAAGACGTTGCGGTTAATTTATTATTACAACGTTTGTCAGAATCTGGCATTATTGATGATATCAATGAGATTAAGGGGGTTGGCCATCGCGTTGTTGCTGGTGGTGAATTCTTTAAACAATCTGCAGAAGTAACACCAGAAAATCTAGAAAAAATTCTTGAGTTAGCTGATTATGCGCCTTTACATAATCCTAATGAGGCTAAGGGGATTGAAGCCTTCCAAAAAGCTTTGCCTGATGCTAAAGAAGTCGCAGTTTTTGACACGTCATTCCATACATCAATGCCTAATGTTAACTATTTATACAGTTTGCCATTGGACTATTATAAAGAATATGGTGCTCGTAAATATGGTGCCCATGGGACTAGTCATCGTTATGTTTCTCAACGTGCCGCAGAAATCTTAGGTGTTCCTTTAGAGAGTCAAAAGATGATTACCATGCATTTAGGTAGTGGTGCTTCAATTACAGCGATTAAAGATGGCAAGTCTTTTGATACTTCAATGGGCTTCACACCATTAGCAGGATTAACCATGAGTACGCGCTCAGGTGATATTGATGCATCGTTAGTTGCCTACTTAATGGAAAAATTAAATATTCAAGATATCAATGACATGATTAATATTTTGAATCAAAAATCTGGTTTACTGGGTATCTCTGGACTTTCGCCAGATATGCGTGATTTACTCAAGACGCGTGAAGACCGTCCAGAATCACAATTAGCAATTGATATTTATGTTAATCGCTTAATTAAATACATTGGTAGCTATGTTGCTGAAATGAACGGTGTTGATACATTAGTCTTTACAGCAGGTACAGGCGAGGGCTCAATTCCTATTCGTAAGATGGTTGTTGAACGTTTAGGCTTTATTGGTGCTAAATTAGATGAAGAAGCTAATAATGTTGAAGCTGAAGAACGCATTATTTCAACTCCAGACTCTAAAGTCAAAGTTCTAATTGTGCCAACAAATGAAGAATTAATGATTGTCCGTGATACGGTGCAATTGACCGGGTTAGTTTAAGAAAGTATTGAGGTTCCTTTATGTCCATAAATTTTTTAATTATGGCGCTACTAATTTGCTTGTTTGATTTGGTTATTTTGCTATTAAATTACACTAAGCTTAAATTTCGCACACCATTTACCATTTGGCGTGCTTTAGCCGGCATCATAATTGCACTTGCGATTATTTTATTGACAATAAATTCAGGCCAAACGGATTTTAATCGTCAGATGGTTATGATGGCGATTGCTTTGACTGCTTTAACGTGGGGACTATTGCGTAAAGGAATTGGTGAGAAGTATGTTTTGGTTTCCCTTAGTGTCAATGGTTTAATGGATTGGCGCAATATTCGCTCGATTAAGGTTGAATCAAGTACAAACAGTCATTTAGTAAAAGTGACGACAACCGACTTCTTAAAGCGATCGCGTATTTTAAAATTACAGGGTGAAGTCGAAGAAATTCGCACTTTTGCCGCAAATAAAATTAAGCAAAATCAACTCTAATGTAAAAAGGTTCAATCCGTTTAAAGGATTGAACCTTTTTTAATCAGATAAATTTTTCAAGTGAAATAATGAACTCGTTGCACTAGAGTGTTATTTTAGAGCGAGGCGTGCTATAATATTTAATGAATTCGGGGGCGTTTCGGATTCGACATGTGTATCTGCGCGTGAATTGCACTTCGTAGGTTACGTCTACGTTAAAACGTTACAGTTAAATATAACTGCAAACAAAGAAAATTCTTACGCATTAGCTGCCTAAAAACCAGCTAGCGTGATCCTGCTGGGTTAGCCTAGAACTCAGATTTAGGGTCTCAAATTGAATAGGCTACGCTTGCTTGTGCCGTTTGAATAAGTAAGAAGAGATGATCAAGCTCGTCAATAATGGTTAGCCATGCGGTGCGGCGCGCATTATTGATTAAATTTTAAATTGTACAGCTATAAGTGTAGATGTTGACGTGGCAGTATGTATGGACAGGGGTTCAAGTCCCCTCGCCTCCATTTTAGTAATAATAAGAATGTTTTTACAAAAATAGAAACCTTGATAAATCAACGTTTATCGGGTTTCTATTTTTGTATGTTGTATTAAAAAATATAAAAAAATAAAATCATTTTGGACAAATTTTGGTCAATTTGGTCGTAATCCATCTAACGCTTTAATTATCTGCTCATCTGTCTTAGCTTTGTATTCATCAATTAGATAAGCATAAACTTGAGCGGTGATTGTCATGTCATTATGACCAAGACGTTTTGATATTGCATAAAGATCTATTCCTTGGGACAGGAGATAAGCCACGTGTGAGTGACGGCAACTATGGAAATGAAAACCGCTACGTTCTATATTGAGATGTTTAAGTATTTTACGAAGTGATTTATTTACCGCTGTGGAAGTAGGGACAGCACCTTGATTAACGAATACTCGATTTAGTGGATCATCTTTTGGCAGTCCATCGATAATGTCTAGCAGCCATTTATCGACAGGAATTGTTCGATATGATGATTCGTTTTTAAGCGGTTCGAATTGTTTCTTAACATCATGCCAAGACCGTTTAATTGTTATTGTGCTGTCTTTAAAGTTGATGTTGTTCCAAGTTAAGCCACCGATTTCACCGGGGCGCATACCGGTCATTAAGGCGGTTAAAATCATATACTGTGATACATATTTATGACTAGCATTATCAACGATATAAGCAACGATACTTTTGATTTCATCAATACTTAGATATTCGATTGTCCAGGTTCTTTTTGGGTCGTAGACAATTTGTGTTCCTTGAATAAAATCACGTTTGATAACACCATCATAGACAGCGTTTCTAACACAAGCATGGTAGAGTGAGTTGAGTTTAGATATTGTAGACTTGGAGTGATCTGCTCCAAAATCATTGAGGAAATGTTGATAGTCTTCACGACTGATTTCTTCAATTGTTTGCGTAGGGAAGTGCTTTTTGAGATGCATTAGCGCATTTTTATAAGTAATCTTTGTACGATCGCGAATTGTTGGTTCTTTATAAATCTCGTACCAGTTTTTAAAGTATTCTGAGAACAGCTTGGGCGCGGTACTGCTTAGCTCACCATTGATTGCTAATACTTCGTTCTCATTAGCAAATAACTGTGCTTCTTTCTTAGTAGCAAAACCACCTTTTGATTTAGTTTTAAACTCGCCGTCTTTATCCTTAAATGAAATACGAGCTTCCCATTTTTTGCCACGTTTTCTAAAACTTGCCATGGTAGATCACTCCTAATCTGGTATAATTAGGGTACACAAAAACTGCATACCTGTATGTATGTTTCTGTTGCTGCCATGTCCTGTTACTTTGCCGAGTGGGGGATATGGCTTGTTATTTATCCTCAATACAAACATATGTTCTTGGGAATGATTTTCATGTATAATTAAATTGAAAGGGTGAAAAAACATGAAGAACTGGAATACTATAAAACTAATTGTGGTTACTTTGATTGCTATTGGTCTATCTTTTTTAGGTTTTATAACCCCAAAAATTAATAGTCAGTTAATATCTGGCATATTAACATTGATTCCAATTTTAACTGCTCTTTTTCAATATTATTATGATAATCAAAACGATTTTTTTATATTGGTTCAGAAAACACTTCAGTGGTTTTCTAATCCAAAAATTGATTGGAAACAAGAATTAGATTTTACATTTATGGATGAGAATTTGAACAATACTTTTTTTAACGATTATACTAATGAACTAGTTGAAGAGCTGAAGAAGAAAAGGCTAAATGCAAAACGTATAGATGATCCAAAAAGTTCACAAAACGAAATATTAATTAATAATCCTGGAGAACAAAGTCTAAAACTTAGTTTTGCTGAAACCAGTGAAGAAGATACTTATCAGATTTACGTTCAATACTCCGCTTCGTTCTCTTATCGTAATCGTCTTAAGGGTGTTGACCAATTGCAACAAATATATCTATTGGCCACTGCAGCACCAAATAATGTAGATTCTACAAAAACGCGATTGAGAATAAACTTATTCTTTGAGAAGGGCAATCCATTTTACGGATATCTTCTTCGAACCAATGGTGCTACCGACGTATCAAATTTTAATTTACAATTTATAATCAACTCTAAGGTTAACGCAAAAGTACAAAAAGGGTATATACAATTAAACTCAGATGATTTCAAAGCATGTAGTGATGCTCTTCGACAATTAGTTGTTTTACAAAATATTAATTAATTATTGCCTGTCACATATCGATAAGTCGTGTATATAAGATTGATTTTTTCGTAATTGCTTAGTGGCTGGTGTGCATTTATTAGTACAATAGCTCCTTTTTGTGAGAAACCGATTGAACGTGCGATATTATCGATGTCTATTGAGACACCAAGGTATGTGGCGGTATGGTCTTCTATCGCTTGAACAACATCGGGTTGATTTTTGACACCTAATCCCATGTAACCTTTTGCTGTCAACCCTGAAACATTAGGTGAGAACCATGCTTGTTTAACAGATGCAAGTCGATTTGATATTCTATCAAAATCGAATTGTACAGCATTCAAGGACACTTTATCATCCAATACCTCATTTATTTTTTTTAAAAAAGCACTGACGACTTTTGATGAACCAACAGCAATTAGCATTGTTCTCCGTGAATTTACATAAATATTAAATTCATTGTGAACGTCATATTCTTCATAGGGATGTGTACCTATGAAAATTGTGGTTTTATGTGTTTGTTGCTGGACGCAATGAAATGTATTCCAATTCTGATTTCCGAAATTAATTATCTCATCACTAGGAGTAATGGTTCCGTATTTGGTAGTATTTGTTTTGCTTTTTTGAATATCAAGTGCTTGATCAATATTAAATTGATTGATACTTTTGAAAGTATAGGTCATCATATCGTAAATTCACCCTCAATTATTAAAAAATTATTTTTCAAAACACCCACCGTCGGAATCGAACCGGCGCACGTCACCAGAGTGGGGGAAGGTGATTTAATTGATGAAGGATGTATTCTTTGCTTTCCAGTCTTCCAACTTTATTTGAACCCAGAAAGAATAAATACCTAATGTGATGATACTTAGCAAGAGCCATTTAATCCAATTTCCAAATAGTCCAATCGCACTGCCGCTAAATTTCATTCTGTGACCATCAATTACCGTGTGGTTGATTTTCCAACCATATATCATTGTTATCGCCCAAGGATAACAAATACCCAATGTACATATTGTAATTAGCGCTCCTAAAAGCGACCATCCAATTAATTGAAGTAGTCCGCCATCAAAAAAAGAGCTTCTACCATTTCTTGTTTCCATGTTTTCTCCTATTTTTATATCTACGAGCTAAGTAATTACTACTTATCTAAATTTTGAATTGCATAATCTGCTTCTGCCTGGGTAAATTTTTCACCTGATGAAGAAACTAATTGTTCCTTGATAGCATCTGTGGACATATTCATTTCTGACTGATAGGTCTTCGCTGTTGCTAAAGCCGCTGCATTGTAGTCAGCTTTTAAGTGATCAACGGCATATTGAGCTTCTGAAGCTGCAAACTTTTCACCAGCATCAGATGTTAACTGATCATAAACACCAGCTTTAGATAGATGCATACTAGTAACATATGTTTTTGCGGTTTCTAGAGCGTTTTTATTCCAGTCTGCTTTCACTTTTGAAATAGCATAATTAGCAGCATCTTCTGGAAAACCCTCGCCAGCATCAGATGTTAACTGATCATATAGGCCGTTTTTTGAAAGATGCATGGTAGAAACGTATGTTTGTGCGGTTGCTAATGCATTGGTAAACTCAGTCGAAACTTCGCTACTTTCTTTTGAAGATGATTCTTCTTCGGAAATTGCGGTTGATTCTTCGCTAGAAGATTCTT
This sequence comes from Lapidilactobacillus dextrinicus DSM 20335, assembly GCF_001436095.1. Taxonomy (GTDB): domain Bacteria; phylum Bacillota; class Bacilli; order Lactobacillales; family Lactobacillaceae; genus Lapidilactobacillus; species Lapidilactobacillus dextrinicus. Next base: position 386,715 of record NZ_AYYK01000004.1, on the reverse strand, counting down.
CCTCTGAACTTTCTATTGGTTCTTCACTATAAGAGTCATCCGTTTCTTCGGATTCTTCTTTATCAGAAATTTTGCTTGATTCTTCTGTTTTGGCTGCTGATTTGTCGTCTTCATCAGATGAACCACCCATTTGTGATCCAATGCCGCCTACAACCAAGACAACTAAAATCCAGAACCAAACACGTTTGTAGAAAGGTTTTTTAACCTTAACTGTGTATTGTTTCCCATCATCACCCGTAATCTTTTTCTTTGCCATAACTATTCCTCCTGTACCAGCCTTCTGGTATAATTAATTTTGTAACAAGCGTTATGTTTTTATTAGCCGTCCTCGTGCCCAGCGCAGACGGCTTTTTTATGTTTTAAATTCCTAAAATCTGTTTTTTCTTCGAATTAAATTCTTCTTGAGTAATAATGCCATCGTCTAAGAGTGACTTAAGGTTTCGAAGATCATTTATTTCAGTGGGTTTCCTGTCTGTTTCTGTTTTATAATATGAAAGCCGTTTGTCAACATATCTATAGAATTCTTCGGTCTCCTTAGCAAAGCTTTTTTTAAAAGCACGCAGAATTACTGCATTTGGGTCTTTAGAAGCATCTAAATTAGTTTGACCTGTAATACCAACGCTTTGACTAGTTGCCATCTCTGGATTGACAACAAATTGAATATAGCCATTAGCCAATTTTGATGGTTTTTTATACTCAATTGAGATTAGGTCTTTATAGAAGAACTTCTTATTACCTTTATTTCCCTGGGTTATAAAGCCGCCAAGAGATTTTCTAGAAATTTCAACATAATCGTCATAAGCAATTAATACGCCATTCGTTCCTTTTAATTCCATCCTTTGACCTCCAGTATCAAAACCTATTTTGATATAATATATTTGTTCAAGTTATAACGTACTCTACTCGTTTGCGGCGGTAGGGTATTTTTTATGCTTTAATAAATGCCGTATTCTTTCTGAACTTCTTCAAATGTTTCTGGCAAACGGTCGTTATCTTCAACATAGAGAAGTCCTATTAATCCGACACCAAATTCATTGGCTTCATTTTCTAGTTTGTCATGACCACTTGTAATTCCTGTATAGTAGCTATTTAATCCCTCATGCAGAATTACGTGTCCCAATTCATGTGCCATTACAAAATAGCGTTGTGGTGAATACCGTAGAGAATCATTTAACATGACGATCGGCAGCTCTTTATCATACATAGTTTTACCAAGCGGCATTTTACCAAGGACAGCATAATCTACTTCTATATTTAAACGTTCTGCTATAACGAATGGGTCGGCAGTGTGGTAACGATTAATAACGGCCTCAATGGCTTCTTTAATTCGATCCAAATATACTCGCCACCTAGTCGTGCTTATGACGATTCCAAAAAATCTGCGTCATAGCAATTTTCAATTTTTCTTTTTCTTCTTGAGTAAGATCGTCGCCGCCGTAAGTCATGCTGTCGGCGTTGTTCTCAAGAAATTCTTTTAGATCATGAGTATCCTGATCATTTGCCCATTCTGGAGTGTCGTTTTTACCAAGTAGGTAATCGACAGTAACACCAAGGACGTTAGCGACTGCTTCTAAATTAGAAGAATCAGGAGTACGCTTTTTCCACCCATAAATAGTAGTTTCACCAAGACCAGCTTTAGACGCGACAGTACGTAAACCTAAACCGCGCTTTTTAGCGAGAGAACTAATTCTTTCAAATATTGTCATATCAACATTTCTCCAAACTTTACCAAAGAAATGTATTATTCTGAATAATAAAGTGTTGCATTTTTGTATTCAGTATTATACAATAATCTTTGTTAAGAAATACAGTTAATAAATAAGGCAAATTAAAACAGTTATTAATCAACTTGGCAGGCGACGAATAACGTTTTTATTGCTTATTTAACTATGAACTTATTGTATTCCACTGCATACAAAATTTCAATAGTTTTCTTAACAATGTTTAACAGAAAATACAAAGGAGGATAAGTTGATGAACGAATTAATTAAAGTAACAACGAATGAAAATGATGAACAGTTAGTTAGTGCACGAGATTTGCACAAAGGTCTAGAAATAAAAACGCGTTTTAGTCAGTGGGTTACACAAAATTTCAAAAACTTCCGTGAGGGTATCGATTATAGCTCCGTAGTTACAACTACACGGCAAAATCAATATGGCGGTATTAAGCAAATAAATGATTATGCAATCACCACAGAAATGGCTAAACATATCGCAATGATGACCGGAACTGAAAAAGGATATGAAATACGAGACTATTTCATCAAAGTTGAAAAAGCTTGGAACAATCCAGAAATGGTTGTCCAACGTGCATTACAAATTCAAACACGCAAGGTTAAAAAGCTCGAACTTGAGAACGAAAGAATGAAGCCCAAAGCTGATTATTTCGATGATTTAGTTAAACGTAACTTACTGACCAACTTTCGAGATACGGCAAAGGAACTTCATATAAAACAGAAAAAGTTTATTGATTGGTTACTGGATCATAAGTATGTATATCGAGATAAACGTCGTCAGTTAAAACACTATGCAAAATATGATAATGATCTATTTGAATTTAAAGAGTTTGCAAGTGAGTGGACAGATAAAGCACATTTACAGTCGTTGATAACGCCCAAGGGTAGAGCAACATTCAAACTTCTGCTAGAACGGGATAGCTTCAACGAATAATTGTTAACAAAAAATACAAAGGAGGCCAATAATGTTTATCCGAACAGAAACAAATGAACGTGCTAAAGCGATTCTTTCTTGGCTTGGCGCTCATAAAAAGCAAGAAACACAAACTACATTAGCAAAACAATTTGGTAAGTCTAGAACATTTGTAAGTTTATCTTTGAACGCACAGTCAGTTACCAAAGCATCCGAATCATTAGTTAATGATATTTACGAATATCTGCAAAAGAAATATGGCTTTTAGGAGATGAGTAAAATGAATAAACGGCAGAAAAAGAAAAGACTCAAACAGATGTTAGCACCATCGAATGAGTCTTTTGGAAAAGCAATTAATTTAAAAAAACTAAACGGAATAATTTTGCCACGGAATTTGCTCAACGTAGATACCGCTCAAGAAGTTGACAATATCAGGCCGTCCTAAGTATTTGTAACCATCCGTCGTTTGTTCAGCTAGTATGACGGGTCTCGGAAAATTAATTGGCGCCTGGTTTTGTATTGATTGAAGATTTTGTTGAGTTAGATAACCAGGTTTTACCTGAATTATTGAAAAATCAATGCCTTGTTCGTTAATAACAGCTCCAGTAAACTTCATATTAATTCACCACCTTATATTGAGATAACTAAATTATTTTTTGTGAGATTTTGCTTGAGCCAGAGCACTACCAGCTACAGATTTACTAGTTTTACTAGTACGACCATCGCGCAAAATTTTTGACGCTTTTTTAGCAACTTTTGAAGAAGTTGTTTTACGGCTTGAAGATTTTGCCATCTGTTTCACCTCGATTTAATTGAATTAAACGTTTCCTGAAGGAGGGATTGTTCACTAATTATTATAGTGCCATAACTATAAAGTTTCAACTATATGTTGTGTTTTAAAAAATATTGTAACTATATGTAGTACGAAAGAGATGACAATTATGAACGTTTCCACAACGATTAATAGAGTTTTAGAAGAACATCACATGACGGCTTATGGATTATCTAGAAAAACAGGATTACCAACAGCCACTATTTATCAGCTTGAAAAAGGAATATCTAAAGACGTTAAGCTATCAACACTAATTAAAATCGCTGATGCATTAGATATTAGCTTAGATGAATTTAGAAAATAGGAGGTGGGAGCAATGCCTCAAACAATTAAGGCAACAGCAACGATTGAACTACCATCAAATTTCAAAGTTGTTGACACTAGCCAACTCGGTAATGGTGATTCGTTACTCGGAAAGACTTGGAACATCGCGGATTTAAGAGCTTGGACAGGCAACAAATCTAAGGCTTGGATAGAAGATAACATTCTTTATAACCCTAAATACAGTCGTGAGATACAAAAAATGTATGACGACAAATTGATCATTCACTCAGGCAGAAAAGGCAGTCCGTGGAAATTTAAAGCCTACGAAATGGCTAAGTTTATCGACAGACATTGGAGTGAGTTTAATTGGTAAAAGGAGCGTTCAGATGAAACACACAAAATTAATGTTAGCAATCGCAATGTTATTGGTTGGCATGATTGTTCCAATTAATTTGCGAGATGGACTCAGCGATCTATTATTCGGAGCAACTTTCATGTGGATCATCGTCAATCAAGAGGCGTTCTTCGGCAAGAGCACAAAAAAAGCTACCACTCACCGGCATGAGTAGTAGCCAACAAACAAAAACATTATTCGTGGTAATTGTACCACATGGAGGCTAGTTATGTATAAGCAATCTGATATTGATAGGGCGCAAGCAACGTATGAACGTAATCAGCTGCGAAAAGCAGAGGAGTATAGCATTGAAACGGATGGTGACGATAATGACGAGTGACAATCTTGCCAAAGCATTGATCAACGTTCAAAAAGATTTAAAACCAGTGCCGCGAACACAAGAAAATCCATTTGCTGGAACTAAATATGCCAGTTTGGATGACATTATGGCGGTGTTGCGTCCGTTATTGGTTGAGAATGATTTAGCTTTAGTCCAGGATCCTGTCACAAAAAAAGAAGGTGATACTGTGAGTATCGGTATTAATACGGTGTTGATTCATTCAAGTGGCGAACAGATGTCATTTGGTCCTTTGTTTATGATATTGGAAAAAGGCGCCAAGATGAACATGGCACAATCTGCTGGCTCAGTAATTACGTATGCTAAACGCTATGCAATCAGCGCGATTTTTGGAATTGTCACTGATGATGATACAGATGGAGTACAGCCACAAGTAAAAGCACAGCAACGATCATCCAAACGGTCAGCACAGTCTAAACAACCAGTATCAAATGAACCGCTAGCATCAAAAGAGCTGCAAAAAAAGATTAACGACGCGGCGACTGCTATTTGCACACTCAGCAATAACCGCACCAATGAATATTTCAAGAGCGTGCTGTTAGATGCGCAAAAGGCTGGCGGTTACAACAATCTCAAGACCGCCACACAAGCTCAAGCCAATAAGGCATATGAGCATCTCAAGGCATTCTATAAGCAAGTTAGGCATAATCAAGGGCTTGATCAAGCAACGAAACAAGCAGAACAACAAAGTCAAGTGCACTGGGGGCAACAATAATGGCAAATGAAATTATGTTAGAACGGCCGGTTGATTTAGATTTCCAGCCGGCAAAGTTAGAGTTTACGAATTACGAGGAATTGAAGGCGTTAGTTGAGAAATACGCTGATCGATATAAAAATTTGGTCTTTACACGAGAAAATAAATCATCAGCAATCAAAGCACGCACTGAATTGCTATCAATCGTCAATGCCATCGAATCTAATCGTAAAAACGTTAAGCAAGTCTACAACAAACCATTGAATGAGTTTGAGCAACAAATTAAGGAACTGACAGGTTCAATCAATGAACCACTGAACCAAATTCGTTCTGGACTAAAGGAAATTGATGACAACGAAAAGCAAGAACGCCAAGACGTTTTAAATCGCATTTTAAGCAAGTTAGTAGAGAGTAAGTCAATTACATTAGACGACGTGCAAATTGACGCTAAGTGGCTGAATAAGGGCAATTGGAACGACAAATTGCGACCGATTACTAAGCTGCAAGCCGAACTCGAACAAGCTGTTGATGAAGCTGTCAAAGTGAAGCAACAACGTGAGACTGACCTTAAGATTTTGACCGAATTTTGCAAAGCCAAAGATATCGATCCAGTTGGTTGGGTTAGTCAACTTGATTTTAAATCGGTTACCGAGGTTATGGACTTAATCAATACCGACGTTGAACGCAAACGTAAGATTGCTGAAGGACAAGCCGCTAAGCAACAAGAATTTGAGCAACAGAAAGCACAACAAGAAGCGGTTGTTGAAGAAGCAGCTGATTCTGAAGAAACGCCAATACCAGATGATCCGCTAATTACTGACGTTATTCAAGTGACTGGCACATTGAGTCAGCTTAACGGTCTTAACAAATATCTTGTTGAACACGGCATTCAAGTTGCCATGGTTAACGAAAATACGACCGATGATTTGCCATTTTAGTGATGAACTACCAGGGCAAAATCATCAAAGCAACTGGTGATGAAGTGACGTTCAAACTTGACCGTGAATTTGATGCTGAGGAAGCGCGACGTCTGACAATTAAGGGTGCTCCAGAATTCAATGTGAGCATTGTTGATCAACGTAACATTACAAGTGACCAAAGTGGCATGATTTACGGCTTATTTGGGGATATTTCCGACTACACAGGTTATCCAACTGATTTTGTTAAAGCATGGATGAAGACAGCCTTTGCGGGTTTTAAAGGCATTGAAGATTTTAGTCTGGCACGCGATGCAATGAGCCAAGTTATGGCTGGTGACTTTATTGAATTCATATTGGAATTCTGTTTAGAAAATGGCATTCCGTTCAAGTATCAGCAATTCTATTTGGCAGCCGATATTTCACGCGTGCTGTTCTTATACCTCAAGTATCGCATGTGTTTCGTCTGCGGCAAGCCACACGCTGACATTGCCCATTACGAGACCGTCGGCATGGGCAACAATCGTAAGCACATTGATCATCGTAAACATCGATTCATGGCATTGTGTCGTGAGCACCACATTGAACAGCATAAGATCGGCCTCAAGTCCTTCATGGCCAAATATCACTTCGTACCGATCAAGTTAAATGATCAAACAATCGTATCACTTAAAATTATGACAGCTAGTCAGTTACAGCAATTTGATAGAAAGGAGAGCAGGAATGGCTGAACCTAAGAAAAGCTATTACGCAATCATTCCGGCTAATGTCAGATATGACGAAAACCTGATTCAAGGGGCTAAGTTGTTGTACGGCGAAATTACAGCACTATGTAACGAAAAAGGTTATTGCTGGGCAACAGATAGTTACTTTTCATCCTTGTATAAGGTTTCTAAAAAGACGATTCAGCACTGGTTAAAATCTCTCAATGATAATGGATATATTAGTAAAGATATTAAGTACAAAGAGGGTACTAACCAAATTGAGCATAGGTATATACGAATTTGTCCATACCCTATGGACAAAAAGGTGCATACCCCTAGGGAAGAAAAGGTTAGAGATAATAATACATCTCTTAATACTACATTTAATAATACAAATAATATAAAGACTGTGTCGGGCAAACCCGACACAATCCCTTATAAAGAAATTATTGATTATCTGAACAGCAAAGCCAATAAGTCGTTCAAGAACGTTGAAAGCAACAAGAAGTTAATTCGGGCTCGTTTCAATGATGGCTACACCTTAGAAAATTTCAAAAGGGTGATTGATGTTAAGACATTAGAATGGCTTAACGATGGCAAGATGGCCGATTACTTGCGTCCAACAACGTTGTTTGGCAATAAGTTTGATCAGTATCTGAACCAGAAACCTAAGCGAGCCAAAACGGCTGGTGTGGTACCTTCTTGGATGAAAAAACCTAGTCAAACTAAGCCATTACCATCACTAGCAAAAGTAAATGAAGATATGCAAGCAACAATCGCTAAGAAAATGGCGGAATTAAACAATTTGGGGAAAGCAAATGCAAGAAAAGCTGAATAGTCATATTGATTTGCGACTACCAACAAAAGAAGAACATCAAAGAAACTTAGAAATTCTAAGTCAGTTGAGAGAGGGAGTTAAACATGATTAATCGAGTCGTTTTAGTCGGTCGTCTGACTAAAGATGTTGATTTACGTTACACCGGTAATGGCATGGCAGTGGCATCCTTTACTTTAGCAGTTAACCGCCAATTCACGAACGCACAAGGCGAGCGCGAAGCTGACTTCATCCAATGTGTGATTTGGCGTAAAGCAGCAGAAAACTTCAAGAATTTCACACATAAAGGTTCGTTAGTTGGCGTTGACGGCCGTATTCAAACACGTTCATACGATAACCAACAAGGTCAGCGTGTGTATGTCACTGAAATAGTTGTAGACAACTTCTCATTATTGGAGTCAAAAGGTTCAAACAGAGCTGCTAGCAATGATCCGTTTGCTGGTAACGGTGAACCGATTGATGTCAATGATGACGATTTACCATTCTAGCGAGGTGATAAGAAATGGCCTCAATAGTTGATATTGTTCACGAAATTGAAGATGACTACGGCGGTACTGTTGATAATGCTCCAGATAGTGATCCACGTTTTCAAATAACCCACAGAGTTTGGCGTAAAAGTAAAAGTGATACCAGGCATCCAAACCAGAAACTTGATCTAGATGATCTACGTGAATTGTGGGAGCAAGGCATGAGCGATCAAAAAATGGCTGATGAATTGGGCTTTGACTGTTCAACGGTTGTCGCAGCACGGTCTAAACATCTTGGGGAACCAAACCGAAAAAAGTGGATTATTACTCGTGGTAAAGAGAAGCGCTTGATTGAAAATAATATTGAATTAAAAAAATTCTTTGCTACTTCTAGTAGTGAAGCTGGCTTTCTTAAAAATAAAGCCCTGGAACTAGGATGGAAAGCAGTTCGAGTATCAACTCACGATGATGTTCATTTTTATGAAGCTGATAATTCTGAACGTGTTGATAAAAAGAAACTACGTGAGCTGTGGGAACAAGGGCTATCAGACAACCAAATCGCAGATGAGCTCAATATTAGCTCTAAATCAGTTTATAATCATCGAGCAATTCTCGGCAAAAGCAATCGTAAAATATGGCGATTGACTAACGGTAAAGATGAAAAAGTATTCATAACAACCGCAGATTTTGCAAGATACCTTGGATTGCACATTTCAACACCGCCACGAAGATTGATAAGGCGTGCTAAGCATAATGGCTGGAAAGCAGTTCAGGAGTTGACACATGACTATTAATGACGTATTGGTTAAAAATCTTACTTATTATCGGCATAACATGGAATTAAACAAAACATCGTTTGCAAAAGTTTGTGGAGTTAACAGAACAACACTGGAAAATATCTATTCTGGGTTAAACACCATTTCACTTACCACGTTAGAACAAATTGCAGATGGATTGGGTTGCAAACCGTCTGATTTGATACTTGATTGGGACGGTGAGTTAAAAAAATGAAGTTACTAAAAGTATTGGCAATAACGTTTATCACACTAATAATCGTCGGCATGGCAATGTTTGCTTATGCGTACTTTTTAACAGCAAACATTCAACTATTTTTGAGCGGCGTACTTGTAGCAATCGCTGCTGGAACAGCACTCATTATTACACTGATTATTGGTTCGATTATGGAGGGATTCAAATGAGGATAATTAAATACAGAATTTGGGACAGTAAAATAAAACAATACGCTACCGAAGACTATCAATTTTTAATCTCACGTACTGGCGATCTATGGGGATCCGTTGGTGATTGGTTAGGAGTTCATTTTAATGAAGATGCTGGATTTCAAATTGAGCAGTACACAGGTATTAATGATGTTAAGGGTAAACCCGTTTACGAAGGCGACATTGTCAAAGTTTATCGTCAATGGATTGACCAGGTGGTATTTGAACAAGGCTGTTTTGGATTAAAGGCTAGTAATTATCATTCATTCGTTCCGCTAAGTGAGCTTAACGGTGCTATAAAATTAATTGGCAATATACATGAAGATGTCAACGTGGTAGGTGAGTAAATGCCAGCAAGAAAAATCAATATTAACGACGTAGATTATCAGGTATTAACTGGTGCCGAGTTGATTAGGACAGCAATTGATGATTGGCTAAATTTCACGGATAACGACGTAACCTTAATTCAGTGGTATCCAAAATTAGACGTTGTTTTACCAAATAAGAAGTATGTAGTTTCACCAATGCTTGATTTTGAGGAGGTAGAGGATGGAACGAGGAATTTATAAGCACATTGAACAAATCCTCAGAGACTATCCTTATATTGATCAGTACGTGCATGACCGCAAGCAAGAGCTGCTTTACCCGCATGATGAATTCCCTGATGTTAATATCGGTGGCGGTCGTAGTAATGTGCCCGGGACACCGGTTGAAGATTTAATCATCACCATTACAGATGATCGTCGAATTACGGCGCTTGAGAAGAATAAACGGGTTGTACAGGAGTGCTTAGATTGTACAGACTTTGATACTAACTACATCATTAATGAACTGTATTTTAAAAAGCATCCAACGTTGACGTTGAGTGGGGTTGCCGAGTCTTCACACATGAGTATGGCAACCATAAAGCGCAAGCGAACTGAATTCTTTGAGAGCGTCAAGGATAAATTCGGTTGGTGAGCCAAAGTTGAGCTAAACAAGGTTAAGATAAGTGGTAAATTAGTAGTATAGAAAGTTAACGAGAGCGAACCGGGCTGAGGCGGTTCGCTTTTTGTGTATTTTGTAGTTGTTAGCCGAGTAGTTGTTCAATTTGTAGGTGCACAGTTTAATAAAAATACAAATTACATCATTGTTGTAGTATGATAAAACTATAACAAACAGGAGGCTGTATAGATGAAAAATAAATATAAACAGGGAAATATTAATGTGACAGAAGTCACATTAAAGGGATTCCATACATTGGGCTTTAAGGGGAATGCATCAATTAATGGTGCTTATTACCCAGTTATTTCAGGTACTTTTGATGGTCCAAGTGTTGATGTTTTTCAGCCAATTGATCCAGATGCTGAACAATGTTTTGAGGATGAACTAAAAAAATTATTACGAGATTATATTAATGGTCCTTCAGCGTTTGCTGAAGTGTGGGAAGAAATGGCTGAAAAAATCAAGGAACATCAATTTCATTTGGAGTACTAGAAACCTAAACGTCATGCATATTCAGCATGGCGTTTTTATATATAAATTTTTGTGTATAGAAAGGAATGTGAAGACTGTGCCTGTTTTAAAGAACTACCGCTACGAGAAGTTTGTTCAGTGCCTTATTACGGGCATGAGTCAACGCAAAGCTTATCGGGAGGCGTATCCTGCATCAAAAAGATGGAAAGATACAACTGTTGATAGTAAGGCATCGATTTTAAATAAGAATGGTAAGGTTTTGGAAAGGTACAATGAGCTACTTGAAGAGGCTCAAGATGCCGCAATCCTTACTCGAAAAGAGCGTATGGTAACTTTGTCAAACATCGCCCGTGATGCTGATAAAGAAGCCGATTCAATTAAGGCAATCGATGTTTTAAACAAGATGGATAATCTGTACGTCACAAAAACTGAAATGTCAGGTAGCGTTGAGGTTACTAATCCATATGCTGACTTAACAACCGAAGAGCTTCGAAAGCTGGCAGCAGATCATGAATAGAATTGCACAGGGAGCAAAATTGGAATTGTCACGTCGTTTCTTTTGGGACTATTGTCAAACGACCGCGTCGGACTTTTATAAGCCTGAGCGGTCGTTTTTGATGATGTTGTGTGATGAATTGCAGAACTTTCTATCTGATGATCAGCATGATGTGCTAGTTATTAATGAGCCACCACGACATGGCAAATCACGAACTGGTGGTAAATTTGTTGAATGGGTATTAGGAAATGATCAGACTAAGAAAATTATGACTGGTTCGTACAATGAAACTTTATCAACAACCTTTTCTAAGGGTGTTCGTAATGCTATTCAAGAGATTAAAGCCGATGAGAAACGGATTGTTTTTAGTGATGTTTTTCCAGGTGTTGGTATTAAACAAGGCGATGGCGCTATGAACTTATGGAGCCTGACCAAAGGATATAACAACTACTTGGCCACATCGCCGACAGGTACAGCAACTGGTTTTGGTGCTGATATTATCATGATTGATGACTTAATCAAGAACGCTGAAGAAGCTAATAATGCAATGGTACTTGAGAAACATTGGGATTGGTTCGTTAACACGATGCTTTCACGGCTTGAGACTGGTGGCAAGATCATTATTATCATGACTCGTTGGCATAGCAATGACTTGGCTGGTCGTGCCATTCGTGAACTACCAGCAACTGGGTATCGTGTTAAACACGTCAATATGAAAGCTTACGATGAAGAAACAGACACTATGCTTTGTGACGATATCTTAACTAAAGATGAGTATTTCCGTAAGATGAAAACAATGGGAGCTGACATCGCCGCTGCTAACTATCAGCAAGAGCCGATTGATATTAAAGGCCGACTTTACCATGAGTTACAAACGTACGATGAACGATCTGATTACAAGAAGATATGGTCATATTGCGATACCGCTGATACCGGTGCTGATTACCTTTGCTCAATTGTTTGGGGAGAACGCAAAGACGGCATCTGCGAAGTGCTTGATGTGATTTATACGCAAGACTCGATGGAATATACCGAACAAGCTGTGGCCAATCAGTTAATTAATTATCAGGTTAATAAAGCCCGTATTGAACGCAACAATGGTGGACGGTCATTTGCCCGGGCGATAAGAGATCGTGTGCGTGGTAAGTCAGCAACTGCTATTGAGGACTTCTTTCAGTCGGCTAACAAGGTAGCGCGTATCTATTCCAACAGCGCTTGGATAGAACAAAATATCTTATTTCCATCTGATTGGCGGACGCGATGGCCAGATTATTATGATGCTATGACTAAGTATCAACGAGAAGGTAAAAATAAGCATGATGATGCACCTGATGCCACGACGGGTATTGCTGAAACAATGAATGGTAAAACAAGATGGTTAATTTAGAGGTGAGACAATGCTAAATCCGTTATTAAGTGATGATCCAAATACAATTGCATCAAGTTTAAAGCAAGCAATTAGGTTAGATAAGAATTCACCGACTAAAAAAACAGCTCGGGAAGGGATGCGTTACTACGACCACGAAAATGATATTTTGAAGAATCGTATCTTTTATATTGATGATGATAACGAATTGCGTGAAGATAAATACGCATCTAATACGAAGATACCGCACGGCTTCTTTCCTGAAATTGTTGATCAAAAGACTCAGGTATTATTGAGCAATCCATTAACGTTTGACTGCGAAGATGATAGCTTAAAACAAGAATTAGAAACATATTACGATGAAGACTTTCAAGTATTCTTACAGGACACTGTCACTAGTGCTTCACAAAAAGGTTATGAATATATTTTTGCACGCACAACTGCTGAAGATCGATTAACGTTTCAGATTGCTGATTCATTAACAGTATTCCCTGTTTACGATGATACCAACCAATTAAAGCGTATTGTCCGTAACATTGATAAGGATATTGTCAAGAATGGTAGGAAGCTGATCATTCATCTTGCCGAAGTTTGGGATGATAAGCAAGTGTGGTTCTTTAAAGCTGAAGGTACTAAGAACTATCAGCTTAACACTGATATTACGCTCAACCCACGGCCACACGTTGTTGCAGTTAGAGATGATGGTAGTTTATTGAGGCGTGATTATGGTGTGATTCCTTTTTATCGTTATAAAAATAATGCTAAAGAAACGAATGATCTAAAACCGATTAAGGCGTTGATTGATGATTACGATATCATGAATGCTTTTCTGTCTAATAACTTACAAGATTTTACCGAAGCAATTTATGTTGTTAAAGGATACGACGGTGATGACTTATCCAAGTTACGTCAGAATATTCGTGCTAAGAAAACAGTCGGTGTTGATGCAGATGGTGGTGTTGAAATTCAAACCGTCAATATTCCTGTGGAAGGTCGTAAGACGAAGATGGAAATTGATAAGGCCAATATCTATAAGTTTGGTATGGCGTTTGATAGTACACAAATTGGGGATGGCAATATCACAAATGTGGTTATTAAAAGTCGATACAGTTTATTGAACATGAAAGTTAACAAGACAGAAGTCCGTATTCGTGCCTTACTCAAGTGGATTAATCAGATGGTTGTCGCTGATATTAATCGACGCAAGAATACTGCATATGATCCAGCAGATGTGAGCTTTGAATTTACCCGTGAATTAATGGTTAACGAAACAGATATTGCGGCTAATAAGAAAACTGCTGCTGAAACTAAACAGGTTATGATTGCTACTATTCTAGAAGCCGCACCGCAATTACCTGATGATGAAATTTTACGGCTTATCTGCGAGCAATTCGATTTAGACTTTGATGAGATTAAAGATGAACTCGAAGAAGAACCCTATACTCAAGGATTAGCCAGTGGAACTGATCGTGAGGTGATTAACGATGCAACAGTTGGACAAGTGGCAACAGGAACTGGAGAAGTTGACCCAGAAACAGTACAAAAAGACTGATAGTGAGTTGTTTAATACTTATCGTCAAATTCTGATCGATATCAAGAAGAAGCTATATATATTTACTCAAAACTATCCTAACCTTTCGTTTTCTAGTCGCTTAGAAGTCGAAAGGCTTTTTCATGTCGCTGATGAGATTGATGCGATATTATCCACTAGTTCTGATTCAATTGAGAATACGATTAAAGACTACTCAGCCGGACAAGCAGAACAAGGCTATTATGGAGTGTGGTATTCGTTGGAACAATCGCAAGATATTACCATTCAGATACCTTTGATCAACCATGATTATGTGATGAATTTGGTCAATGCTCCAGTGGCTGGTAAACGACTTTCTAAGCGCCTTTACGAGCGACGTAATGAATTAGCCAAAAACGTGACTAATAACATCATACAGGGTTTATTTGAGGGTAAAAGCTACGCTGAAATTGCTAAGCGTGTAAGTAATGAGACAGAAGCGAGTTATAAAAACGCCATGCGAATTGTAGTCACTGAGGGTGGACGTACCTCGTCAATTGCGCAGCAGAGTAGTTCCGAACACGCAAGATCACTTGGTATTGATATGCAAAAGCGCTGGTTAGCAACGTTAGATGGCAAAACACGTAATGATCATCGTGATTTAGATGGTCAAACAGTCGATATTGATGCGGAATTTAAGATTAATGGTCATTCAGCCAAACAACCGCGAATGTTTGGTGTAGCGAGTGAAGATGTTCGTTGTCGTTGTACAACTGTTAATATTGTTAATGGTATTGCTCCTGAAACAAGAATGGATAATGAGACTGGTACTATTATTAAGCGTAAAAACTATAATGAATGGCTTGATAACAAGAAAAATCAAGCAGCTGATGCTATAATTGGGTTAAAGACGCCTGATGGAATAACAATCAATGAACTGTCCGCTCATTTGTATGATAGAAAAAGTGAACGTAGTGTCGATATTAAAAGCATTATTAGGACAGTTAAATATCCTATAAAAGTTGATAGTATTAAATATGATAGTCAAGGAAGGCCAAGTAAAAAATATATCGGTGATTACGCAACAATTGCAATAAATCCTGATAATGGCCGTATTATTACAGTCTATCCAACTACAAGTAAACGTCGAAGAAAAATAAGGAGGGGGAGTGCTGATGGAACTTTATAAACTGTTATCAAAAAATGATCGTCTTTTTTTGAAAGATAAACTAAACATTATTGTCGAAGAACGAAACTATTCAGACGATGAAGTCGATAATGTTTATGAGGCCATTGAGGATTTCCACATCTTAAAGTCCTTTGACAAAAATTATGATCTTACTAAAGATGGTGAACAAGCGCTAGAGTTATTAAATTCAAATATCTGGGATTAGCACTTGATCAAATGATTGGGTGCTATTTTTGTATTCAAAAATAGGAAGTGGTTAATTGAAACGCTGTAAGCTAACGTACTGGACTGGTGATAAGGGCGGTGATGGGGAATTTGTCACCATTGAAGCCTTGTTAAATATCAAGGATATTAATCGCTTGATGTCTGACACGCCGCCAAAGTTTATTGAAGCTATCATAAACGACGGTGAATGGATGGCCATTCCTGTTGAAAATATTAATAAAATGGTTCAAGTGTATTAGATCACATTTATTATGTGGTCTATTTTTGTGTCCTGGTGATGACGTTAAACCCACCATTACCGAGCTGACGGTATATTCAGACACTCTAAGCGGAACCGACCGCTATAAAAGGTATGGAGGAAGAAAAATGGAATGGATTAAAGCAATTCTAGCTAAGCACACTAAGGAAGATGGCACGATTGACGTGGATGCGGCCAATACGGAAATTGATAAAGAATTCCCGAAGAATGCTGTGCCAAAGGATCAGTACAATAATCTTTCAACTCAGTTATCTGATGCAAACAAGACTTTGAAATCTCTTGAAGATAAGACTAAGGATAATCCGGATATTCAACAAGAATTAGCTGATCTAAAAGATAAGGCTGAAGCGTTGGAAAAAGAAAATACTGATTTGAAGATTAATGGTCAAGTGTCGGCCGCGTTACAAGCTGTTGGTGCTAAAGATATTGATTATGCCACTTTCAAATTGGGTAAGTTAGAAATTGATAAAGACGGCAAGGTAAAAGACCTGGACAACAAGATTAAAGAATTAAAATCGAGCATTCCCGATTACTTTGCTGGCAAGGAAGATACAAAGCAGGAAGATAATCCGGGCAATGGTTATCAGACTGTTGACAATAAGCTTGAGAGCGGTCAGCAACATGACGCTGATCCTTTCGCTGATATTATAGCGAAATACGATAAATAGGAGGAATTAAATCATGGCAGTAAAAATTTATTCACAACAATTCAAGGAACTATTACCAGTATTATTTGCAGCTAAATCACACTTCTTAAAATCATTCGGTACATTAGAGGTGTTGGATGGTATTTCTAACAGTGATACAGCCTTTAGCGTCAAAGTGTCAGATATGGACGTTATTATTAACGACTATGACAAGACTAAGAAAATTGACGCTGGTCGTTTAGGTGAAATGACTGAAATTATTTCTACTGACTTGCCAGTTTCTTATGAAGCGACTAAGTCAGTTAACGAAGGTGTTGATATTACGACCGTCAATGATGATTTAGACACAGTCGTTGCTGAGCGAATGGAAAAACAAAGTGCTGCAATCGCATTATTAATTGATGCAACGGCTGGTGCACGTATTTCAGCAAGCGCAGGTAGTACTTTTACTGGTGAGCTCACAGAAGCTGGTGTAACAAAGATGTTCAACGATGCTTCTAAGTACTTCACTAATAATGAAGTTAGCTCTGACATTGTTAAACGCGCGTACGTAACATCTGATGTTTATAACTTCTTAGTTGATAGTGATTTAGCTAAAGCGGATAAGAGTGCACAAGTAAACATTGGTGATAACGTGTTGTATAAGTTCAAAGGCTTCTTCTTGGAAGAAACACCAGATGCTCGTTTTAAAGCTAGTGAAAATGCCTACTTCGTTGCTGATGGTATTGGTAAAGTCTTTGCTGGTTTCAACGAATATCGTGCTTTAACAGAACATCCTGGCTTCTTTGGTACTGCATTACAGTCATTAATTAAGTATGGTTCTTATGTACCTGATAAGAATAAGAAAGCTATTGCTAAGGGTAAATTAACCGTTCCAACACCACCAGCAGAGGGTTAGTTAGGAGTGTGGTCTAATGATTATCACACTAGATGAAGCTAAAGAGATTGATGATAAAGTGACGCAAGGTGATTTGGATGCTTACGAAACTATAGTCAGGAATCTAACCAATAACAATTTTCAAAATACTCTAATTCGTTTTCGTAAGATTAAATTCACTGGCCCACAAGAAATCACACTCTATGATTATCCGCTCGGACTTCGTATAGGTGATACGATTCAGGTCAGCGATTCAACTTACAATGATGGATTAGCAGTAATTAGCTCAATTGAAGATACGACATTGACTGTCACTAATGAGGAACCTTTTTTTGAAGGTTCCTTTTTTGGTGCGTTCATAACAAAAATTCAATATCCAAATGACATAAAATACGGGGTCAAAGGCTTAGTTGAATACAAACACAAAATGGGTAGCAAGTTAGGAATTAAGTCAGAAACAATCGCACGAATGTCAGTTACCTATTATGATATTAATGCTACCGATAATATCGAAGGCTTTCCCGCAGCAAAGTTTAGTTTTCTAAAAAAGTATAAAAAAATGAGGTGGGGTTGATGTTTAAACCACAGCCATTTGAACTGCAAGAAGTCACCCAAGAAAGTGATGGAATGGGTGGGCTAATAGATACGTGGAAACCTGTTAAAAAGATTAATGGTTATTTGGATCTATTGACCGGAACGAATGAAAACACACTTCAAAATGCACGCGTGGAAGACTCAACACATATTTTGATAGTTCCTGAATATACACCAGGTATAACAGATAAAATGCGAATTATTGACTCAGAAAACCGTGTTTATGAAGTCACTTATTCAGATGATCCAGTCGGTGTTCATCATCACAACGAAATTTACCTTAAGTTTGGTGGTGATCTTGATGAGTGATAGCAGTTTTAAGTTTGTTAGCAATAAAAGCAAAGTACTGGCGCAAATGGATGCGGCAGTTGAACGTGCAATGACTATGGTACTTGAGATTATCAAATCTACTGCTAAATCTAATGTTTCAGTGAATACCGGACAACTTCGAAACAATATCGATTATCAGTTGAAGAGCATGAATGGAAAAGTAGTTGGGATTGTTGGATCACCAGAGCAATATGCGATTTATGTTGAGTTTGGTACTGGGGAATTTGCTGAAAATGGTTCAGGTCGCAAAGGGGGATGGGCGTATCAAGACGCTGGTGGTGATTGGCATTTCACTTGGGGTCAAAAGCCACAATCGTTTATGCGTAAAGCCTTTAGACAAAATAAGCAACAAGTTAAAGAAATTCTTAGTCGAGAACTAGGAACAACGTTTAAGGGGGCATAATCGTGGAGGAGTTGTTAAAAGAGCTAGCGAAGATATTGCAATCCGTACACGATCAAACCTTTTTTGAAATGAACACATCTAAAAAAATCGCTTACCCATATGCAACGTATAATTTCGACAGTGAAGCTATTAGACGTAATCAAGATGGTTTCTATCTCGACATAGACATCTTTGATTGGCATGACACATCTGCTCGTGTAGCACTACTAGAAGACAAATTTAAAGATGCCTTGATATCTCGTAGAGATTTAACGAGTAGTCTTTCATTAGTATTTAGTTTTCAAGGATCTAATAAAGTACCTACCAATGATGAACAGTTAAAACGCAGGAATGTACGGTTCTATGTAGCCGTAGATTGGAGGAATAAAAAATATGGTATTGCCTAAGACAGGATATACAGCTAAGTCCGCAGAAAACTATGTTATTGATGCGGCAACAATTTTTACAGATTTTAAATATGATACTGAAGCAAAAGAATTTACAGGTACACCACTTGGCTCAACTCAAGGTGGTGTCGAAGTAAACATTGAACTTGGTTATCGCAAAATTGAGGCCGATGGTACTTATATTATGGATGTTCAAGGATTAAATGTAATGGAATCAGCCACTGCGACTGTTAAAGCGAGTCTACTAGAATTGACCGCAGAGAACTTACGTCGCTCGTTAAATGCAACAATGACTGACGCAACCGCGGATGAGGCACCAACAGGATATAAAGTTATTCGTGCTAAACGTTATTTAACCAATGAAGACTATATTAAGTCGATTGCAGTTGTTGGTGTTCATCGTGGTACACAGAAGCCAATTATCTTTGCCTTGGATAATGGTTTGGTTAAGAGTCCAATGGATCTCAAGACAGAAGACAACAAAGAAGCTGTAGTTGAACAAGAAATTACGGCTAACGCTTCATATGAACAACTAGTTAAAGATGAATTTCCATGGCGTATTTATTATCCAAATACGGATGGCACAATTGAAAATGGCGGTGAAGAGTAATGGCAATTGAGATGCGTGAGTTACGTGGTGATGACTTATTTAGTTTACTAGCAATTGTCGGCAAACTTGATATTAAAGACGAATTCGTCAAGATGTTTGAGCGTAATGTGGAGGCAACTAATGTTGTACCAATGGATCATCAATCCAAAAAGCCAACTAAGGTTGAGCAGGCAAAAATTGATCTGTCAGAAAAAGAAGTAGAAAAACGCGGTATGGAAATGGCTGCGAGTATGCTACAGAAAGTTTTAGTCAATCTTAAGGCTATTAAATACGAAGTTAACGAATTATTAGCTGATTTGACGGGCTTAACACTAGCTGATATCCAATCTTTGGGATTGAAAGACTATACAACATTGCTTATCAGTTTCTTCAAAAAACCAGAGTTAAAAGATTTTTTCGAATCTATCGCGTCCTTACTATAGACCTAGAGGACGGCGAATATCTCTTAAAAGATACACTATTTAAACGTTACGGAAATCCATTGGCGTTGCTAAAGACATATCTTCTTAGTAACTCAATGGATTTTATTTTATATTTACTGGAAACCGAGCGAGATGAGCGTCTGTATAACCAGTGGCTTCATACTACTATGCAACAATCATTTAAAGATTTCCGTAAGGCACAAGGTCTTAAGAGTATTCGAAATAAGGAAAAAGAACCAATTACTAAAGAGCAAGAGCAAAAAATGTTCGATTTTGCTACTCAATTTGTTAAACCCAATAAGCTAAAGCCTGAAAGTGAGGTGGACTAATGGGAGAAATTTTTAAGTTATTCGGGACTATCGGTGTCGATAACAAAGAAGCTAATAAGGCTTTAGATGAAACTGAGAAAAAAGGTCAAGGAACCGGAAACAAACTAACGAACTTTTTTAAGAAAATGTCGACAAGTGTCGGCAATACTTTTTCGGGCCTAGGAAAGAAAATAGATTTTAGTGGCGTTAGCAAACAGTTTAATTCGTTGGGCGGAAAAATTAATAGCTCGCTAGCAAACGGCGTAAAAACGGGTGCTAAAGCTATAGTGGTTGGTGGAACTGCTGCAATGGCAAGTGCTGGTGCTCTGCTTGTAAAAAGTATGAACATGGGCGGTGAGCTTGAACAAAATATGGGCGGTAGTACTGCCGTATTTGGTAAGTATGCTCAACAAATGCAAAAAACTGGTGTTAATGCATTCAAGAATATGGGATTATCTCAGTCAGATTTTTTAGCGAATGCTAATAAGATGGGATCCTTATATCAAGGTGCTGGTTTCTCTGTTAAAGAGAGTATGACCATGACAAGCGACTCTATGCAACGGGCTGCCGATGTTGCATCAATCATGGGTATTAATGCCGATGATGCTATGGAAGCAGTTAGTGGCATGGCCAAGGGTAACTTCGAAATGATGGATAACCTTGGTGTCGCCATGAATGACACAACAATTGGTAACTATGCATTGTCTAAAGGCATTAAGAAATCTACAGCCGACATGACGACACAAGAGAAAGTCGGACTTGCCACTCAAATGTTCATGGAGAAAACAGCAAAGTATGCTGGTAATTATGCTAAAGAGAATGACACGTTATCTGGATCATTTCAGACCGCAAAAGGTGCGTTAAGCAACTTTATGTCTGGTGCCGGTAATATTGATTCTGTTATTCAATCTGGAATGAAATTTGCTGGTGTGGCTGGTAAGGCTGCGATGGAATTGGCGCCAAAATTGTTCGAGGGAATTTCAAAAGCTGTTCAAACATTAGTCCCTAGAATCCCATCGATGATTGGATCGTTAGTCAATAACCTAAGCAAAACAATCGGCGAAATGTTTGGTCAAAATGCTAAAACAATGTTTGATAGTTCAGTCGATGCAATTTCTCAGGCACTAGATGGCCTTAAATCTGCTTTTGATTTCATTGTGAAATACAAGGATATCTTCATGCCGATTGCTGTTGGTATTGGTGCAATTGTTGGATTCTTAGCAGCGTGGAATGCTATAACAACCATCGCAACGGCGGTTCAAACAGCATTTAATATTGTTTTAAATGCCAATCCAATTTCGTTAATAATTTTAGCGATAGTTGGATTAGTGGCTGGGCTAACTTATTTCTTTACCCAAACAAAGCTAGGTCAGCAAATTTGGCAGAACTTTACGCAATTTTTAAGTAATGCCTGGAGCAATTTAAAAACACTGGCGGTCCAGACGTTTACTGCATTAGGACAATTCTTTACTAATTTATGGCAAGGTATCAAGGATGTTGCTGTTATTATCTGGAATGCTATTGTAACAGGAATTGTGTCGTTAATAATATCGGTTGTTAGTACTGCTGTTAATCTATTTAATAGTTTAAAAAATGGAATTTCAAATATTTTTAATGGTATCAGCATTGTTGCATCAACAATTTGGAATGCCATTAAGGCTTTTCTTTTAAATGTGGTTAATGGTATTAAAAATACCATTATAAATATCTTTAATGCGACTAAAAATACTATTTCAACTATTTTTAACGGTATTCGTAATATAGCATCAACGGTTTGGAACGGAATTAAGAGTACAATTTCGAACATTGTAAATGGAATTAAGAATACTGTTTCTAATGTTTTTAATGGTGTGAGGGGTTTAGTTTCAAGCATCTTTAACGGCATTAGAAGTGTTACCTCAAGCGTTTGGAATGCTATTAAATCAACTATTTCTAATGTAGTTAATGGTGTCAAGAATACAATTTCAAATGTTTGGAGTGGGATAACAGGAATAGTATCGCGAGTATTTAATGGTGTTAAATCTGCAATTGAAGGGCCAATGAATTCTGCAAAGAATATTATTCGACGCATTATCGATACAATTAAAGGCTTCTTTAATTTCAGTATTTCTTGGCCGCATATTCCTGTACCAAGTTTTTCAATTAGTCCAGCAGGCTGGAAGATTGGAGATTTGTTAAAAGGTAAAATTCCAAGTTTAGGAATTAGTTGGCATGCTGACGGTGGTATTTTTGATGAGCCTACATTGTTATCATCGGGTGGTGGTCAATTACATGGTGTTGGTGAAGCTGGTGCAGAAGCAGTTGCACCAATTGATACGTTGCTTGACTATGTCCGACAAGCTGTTATGGAAGTGATGGGGCAAGATGACGGTGACATTAATGTAACGCAGTATATTACATCACCGCACCCATTAACACCACGGGAGATTGCAAGGCAAACTAAGTTACAATTGCAGGATTTGGCGGCTTTAAGAAAGAAGTAGGAGGTGGGAATAGTGTACGAAATTATCTATACCAATGCTGATGGTGTACAGGTTTCGTTCAGTGCCCGACCACCTTTTGTTGTTATATCTAAACAAGGTTTTGGATCGGTAGAGAATACGATTACTACTGAAAAACAATATGGACTTGATGGCGCTATTCTGGTTTCTGAACAACTCGATACGCGTGATTTAACAATTAAAGGTGAAGCTGTTGGAATAAGTCCACAGGATTTAGATATGCTGCGTAAAGAGCTTATTGGAGTGCTTAATCCTAAAGTAGCCGGTACTTTAACTTATCGAGCTTTTAACAATGAATATTCAATAGATGTGTTGGTCGTTAAGGCACCAGAAATGGATGATCCAATTAAAAATATCACTGAGACGTTTACCGCTACTTTCCTGGCTTTAGACCCCTATTGGCAAGATATGAGTGTTTACAACTCGTTAATACCGTTAGCGGTAGCGACGAAGAAACATCATTTTCCACTTGAAATAGTTGCTAATTATGAATTTGCTACGTTGAAGAGTGGTGAAATTGTACCAGTTGAAAATAATGGAGATGTTGCAGTAGGAGGTACTTTTTATATTACTTTAGGAGCCGAAGCAAGTGACCCTGAAATCTATAACGTATTAACTCAACAATTCTTCCGCTTCAAAGGAGCTTACCCTGCTGGAACACGGTTTAAATTAGTTACTACACGAGGTAAAAAAGAAGCGATTATGACAACTCCAAGTGGCGTAGATAGTAATGCTATGCCTTTGCGAGACCCTAACTCTACATTCTTGCAATTAGAGAAAGGTAATAACTATTTTCAAGTTAAAGCTTCATCAGGTATTGGTAATGTGATTGTTCAATTGGACTTCCAACCGTTAGTAGGTGGTATTTAGTGGAATTAGAGATTTTTACTCAAGATAAAACAGATCAATGGAAGTTCATGTCAGAAAAAGTATTTGACGGCTTCAAGAGCTTGCAAATCAGTCTTAACTATTACACGTATTCGACATTTGAATTACATGTAGGTTTGATTAACGAGCATATCCGTATGTTTATTCCGGATACTGTTATTTATATGGAGGGTATGTATTTCTATATAGATAACGCAATTGTTGATGATCAGGCTACTGCACAGCTTAAGGTTACGGGCAATTCGCTATTGGGTAAAACCGCTGATCGTATTATCATGCGAAATTACAATCGTTCTGCTAGACCCGAGCAGATTGTTTGGGACCATTTAAATAACGAAGTTGTTAATCCGTCTGACACTAAACGTAAGATCGAATACTTGAAATTATCAGGATCACCAAACCTGGGTACTGATACGATTCAATATCAAAATAGTTATGGCACAGTTTCTGAGGAATTAACAACACTATGTACGTCATATGATTTTGGAATTGGCGAGAGAGCAACGAGCCTGGGTAGTCCAGGTAACACATTGACAATTTTTAAAGGCAAAGATGTTTCGGATGTGGTTGAGTTCTCTGATGATTATGAGAATCTAACAAAAGCCGGTTATCAGAATAACAATTATGACGAATCAACAACAGCAATCGTACTTGGTGAAGGTGAAGACAATGCTCGCAAAAAAGTTGTTGTTGGGGACAATCAAGCAGGTTTGAATCGTAAAGAATTGTATGTCGATGCACGTGATCTACAAAAAACGTCAAATGATATTACATTAACTGATGCGGAATACAATGCGGCTTTAGTTAATCGCGGTAATTCTAAATTAGCAGAACGTAAGCGCATATTGACATTAACCGGTGAAGTTCCAGTCAGTTCAAAACTATTTAAACTTGGTGAAGACTATAACCTTGGAGATACAGTTACAGTTCGCTCAGAGCTATATAATTTAAAAAAACAATCCACAATTACGACAATTAAAAAGACATACGACGAAAAGGGACTGTATATCGAGCCGGTTTTTGGCAAGGAAAGTCCAACGATTTATGACGTATTGGGAAGGAGCTGATTGAATGGAATGGAGTTATCCATGGTTATCAATTGATGGTGATCGTATGTATGATGACAGTGATTTTGCACGCTTTTATAGCAATTTGTTTACTGATGGTGTTTCAATGACTACTGCCAACGGGCTCAAAGTAACTACAAGTTCGACTGGCGGCATGCAAGTACAAGTATCGTCTGGTGCAGCAAATATTGAGGGGCGTAGCTATTTTAACAGTACTTCGTTACCGCTTAACATTAATGTTGCCAGTTCCTCACAAGATCGGACAGACAGCGTTGTTTTGAGAATGGATAAAGGTTTGAGAACTATGACTCTTATGGTTAAGCAAGGTAATACTCAAGTTATTCGAACGACGGATATTGTGGAATTACAACTTGCAACTATTGAAATCAAACGCAATGCATCGAATATTACAGCCGACTTAATTACTGATAAGCGCGCCGATGAAAATGTTTGTGGGTATTCAACACCTTTTTCAAAAGTTTCTGTTTCTGGTCTTGAAGATCAATATCAAGCGCTATTACAAAAAATTATTGATGAAATGAATCAGTATACCGAAGATGAAAAAGGTAAATTCGAAACTGATATGCAAATGATCATCGATAAAGGTACAGCACAGTTAAATAATCAGCAAGCGGATTGGCAAGCATTCTTGAATTCGATTACTGACCAGCTGACTAGTAATCAGGCAGTTAATTTACAAAATCAAATCAATCTTTTAAAAGCTGATCAGCAAACTTGGACGATTACCAATACGCCAATTCCGTATCCACAGATCATTGTAACTGGTTGGCAGAACGGTTTCGGTGTGACTGCTTTAGGCGAATCGAATTGGCTAGGCGATGTTCCAGAAACAATACCTGCAACGATTGGCTATCCAAGTAAGAATGAGGTTTATGTCAAAGTTCCGTTAATTTGGAAGATGATGGACCCTGTAATTACTGAGACTGAACCATATAGTTATTTGGTTGCAGAGGGTACAAGAGCATTACGGATTAGATTATTAGGGGTGAAATAAATGGAATTAAAAATTTTAGAGCGTAGTCAAGAAAACGCACAAGACGATATTAATGAAAATTTTGCAATATTAAATGAGTCAATAATTCAAATTGGCAATCAATTTTTAACAAAACACTATGGTTCTAACGAAAATCCATTAATCAAAGCAGGATCAATCGATATTGCACGAAGTATTAATAATGTTACAGTTACCGGCTCTTTTCAGCTATCTAAAGACATGGCTGCTAATGAAGCGATCCTGACATTGCCAGCTGGATTCTCTGCTCCTGATTTCTCAATACGTACAGTATCTATGCTTACTGACACGAGTAATGTGTTGCTTGTAATCGAACGTAATATTTTAAAATCATCAAAGGCGGTATCAGCTAATAGTTACCTTTCATTTACAGTAAGCTATCCAACAAACGATGATTTTCCAACAACAGAATAGGAGTGATATTAATAATGAGTTTAATTAAATTGAAATTAGCAGCAGACAACACGGTAACGGCCAGCGGATGGGCCAATCCCGACACACGTCAAGTGGGCGAAACGACAACTGACGGTTTTACTATCTACGACATTAATCAAGATGAGATTGATGCGTTAGTTGTCAATCACACTAAGTTAATCAACAATCATCTAGTCATTGACGCTGATTATGTGCCACCAGTGGAGACGCCAAACGATCCGGAACCGAGCGACACTGACAAAGCTTTAGCTGCATTAAGTTATCAACAAATGACAACTACACAAGACGTTACGGCTTTGCAAACGCAGAATGCGCAAATGGCATATCAATTAATGATGATTCAACAAGGAGGAGAAGCATAATGTTTCCAGACTACAACACGATTAAGAGTTTTTATGATATGAAATTATGGACTAAAGAAATGGTAGCTGACGCAGTTAAATGCAGTCGGATTACTGCTGAACAGTATCAAGAAATTACAGGCGAGGAGTACGCTGCTTAGGAAGTGAGTAAATGCACGGTATTAACTGGGAGTCCCTTGCTGCGATTGTGGCGGTTGTGGGAACTGTTTATGGTGGTGCTTCACGATTGTTGCACAACTTTAAGGATTCAATTTCAGCTCCCTTGAGTGAGCAAATGACTAGACTGTCTCAATCAATCGACAATTTAACCGCTCAAGCAGAACGTGAGCGTAAAGACTTTGATGAGCGCTTAGATAAACATGAAAATGCTCTGACACAGCATGACACAGAAATTGGAACACTATACAATCACGCAGGATTAACACGGAGTAGCCATCATGAAAATTAATTGGAAAGTACGAATCAAAAACAAATCGTTTTGGGCAGCGATCATTCCAGCATCGTTGCTATTGATACAAGTGATTGCTGTCCCATTCGGTTACGATTTTCAAATCGAAAAAATCAATAAACAACTACTAGATATCGTCAATGCAGCGTTTGCTGTCTTATCAATCGCTGGCGTTTTGAACGATCCAACCGTTGACGGTATCGGCGATAGTACGCAAGCACTTGAATATAAGACACCTAAAAAGAATGCGGAGGCAAAATAATGTCAAAAAAAGTAATTGATGTATCAAGTCACCAGGACGTTTCAGTTGTTCAAAATACCGACGCCGAGGGCGTTATCATTAAGACGACCGAGGGCACGGGTTATGTAAATCCGTTAGCAGATGCGCAATATCAAGCAGCTAAAAAGCGTGGCAAGCTGTTAGGCATTTATCATTATGCACGCGGTGGTGATCCGATTAAAGAAGCAGATTTTTTCTATAATAATAGTAAAAACTATTTTGGAGAGGCAATTCCAGCTTTGGATTGGGAGGAATACACTAACGCAGCATGGTCAAATGTTAGTTGGGGTCTCAAATTCGTTAATCGAATTCACGAATTGAGCGGTGTTTGGTGCTTGTTGTATACAGGTATGGATGGCGCAAAGCAAAATGCTAAGCTGGTGCCAATCAGTGGTTTGTGGTTAGCAGCTTATCCTGATGATCGACAAAACTGGACGGCGCCAAACTTTACTTATTCAACTGCACCTTGGAAGTCGTTGACTGGCTGGCAATATACGAGTGGCGGTGGTGCGCTTGATCGTTCAATCTTTTATCTAGATGCGGCTGGTTGGAAAAAGATTGCAGCCGGTGACAAGAAAGCCACCGAGCCTAGTAAACCGTCAACGCCAAGTACACCAGCTTATAGTACAGCCGGTAAGAGCTTAGAACAGATGGCAAATGATGTTCTCAATAAAAAAGTTGGCACTGGGCCAGCTCGTACAAAAGCACTTGGCAAGTTCTACACGGGTGTTCAGGCTATTGTTAACCACAAGCTCAAGACTGGTTCTATTTCATTAACTAATACAATTCTAGCTAATGAAACTAAGAAAGATGTCTATGGAAAAGGTGACACACGTAAAAAGCTACTTGGTTCTTACTACAATGGTGTACAAGCTGTAATCAACAAGACGGCTGTTGTATATCATACTGTTAAGCCCGGTGAAACGGTAAGCGGAATTGCATCTGCATATAAGACAAGTTCAGCTAATATTGTTAAGTTGAATTCTTTGAAGAACGCTAATTTAATCTACGCTGGCCAAAGATTACGTGTAAAATAAAAAATAATTGCAAAATTAAAAAACAAATAAGCAGTTTTGCGTATTTAATAATGTCAGGGTAAAAACCTGACATCGTTCTTCTATGAGCGATTTTTGACACGAGCCTCACTCTTGATTGAGTGGGGCTTTTTTATTATGTAAGCAGGTAAACTTATTGAAATTAAAAAAATTTTTGTTCATAATTTGAATAAAATAGCGTAAATAATAATTAGCAAGATTCAGCATATCAACTGAATTTTTCTAATTTTTTAACCAAAATATCTTGTATGTTATTCAATCTATCCACAGATTTATCCACAATATCTAGTTGCTAGCAGGTTGTTATTTCAAGATATGGTGTGTATCATTAATATTGTTAATGAAATAGCAATATTAGGTAGTTCGAGCCTTGACGATCGTATATCCCTAGTATATACTTGTGAATGTATTATAAGAAGTATCAACATAAGAGTGCATACTAGATGGGAGGAAAAAGCTTATGACTAACGTAGTGAAAACCTCTAAAATTGTAAAATGGGGCAATTCCCAAGGTGTTAGATTACCAATTGATTTATTGAAGCAAATTGGAATAGACAACCCAGATAATCAGGAGATTGTTTTAAAAGTAGAGGGAAACAAAATTATACTAAAAAAAGCACCAAGCTTATCGAAACTAGCTCAGCGCTTTGATGGTTTTGATTTAGATAAATATTTTGAAGAAAATCCTGTTTCAAGTGAGCTTCTCGATGCACCAAGTATGGGTAACGAAGCCCTGTAATCTTGCCGGAGCCAGAACAAGCCAGCATTAAATAGGTGACGGCAAGCTATATGATAATAGAAGGGAGTGAAATAATGCTGAAACAAGGATCGATTATTTGGGTTGATTTGAATCCTACTAAAGGACATGAGCAAAAAGGTCTACGGCCAGCTTTAGTCATTTCAAATGATGACTTTAATCGTTTTACAAAGCTGACCAAAGTAGTTGCGATTACCACAAGTAATAACGGATTTCCGCTTCACAAACAGCTGCCAGATGGACTACAAACAGTAGGTTTTGTTGAAGTGGAGCAAGAGCGTACTCTTGACTTGAGTACTAGGAAAGCCACTCTTATAGAAATGGCGCCAACGGATTTTGTTTCTGAAATCATCGAAATGGTTAAAGAAGCGTATTAAAAAAAGCTAGTCCAGACCAAGACTAGCGACACAGCGTGATTGACATATCAACGTCAATATAATAACACGCTGTGAATACATATAGCAATACGAACGCTTGTTTAAATTTTATATATGAACAATATACTCTATTTTCAAAATCAAATAGTTGTTTTGCTTGTGGATAAGTCATAATGCGGTACAGATGTGGTACAAGTATCTATTATTGCCGGTATAACAAGCAATGCCACTATTTCTTACAAATAATAAGGCATTTAGTTGAACTAATTAAGGTTCCACTCAATCATATCTTTGTTTAATAGGTGATCAAATGATTAATTTAAATGACCCCAATATTATGAGTGCTAAAGACGCTGCTCAAATTTGGGGTAGAAATGATACGTATGTTAGAACGTCATTGCGACAGAACCCAGATAAGTGGCCAGAAGGTTCATGGCGAAAATTCGGCAAGCAATTAGTTGTAACGACCGAAGGAATGGAAGCAGTGACTGGTGAAAAAGATCCTAGAACAAAATAAAACATAGCAAATTATTTTGGACAAATTTTGGTCAAAGTAGTGTCAAAATACTGCTATATATAATGGTAGATTTCCCCTCGCCTCCAGCTAGATAGGATGAATGAAGATTACTTCGTTCATCCTATTTTTTATACAAAAAGAAGCTATGATAAAATAGGAGTAGTTTAAAATATTACGTCAAATCATAATGAGGTAGTTATCTTGCAGGAACAAGTTAATATTATGGTCACCTTAGATAGTGCTTATTTACCGCCTTTACAAGTTATGCTGACGTCTTTACGTCAAAATAATTTAAGCTTGAATATAAAAGTTTGGTTAATCCATACTGATATTCCTGAAAAACAGTTAGTTGAACTTGAGCAATTCTTACAACAGCTTAAGATGTCATTGACAAGTATTAAAATACCAGCAGATTTATTTAAAGATGCACCAACTGTCGAGCGTTATCCTAAAGAAATGTATTATCGTTTAGTTTGTGGTGATATTCTACCTAAAGAAGTTAATCGAGTTATCTATTTAGATCCAGATATTTTGGTGATTAATTCGTTAGAGCCACTCTGGCAACTTGATTTAGCAGACAATATTTTTGCGGCGGCAGTTCATTCGGGATTAACTAATATTAGCGAAGGTATTAATAATATTCGTTTGGGAATTGATCACGGCTATTATAATTCTGGTGTCTTATTGATTGATGTTGAAAAAGCACGACAATTAATTCATTTAAATGATATCTATCAAACCATTGATCAGCATGGCAAGTGGCTATTACTGCCAGATCAAGATGTGATGAACTATCTTTATGGGAAAGTAACTAAGGAGATTCCAGAAGAAATTTGGAATTATGACACACGGCAAGCCGCTGCTTACCTGACACGTAGTTTGGGCAAAGCCAATACCCATTGGGTTGCTGAAAATACCGTTGTCCTTCATTACTGCGGTAAGCCTAAACCTTGGGATAGTAATAGTAATAACCGGTTTACTTTGTTATATGCGCACTACCAACAATTAACCAAGCGAATTGCTATGCGAATCGCGAAGTAGTCAAAAATCAAAACGGTTAAAATATAAAGTTGCGATAAATAAAAAAGGCCAGCCATTAATCAATGGATTCAGTGCAATACCATTGTTAAAGATTGGTCTTTTTTATTTGTTTAAACAGTTGCGTTAAATCAGATTGAAGTGTTTTAAACCATTGACAATGCCATGATCGGTATTAGCAGTGGTGACAAATTCAGCCGCAGCTTTAGCTTCAGGGATGCCATTGCCCATTGCAACTGGGTGGTCAACAAATTCAAGCATGCTCAAATCATTAGGGCCATCACCAAAGCCATAAGTAGGGACATTGGTTAATTCAAGTTGCTGCAAGAGCTGTTTGATCCCATTCATTTTAGAATTACCTGATAGCACGGTGTCAATAGAGTAGGGACTGTTACGGTAATAGGTAAATTGTGGGAATTTGTCAAAATAAGCTTGATCGTGATCTTTGTTTAATAATAACAGCATCAAGATTTCTTGATCTTGGTAGAAGTTAGGATCAACTTCAGGAATAGGGGTGTGAATCAGATTGTAAGCATCATTAACATTGGCATCTGACTTTAACGTACGAATTTCAGATGTGGTATAAAAAGAAACCCCATCATTTAGTTGATTAGCTAGCTCAACGACAGCTGTGATTAATTGAGTATCTATTTGACTTTTATATAGTGCTTGATGATCATGTTCCAGGTAACTACCATTTAATGAAATAAATGTATCAATACCGGTAACTTGTCGAATATCTAAAATTTCACGAGGCGCACGACCAGTATTAATAACTGGTAAAAATTGATTTTGTTTTAATTGTTGCATAGCTGTGGCGACTTCGGTTGTTATTTGCGAGTGTTCGTCTAACAACGTATTATCTAAGTCGAAAAAAACCGCCCCACGATAATTAGTTTGCATAGTATAACCTCCACTTTTATTCCTGTTTATTCTAACAAACTTTACGATTAGCAACCAGTTGATTTAGAAGTTCAAGTAAAATTATATCTAACAAAAGGCATTAAACTTAATGATTAGTTCGCTAATAAATATGCAAACATGGTATACTTATGGTGATAATGGAGGGTATAGTGTATGGTCTATTTAATTTGTGGTATGGTAATGTTGTTTATTGGTATTTGGTATTCAATTCGTCCAGCAAAGACACCTCACACTTTACATAGTTATAGTTCGATGCTGGCAATGATTTCACCGCAAAGCTTTTATTATGCACAACGTTGGTTTCGGAATGCTTTGTTAACGGTTGGATTAATCGATTTAATCTTAGGAATGCTGGTTAACTATTTTCAGTTGAACCAGTATGCTAACTTTTGGTTGCTAACAATTGTGGCTTCAATTGCGTTGATGATTGTCCATACAGAATCACGCTTAAAAGATTATTTAATGCGCATGGGTCAATTGCCTTATCGTGATACTTTGAAGAAATAATATTAACAAATATTGAAACATTTATGCCTTTTCGTTGAAAAGGCAGCTTTTTTATCTTTAAGTTCGTATAATAGTTTAAACAGGATGTGATAACATGAAAATATTGATGATTGAAGACAATACCTCAGTTTCAGAAATGATGGGGATGTTTTTCCAAAAAGAAAAGTGGCAAGCGGAATTTGCTTATGATGGCAATGAAGCTGTAGATAAATTTAAAACCGATCCAGAGGGTTGGGATATGATTACGCTTGATTTGAACTTACCTGGTAAGGATGGCATGCAAGTAGCTAAAGAAATTCGTGCTATTTCTAAAACCGTTCCAATTATTATGTTGACTGCGCGAGATAGTGAAAGTGATCAAGTTCTAGGCTTAGATTTAGGTGCTGATGACTATGTTACCAAGCCCTTTAGTCCCATCACTTTAATTGCTCGGATCAAAGCAATTCATCGTCGAGCTGATATTAATGCAAGTGTTAACGAAGCCGCTCAAAATGCACCAACCATTGATCAGGGCGAGTTTGATGTGATGACGGATCATTTCAAACTAAGCTCAAATACGCGCGAGGCGTTTTTGAATGGTAAAGAAGTACCTGGCCTTACGCCTAAAGAATTTGATCTATTAAAGACATTAGCAAAAAAACCACGTCAAGTTTTCTCACGGGAACAATTATTAGAATTAGTTTGGGATTATGAATACTATGGCGATGAGCGCACAGTTGATGCGCACATCAAGAAATTACGACAAAAAATCGAAAAAGTCGGTCCCCAAATTATTCAAACAGTTTGGGGGGTTGGCTACAAATTCGATGATTCGGAAGCGGGTCTTGAATGAAATTAATTTATCAACAAATGTTAGGCTTCTTCGTGGTTATTTTAACAACATTGCTGATTATTAGTGCGGTAATTGTGAATTATAATAACCGCCAGACTTATGAGGCCACTTGGCGCCAATTAGAGGGCTATGCCGATAAATTTGGCCAAATGTTTACACAAAGCAATTTTCGACCTGATAGCAATCAGCTAATGACATCGGAGTTTTTAGATCAAGTTAAGTATGTGCTTAGTGATGATCAAGTTGTTTATGCAATTTACAATGAGAAGAATCAACAAATTTATCCTACTGCTGCAGAGCCAACTAGAAACTCCAGTTTGAGTAAATCAGTTTGGAAGCAATTAAAAAAAGGCAAAATTGTCCGTGCGCAAACGAATCGCATGCAGACACAAGGCCCAACGATTGGTAATGGTGTAGAGTTAACTTACGTTGTTTATCCTTGGTTTGATCAAGATCATAATTTTGTAGGGGCAATGTTTATTGCTTCACGGGTCAATCGGATTAAGTCGACTTTAAGAGAAATGCAGCGTAATTTATTGTTAGCGTTAGGTATTTCAACTTTGGTTGCGTTAGCCATTAGCTTTTTAATCGCACGCTTTTTAGTACGACGCATTAATCGTTTGCGCCAAGCAACTCGTGCTGTTGCTGATGGTAATTTTGATGTCGAGCTGGTTTCTAATGGTCGTGATGAGATCGATGATCTCGCAAGTGATTTCAATGTGATGGTGCAATCGTTAAATGAGTCTAATCGTGAAATTGCTCGTCAAGAACAACGTCGACGAGAATTCATGGCTAATGCGGCCCATGAAATGCGGACGCCATTGACGACGATTAATGGCTTATTAGAGGGACTTGAGTATGATGCAATTCCTGAGGAAGCCAAAGGCAAAAGTATCGAGTTAATGCAAAAGGAAACCCAACGTTTAATTCGATTGGTTAATGAAAATTTAGATTACGAAAAAATTCGTTCTAACCAAATTGTGTTAAGTAAGCGTAAGTTCAACGGAACTGAAGCCATTCAGAATATTATGGAACAACTTACTCAAAAAGCAGAAGCTGCTGGTGATCAATTAATACTAAAAGATGATCACGTTGTCGAGGTTTATGCTGATTATGATCGTTTTGTTCAGGTGATTTTTAATGTGACGCAAAATGCGATTCAATTCACTGAAAATGGTCAAATTAACTTAGCAATCGATGCATTGAATAATGGCGCTCAAATTACCATTTCAGACAATGGTATTGGAATGAGCGATGATCAACTGAAGAATATTTGGGAACGTTATTACAAAGCTGATCCATCCCGGAAAAATACTAAATATGGTGAATCTGGTCTTGGCTTAGCAATTGTCCATTCTTTAATCGAACAACATCATGGTAAAATTGAGGTAAGTAGTAAACTAAATCAAGGCACAACGTTTACAATTTTCTTCCCTAATGAAAAAACAGCGAACTTAACTGCCAAAACGAAGTAAACAAAAAGACACACAGTAGCTTAAGCTACTGTGTGTCTTTTTGTTATTAATAAGTGAGTTACTACTTTTGACTTGAGATATTGCTGGAAGAACTAGCGCTATTTGTGGTCGTTTCACCATCAGTACTTGATGATTTTGGCAAGGAATCAATATCAGTTTCCGGATCGGTTAATTCTGGCGCATCGGTTATATAAAGTGACGTTGTTGATTTACCTTTTTCACTATAAAGCGAGGTTGATCTGCCTTTCAATTTTTCACGCGTTTGAATTAATTCGTTGACCTGATCTAAATAATTAAACTGACTTGGATCAACGGGTTTAAATCCACTCGGTGTATAAAAACGTAATAAATTCTTCATGTTCAGAGAGTCGGATAAAGATAGAGCATGATCGACTTCAGCTTGCCATTGATTAATTTGCTTAGTTAATGCTGGACTGAGTTCAGTCAGTAATTCGCCAGTTTCATTGTCGTAGATGGAACCATTTGCACCATTACCGCCTAGCACAGTATATTTGTTTGTCACGAAATTATTATTACGGAAGGCAACTAATTGTTGCAGCTTGCTAGACATTAAATCCTGACCGAATAAAACATACTTATTGGTATTAATACCAAGTAGATGGAGAAGGGTTGGTAAGACATCGATTTCGCCACCATATTGTGTTTGAATACCGCCTTTTAGGCCGTCCATATGCAGCATGAAGGGAACGCGTTGTAGATTCATATTATCCAATGCTGTCCAATCATCTGAACTACGATTCATCAAAGTGGCTAGTGATTTATTGTCTTTGTCAGAAAGACCGTAATGATCACCATAAATCATGACTAACGTATTTTTGGCTAAGCCCGATTTGTTCAAGTAGTCGAAGAATTCTTTCACAGCTTGGTCAAGATAATGAGCAGTTGCAAAATAGTTGTTGACAGCTTTATCATCTGTTTCTGGTCGTTGAAAATCGGTATCTGAATCTGCCAATGGGAATGGGAAATGATTGGTAACAGTAATGAACTTAGTATAGAAAGGTTGTTGCAGTTGTTCCAAATATTTAATACTTTCGGCGAATAATAACTTATCCTTCAAACCGTAACCAATATTTGCTTCGGTTGAGGTATTAAAATAACTTGAATCAAAGAAATAATTATAGCCAAGATTTTTATAGACGTGATTACGATTCCAGAAACTACCAACATTACCATGAAAAACAGCACTGCTATATCCGGCGCTCTGTTGCAAAATGGCAGGAGCACCTTGGAACGTGTTGTCTGTCCCTAATGAAGTGAAGACAGAGCCTTCTGGAAGCCCAAAAACGCCTGTTTCTAACATGTTTTCAGCATCAGAAGTCTTGCCTTGACCAACTTCATGATAAAAATTACTGAAAGCTAAGGTGTTTTTATTATGGTACAAACTATTTAAGAACGGGGTAACTTCTTGGCCATTAACTTTGAAGTCAATTAGGAATTGTTGGAAACTTTCTAAATGGAGAATAATAACATTTTTACCCTTAGCTTGACCAAAATACTCGGGATTAGCAGGAACTTGGTGGGACTTCGTATAATTGAGAA
The DNA here is from genome assembly GCF_001436095.1 of Lapidilactobacillus dextrinicus DSM 20335. GTDB lineage: Bacteria > Bacillota > Bacilli > Lactobacillales > Lactobacillaceae > Lapidilactobacillus > Lapidilactobacillus dextrinicus. Next base: position 350,248 of record NZ_AYYK01000004.1, on the reverse strand, counting down.
CACTATTGATATCAGTACCATCTGCGGAAGAACGAATTTGATTATTTTGAGCGGTTTTGACACTATCATAGACCATAAATGTATCAAGACCGAGATATTTGACGATATAGTTACGGTCAAAAGTTCGCGTTAATAGTTGCGGACGGTTGGCTTCACTTAAAGTTAAGTTCAACAAAAAGACAAAGACAGCTAAAGTAGTTGCTGTAAAAGCATGCTTGGTCGGTAAAGGTTTGGGATCAATTTTTATAACGTGCCGTGCTAAAGCAATTGCGATTAAAATAACATCAAGCCAAAGCAAGAGATCATACCATTGTAATAGTGAAATGGTACTTTTGCCCAAACCACTGGAAACTTTACCAACACTAAAAATCGTATTAAAAGTCAGAAAATCGGTAAATTGCCGATAATAAATAACGTTGGCAAACAATAAAATAGTATTCAACAAATAGATGATGAACATGACGGCGTAACTGATTTTGGGTTTCTTAATATAAAGTGCCATTGAGAAAAGAAGCAGGGTAGTGCCAATCGGATTGAAGAACATTAAAAAATGTTGTAGTGGATCACTAGCACCTAACGAGAAGTCAACGTAATAGGCAAAGACGGTTTTAATCCAGAAAACGGCTGTTAACAAGGCAAAGAAGCCTAAGCGGGTCTGAACAAATTGACTAATTTTTAGTTTTTTCAAAGTTTAACCTCACACATTAAAAAGCGCCATCAACAAACGGGCTTTGATCATAAAAGTAGTGTTCTGTTTTTTCTATTGCTTCATTTTACAACGAAACAGCCTAGACAGGCAATTTTACTCATAAATGATAGGAAAACTTAGAAGTTATGCTAATTAACCTTAAAATAAACTTTTTAAAAATTAAAATTTGTTAACGTCATGGCTTTAAAAATGGGCAGTTGATCAGTTTTTGGTAGACTAAAGAAACGACAGGAAAGTGGTGAGATTTTATTGTATTTACTTGGACCAATCTATCAATACGTCGATGCAAACTATCGCAACAGTTTTAATCATTTTCCGTTAATACGACTTATTTTTTATAGTCTGGATAAAACAATCCTTTATTTTCTTGCCTTTGCTTTGTTACGACTTATTTATCTCAAGTTTAAAAAACAACGTATTAATTGGCGACACGAAGTATTGTTAGGCGTGTTTGTCTTCTATTTACTATTGTTATTAGCCTTAACTGTTTTTCGGGGGATTTATTTTCCTTGGCAAATTAAAATTTATTGGCAGCGCCCAGTTAGTGACATTAATCTGACGCCATTTGTCGAAACCTGGAAGTTGCAAAACGGTCTTTCAATTTTGGATTTTGTTTATAACTTATATGGTAATATTGCTTGGTTTGTTCCCTTTGGCTTGCTTTTACCAGTCTTACGACAAAAACAGGGCTTTTTTATGACGTTCTTCAGTGGGGCAGCATTGTCCTTCATGATTGAAACCGTGCAGTTTTTTATTGGCACGGGTGTGACGGATATTGATGATTTAATCTTTAATACCACAGGTGCGGTATTAGGTTATCTCATCTTTTGGTTATTTTTCCGTAAACGCTATCCGCGTTAATTCGGGCTTAGTTTTCAGAAATTAGCGTCTTTTTCAAAAAAATTTACAAAACATTACCATTTTCTCTAAAAAAATGATAAAGTATCTGTTGTAGGAAAAAAATATTTTTTCACGTACAGGAGGATGTATACAATGCCATTAGTTCATGGTACAGAATTATTTAATGCTGCTCGTAAGGGCCATTATGCTATCGGTGCATTTAACACAAATAACTTGGAATGGACACGCGCTATTTTAGGTGCTGCTCAAGAAAAGAACGTTCCCGTTTTGATCCAAACATCAATGGGTGCTGCTAAATATATGGGTGGCTACGAACTTTGCAAAGGTTTAATTGAAGCTACTGTAAAGAGCATGAATATCACTGTTCCTGTTGTTATTCATTTAGACCACGGTGATTATGAAGCTGCTAAAGAAGCAATCGCTGCTGGTTACAACTCAGTTATGTTTGATGGCCATGATTTGCCATTTGCTGAGAACGTTGAAAAGACTAAAGAAATCGTTAAATTAGCTCACGCTAAAGGCATTTCTGTTGAAGCCGAAGTTGGTTCTATCGGTGGTGAAGAAGACGGTGTTGTTGGTGAAGGTGAATTAGCATCTGTTGAAGAAGCCAAAGAATTAGCTGCAACTGGTATCGACTTCTTAGCTGCAGGTATTGGTAACATTCATGGCCAATATCCAGACAACTGGACTGGCTTACACTTCGATCGTTTACAAGAAATTGCAGACGCTGTTGACTTGCCATTAGTATTACACGGTGGTTCAGGAATCCCTCAAGACCAAGTTGAAAAAGCTATCTCAATGGGTATTTCTAAGTTGAACATCAATACTGAATGCCAATTAGCATTTGCTAAAGCAACTCGTGAATACATCGAAGCTGGTAAAGACCAAGAAGGCAAAGGTTACGATCCTCGTAAATTACTTGCACCTGGTACTGCTGCTATCGGCGATACTGTTAAAGAAATCATTGACTGGATGGGTACTCGTCCTGTCAAATTGGTTCCAGAAGAAATCTAATTTGAATTTTAACTGGGCTGAAGTCATTTTGACTTCAGCTTTTTTATTAGGTTTAAGTAGACAATATTTAAATGAAAATCGTTTTTAATAGCGAGTTAATCATTTACTTAAGTTTCTGAAAATGTTTTTAACTTTCGCTGTGAGCTAATTTTATCATTAGCGAGACTTTCTAATCTAACGGTCATCAGCAATTATTTTTGATGAAAAATAGTGCTAAAAATAATTAGACCAATTTGACCAGAATTCTTGCAATCGTTATGGAAAACGTCTAAAGTAAATTCTTGGAAAGAGACATAAATTATATTTGGAGGAAAATTCTAATGGCACATATTTCATTTGATAGTAGCAAATTGACAAAATTCGTTCACGAAAACGAATTAGGTGAAATGCAAGCATTAGTTAATGCAGCAGATACTGAATTACGTGAAGGTACTGGTGCTGGTAATGACTTCCGTGGCTTCATCGACTTACCTGTTGATTATGATAAAGATGAATTTGCTCGGATTAAAGCCGCTGCAAAGAAAATTCAATCTGATTCTGAAGTTTTCGTTGCAATTGGTATTGGTGGTTCATATTTAGGTGCTCGTGCAGCAATCGACTTCATGAACACAACTTTCTATAACATGGATCCAAACCACAAGGGCCCACAAATCTTATTTGCTGGTAACTCAATCAGCTCTAATTATTTAGCTGATGTTGTTAACTTGATTGGTGATCGCGACTTTAGTATCAACATTATTTCTAAATCAGGTACAACAACTGAACCTTCTATTGCATTCCGTATCTTAAAGGCTAAATTAGTTGAAAAGTACGGTGAAGAAGGCGCTCGTGAACGTATCTACGCTACAACAGACCGTGCTAAAGGTGCTTTGAAGACTGAAGCTGATGCAGAAGGCTACGAAGAATTCGTTGTTCCAGATGACATTGGTGGTCGTTTCTCTGTTTTAACTGCTGTTGGCTTGTTACCAATCGCTGTTGCTGGTATTAATGTTGATGATTTAATGAAAGGTGCTGCTGATGCTCGTGAAGCATACAGTGACGCTGATTTAACTAAGAACGAAGCATACCAATATGCTGCATTACGTAATATTTTATACCGCAAAGGTTACACAACTGAATTGTTAGAAAACTACGAACCAACATTGCAATACTTTGGTGAATGGTGGAAACAATTAATGGGTGAATCAGAAGGTAAAGACCAAAAGGGTATCTATCCTTCATCAGCTAACTTCTCAACTGACTTACACTCATTAGGTCAATATATCCAAGAAGGCCGTCGTAACTTGATGGAAACTGTTGTTAAGGTTGAAAAACCACGTGTTGACGTTGAAATTCCTTCTGAAAAAGAAGATCTTGATGGCTTAGGCTATCTTGAAGGCAAGTCAATGGACTATGTCAACGACAAAGCATACAACGGTGTTGTTTTGGCTCATACTGACGGTGGTGTACCTGTTATGACAGTTAGCATCCCTCAACAAGACGCTTATACTTTAGGCTACTTAATCTACTTCTTCGAGATTGCTGTTGGTATTTCTGGTTACTTGAACGGTATTAATCCATTCAATCAACCAGGTGTAGAAGCATATAAGAAGAACATGTTTGCCCTTTTAGGTAAACCAGGCTTCGAAGATTTAGCTAAAGACTTAAACTCTCGCTTATAGGAGTAGGGTTACAGCGTTTTAATAATCTCTGATTCTCTAATCATTTGACGCTTAAAAAATTGAATGGTTAAGAGATTGGTTAAGACACGAAAAGGGACGCATTAATTTGCGTCCTTTTTTTGTACATATTTTTCATATTTTTCTGATGCTTGTTGGATTACTTTTGGAGTTACTTCTGCATAGATTTGTGTTGTAGAGAGTTCTTTATGTCCTAGAGTGTCTTTTATATCGTCAAGACTAACGCCAGCCTCACGCATGAATACGGCGTGTGTGTGACGTAAATCGTGGATGTGGATCTTAGGCAAATCCAGTCCTTTGCAAATTCTCGTGAATGCACCATCGACTGAGCGTTGACGGATAACCGCACCTCGTTTATGAGTTGTATATCTGAAAATGAATTCATCATCGTTTTTTGCTTTTAAATTAATATTGATGACGTCTGAATTATCATCACAGCAACTATGATTTAAGAACCATTTAAGCACAGTTTTAAGGCGTTCAGTCATTTGAAGGGTTCTTCTACCTGCTTCTGTTTTAGGAGTGTCTAGGACGATAGAATTGGCTAAATTGCCTACTTCTTTTCGGTAAAGGCGTGTCTTATTTATCGAAACAGTTTCACTATCGAAATTGATGTCACTCCACTTCAAAGCCATAGCTTCTCCCTTTCGCAATCCTAAGTCGAGAACAGTTAAGAAGAAAACATACCACACTGGTTCTTTGTCCTCAATAGCAGCTTTTAGAAAGATTTCAGTTTGATCTACCGTCCAATAATGAAGCCTTTTGGTTCTATTATCATATTTTTTATTGATCTCTAAAAACCTGGTCGGATTGTCTCTGATATAACCAATTCTTGTAGCTTTTTCTAAGGCGTTTGAAATAGTAGCATTAATTATTTTCACAGTGTTCCAGGAGAGCGGAGTGTTATCTTTTTTGCCATGTTCCAAAAGACTGTTAATGAATTGTTCATGTACGGCACGAGTATAATCTTTTAATTTATAATCACCTATATTTGGTATCAAATAACGTTGGACTTGATAACGGTAAATAATCATAGATCCTTCTTTGACATTAATTTTCCATTTATCAAGCCATTCGTTAAGCCAATCAGCCATTAGCATATTGCTATGGTCATTAACCGTTAATCTTCCATTATCAATATCAGCTTCTGTATTTTTTGCCCACGATCTCGCTTGTTTTTCAGAAGTAAAACCACGTTTATGAATATTTCGCTGCTTTTTTGTTTGTGGATCTATGCCGAGATATATTTGGACTTCATAACGTACTTTTCCATTTTTTAATTCATATTTATTAATTTGAGCCACTTTATTTCTTCCTTTCTGGAAAAACAAGAGATAAATTTCATAAAACACAAACGTATGTTCTTTTTATCTTTAAAAAAATAAGCCAAATCAATGACTTGTTTTTTTAATGTCTATTTTTTCGTTTTAAATGTATTGCCACAATTATTACAATGCCATTCGTTTTTGCCTTTTTTACCAGTAAAGCCAGCTAGCGCACCGATACCACCTGTAAGAACTGCTCCGCCGATAGCTTTACCGGTAGAAAAAGCTTTCTTATTATTTTGCATGAATACAACGTCGGTACTACCACACTTAGGACATTTAACAGCATTTTTATATGCTTTACGGTCAGCCTTTTCTTGCTTTGCTTTTTTGCTATCTTCTTCATACTTATCAAGCTTAGCTTGAAAATCTGCTTTACGTTGTTTTTCTTCAGGCAGATAGTCAGCAACGTGGCTTGGATCATTTAACATTTCAAGGAATTCCACAAGAGTAGGTAAGTTATCTCCCTTTTTAGTCTTACCAAGAAAGACTTCTTTGAAATGTTTACCACATACATAATAACCGTCACTTAATTCTATAGATTTATTTAATAAACCAATTTCTCCGCCGTCAACTGCACAAATATCTTTATTACGATCACGAGAAAGTTCAACAGCATATTTTTTATTTAGATTTTCTTTTGGTTCTTTTGTTTCACTTGTTGTTTGTTCAATTTCAGTCGTTGTACTATCTGAATCGTTTTCAATTTTATATCCGCAGTGCTGGCAAAATACGGCACCTGCAACTAATTTAGTTCCACACTTAGGGCAAAACTCCATGGTAATTCCTCCCAAACAATTAACCTTCTGTCGTACATAAACTTAGCGTTGTTTAATTACTTTCTTAATATTCTCAACATTTTCAGTAAATGTTTTAAAATTGTTGGTCGATAATTGCTTTTGATATAAAGATAATTCAGCCAACGTTTTATTAAGGTTATTTAATTGAGCTTTTTCTGTTTTTAATTTTTTAATCTTTTTTATCAGGGCTTGTAAGACCCTATCAAGGAAAAGTGCATCAATAGATTCTCTTTTATCAAAAAGTGTTTTACTTAAATCGTTTACCCTTGACTTATTTAGAGAGAGCTTCCGCTTTGCTAATGGTGAGTAAAATTCTATTGATCCACCAACTTTTTCTAAATTTAAATCGAGTAAATTAACATGATCCATCAATGTGTCCCATCTTGGAAAATAAACCTCTGGATTAGCTGTTTTTTCAATTAAAGAAAACGATTCTTTTATTATTTTATAATTTGTTCCGAAATATAAATCAGCGTTTTGTCGTAGCTCCTTAGCTTCCTTTTTAGAACTATGAATATTAACAATTTTTGATAAAATACCCATTTTATCGCCTCTTAATATTTCCTTTTAGTTTGAACTAATCTGCCTGCAATTAATATTTCGTTCATATCATTACCTGCAAAAATTCTAGGTGGGTAACTAGGGTTGGATGCCGTTAATACAATAGAATCTTTTGATTTAGTGACATGCTTTAACGTTCCTTCTTCACCATCTACAATAACCGCACAGATATCGCCGTTATTAAACTCGGTTGTTCGTTTAATCATGGCGTAATCTTTATCGTAAATTCCATCTCCAGTCATAGAATCGCCTGAAACGACTAACCAAAAATAATCATAGCTCATGTCGATATCATCTTTATTGACAAATTCCATGCCTAGGTGATCTTGCATAGCTAAACCGTTTGGACCGGCTTTGATTGTGCCGATGACTGGAATATCAATTAAATTATTTACGTCGACAGGTAAGGCATTAGTCGGCAGTTCAGTATCTGTTACATAACCGGCCATTTTCATTAGTTCTAGTTCATTAAATTTAAGACCCTTAGCTAACTTTTTTATTGTGTTAACTTTTGGGGTTGCCATTTTACCATTTTCAATTCTAGATATTTGTGATGCACTAACGCCGGACAGCATAGCAAATTGGTTTAACCCAAGCTTACGTTCTAATCTAAGTTGTTTCAATTTTTCGCCAAAAGCCACGTTATCACACCTTTCACGATTAATTTTATTGCATAAATGCAATGCTTTCAAACTTTTTTTGCTTTTTTGCAATAAAACTATTGCTTTTTAGCAACGAAGAGTTTATTATAAGTATTGTTAAAAAGAAACAGAGGTGATGCAGATGGTAGTTATTAAAGATAATAAAGTAATTTTAAAAAACGACTATTTTCATGAGTTATTAAAAAATAAAGGTATGACAATCACTGGATTATCAAGAATTATGGGCGTTAATCCATCTACGATTTATAGAATGATGAATCAAGAAACAGAAGTATCAAGTAATGTCATTGCTAAAATGATGGCAGCATTTGGACTAAAAGAAGCTGATTTTGGTGAGCTTTTTATTTTTAAGTCAACGTTGCTAAAAAGCAATGATGATGACAAGGAGGTGATCAAGTAATGCGAAAAGGAATAATTGGACGCGAAAATCAAATCAGATGGATTGCAAGCGTAGAACATAGAAGCTTTGATGAAGTTAATTTTGAAATGTTGCCTTTTGATGACGACATGGTTGAGACAAGATATCAAGATTTGTTTTACGAATATCAAAGCTTAATCAGACAAAAAATGATACTTGCTTAATTAATATTAATGCAAACATGTTTTACATCTTTAATTCTAATCGTAATCAAGTTGGAATAAATACACTAAAAATTTAAATAGGTCGTGTTCATATGGATATATCAAAAGCATTGCATAGAGTCGAAAAGCGATTAAACGTCACTCCTAAGGTTGTTCAGACAGATACACATAATAAGTATTCTAAATCGACAATCTATAACTGGTGGGGTGGTTCGAATATAAAGGCTAATGATGCAGTTGAAGTAAGTAAGGCAATTAAAGATTTCGCAACTGCTAATGATTTAGCGTCGCAATTCTTTGGGATATTCAGAATGCTGGATGGTGACAAATTCAAAGAAGATGCATTATCGGTTGAAGCTTTTGCCGAGTTTGAAGAACAAGAAAAAGTAGATGCTTTTTCCAAATATCACGTCAGAAAGTTGTTGGCATCAAGTGATTTAACTCATGCAGAGCAGAAGGATTTATATGACTCGGCTTGTGAGTTATTGGATTCATTGCTAATGAATTACAAACTACTGGTTCTTATCTGTGAAGAACAGCATATCGATTTGTGGGATGTCTATAAAGAACGACGCAAGTATTACATCAATGCTGGTTATGTAGAACCGGAAAGGAAAGAAAAATTATGGATGAGAAGACAAAGCCAGTCAATGGACTAGTAATCATTCCGAATGTTTATAAAAAGAAGGAAAAGCCTAAAAAGCGAGAACGTAAACAAAAAGTTATCTTGCCGATTGAAAAACAGACAATCGATTATTTCTCCAATAAATGGAATGTGTCCCGAGTGCAGGTATGGCGTTGGACGAAGAAGAAATACACTAATCCACCATTACCAAGTCAACAAATCGGACGTGTGATTCGGATACCTGTTGATAAAGCAGAACGTTGGTACGCTGCTAAAAGCAAAATTAATGAATAGGGGTTAATGAAATGAAATTAGTTAACGGCATTAAAGATTATCTAGCACTAGGCAATGATTTTTGGGGCAACTTTATTGCAGCTGAAATTATCATAGTTCCAACGTTGGTAGTTCTAAGTTGGATTGTTACTTCAAACATTTTCTAGGTGGTTTAAAAATGAAAAAACAGCATAAAAAAAGACCACTCACGGCAATGAGTGATCTAAAGCATTACAAATTTATTTATACGTTAATTCTAACACGGATTGGAGTTGTTGGAAATGATTAGTTCGCAAGAGTTAGCACGAGCACAGAGGAATTACGATGAACAAGTTGCAAGAGATTGTTCAATACATGCGTTTTCTGATGAAGAACAATTAACTGATTGGAATGGAGATATTATTCTTCCGGGTCAATCTTATTGGAATGTTTACGAATACAACGATATTAAACTGCCTGACCGTGTAATCAATAGCAACGATGATATTTGGAGCTGGATGGATAACAACAGCTTTTTCTACGATTTAACGTGGTTTATACAACATTTCGGTAGATATGGTGTTGACGAAACTATCAGAAAACTAATGACTTTAGACAGCATTAATGAAGTTGAATTTTTTAAATTATTTGTTAATTGCGAATTGATGGAGGATGAAAACTAATGGCAGATTTAATGACTAAACCTATTAATTATGAAGTAAACGGTGAGCAGGTTAATTTATCAGGTCAAATGGTTAGAGATTATTTAACAAGTGGTAATGGCAAAGTTAGTGATCAAGAAGTTGTGATGTTTATTCAGCTTTGCCGCTATCAAAAGCTCAATCCTTTCTTACATGAAGCATACCTTGTTAAGTTCGGCAGCTCACCAGCACAGATTATTACTTCAAAAGAAGCTTTCATGAAGCGTGCAGAAAACAACGCCCATTATCGCGGATATAAAGCCGGCATTATTATTGAACGAAATAACGAGATTATTTATCAAAAGGGAGCATTTAGTCTTAGTTCAGATAAATTAGTAGGCGGTTGGGCAGAAGTAATGCGCGATGATCGTGATGAAAATATCCGCGTTGAAATTGGTCTTGACGAGTTTTCAAAAAGCCAATCAACTTGGAAAAGCATGCCAAAAACAATGATTAGAAAAACAGCGTTAGTCAATGCATTACGTGAAGCTTTCCCAGAAACATTGGGTGCTTTATATACCGAAGATGATAAAGACTTAAACGAAGCACGACAACCTAGATCAATCAATGCCAAAGAGGACAGTAAACAAGCACAATCTATTGACGATTTAATCGAACAAGATACAGAGCCTGAAATTAAAGAAGCTCAACCAGTTCAAGATGAAAACACAGTGATTGATCCAGAAGAAATTGCAAGGGAGATTGATGAAGATGCCGCTAAAACAGACCCAACAAATATCTTCGAAAACCCAGCTTACTAGTGATAACTATTATGATCGTGACACAGATTTACAGTATCAATCAGCAACACTGTTTAAGTCGTTTTTAGAATGTGAAGCTAAGACCCAAGCAGAGTTGCTAGGCGTATGGAAGCCACCGGAAAATCAGGTGGCATTGCTAATGGGTAATTACTTGCATAGCTATTTTGAGAGTAAAGAAGCACATGAAGCTTTTATTGAGCAACACCAATCAGAGTTAATCAGCAGTCAAGGAAAGACAAAAGGTCAACTCAAAACAGCGTATAAAGGTGTTGAAGCAATGATTGATGTGTTAGCTAATGACGAGAAGTTTTGTAGTTTGTATCAAGGTGATAAAGAAGCAATCGTCACTGGCAATATTTACGGTGTTGCGTGGAAAGGCAAAATTGATTGCTTGAATTTAGATCGTGGCTACTTCATTGATTTAAAGACCACTCAAGACCTTCATAAAAGTTATTGGAATAGCGAACAACATGAGAAACAGTCTTTTGCGGTTCATTATAACTATCAGCTTCAAATGTGGGTATACATGCAACTGATTTATCAGACGTTTGGTGTTTGGTGTCAGCCTTATATCGTTGCTGTGGACAAACAAAAAGTGCCTGATAAGGCGATATTATCCATTCCTAGCTATCGTCTAGAAGAAGCCGAACAAGTTGTCGCAGACAATCAAGAACGCGTTGAGAGCGTACGACAAGGCGAAACTAAGCCAGAACGTTGTGAGCAATGTGATTATTGCAAGGAAACAAAACAATTAAACGAAATTATCAGCATTGACGATCTAGTGGAATAGGAGGTGCTGTGATTGGCAATATACAGACAAGTTCATACAACTATCTGGAAAGACGATTGGATAGGAGAATTGTCACTAACAGAAAAAGCATTATGGTTCTACCTGCTTACAAATGATAGAACCACACAATGCGGTATATATGATTTTTCATGGCGCTATGCCACTTTTGAAACGGGAATTAGCCGATCAGATATTCAAACAACAATTGAAAAGTTTCAAAGTGATGGCAAAGTTGCTTTTAATCCAAAAAATAACGAAATTATGATTGTTAATTGGCTGAAATATAATTCAGCAAGATCACCTAAGGTTGCCCCTGTGATCGATAAGGAATTAAAAGAAGTTAAAACACTTGAATTTGAATCAGAAGTCATCAAGAAGTGTGAAGATCTTGGATACCCTATAAAAACTAAATTACCTGATGGAAATACCCTATCGATACCGTATCAATATAATAGCGATACGATATTGCAACCATCACCATCATCAGAACCATCACCAACACCATCAGCAGCAGAAAAGGGCGCGTCTGCGACTACTCCGTTGCAAGAATTGTCTGAATTCTATCAAAAAAACTTTGGTTTAACGAATCCGACTATTGAGCAGGATCTTGAGTATTCGCTTGATGATTTTGATGGCAACGTTGAGATTGTTGAAGAAGCCATGAAACGAGCTGCTAGGGATCAAAAAGGATTCCGCTATGCACTCGGAATTATGAAAAAATGGCTTGCTAAGAACATCAAGACTATGGAGCAAGTGAAAGCCGAAGACGTACAGTTTGAGAATAATCAAGCTAATAAATTTGGCAATAACAAACCACAGAAGCGTGCTGGTATTATGCCTGATTGGTTAAAAGAACAGAAAGAAGCGCAGCAGAGCGGTCAAGCTGTTACTGCTCATAGTAATAGAATTTCAGCTGATGAAGCTGAAAAGATACGCAAAAGACTAGAGGAAAAACTTAAATAGAGACAGAGGTGATCGCATGACATTGATTACTGACATGGTGGCTGGTTTGTATGACAAATATGAAGATGCTTATAACATACCTGATACCGACCCGACAGTTATCAAGCTTCGCTATTGGTTTGATCCAACCGGTGAACTAAGAAAACCACATAAACAGCCATATGACGACAAGGTGATTGAGCTATACAACCAAGGATTGAGTGATGTTGAAATTGATCATAAAATCAAAAGATCAACCACAGTTGCTTTAAGAACAAGGCATCGGCTTGGATTAATACCTGCTAACAACAAAAAGCATAAGTACAAGCTTACTGACCGTCAAGGTGTGGTAAGCGAACATGTATCCTTAGCCACTATTGTTCAAGCCGTTGGTTATAAACCAAATAATTATTCGTTTGATAATTTGAAAAAACGGATTGAGGAAAAAGGATACAAATTGGAAAGGATCAAGCTAGAACAATGAACAGCCAGAAAATATTACAAGATAACGTGCTTAGCTTATACGCTCACACAAAACTTAGCTTATCAGAATTAGCTGATCGTTGTGGAATAGGTTCTACAACGCTAGTTGGCATAATGAATGGCAATCATAGCACCATGCTGGAAACACTCGACAGAATGGCAGACAAGCTGAATGTCACTACAAGCGATCTGATAACAGCTAACTACGCAAATAATAATTGGCAGGAAATGATGAAATGAACGGTAATCAACGTGTGTTTAGAGAATACTTGAAAGAGTCAATGGCACGACATAGCAATGATATGGTTCGCTCACTACAAGCCGTTGGCCGTTATGCACCATCAGAGATATTAATTCCATTCAGTAGGCTGACTACCGAAGAGAAAAATCAAGTGATTTATGAAGTGCTAAGAAATGACTATGTTTGAGAAACTAGCAGCAATAATTGCAGTGATAATACTGATTACAACGTTATTTTTCAACGACTGGTTGCCCCTTGTTGCGCTGATTATAACTATTGTTCTTGTATTTATTGCTATCTGGAAATTGTTGGAGGAATAGACGATGAAAATTAAAGTAACGTATACGCAAATTTACATGGGTGAAAGATTGACTGACAGTTTCACAAAAACAGTACGCAATATTGATGAAGCACGTGGAGCATGCGAACGAGTTGCTACTGATCCACACGTGATTGACGTTTGCTGGTCACCAATAGATTAGTGGAGGATGAGTAAATGCCAGCAAGAAAAATCACGATCAACGGAGTTTCTAATTCGTTTGAGTGGCAAGTAGGCAACACGACTAGATTTATCAAATTTGAAGATATAACAGGATTAGGGCGTTTTAGTTGGATAGAACAAATTGTGGAAGTTAAGTGCGGTAAAACGATTCATACATTGCCAGTAAAAGAGTTTGACAGATTATCAGATGAGTATCACGAATGGAGGAAAAACAAATGAAGCAATATAAAGTAGGCGACCAACTATGGTATTAAGTTTAGACACAGTAAATGAACTCATGGATCAAGGAGAACTTAACAAGGCTATTGAAGAGGCGGAGCAATACTTAGACAAGTGCATTGAAGCGTCGGCACTTAAGAAAGGGTATGTAGATGTGTCTGTGTACGAGGACCTTAGTCAAGCTACAAATTATTCTAGACAGCCTGACATCGAGCTTAAGTATATTATCAAGCGGCATAACCTATCTAACAGCCATGTTGCGTTGTTTCGTACTAAGTTAGTTGAGGCTTATGCAGAAGCTGGGTACAAAGTTGACTATGAGCTTCACGACATGGGTATGAGCGAGGTTTATTTCGGCGTTCGTATACAGCACTATCAGGAGGTTGAAGAATAATGATGGAGCTAATCTTAGCAACATTGTTGGTTACGGTCGTTGTTGTACTTTACAGAACTAGAGTAGCACTTAGGAAAGCAATCTTTTTGTTAGAGAGTATCGAACAGCATACACGTTTTACCGATCAATCTATGTTCCACATTGAGGAAAAATTACTTGGAGATGAGGTTAACGACAATGAAGATTAAACTACCAAAAGCAGTCGCTGAAGAGCTAGCTGAATTTATTGGCTATATTGATGTTGGTTTTGATGATTATTATGAAGTTTCTCTTGAAGATACAAGTTGTGCAACATATTACTACATCATGAGTGAAACACTTGAGTCAGACCGTAATGCGCGAATTGTAAACTTGTTAAATGCTTGGACGTATGGCTGGGAGGAAGCGGATGAAATATCGTAAAACAGCACTGATTGAAGCCGAACAGTATATTGGTTCGCCAGCACAAGTTATAGAATATAACATCGTTGAAATACCACCGATTATCGGTACCGACAAACCGTATGAATATTTTATTCCAACGTTGGAAGGCCCTATGGAATTGCACGCTGGCGATTGGATAGCGACTGGGGTCAATGGCGAACATTGGCCTATCGCTGATGATGTATTCAAGAAGACGTACGCCAAGTTACCTGTGATTCCTTATAACGTTGCTGCTTTTATCAAGTTGTGCAAAGGAAGCAATATTGATCTTCGAGATGTTCTATATTTCGAAAACAATGGTTTTGATTATGTAAAAGAAGACGAAGCTAGAATTGGTGATTGGATTGCAGATCATCAAGACAAGGTTGCACGTGCTTGGTTAGACGGATATGAGGTGGAGAAATGAGTGAATGTGAATATTGTAAATTTAGAGATAGGTATGCTTACAATTCGCAACGTACTATGTACAAAGAGACAGATTTTGAAGACAAGCATTTACGTTCTCTTATTGTGGGACTAATGCGGCAAGATAGTGGGTACGAATTGACTGTTGGTATTGGCTTATCTGACATTGGTTATCAAAGTGGAATTGCTATTAATTATTGCCCAATGTGCGGCAGAAAATTGGAGGAAGAATGAATGAGTAATTTAAAACCAGATTATTATGCTACTTCAGGAAGTGATTTAATCGAACACTGGTACGACAAGTGGGGTAAGTCGGCAGATATTATCATGGTTGCTAATGTTGAAAAGTATCTTGAACGATATAAAGAGAAGAATGGCATGGAAGACTTGCAAAAGGCTAAGACCTACTTAGATCGTTTGATTGCCAAGCAACAAGTAACACCGAGCAATGATGATGGTTATACGCAATTTCCATTACCAAAGTAGGTTAGGAGGAATTCAAATGAGGAAAACACTGGGATTAGTTAGTGCAACAGCTTTATATGCACTGATTATTATGTATGTTGGTTTAAAAATAACATTGATTGCTACTGTGCTGACGCCAATCGTATTGTTTTTTGGAACAGCATTAGTAGCTGGACTAAAGGAAGCGTTAGATAACCGGAAATGATTAAGTTAGTTATAGTAGGAGAACCGCAACCCCAAGGTAGGCCAAGATTTGCAAGGCGTGGCAATTTTGTTACTACATATGACCCGCCAAAGTCGAAAGCCTATAAAGCATTAGTTAAATATCAAGCACTCACACAGTGGCATAGTGAGCCGTTACAGGGTGCTTTAGCTTGCAAGGTAAAAGTGTACCGACCAATTCAAAAGAGCGGCAGTAAGCGCCAGAAAGAGCTGAAAGAAGCGGGAGTAATCAGACCGGTTCAGAAGCCAGACGTTGATAATTACTTTAAAGGCGTAACTGATCCGTTAACAGGTATTGTCTGGGAAGACGACAATCAGATAGTTCATGCAGAAATAGACAAGTATTACAGTAATGAGCCACGAATTGAGATTGAAATTGAAGAATTAGAGCAAAAAAAAAAGACCGTCATCACTGGCAGCCTTAATTGGTTCATCAGAATAAACCAATTATAGCATAAGGGGCGCGGTTTAGTGGGCTTATTACCAGAAATTGATGCAGATAAATGCGTAGAAAATGCGCGTGAGATACTCTCTCAATATCGCCGTTTATCACGAATGGCAGGACGCAAATTAACGGATATTCAATCGCCAACATTCGATGGTATGCCAAGAGCGTCCAGTTATGAAAATAGAAACGAAACCAAGATTGTTAATCATATTGACGCTGAAATGATAGTTGATAATTGCCAACAAGCGATGTCGATTATTGGCAAAAACAGCTACTGGGTATTATATTATTCGTATTTTTGTGAGCCAGCATTAACGTATTATCAGATTGCAAAGAAGATTAGCTATTCTGAAGAATCTATTGATTACCTCAAGCGAAAGGGGTTGTTGGAGTTTGCGGAAGCTTATCCGAACGGCAAATTGTTAGTCTATAAGTAATTCGGCGATTTGTGGCAAACGTTCGGCTTTCATACCGCGATTAGGTTCAAAAAGCGTGCTATATTGATATTATCGATAAGAACAAGGAGAGCAATAAGGCGGGAAACTTACTGCTCACAAAATAAACTATATTCTTTGTTGTCGGCCAACAAGTAATATAAGTTTCACGTTGCATGACTGGTGCTAAATAGCGGTTCGATTCCGCTTCATGTGGTTCTTCCAATCAGAGAAAACAAAAAATAAAAATGAAAGATCTTTTTCTTCGTTGTGTGACTTGGTGGTTGATTGATGGTTCGATTCCATCACGCACAGTTCCTTCCTGAAGGAGGATATTTTTACCTACAAGCAATATCAGAAGCTCGGCAAAGTCGTACAAATTCCTTCCAATTAATTAGTTAAAGCCAATCGCCGGCTTTTGATATTGCAATACATAATGACACCTTAATTGGTGTCTTTTTTATACCCTAAATTTGGAGGTGTGGTGATATGTAATGAATCGGAAATTAACACCAAAACAGCGTAAGTTTGCTAATGAGTACATCAAGAGTGGAAACGCCGAACAATCAGCGATTGACGCTGGTTACAGCTCTGCTTATGCCAGAGGAAATGCACATAAATTAGTTGCAAATGTGAGCATAAAATCCTACATCGATGAACGTATGCAGGAGCTTGAATCACAGAAGATTATGAGTGCTAAAGAAGCGATTGAGTTACTATCTAGCATCGCTCGTGGTGAAATAAAGGAAACGGTGATTGTTAGTACGCCAATCGGGGCTGAAGAAGTTCAAAAAGAAGCTGACTTTAAAACAAGAATTTCTGCTATTCGTGAAATACTTAAACGTTATCCTGACTCAGATAAATTGACCGAAGTGCAGATTAGAAAAGCCAATGCTGAAGCAGATATTGCTGCATATAAAGCCAAGCTATTAACTGAAGCAGACAAGGGTGATCGGACGGTGATTATTGATGACATCGAATAAATTAAGGCTGTCAGATATGGTTAATCCACACTTCAATAAGATGTGGAACACAGATAAGCCTTATGTTGTTGCTAATGGTGGTCGTGGCTCGTTTAAATCGTCTGTGATCAGCTTGAAGTTAGTTACGATGATGAAGAAGTATATTCAGCAAGGATACAAGGCTAATATCATTTGCGTATTAGCTAATAAATCCGACCTACACGATACGGTTTATAGCCAAATTCAATGGGCTTTGAACATGCTAAATATGGACAGCGAGTTCATCGCCTTTAAGTCACCGTTGACAATCAAGCACAAACGAAGTGGCAGCACATTCTATTTCTATGGCGCTGATAATCCATACAAACTGAAATCAAACATTGTTGATAACGTTGTTGCTGTCTGGTACGAAGAAGCTGCTAATATGAAGAGCGCTGATGTATTTGACCAGGCTAATCCAACCTTTATTCGGCAAAAGCCTAGCTATGCTAAACAAGTAAAGGTGTTCTATTCATATAACCCGCCTAAGAATCCATATGATTGGATTAACGAGTGGCTGGATAAAGTAACCGCAGATGATAATTACTTCATTGATACAAGCGATTATCGCTGCGATGTGCGTGGGTTTACCAGTCAGCAAACCTTAGACTTGATCGAATCTTACAAAAAGAATGATTATGACTATTACCGCTGGCTATACCTTGGCGAAGTCGTCGGTTTAGGTACGAATATCTACAACATGAACTTATTTCATCCGTTGGTTGCATTTCCAGATGACGATGAGATTAAGTCGCTTTACTTTAGCCAAGATAGTGGCCAGCAAGTATCTGCAACAACTGAATCATGTTATGCGTTGACGAAAAAAGGACGAGTTATCTTGCTAGATACCTATTACTATTCGCCACAACACCAAGCAGTTAAGAAAGCGCCTAGTGAACTTGCTAAGGAACTGCATGAGTTTGAAGTTAGTCGTGAGAAACAATGGGGCAAGAAAGCATGGCAAAAGTCAGCTGATGAAGCCACGTCAGATTTTGCGATTGATCACGAATACTTCCGGCTATTTGGCGAGCATTGGCACCATGTCCATAAAGTTGAGAAAACAAAAATGATTGATCACGTTCAGGACTTGTTGGCCACTGGGCGTTTTTATTATCTTGATAACGAAGCCAATAAGATATTTATTTCAGAACATCAAAAGTATCAATGGGATGAAAAGACGTTAAAGACCGACAAGCCAAAGGTTATTAAGGTTGATGACCATACATGCGACGCATTTATGTACATGGTTCTAGATAATCTAGTAGACCTTGGCTTGAAGTGGTAAAGGCGGTGAATAGATGACGTTAATTGACAGTATTAAGAAGTTATTTAGAAGGGGGGCGATGAATATCGGATTAGGAAAATCGTTAAGCAAGATTACTGACGACAGTCGTATCAGCATTGATCCACAAGAATATGAACGTATAAAGAAAGATATTGATTATTACACCAATGCCGACGAGAAAGTAGAATATCTCAACTCATACGGTGATAAGAAAGACCGCGTTAAGAATAAGCTGAACATCACTAAGACGGCTGCACGTCGCATCGCCTCGATTGTGTTTAACGAAAAAGCCAATATTCATATTCAAGATGACCCAGAAGCTGATAAGTTCATTAATGAAGTATTGCTAGATAATGACTTCAAAAATCAATTTGAAGAGCAGCTTGAGAAAGGCATTGCGCTGGGTGGTTTTGCCATGCGACCTTATGTTAGTGATGATAAGATTAAGATTGCTTGGATTAGAGCTGATCAGTTTTATCCGTTGCAATCAAACACTAACAACATTTCAGAAGCAGCTATTGCTAGTAAGACAGTGGTTACAGAACATGACCGCAATGCCTATTACACGTTGCTAGAATTCCATCGATGGGATAAGCGCAAAGGTGATAAAGGCGAGTCAAAAGATGTTTATGTGATTACTTACGAG
Source organism: Lapidilactobacillus dextrinicus DSM 20335 (assembly GCF_001436095.1). Lineage (GTDB taxonomy): Bacteria > Bacillota > Bacilli > Lactobacillales > Lactobacillaceae > Lapidilactobacillus > Lapidilactobacillus dextrinicus. Next base: position 330,816 of record NZ_AYYK01000004.1, on the reverse strand, counting down.
CTTTACCGCAACGAGATGGCGTCTCAAGTTGGCACTCAAGTTCCTTTAAGCCGTTTAGATGCTTATAAAGACTTACAGCCAGAAGTAGTCATTGATAACTTTGTTCGCCCACAATTCGTTTATTTCAGAACTCCTGGCGCTAATAACATCACGTTAGATAGTCCACTCGGCGTTGGTATTGTTGATAATGCTAAACACGTTCTTGATGATATTAACGACACGCACGATCAATTCATGTGGGAAGTTCGCTTAGGAAGCCGCAGAATTGCTGTGCCACGTTCAATGATGAAGTATGATTCAGCACACAAACCAGTCTTTGATACCGAGCAGAATGTTTATGCGCCACTGTTAACAGATGATGCTGGTTCAGTTGGTGTTAAGGACATGACGACTGATATTCGGACACAGCAATACACTGACGCACTTAATCACTTCTTGAAAGAGCTTGAGACACAGATTGGATTATCTGTTGGCACGTTCTCTTATTCAGAAACCGGATTAAAGACTGCTACCGAAGTTGTCAGTGATAATTCAATGACTTATCAAACACGCTCAAGCTATTTGACGATGGTTGAAAAGGCAATCGGTGAATTATGCACATCAATCGTTGAATTAGCTGGTCAAAGTCAGTTATTCAGTGATGGCAAGCCCCTATTTGAACATGATTTAGTTAATAAGCCGCTCGATGTTGTTTGTCAGTTTGATGATGGCGTGTTCGTTGATAAAGATAAACAGCTTGAAGAAGATTTAAAGACGCTAGCTGCTGGTGCAATGTCTAAAGCTACATTTTTGGTACGCAATTATGGCATGTCACTGGATGACGCTAAAAAAGAATTAGCTTTAATTCAAGATGAAGCACCAGAAGATACGATGTTTGGCGCTCAATTAGCGAAAGATGGCGGTGGTGATGGTGAATGATAACACCAAACTCAATGCAACAAGACGCCAATTCAGCGATTGATATCTATGCTCAAATGGAACAAGACATTTATGCTTTGATCTTTAAAACGATTAAGACAACAAAGTATGATTCGGTTGACGCTGATAATGCCTTGGCTTGGCAGTTAGAGCAGTTATCTAAAATGGGTGTTCTTAACAAGCAAGTTATTCAATTAGTTTCTAAATATACTCATAAGAGCGAAGAAGCTATTGAACACTTAGTTCAAGATAACGGTATTCAGATTGTTGATGAAGTTGACCAGGAGTTATCTGATTTATTGCACAAAAAAGTTGATGTTGGCGATGATACAAGAGACATTATCAATTCTCAGCTCAATCAAACCATGCATGATCTAGATAACACAGTTAGTCAAACGTTATTGACCACGTCATCGGCTCACAATTCGGCTGTACAAGTGTTCCAGAATATAGTCAAGCAAACTACCATAGCAACTTCGACTGGTCTCAAAACTCATCAACAAGCGTTAAACGAAACGTGCGAGAAGTGGATTAGCAATGGTATTCCTGTGTTAGTTGATAAAGCTGGTCGTAGGCGGTCGATTGAAGGCTATGCACGAACAGTCATTCAGTCAACATCACACAGAACGTTCAATAATTTACGTTTAAAGCGTATGGAAGATTACGGCACGCATCTTGCTTTAATGAGCAGTCACCCTGCCGCACGTGAAGCCTGTGCACCAATTCAAGGCAAAGTTATTAATTTAGTTCCAACAAGCAGCAAGGATTATAACCCGAAATATGATTCAATATATAATCACGGTTATGGTGAAGCGTCAGGTGTTCTAGGAATTAACTGCACGCACGTGTTATATCCGTTTATTGAGGAATTAAACACCAATAATCAACCGCAATATGATGAAGATGAAGCGATTAAGAATGGTGAGTTACAAGCTAAACAACGTGGCTATGAGCGTGCTATTCGTGATACCAAGAAAAAGCTTGAAGCTGCTAAAGCACTAGGCGATGAAGCTGGTATTCAACACTATAAATCTTTATTAGCCAGTCAGCAGAAGCGATTACGCGAGTTTATTAAGCCACACGATTTCTTACACCGTGATTATTCACGCGAGAAGATATTTAACAAGCAATCAGCTAATTAGTTGGTTGCTATTTTTGTACCGAAAATTGAGGCTAATCATATGAAATTAAGTAGTGTCACTATCAATGTTTATAAATTAGTTATTAATGACAACGGAACGCCGTTTGGTAAAACGATTGTCATTAATGATGTTGAAATGGGTAGAGGTGTTACCGATGTGGCAATCAATGCAGGTGCAGGGGCAAGAACAACAGCCACAATCACTTTTTACAGTCCACACATAGATGATGTTTTCAAGAAAATGGTAGCTAAAAGTTTATAGAATCAATAGTTTCGACCTAGATAAGTCGTTAAACTGTCTATTTTTTATACCCAAATCGTGGTCGTTCCACGTAAAAAAATGTTAGGGAGTGTAGTACATGAAACGAGAAGAATTAAAAGAATTAGGGTTAACCGATGAACAGCTTGGTAGTGTGATGGCAATGCATGGCAGTGATGTCAACGGCTTAAAAGAAAAAGTCAATAACCTAGAGGGCGAGCGAGATGGTTTGCAGACGCAACTTGATACTGTCAGTGGCCAGCTTGATACGATCAAAAAAGATCATAAAGGCGATGAAGATCTTAAAGCCCAAATTGAACAGTTACAGTCTAAGAACAAAGAAGATGCTGAACAATATCAATCTGACTTAGCTAAGACAAAAATCGATTATCAGACTGATATGGCACTAACCAAAGCTGGTGCTAAGAATGTTAAGGCAGTTAAGGCTTTGTTAGACTCTGAAACTATTCAATTAGACAAAGACGGCAATCTGACAGGTCTTGATGAACAGCTTGAATCAGTCAAGAAAGATAACGACTTCTTGTTTGAACAAAAAGCTGAACCGTCTAGCAATCATATTCAAATCACACCATTAGGCAATCCTGGTACTGGAGCAAGTTCGGAAGAGAGTTTAACTCAAAAGATTGCGGAGCGAATGTCCGCTGATAAATAGGAGGAAACAAAATGACATTAGTTTTAGATAGCAAAGATTTAGCAACTTTAGACACTGAGTTCCGTGCTGATTCACAAGTGTGGGATGTTTTACAACAAGGTGCAAACAGTATCACAGCAGCTGATTTCGTTGGTGCAAACGAAGTTCGAATCAACAAAATGGGCGGATTTATGGACGCCACACAATACAAACGTAACCAAGATAATGCACGCTCAAATATTGACATTGAAAAAGAAACGTTCAAATTAACCCACGAAGATTGGTTTGGTTATGACGTTGACCGCTTAGATCAATCAGAAAACGCAGCTTTAACAATTGAAAATATTGTCCGTGAACATCGACGTTTAATCACAGTACCACATCGTGATAAAGTGGCTGTTCAAGTAATGTATGATAATTCGGGCAAAAAGGTAACAGATACTATCACAACTGATAATGTTTTGGATTCATATGATGCTGCCGAAGAATATATGACTGACAACGAAATTCCGGGCGGTTATGTGATGTTTGTTTCCGCAGCGTATTATCGTATGTTAAAGAACGCTAAAGGCGTTTCTAAGACGTTCACGACTAATCAACAAGCAATTAACGGCATTAATCGTACTGTTGCTCAAATCGATGGTGGTGTGCCAATCCTTAAAGTTGCCAAGGATCGTTTCAACGGTACTGAAATCACAGATACAATGAACTTTATCATTACACCTTTATCAGCGGTTGCACCGGTTGTTAAGTATGGTTCAGTTGATACAATTTCAGCAGATCAAGATCGTTCAGGCTATCGTGACACAATTAAAGGCTTGGATTATTACGATGCATTTGTATTCGACAATGCTAAAAAGGCAATCTATATTGGCGCAACTCCAGCGTCAGCTCCAGAAGCAGCTAAAGCAGCGACTACGTCAGCAAAGAAATAGAGGTGATCAGTGATGGCTTATCTAACGTTTGATGATTACCAGTCACTTGGCTTCACAAAGATTGATGATAAAGCAACGTTTGAAGCTGTTTATCCGAGCACAGAATTGTTGCTTGATTTAGCCACTGACTACTTTTATAACCCAGATTGGCAAACTAATAATCTTGATGAAGACTATGCATCATCTGATAAGTGGGAGCATATTCGGGCGGCAACGTTTAAAAAAGCACTCGCAATTCAATGCGAATACTTCGTTGATAACGGCGTAACTGGTAGTCAAGAGCTGATTGATAGCAATAACATCTCATCAGTTGCTATTGGCCGAACAACAATTCAAAAGAGTGCTGGTAACAGTGGCACAATGTACGGAACATCTGGTTTGTCATCGTTGGTTGCTGAAATGTTAATTGGCGCAGGCTTTATGGTTCGGGCGGTGAATTATCGATGAGATTACCGCAAGTTGATCCAAAGTTATGTAATCAGTCAGTCCATATCGAACTAGTAACAGGTGAGACCGATAATTGGGATAAGCCAATCACTAAACCCTATGACGTTGAGAAGTGTGTAGTTCAGCCACAGACAATCTATTCTGGCGACAATAATAATCGGGCAATCGTAGCTAATGCGGTTGTCTTTTTATATGCCGGAATTACGACACCTATTCCTAAGCTAGACCGAGATAAGGTCGGTTCAGTGCTGATATTTGAGGATAAGCGTTACACAATCACGAAGATTGTAGATAATCGCAATCCTTACAGTAATGAGTTGTGGTCGTATGAATTGGAGGCACTGTAAATGGGTGTAAAAGTATCAATTGACCTTAACGGTGTAGAGAAGAAGCTTAATTCAACGAACATCAAGCGTGGACGTTATGCGTTCATGAACCAAGCTCACTCAGATATGGAACGTTATGTTCCTAAAAGACAAGGCAATTTGAGAAATGATTCTTATGTTGATAAAGGCAACGAATCAATCCGTTACACCGCACCATATGCCAAACCACAATTTTACGGTGTAGTTAATGGTAGCCAGATCAAACATTATTCGACATCTGGTACAACAAGGCGTTGGGATTTAAAAGCTAAAGGAATATACATCAAAGATTGGATTAGTGCTTTCAATAAGGGGGCTAACTTGTAATGGACGCAACAGAACGATTATGTGACGTTATCAATTCTATCGATGATTTACCAATGAAATGTAAAGTTGGCTTCTTGAACGCTGATGATTCTTTGAAAGTATTTGCTAATCCCGGTGGTCATGTTGTTAGTGAAGATTTTGCTGGAAACAGCAACAAGGTATTGCCTTACTCGGTTGGTATTAGAACGGCTGATCAACAACTTGCAGACAGCACGATGTGGCAAATCAGCACATTTCTCGATAGCTTGAATGAATTAGAGAGCCAAGATGGCTCGTTCACATTTAATAGCCTTGAACTCAACGGTTTGCCGAATGTCTCGGTTGCTGATGAGCGAGGTTATTTTACTTATTTGCTTGATTTTGAAATTGATATAGACACAAAAATTAGGAGAGTGTAAAAATGGCTAAATATCCTGAAAACTGGATTAACAAACTAGAAATTGACCTTAACAGTGGTCAAGACCCAAAAGCTGAAAGTGAAGATGTCAAGAATGCTAAATGGGCTTTACTTGCTGAAGGCATTACTCAAATCACACCAGCTTCAAACGAAACATCTGAAACAAGCAGCTATTATGCAGATAAAGGCTTTGGTTCAACTGACATCACGTCTAAGCGTGCAAGTTTTGCTATTTCTGGTGTTCGTGTTCTTAATGATCCGGCACAAGACTATGTGGCAGATCGTTTCTTTGCAGCAGGTGATAGTGTTAAGACCTTGGCGCGTTGGACTGGTCAATATGGCGATGTCATGACAGCAAATGTCACATTGAGTGCTATCATTCCGTTCAATGGTAATTCGAATGCTAAGCAAACATTCAGTTTCACGATGTCAGTTAATGGTGCTCCAGTATTATCTTCAGACGGTACTAACAACGATTTAGGCGATGGCTTAAATGGTGAAAAGTCAGGTAGCGGTGATGAAAATGACGCTATGATCTTGCCAAGTGGTCGGCCAGCACCTGATACAGGTGACGGCGGTGCTACTCAAACAGGCGCAAAGTTATCAGCTAAATCTAAGTAATTAAACAGATTGGAAAGAGTGAATAATCATTCTTTCCTTTTTTATTTTTATCAAAAATCAAAAACGAGGTGCTTTAAATGGCAATTAATGTTGTAAATATTGACGAAATGTTGAACATGCAGCGTGATTTTGAAATTGGTGGGCGAAAGTTCACTGCTCATTTCAATGACAAATTAGTAACTGAGATTACTGAAGTCCAATTACGCGTTACAGACTTGATGAACCAAATTGAAAAGACGCCTGAAGAAAAGCAAAAAGAACTTAACAATGCGCCGGTAACTGAACAAATTAAGTTTGTTGAAGAACAAATTAGCAAAGTTAATGGCATCGTGATGGGGTTCTTTACCAAGTTGTTCTCTGCTGATGATGCTAAATGGATTTATGAGCATTACAACGAATCAACATCTGCATTGGTGGCAGTTCTAGGAATTATCAATCAATACAGCCAAGACATCGTCAATGAATCAGCTATTGCTAAGCAAAAGAAGTATCCAGTTAAGAACAGTAATACCGCTAAGTTCAGCAAAAAGCATCGGAAGTAATGAGCGATGTTAAGCCTCACACAACCGATTGATGATACTTGGCTTGATGAAGAAACCGGCGAGATATATCACTTTGATATGAGTTATGACAATGTTCTTCGTTGGTACTCACTTGTTGAAGAAGAAAACATAAGTGATGCTGAAAAATTAGTGACAGGTTTTCAAATGTTTTTTGGCAAAGAACTAGATGTATCAATTGATTCGATGATCAAAGCAGTTGAAGATATTGCCAATTACATTCAAACAACCGCTTATGGGAACTATAACGACAGTGCTAGCGGTACAGAACACCAATCTGAACCAGAAAAATACTTCTCATATTCTCAAGACGCTGGTGCTATCTACTCATCATTTATGATGGATTACCAAATTGATCTTGTTGATCAGCAAGGCATTCTGCAATGGGATAAGTTCCGAGCGCTATTTTCGGGTTTATCCGATAAGACAGACTTCAAGCATATTATGCGAATTCGGCAAGCTAATTTGACTGATTACGAAGGTGAACAGCAAACAGCAATGGCAGAAGCTCAAGCTTATTACGCGTTAGAGGGGCAGAACGTCAATAAGCTAAATGATCAGATGACCGATATTTTCAACGGTTTGTTACTTCAAGCTAAGGAGGCTCAAAAACAAGAGAAAGGAGGTAAATAGATGGCAGCAGATGGCACAATTAATATTGATATGATCTTGAACGGTACAGATAAAGTTAAATCTGATGCTGATGCTGTTAGAGAAAGTATCAATGATGTCGGCGATGGCGCAGAAAATACCGGTGGCAAGTTCTCACACTTGAAGGATGTATTTACTGGTACGTTCCTTGGCGGAATGCTGACCAATGCAGTAACTGCTGCTGGTTCAGCAGTTAAGGATTTAGGAAGCGAAGCAATAGATGCTTCTGATTCAATGGATAAGTTCAGGTCAACAATGAAACTTGGTGGCTTTGGTGAAGATGAAATTAATACCGCTGCTAAAGCTGTTCGTAAATATGCTGACGATACTGTTTATGACTTGTCTGATGTATCTAATACGACAGCGCAATTAGCTGCTAACGGCATTAAGAACTATACCGAGCTAACTCAAGCTGCTGGTAACTTGAACGCTCAAGCTGGCGGTAATGCGGACACATTCAAGTCCGTTGCAATGGTAATGACCCAAACCGCTGGTGCTGGCAAACTAACGACTGAAAACTGGAATCAATTAGCCGATGCTATTCCTGGTGCTTCTGGCGTATTGCAAGAAGCATTGAAGAAGAACGGCGCTTATACTGGCAATTTCCGTGATGCCATGTCTGAAGGGCAAATTACAGCAGACGAGTTCAACAAAGCTGTTACGCAGTTAGGTATGAACAAAGGTGCGGTTGAAGCCGCTAAGTCCACTGATACATTTGAAGGTGCGATTGGTAACTTACAGGCAACTGCAGTTGGCGCTATTCAAGATATTATCGATTCATTCGGCAAGAGCAACTTAACTGGAATGATTAATGGTGCAACAGACGTTGTTTCTAAAGCTGTTGATTCAATTCAGAAAAACAAAGGCATTATTAGCGATACTTTTAACGCTGTTTCATCGATTACTAGCAGCGCTTTTGGCACAGTTGGCGATGTATTCAAGTGGTTTAAGTCTAGTTTTGAAGCTAATGTTTCCGGTATTAGCACTGATAATTTGAGTAAGAAGCTTAAAAATATCAGTGAGTGGTTTGATAACTTCAAAGAGAGTATTCATCCATTAACTGGTGCTTTAGGTGGATTATTAGGCATATTAACCGCTGGTGTTTGGAATACTATCGTTAAGCCGATTAAAGGTATTGCTAGTGCGTTTAAAGAATCTGGTGATAGTGCAGATAAAGCAAAAGGCAAATTTGATTTATCACAGTCTTTTCAATGGATTAATGCAGTCGCTGCTGATTTAAATATCTTTTTCAAGAAGACAACAGAAATACTAGAGCCACTCGGCAAGATTGCTGGCATTATGGCTCAAGGCGTCTTTGAAACATTTGGCGATATTGTCGGAGCAATTGCCGATGCATTCCACCAAATGAATGACAAGGCACTAGAATCAGTCAAACCGACTAACAAAATTGCTGATGCGCTTGAAAGTATTGCTAAACATAAAGATGCAATCAAAGCAGTAGGTGCGGCGATTGCTGGTTTAGTAACTGCATTGACAATCAAAAAAGGCGTAACAACTGTAATTGATGTTGCTAAGCAAGTTCCAAGTATGATCACTAACGTTAGTGGTGCTTTTAGTAAAGCTATGGCTTTGTTAGCTGCTAACCCGATTATTGCTATTGTTTTAGCGATTGCAGCGCTTGGTACTGCATTCTATGAATTGTACAAGCACAACGCTAAATTCCGTGAGTTCGTTAATGATTTAGTTGATAAAGCTAAAGACTTAGCTAAAGGCGTTGGCGAATGGTTTGGCGATGTCGTTAAACAAGCAAAAGATCTATGGAAAGGCATTACTGATGTATTTACCGGTCAAGCCGACTGGGAAAAGAATATCTCTAAGCAATTCAATAAGATCAAAGATGCAATCGTTGATAGCTTAGGCGCAGCTGTTGATTGGATTGGTAAGAATTGGAAAGGCCTTGCACTTTTAATCGCTAGTCCGATCGCTGGTGGTTTGAAGCTATTGTACGACAACAACAAGGGATTTAGAGACTGGGTTGATGACCTTTGGGACAAGATTAAATCTGGTTTCAGCTCTATGGTCAAGAAGATTAGCGGTGTTTGGGATGGCATTACTGGCGAATTAACAAAGGGTGCTAAAGTGGCCGTTAAAGCAGTGACAGGCATCTTTAAAAATGTTGGTAAAACATTACTTTACGCCATGATGATTCCAGTTGGCTTAGTCGCAATGATCGTTAAGCCGATTATTAAGCCGTTGCAAAATGAATTTAGAGTGGTAGTAAAAGCAGTCACAACCGTTTGGGACGCTTTTACTAATTGGCTTAGTAATTCGTTTAATGCAGTTTCAAAAGCGTGGCGTAAAGTTTGGAATGCTATCTCTGATTGGTTTGGTGACTTTTTCAGTGGTCTAAAACGGAATGTAAATAAGTGGTTTAAGCCGATCGCTAAGTTCTTTACAGATTGGTTTGATGATGTTCATGATACGTGGGTAGACACTTGGGACGCTATTTCAGAATGGTTTAACAAGTTTTGGAAAAAGTTTACTCTTACAATTCGAACTAGTGTCAATAAAGTTAGTAAAATCATGCATGACGCTTTAGACGCTATTTCTGATAAGTGGCACGATGTTTGGAACGCTATATCTAGCTGGTTTAATAAGCTGTGGTCGACTATTCAAGGACACGCTAAAAAAGGTATTAATAAAGTCAAAAGTGTTATTAGTGGCGCTTTAGATGCCATTTCTGATTTGTGGCATCGCGTTTGGAATGCAATTTCTAGTTGGTTCTCTGATAAATGGGATTCAATTAAGAAAACTTCATCAAAAGGCATTAACTCGGTACACGGCACTTTATCGGATATCTTAGACAAGATTAAGACCAAGTGGCACGATATTTGGGGTGGTCTAAGTGACTTCTTCAAAGGCATTTGGAAAGATATTAAAGGTTATGCTGCTGACGGTATTAATGGCGTAATCAATGTTATTAATACCGGTGTTAATGCTATTAATGACGTTTGGAAGTTCTTTACTGGTAAAAAAACAGGCATCAAAAAATTAAAACCAGTTAAATTTGCACAAGGTGGCGTCGTTGAACGTCATTTGTCAATGGTCAATGATTCTCCAACTGAAAACTGGAAAGAGCTTATTGAAACGCCTAGTGGCGAATTGATGATGGCTCAAGATAGGAATGCTATCTTGCCACTTGAACCTGGCACGCGTGTTTATAACGGCGATGAAACTAAGCAAATTATGTCAATGGCTGGTGTTGAACATTATAAAGATGGTGGTATCGTTGGCGCTGTTAAGGATAAGTTATCAGATGTTGGTTCATGGTTAGGCGAAAAGACTGAAGCTATCACGAAGTTTATTGAACATCCCATCAAGAGTGTTGAATCATTATTTGAAAAATCTGTTTCAGGTATGTATTCTAGCTTGGGTAATTTTGGTGAATTAGCTAAAGGCGTTATCAGTAAATTAACTAACCCAATTGGTTCTTGGTTTAAAAAAGGCTTGAAAAAAGTTGAAGAAGAGACTGGAGACGGTGGCGGTGGCAAAGGTGCGCCGAGTGGCTCTGGCGTTCAACGCTGGAAAGGCCAAGTTAAGGCTGCCTTAAAAGCTAATGGATTACCCACCTCAAGTGATTATGTCAACGCTTGGTTGAGACAAATTTCATCAGAATCAGGCGGTAACGAGAAAGCTGTTCAAGGTGGATATGTTGATATCAATACACTTACCGGTGATCTAGCCAAAGGGTTGTTACAAACTATTTCAGCAACATTCAACGCTTATAAATTCCCGGGTCACGGCAATATCTTTAATGGATATGATAATATGCTTGCTGCAATGAATTATGCTAAGCATCGTTACGGTGCTTCATCTATGCTACAAGTTATTGGTCATGGTCATGGTTATGCCAATGGTGGCTGGGCAGACAAACCAAGCATATTCGGTGAAGTACCTGGTGAGCCTGAAATTGTAGTTAATCCAGCACGTAATAGTGCAGATAAATTATTAATCGAAGCAATGAACGCACGTATTAAAGCTGACCCAAACGGTAAAATTGCCAAAATGGCAGCTAATTTAGCACACGTCAATGATCCAATACAAACTAATTTTTCAGTAACAACATCTGGTAGAAACACACAATCGTTTTCTGATTCTAACAGCGGTAGTGCTTACAGTGCTACCGATAAGTCATATGTACTTAATGATTCAAAAGTGATTGAATTGTTACAAATTATTGCAAACAAGAGAACCACCGTTGATGGTTCTTCGTTTGCATCAGCGTACGAACAGTATGGTTCAACAGAAACGGCACGACGCAATCAATTGAAAGGTAGGGGACTTGCGATTGACGCTAAAATCTAAGTATGAATATGGCATTGAATTTGACGGTCAGCGTTCTAATGATTTTGGGCTTGATGTTCTGGATAAGGTCATTGGTATGCCGGCCAAACAAAAAGCAGTTCAACCTCTGCCTTTTACTAGTAATGTTATAGACTTATCTGGGCTGTATGGTGGGCAAGTATATAATGAACGCACAATTAAGATTGTGTTTTATGTACACGAATTTAATAATATGAGTAAAGATCATCTATATACAATGTGGACAAAGGCAGTCAATTGGTTGATGAATTCTACTCATAAAACCAAGCTTAAAGATGATGTTATGAATAATTACTATTATTTAGGAGAAGTTCAAAAAGAACCAAACTGGACTGAGTTTCAAATGTTTGGCAAGCTAGAAGTTGAGTTTACTTGTTATCCATTTCGAATCAGTGAATTAGTAGAAGGCAATGACATTTGGGATGACTTCAATTTTGAACTGGCTATCGCACAGAATACGGATTATGAAATCAGTGGCAGTAAGACAATTACGCTGTTCAACGTTGGTACTAATTCAGTTGCTCCGCAGCTGATTTCAACTGCTCCATTTACGATTACTATGAACAACAACACATTCACGCTGGAAGCTGGCACTTACAATAGTCCGGACTTCACACTGATGACTGGCGAGAATAAGCTAACAGTAACTGGTACTGGTAAGCTATCGTTTGTTTGGCATAAGGAGTTGATCTAATGTATCGCGTCACAGTAAGACAAGGATTTAACGGCGATGAACACACAATTCACTCTGAATTCAATAATGATACAAAGCTGCTGACTGGTAAAATTACCAAAAATGTTGGCTCTATTGATTCATTTCAGTTTAGTATCAGTCCTAAGTCACCTTACTACAATAGCTTCACTGGACTAACAACTTTTGTTAAAGTAACTAACACTACCCTCAATAAGGTTCTTTTTGAGGGTAGAGTTCTACCAACTACTGATTCTATGGAAAGTAGTGGCATTCTTAACAAGGAAGTCACTTGTGAGGGGCTTTTAGCATTCTTGCATGATTCCGTTCAGGATTACTATGCGTTGCAGAACAATGATTTACGTTCATTCCTGCAGCGTATGATTGACGCGCACAATAAACAAGTTGATTCTTATAAGAAAATAAAGCTCGGTGTTGTCACCGTAACTAGTCCATCCGACAATGTCTACAAGTCGATTGATGACGCCAAAACGACGTATGAGACGATTCAGGAGAAACTAATTGATAAGTACGGCGGTGAGATTAGATTACGTCACGAATCAGACGGACTTTACCTTGATTACATGCCGGTAATTGGTGTTAAGAGTAATCAAGATATTCGTTTGACTAGTAATTTAGTTTCATTGAAACGAACGATTGATCCTAGCACGATGTATTCAATCATTAAACCATTGGGTGCTCGTGCCGAATCAACTGGCGAAACAGAAACTAATTCTGAAATATCACAACCACGATTAACGATTGAGACTGTCAACAATGGCAGTCCTTTTTTGTACAGTCAGAAAATGATCGATAAAATCGGTCGCGTGGTTATGCCGGTTACTTGGGACGACGTCAAGACTGCGTCAATTCTGAAATCAAAGGCTCAGCAGACACTTGATAGTCAAAAGGAAATCAAAGAACAGTTTCAAATTACTGCAGTTGATCTGAGTATGATTCATAAAGATGTTGATGATTTTGATTGCGGTAATTATCACCGCGTCATTAATCCGTTGCAGGCAATCAATGAAGACTTGCGAATTGTCGGTCAGTCAATTGATATTTGTTCACCGGTAAGTTCGACTTTGTCAATTGGAGATAAGCTATTAAGCCAGGAACAATATGAGATTATTTTGCGTAAGCAACAAGAGCAGAAATTGCAGCAAGCGCAAGTGAAGATGAATCAACTATCAACTTCAGCATTAGAGGCAAGCAGGCAAGCTCAAGAAGCTATCAACACCGCAAACGATGCAAAAACAACAGCGGCACAGTTTGAAGCGTCACAATCAGATCAGGACAAACAAATTACTGATCTTGTAGAGCTGGTTAAACAACTGCAAGACCAAATTAATGTTGATAAAGGCTATTACGAAGGCGTCATTATTGATGTCTCCGAATTCCAAGGCAGTATTAACTGGGCTCAAGTCGTGAGTGGCGGTTTGGCGTTATCGGTTATTCGTATTCAGTCTGGTAGTTCTCATATTGATGAGACATATGCTACTAACATTCCAAATGCAATCAGTGCTGGTGCTAACTATGCTGTTTATGCTTACTTCTCGGCAGTAAGTGCTGCTGACGCAGAAGTAGAAGCCAACGATTTCTACAATCGTGCACAGTCAGCCGTTGGTAGTCGTAAACAACCACGCTTCTGGATGATTGATGTGGAAGCCAACTCGGTCACGAGTGGAACGTTGACTGCTGCGGTTACGGCTTATATGAATAAACTCAACTCTTTAGGTGTTCCTGATTCTAAGATTGTTATTTATGTAAGCAACGCACTATATCCAAGTATTGATACGTCTCGAACGATGATTTGGATACCAAGCTACGGTGCTAATGACGGAACGGTTGGTAATTCTACTAAGCCACTTTATCCGTACGATTTATGGCAATACACAAGCGTCGGTAGCGTCAATGGTATTTTAGGAAATGTCGATATGAATACAGAACCAAGTTCAAGATTTAAAGAAGCCTATTTAAGAAAGGAGTGAGAAAATGGCAGAAGATTTCCTTAAATGGACAAACGAACAAAAGACCTTCAACAAAAAAATAGATTATCAAGACCCGACAGAAACGCCACCTTTGGTTGTTACACCAAGCTCTGATTTGCAATCAAAAGCAGAAACAAATGCTGATCAACTTGCTCATAAAATGTTTGGTGCACAAGTTCGAAAAACACTAGCTCAATGGATTCAATTAGGCGGTTATTTATATAGTCAAGGCCTGATTACACTTCAACAATTCCAAACAGCACTTAATAGCTTCGAAGATATCATGGAAGAGCGGCAGGTTGACGTTGAAAAACGACAAACCGATATTGAAGAACAATTTAAAGCTGTTATTGCTAATGCAACAGTTGATAGTGAATTGATTAATGCACGTGACTCTAATATTTATGGTAAATTCCCAACGCTAGATGGTCGGCTAGAGAACATTGAACAGATGCTAGCTATGTCGATCCCATCAGGATATTTAGTAACCATTAACCATGGTCTGGGACGTAACCCAGACGTTACAGTTAGTTACTATGAAGATGCTATTGGTACAGAAATTGGTGGCTTTGGTAAAGCTGCTATATTTGGTGGCACTAAAGCTAAGTTTATCGAATCTACGGAAAGCTACGTTGATGCTAACACAGTCAAAATTGAATTACCTGCCGGCTTTGCACTAACAGGCTATCCAGTCTATCAACCTGCTGATCGTTGCTGGTACATTATTGATAAAAACCGTATTTTAAAATTTGATTTAGGCGTTAATGTTACGGAACATCCAAATGGCGGTGACCAAAGCCAACTGTAGAGGCTCCTAAATTTTTAGTGGTAAGTCCTTTATCAGATAGTTCTGTAAAATTAGATTGGAAGTGAAATGAATGATTTATTATATCTATCAAAATGACGTCAAGGTTAAAGAAGTAACTAATGTTAAGACAGTTACGATTACTGGTTTGACCGCAAATAAGACTTATACATTTGCTGTTAGCGCTTGGAACGGGAAAACCGAGTCAGCTAAATCAAATGTTGTGACGGTCACAACAGCTACAGTTCCAGCTACCACAATTACGATTAGAATTGTCGATGATATGGAGATTGGTCAATCAGTTAAGGCAACAGTGACATTAACACCAGCCAATACGACTGATAACGTTACTTGGACATCAAGTGATTCGACGATTGCAACTGTTGGAACAGATGGCACCGTTAAGGCGTTAAAGACTGGTCCAGTGACAATTACGGCTAAGACAACCAGTGGTAAAACTGCGACTGCTGCTATTACAGTCTATGAAGCAATGGTTACTGTTACTGACTTGACAAGTTCAAATATTACAGCAAGCGGTGTTTCTTTAACATGGAAGTAAAGGGGTTGATGAGCCGTGAAATACAAGGTTTATCAAGATGATGTTCTCAAAGCGACTGTAACGGATAAGAAGTTTGATGTTGTTGGATTGCAGCCAAATACTGAGTACAAGTTATCTGTTCAACCAAACAATGGGCTTCGTGATGGTGTTAAGCAAGACATAATCGTTAAGACGCATAGCACGAGTAGCATTCGTTTTGTTATTCCAAAGGAATTGGCGGTTGGATCAACAATTCCACTACGCTATGTTGAATATCCATTGGGCTTAGTCCCTATTGGCAAAGAGCCTGCTGGCATGTTTGGAGGTGGCAATGAAAAAGAACTATCTGCTAAGGTTATTGACAGCGACAGTGAAATTATCGGTCGCAACTATCTTTTAAACACATCACTTCCAACATCATCAGACAAGGTGCATGTGGGTACTGCTTCAACTTCGATTTATGGCAATCTTAGTTATTCTGATGGAATAACTCGAGTTACATTTACGTCAGGTAGCGAATTGTTCTATCGTTTCATGTCAACCGACACTACTAACATGGCTAAAACCGAGCTTGTAGCTGGACAGACATACACACTAAGCGCTGACGTTCGTACTGATTTAAAAGGTGGCAGATTGACGTGGCGCTCGCAACATATAAAGGCGGGTGGAGGTTGGAGCGATTTTCAAACTGGTGGAGCAGTTACAATAACTGAAACACTTTCAGATAACGTCTTTAAACGAATTAACACAACATTCACCATTCCTGAAAACACAACCGGTTTATTCTTTTCGTTTCAGCTATACGGTAGTTCTGGAAAACCAACGATTGGTTCTTGGTTTGAATTTAAACATGCAAAACTAGAACTTAGCGATAAAGCAACTGATTGGTCACCTGCTCTAGAGGATAACGGCGTATTTAGCATAGCTGAAGTGGAAGCTGACACAGAAATAATATCTAGTATTGATTTTTTAAATGGTTCAACACTAGCCTTACAACCCGATGGTAATTATGGTCTAACTAATGGCTTTGTTGGGATTTATAGTGACGGGTTTTAACCTATGTAACAATTATTTTAAAAGGAGTGATTTAAATGGCATTAACAACGATTTTTACGGGCATGGAAAAAGGCCCAGAACAGATTGATGCAAATTTCAAAGAACTAAATTCAAGCAAACTTGACAATCGATATTCAACGAAACATTATTCAACTGGACAGAATTCATTAATCAAAGCAGGATCAATCGATATTGCACGAAGCGAGAATACTGTTACAGTGACCTGCTCTTTTAAGCTATCTAAAGACTTAGCGGCTAATGGAGCAATTATGACGTTGCCGGCTGGTTATGCTGCTCCGGGATTCCAGATCCGGATAGCCGCAATGTTAAGCAACAACAAACAAGCGTTGATTGTTGTTGATCGCAATGCGTTGAAGACGTCTGTGGCCATTACCGCGGATGACTATATAACAATGACTGTTACGTATCCAACAAACGATGATTTTCCAATAGAATAGGAGTGAAATAAATTGAGTTTAATTAAATTAAAACTAGCAGCAGACAACACGGTAATGGCCAGCGGATGGGCTAATCCTAATCAGCGTGAAGTCGGAGATGTTATTGACGGATTTACTGTCTATGACGTTTCAGATGATGAGATTAAAAAATTGATCGTTAATCACACTAAGTTAATCAACAATCATCTAGTTATTGACACTGATTATGTTCCGCCAGTTGAGATACCAACCGATCCACAACCGAGCGAAGAGCAACAAGCAATTACAGATTTAGCAATTAGTTCTGCTGAGCATAGTCAGCATATTCAATCAATCGAAGAAGCAATAACAGCATTTGCACAATCAAAAATCGGAGGTACTAACTAATGTTTAAAGTATTTAAATTTGCATATCAACTATGGCACACAATGGATAAGGCAGCAGTAGCGGCTGAAGTTGCTAAAGGTTCAATCACAGCGGCTGAGTATAAAGAAATCACTGGTGAAGATTACGCTGTGTAGGAGCTGACAAGCATGAACTATAAAGAACTATTCGTACTTGCCGGTGTTTTTGGAATGCTGGCTTTATTAATCTTTATTATTTTGGCCTGTTATATTTTCTTATAATTGATTATACTTTTAACCATTAGGAGTGATTAAAAGTGAACAATTATATGCAAGAACTAATTAATCAAATTCATGAACAAAATGCATGGTATATTGCTGTCATAGGGATTCTGGTCACCATAATAACTATATTCTTAGCTTATATGGGTTATGAGCAAAAGAAGATCTCAGATAAACAAGTTAAAAAATTTCAGACTGCCATTAAAAAGTCCCAAGAAATTTCTCAAGGTATCCTAGAAAACAACCAAAGTTTATTGCAGTACTCTCTTGCCTCAATGGCTAACGAGGGATACCTCAATCCTATTGTTGAGTGGCATCAGAAAGCTCAATTATATTTAACTGCAAAGCATGCAACGGAAACTTATTATTCAGATAACGGAGAACTTAGCAGAAAGTTAATTCATGCCAAACGTTCAACACTATATTCTTCCCAAAGAACATTTGAACAACTGATTATTTTAGATGAAGCCGGAACATTACAAACCGGAATATCTAAAGGCAAATACGATGAATTAGCGGTCGCTTACAAAAAAAGTACTCCGACATTTGAGGTTCCTATGCAAGAATATATTGATTATGACAGAAATCAATTGATAAAAATTGGTCATGAATTTAAGGACGGCAAGCTACAACAAGAATGGTTTAAACAGCTTAATGAATTTAATAAATTTTGGGACGAAGAGACACTCTGATAAATAGGGTGTTTTTATTTTGCACTAAAGGAAGTGAGTAAATGCCACCACACTATGTAGCAGGATTAAGTTTGGCAGAATGGACAGCGGTGATTGCGATTATCACGTTCATTGCAACAATTATCAGCCTGCTATTTAAATATGCCGTGTTTGGGCCAATTCGTGGTGATATTAAAGAATTATCAAAGTCGATTACGGCGCTTAATAAACAGCTCGAAGTGCTACAAAACGACTATGAACGATTAGAAGGCCGAGTTGATGAACACGATAGACGTTTAGATCGTCATCATGAACGAATTAAGAATCTTGATTTAGAGAGGAGAAAGGCAGGATGAAGATTAACTGGAAAGTACGTTTATTGAATAAGAAGTTTTGGCTGGCGATTGTGCCGGCTTTTTTGTTGTTTGCACAAGTGATTGCAGTACCGTTTGGTTATGATTTCAAGACGGATTTAATCAATGAGCAAGCAACAGCGATTATTAACGCGTTTTTTGCATTCTTAACTGTCCTAGGCGTTGTTGTTGATCCAACTACACCGGGAATTGATGATAGTCCACAAGCTCTTAAATATGATAAAGAGGTGTGTAAATGAAAATTCACATTCAGACAACGCAAGGCGAGATTGTTTCTCCAAGCTTTGAGTACGGGAAAGAGGAACAAGCGGCAGTTGAGAAGCTTTTTGAAAAGTTTGTTAATACACCCTTTTTTATAAGAAAGACAAATTTAAAAATTGGAAATTGGCATGCGTTGATAGTCTGGTCAAAACTAGTAGCAATGTACGTTGAAGATGAAGAGGTGAAAGAATGAAATCTAAAAACAGAATAGCTAAAATGGTAGTCACCTTTATGGTGGCTATTTTATTTGCTTCAATTTCCGTACCGGTGGCCACATCATCAGCTGCAACTCGAACGTATGGCGTTGATTGGTCAAAGTACCAGGGCAACAATGGTAAGTTTGGTTATCAAAAAGATAAGTTTGTTATCAGCCAAGTAGGCGGAACTTACAACGGTTCATACGTCACACAATCAACATACCGAACGCAAGTGGCTAGTGCAATCGCGGCTGGCAAGTTTGCGCACACATACATTTGGTATCAAGTCAGTGGTAATATCGGCGTATCTAAAGCAGCATTAGATAAGTTCTTGCCACAAGTTCAGACGCCCAAGAATTCAATCGTCGCTTTAGATTTTGAGTCAGGCGCAAGCTGGAATGCAACGACTAATACTGATGCAATCATCTACGGTATGAGCCGAATTAAGCAAGCAGGTTATACGCCAATGCTATATTCAAGCAAAGCATTCTTGCAAGCTAATGCTGATGTGTCAAGAATTATCAAGGCATTTCCAAATAGTCTTTGGATTGCTGGTTACCCAATCAGTGGGGTAATTAGCTCCGCGCCGTTCCAATATTTTCCAAGTATGAACGGTGTGGCCATTTGGCAGTTTACAGCTGAATATATTGCCGGTGGGTTAGACGGCAACGTTGACTTGTTAGGCATTACCGAGAATGGTTACAAGGGTAGTCATCAGGATGATGACGGAAAAGTTACTGTTGAACCTGACACTGATACACCAGCCATTAATGACGGTCAAAACGCTAATGATACTGCCAAAAAAGACATTAAAGTTGGTAATACTGTTAAGGTTAATCTGAAAGCAACGAAGTGGGCTAATGGTGTTGGCATGCCAAGCTGGGTACGTGGCAAGACCTATAAAGTTCAACAAGTTGCTAAGGGTAAAGTATTATTAGCTGGTATCTTATCTTGGATTAAGACATCAGATATTGAGATCTTATCAGTTGGTAGCGGTAGTTCATCAACGTCAACTTACACAGTTCGCAGCGGTGATACCTTATCAGCTATCGCAAGTCGTTACGGTACGACAGTTAGCAAGTTGCAAAGTTTGAACGGAATTAGCAACGCTAACTATATCTACGTTGGTCAGAAGCTAAAAATTAGCGGTTCAGTATCAGCTACTTACTACACGGTTAAATACGGTGATACTGTTAGCGGTATTGCTGCTAGATATGGCACAACAACTAATAATATCAAGCAGCTTAACGGTTTAAGCAACGTCAACTTCATTCGGATTGGTCAGCGTTTACGAGTTAAATAAAAATAATTGCAAAATTAAAAAACAAATAAGCAGTTTTGCGTATTTAATATTGTCGGGCAAAAAACCGACGTCGTTCTTCTGTGGGCGATTTTTGACACGAGCCTCACTCAATTAAGAGTGGGGCTTTTTTTATTTTGTTTGCAAAATAGACCATGATAGCTTATGATTTACTCGTAGCTACTTATCACGTTTATCTAAATAACTTTTTATCTAACCAATATGGAATGTAACAGCTTGGACTAAACACTATTAGTCCGAGCTTTTTTGATACATTGGATGGAGAAGTATGATGAAAAAAACAGAAATTGATAAATTAACAGACGAACAAATGTTAGATCAATTACGCGAGTATTATAAAGAATATGAAAAACTACCAAGAATTCTTGATATTAAACGCGGGAAAAACATTGCTTATCGATTTGGGACTTGGAATAAAGCTTTATCATTAGCGCTTGGAGAAGATAAAGTAACCAGCCGTGATGTTAGTGATGAACAAATACTATCAGCAATTCGCGAACTTAATGACAAGCTTGGACGGCTGCCACGTTTACGTGAAAGCAAATATGGAAGTACGGCAAGAAGACGGTTTGGTTCATGGAATAACGCATTAGAACGCGCACTTGGTGATGATAATGTTCATGTCCATCACGATTATGATCGTAAAAAAATAGTTGAAGGATATAAAAGATTATCAAAAGAATTAGGATATGCTGCAAGCTCTAATGATATTGTAAAGGACAAACGGATGCCTAGCTTGATTTATATTCGTAAAGAATTTGGTTCAATCATAGATTTGGCTAACGAAGCAGGCATCTCAAAAGAGGTAGTTGAACGATGGCGCGATTATAAACTACAAAATTGGACGCCAGAAGAATTGATTAGCGGGTACAAACGTCTCGAGAAGCAACTAGGACGAATACCAGTATCAAAGGATATTACAGATTGTAAGTGGTTGCCAAAACCACACGTTTTTGTACGAGTTTTTGGATCTTTAACACAAATGAGGGACGATTATAATTTAGCAAAACCCAATTCTGGCCAATCACCTATTTCTAAAAAAACGTTGGTAAGACAAGTTGCAGAGTTTTACAAAGAACACGGTAGGTTCCCGTTAAAAAGAGAATTTGCATCGTACAGCAACAACTCGATAGACGTGCTTTTAGCTCGTTTCAAAACCTCATCAGTTTACACGGTTTGGGAAGAAATTATTAACGATCCATATTTTAAAGAAATAATTGAAAAAAGATAAGCTAAACTATTGATTAGTACG
The DNA here is from genome assembly GCF_001436095.1 of Lapidilactobacillus dextrinicus DSM 20335. Taxonomy (GTDB): domain Bacteria; phylum Bacillota; class Bacilli; order Lactobacillales; family Lactobacillaceae; genus Lapidilactobacillus; species Lapidilactobacillus dextrinicus. The sequence goes on along the minus strand of NZ_AYYK01000004.1, from coordinate 308,979 downwards.
GTACACCGTACTATAATAATAGATGTAGATAAGATCAATAAGAAAGCGGGTATTCAATCATGGATTATAAAAACACAGTAGCTAAACAAATTACAAACAGTATTTCAGGAATTAGCCGCCAAATTTCAGTTAATGATATGTTAGATTTAGAAGAAGGCCAAATCATTACTCTTGAAAATGCTGAATCTTGGACTAACGAAGGCTCATTCTCTATTGAAACTGTACGTGCCGTTGATTATGTGTTTACAGCTATTAATGAAGTGCCAGTTCATGAAGTTGACTACAACAACGCTAAAGAAGTTGAAGAACTATCAGCCGAAGAAGTCGAACGTGAAGTGCTTGTACCAGCCGGTACTAAATTTGAAATCACAGATGTTGGCATTGATTTAGATCTTGAAGAATTGGGTTATATTCCAGTAGAAGTTAAATATATTGCTGACTAATATTCGGAGGATTGTTTATTGATTGATGAACTACTAAAAAAATACGGATTAACACGTTATAAAATTACTAAAGCAACAGGCGTCACTGCTAGTACATTGCAATATGCTAATGAGCTAGAAAGTGTTAGCAAACTTAAAGTTAAGACGTTGATCACACTTGCCGAAGCAATCGGTAAAACGCCTGGACAAATATTAGATGAACTGATTGAATTAGAAAACAGCCAATCCTAAATGGAAAGGCTGCTTTTTTATTTTGAATGATTATCAATGAGCCACCATAGGCAACAACTGTCGATATATAATAGTAGAAACTAATGAAATAAAAAATAAATTTATGGGTAGAAAATGGTTAAGACGTGTTGAAGCTAAGGAAACTAATGAAATAGAAATCAACATTAGAAACCTTGATAAATCAGCAGTTTGAAATACCAGTAACATATAGAAATCTACTAGATTATAAGAAGAACATGTTTGCCCTTTTAGGTAAACCAGGCTTCGAAGATTTAGCTAAAGACTTAAACTCTCGCTTATAGAATTCAATGTTCAATTAAAGGAACGATAATTAATTATCGTTCCTTTTTTTGTCTCATAAAAAAAGGTCCCCTTGAATTGGCTGATAAATTGCCATTCAAGGGGATTTTTTAAATTACTGCGCTGTGCTGATACTGGCGAGCATAGTTTTGAATCCGGCGACCAGCCTCAATTAAACTTTCTGTTGAAGCAGCATACGATAAACGAATGTGATGTTCACCACCAGGACCAAAAATTGAACCGGGAATAACACCTACCTGCGCCTTTTCTGCTAAATCATAGACAAATTTAACATCATCTTGGATCATGTTTGTTGGAATTCTCGCAAAAATATAAAAAGCACCAGCCGGGGTTGTCGTTGTAAAACCAGCTAAATTTAAGGCATTCAAAAGTAAATCACGCCGTTGTTGATAAATTGTCCGCATTTGAATGATATCATTTTGCCCATGACGTAAGCTTTCTTCAGCGGCCTTCATCATCGGGCTAGCGGCCGTCGTGACTACAAATTGATGTATTTTATCAATCGATGTCATTAATTCAGCAGGTCCAGCAAGGTAACCAATGCGATAACCAGTCATAGCGTGTGACTTCGAGCAACCACTGATTAAGATTGTTTGCTCAGGTAATAGGGTGGCCATACTCAAATGATGTTGCTCATAGGTTAGCTCTGCATAGATTTCATCGGAAAGAACAACTAAATCAGTTTGCCGTAAGATATCAGCGACAGCACGTGCTTGCTCAGGAGAATAGGTTGCGCCCGTCGGATTATTGGGATAGTTCAAAATAATACCTTTTGCCTGTGGGTATTTAATAAGTAATTCGGCAAGTTTATTAGCAGTCAATAAATATTCAGGGGCCGTATTAACTGTTACGATATTAAGTCCCATTAATTCGGCAACGGCATGATACAGTGGAAAAGATGGGGTAGGAATAATAATAGTATCACCTGGGTTGAAGATGCCCTGAACAGCAGTATAAATACCTTCAGTGGCCCCTACTGTCACAGTGATTTCACCTTCTGGTTGATAGTAAGTGTTGGTTGCTTTAAGTAAATAATTGCTAATTTCTTGACGTAATTCTAAAAAGCCAGCAGATGGTGCGTAATGAGAGAAGTTTTGATCAATTGCTAATTTAGCTGCGTTCTTAATATGTTGAGGAACTTCGAAGTCTGGTTCACCCAAAGTCAACTTAATGATATCGGGAATCTGAGAAATTCGATTATCTACGGTACGAATTAAGGATGGGGGAATGGCTTGTATGGCCCGATTACCTCGAGCAGTTAAACTAACTTTTAAATTAGGCATAAGAGCGCGCTCCTTTTGGCTTGTTAAATTCATTATACGAAGTTAGACAGATTAGACCAACATTAAAGCCTTTGATTATAAGTTAAGGGTTAGCCGGGTTTTGATTTGACTAGGATCTGACTAATGGCGATGAAGGTCTTAATAATGAGTCATGCCTAAAGATTGCTTTTCTAATGCTTAAAATATGACTCGTTATTTTCTTAACAATGAGTGTGGAAACCGTTTCATAATTTTTTAAAATTATTTTGTGATTTTTTGAATTAATATAACATTAGCATCCTGAAAGTGTGGAAATGTTTTCAGTGATATAGCATGTTTATGCAAATTTTTCATGATACCAATTTTGTTCATTATTAATGTAATGCGTCTTACTGTGAAATTATATCCAACTAATTTTATAAAAATTTGTGAAAACGTTTTTAGATTTTATTGCATTTAACTTTCATAATGTGTTATATTTGTGCATGGAAGTTGTGTGACAATACTGCAATTTATATTATTTATTCGGTTATAAAAAATCACATGCTGACCAAATAATTAGTAGGAGGGGTAAAACATGATCGGAATAGTTCTTGCCAGTCACGGGCAATTCGCCGCTGGCATTAAACAATCTGGAGAAATGATTTTCGGCGAACAAGAAAAAGTCGAAACCGTCACTTTCGTCAATGGCGAAAGCCCAGATGATTTAAAACAACATCTTGTGGATGCAACTAAGAAATTTGATCCAGAAGATGAAGTACTATTTTTGATTGATCTTTGGGGTGGCTCGCCTTTTAACCAGGCTAGCGGTATTCTCGAAGAACATAAAGATAAGTGGGCAATCGTCACTGGCCTTAATTTGCCAATGTTGATTGAAGCTTATGGCTCTCGTTTGTCAATGACGTCATCACACGAATTGGCAACACATTTAGTTGACGCTGCACGTGAAGGTGTTCGTGTTAGTCCAGAGGCATTAATGCCTAAGGCTAAACAAGCAGCTCCAGCAGCTAAACAGTCTAATGGTGGTCGTCCAGGTAAGTTAGAATATGTTCTAGCTCGGATCGATTCACGTTTGTTACATGGTCAAGTTGCAACAGCTTGGACTAAGTCAACACATCCAACACGTATTATCGTTGTTTCAGATGGCGTTGCTAACGATAAGCTTCGTAAAAACTTGATTATTCAAGCAGCACCTGCTGGTGTTTCTGCACACGTTATTCCTGTTGATCAAATGATCAAGATTGCCAAGGATGACAAACATTTTGGTGGTGAAAGAGCACTCTTGCTTTTTGAAACACCGCAAGATGTTTTACGTGCGGTTGAAGGTGGCGTTCCATTGAAAACGGTTAACGTTGGTTCAATGGCACATTCTGTTGGTAAAGTTCAACCTAATAAAGTTTTGGCTTTTGACCAAAATGATATTGATACTTTTGAAAAACTCAAAAACGATGGTATCGATTTTGACGTTCGTAAAGTACCAACTGATTCAAAGGACAATATGGCTGCAATCTTAAAGAAGGCTCAAGATTCCTTGAACGACCAAAAATAATCTTTTTTGTCAGTCAAATTAAGTGGAGGAGAAATACTTATGCAACTAAATTTCATTCAAGTCATTTTAGTTCTTATTGTTGCATTCCTTGCTGGTATGGAAGGTATTTTGGATGAATTCCATTTCCATCAACCAGTTATCGCATGTACATTAATCGGTTTAGTTACCGGTAACTTAATACCTTGCCTTATCTTAGGTGGTACATTACAAATGATCGCCTTAGGCTGGGCTAATATCGGTGCTGCCGTTGTGCCTGATGCTGCTTTAGCATCTGTTGCTTCTGCAATTATTCTTGTACTTGGTGGCCAAGGTACTAAGGGTGTCGGTTCTGCCATCGCCATTGCCGTTCCTTTAGCTATTGCTGGTTTGTTATTAACAATCATTGCTCGTACTTTAGCTACTGCTATTGTTCATATTATGGACCGTGCTGCTGAAGAAGGTAGCTTTGCTAAGATTGATTTCTGGCAATGGGTTGCTATCTGCATGCAAGGTTTACGTATCGCTATCCCAGCAGGCTTAATCTTAGCCGTTGGTGCTGGTCCTGTACGTTCATTACTTGGCATGATGCCTGCTTGGTTAACTGATGGTTTATCTATCGGTGGTGGTATGGTCGTTGCCGTAGGTTATGCTATGGTTATCAACATGATCGCTACTCGTGAAGTATGGCCATTCTTTGCCTTAGGTTTCGTTTTGGCAACAATCCAACAATTAACATTGATTGCTCTTGGTGCTATCGCTGTTTCATTGGCGTTACTCTACATCGCTGTTACAAACAACAGCTCAAATAATGGTGGTAATGGTTCTAACGACGGTAACAACAGTGGTGTCGGTGACCCAGTCGGCGATATTATTGATAACTATTAGGAGAGGGGGTAAAAAATAATGGATAATCAAAATACTAAAAAAGTTACATTAAGCAAACGTGATCGCCTCTCAGTTTTCTGGCGGTCAACATTCCTTCAAGGTTCATGGAACTATGAACGTATGCAAAACGGTGGTTTCGCTTACTCATTAATTCCAGCATTAAAGAAACTTTACACAACTAAAGAAGATCGTGCTTCAGCATTGAAGCGTCACATGGAATTCTTTAACACCCATCCTTATTTGGCTTCACCAATTCTTGGTGTTACCCTTGCGCTTGAAGAAGAGCGTGCTAATGGTGCACCTGTTGATGACGTTACAATCCAAGGTGTTAAAGTTGGTATGATGGGTCCTTTAGCTGGTATTGGTGATCCAGTTTTCTGGTTCACAGTTAAGCCAATTATTGGTGCCTTAGCTGCTTCTCTTGCTATGAGTGGTAACATCTTAGGACCAATCATTTACTTCATTGCTTGGAACTTAATTCGTATGGCCTTCATGTGGTATACACAAGAATTTGGTTACCGTGCAGGTTCTGCAATTTCTGATGATATTTCAGGTTCATTATTACAAAACGTTACTAAAGCTGCTTCAATTGTCGGTATGTTCGTCCTTGGTTCCTTGATTAATCGTTGGGTATCGGTTAAATTTACACCGGTTGTTTCCACGGTTAAGTTAGCTAAGGGTGCGTTCATTGACTGGGCTAAGTTGCCTAAGGGTAGTGCGGGTATCCAATCTGCCTTACAACAACAAGCTTCAGGTTTGTCATTAACAGCAGACAAAGTAACAACATTACAAGATAACTTGGATAGCTTGATTCCAGGTTTAGCAGCATTGTTATTAACATTCCTTTGCATGTGGTTATTGAAGAAGAAAGTTTCTCCAATCGTTGTTATCTTAGGTTTGTTCGTTGTCGGTGTTGTATTCCACGTTATCGGTATTATGTAATAAATAATTATTAACGTTTAGTTTGAGGGTAGGGGATTTCATTGGTTGAATCAATCAATTCAAAGGCCGATTTAGTAATTGATGCCACATCATTTCTGGGCACGGCTACTTATGGTAAAATCATGATTGGTGATAAGGGGTTTGAATTTTTTAATGATCGTAATGTCAAAGATTATATTCAAATTCCGTGGTCAGAAGTTGATTACGTGATTGTTTCAATCGTCTTTGGTGGTCACTGGATTCCGCGTTATGCAATTCGGACCAAGCAAAATGGGACGTACTCATTTGCATCTAAGGATCCTAAAAAAGTATTACGAACAATTCGTCAATACGTTGAGCCAAAGAGAATTGTCCGTTCGTTGAGTATGTGGGATGTGCTAAGGAACAGTGTTCTAAGGTTAACACATCGTAACAAAAAAGCGTAGATTAAATTGAACGTTGAAAAGAGTCGCAGAATGCGGCTCTTTTTTGTATGCTTGATAAGTGTCGTAAACAGTCATTAAGCTTGCTCTAGCTGTGCTTTTCTTTGTATGCTTAACTTGTAAAACGATTATGAGGAGGAATCAGAATGGTTTACCAATTACCAGAATTACCTTATGGCTATGGCGACTTAGATCCTTTAATTGATGAGCAGACGATGCATTTTCATCATGATAAACATCATGCCACTTATATTAGTAATCTAAATGCAGCCTTAGCCAAAAGTCTTGAAACTGCAGATCGGCCTTTATTTGACTTAATGAGAGATCTTGAGAGCGTACCTGAAGAAATCCGGACAGCAGTTCGGAATAATGGCGGAGGACATTTAAATCATACCTTGTATTGGCAGTGGTTGAGTCCAGATCAAGATCAAGAAATCCCAAGCGAACTGGCTAAAGAAATCAGTCAGACTTTTGGTAGTGTTGATCATTTTAAGAAAGAATTTATTAATGCTGGTTTAACACGTTTTGGGTCTGGGTGGGCTTGGCTAGTTTTAAATGAGCAACATCAGTTACAAGTTGTTTCCACAGCCAATCAAGATAATCCCCTTAGCGAAGGACTGATGCCTATCTTAGGCGTTGATGTTTGGGAGCATGCTTATTATTTAAATTATCAGAACCGACGTCCAGATTATTTAGGAGCATTCTGGCATTTGATTAATTGGGAATTTGTGGATCAGTGTTGGCGTGATCGAGAAATGTCCTATTTACAGTTATAATTTTTTGATAATCGCAGTTACTTTTTGGTGGCTGCTTTTTTTGCGTCGAATTATTTTCGTGGTACAATTTAGAACAAAGGGGTTATAATGATGCAAAATGAAGAGTTTGCTAAGCAATTAATTGAATTTATTTTAACTAGTCAAGATGTTGTGCGTGAACCACGTGTTTATGCCAATCAAGTTACTTATGCTTTTTCAGATAAATTGGTTGAGCCTGAAGATGAGACGTTATTCCCACCGATGCGCCTACACGTAGTCCGGCTACAACCTAATTTTGTTCAAAAAAATCAAAAATTGTTAAATCAATTATTTGAGCAGACGAAAGATACTAATCCACAAGGTTATCAAGATGTTTGGTTGACGAGTTCCCATTTAACGGATCGTGGTTTATATTTAGTGGAGTATTCCTTTGAGTAAATTGGACCATCGTTGGCACCAATTAATTGTGTCATTGGTTGTACTGACAATTTCACTGCTGATCATGCAACGGCTATTAAATTGGCCTTGGTTAATTTATTTAGTTTTAGCTAGCGCAATTGTGACGATTATTAGCTTAATTGTGCTATTAGTTTATGATTGGTTACTTCATTAAATTATTAATCTAGTACAAAAATTACTTGACGATTTTTTTGAGATACGTTAAACTATTTCTTGTGCTTATTAATATTGCCCGTTGGTCAAATGGTTAAGACGCCACCCTCTCAAGGTGGAGTTACGAGTTCGATTCTCGTACGGGTGATTCATTGGGATATAGCCAAATTGGTAAGGCGGTGGACTCTGAATCCATAATTTCTAGGTTCGAACCCTAGTATCCCAATAAATGTTAAAGATAAAAAGCAGTTAACCAATATTGGTTAGCTGCTTTTTGTTTATCTAAATATTCTAATATGGTCGGGCGTATTGATTGCCTCGACTAGCTCGGGCAAATCCTTGGTTATCGGCCTCTGATTGACTCATTAGTCGGTAATTACCTGGATTGGTGACTCGTGCATAATATTTATTACTGTTGGAAACATAGACTTGACCAGCAGGTGCAACTGTCCAGCCGCCGCTAACAGTAGGTGATGTAGCTGGCGTGGTAATTGGTGCTGTACTTGATGAAACAGCAGGTGCACTGTTTACAGTTGTTGAACTTGAAGAACTTGATTTTACAACCGGTGCAACACTTGAAGATGGTTTAGAACTGATTGCTGCGATTGTTTTATTAGAACCGTTGTTGTAATTAATGCTAATGCCCTCAACTGAGTTAACGACGACAATTTCTTTATTGATGATACCGTCTGAAGATTTAATATCGACGATTGAGCCCCGCGGAATTGTTTCACTGTTGTTATAAAGTGGGGTGGTCTCATAAGCGATTGTATTCTTGGTATTAGGGTGACTATCCCAATAATCTTCAGCAGTTTCTTCGGCATAACGCATGCCGCCATTTTGGTTAGCACCTACATTTTGGGGGCGTGTACCAGTGGTGAAATTATATTTAGAATCATATGAATCTGCACCTAGTAAACTGTCACCAATTGAGTGGCTACGATTGTATAGATAACCATGATAAGTCCGACCAGTTAAACTATAAGTAATAGCCACTTTAGGATTGGTATAAGGCCATGCAGGTGGTTCAAGTGGATCACCTTGCCGTGAGCCCTTTGATGACTCGTACTCTGAATAAGTTAAAATAGCCTTGGCAACGCCAGAACGGCCCTGACCATCTGCTGTGAACTTTTCTTCACCACTTTTAAGCCCATCAAATCCGGTGATTTTAGCGGCGCCATTTTCCCAATAATAATCTTTAGTAGGGCCAGCAGAGTGATTATTTGTCTCTTTCACTAGTTCAGCTAGTATTTCTTGATTGTTAGCACTTTTGACCTTGGCTTCACTAGCCTGTTTAGCTGCTAGTTCAGCGGCAGATTGCTTGGCAGCTGCTTCAGAAGAAGCAATAGCTTGAGATTGTGCGCTGGCTTTGGCACTTTTTAACGCTAATTGTTTAGCCTTAGTTTGACTGTTAGCACGTTTTCTTGAGCTAGCCAGTTCAGCAGACTTCTTAGCAGCTTGTTCACTAGCCATTGCCAAACTTGATGAACGAGCCTCTTCACGCTGATCAGCGGCTTTTTGCGCAGCTGTTTCAGTTTTTGGTGCGACGAAGACTAAGGCAATCATTGCAACAAATGTGGTTCCGATTTTTTTGAGACTAAACCATTTGCCCTTTTTACGCCCAAAAATCTTTTTAAATAGTAAGACGACTAATCCCACGACAGAGTAAAGAAATGCCAGAATAATCAACGTTATCAATAAATTATAAAACACAATATTCCTCCCCAATAATATTATTTAAAGCTACGATGATTGATTGACGATCAACAACGCAGCTTAATAAGTTTGTACCAAAACATGATTGATAACTTGTCTATTATAACAAAAAGATAAATGAGGCAAAATAATCGCTTGATTGAAATGCTATTGAGTTACAGTCGCGTACTTTGACAAATAAAACGTTTTCGTGAGACTATACGGGTGTAAAAGGGGGTGACAATAATGTCGACCATGGTTTTTGCTAATTTTCCGGTTCAAGATTTAAAAAAGGCGACGGCATTCTATGAAAAGTTAGGCTTTACGCAGAATAAAGAATTCTCAGATGAACACGCCGGTGGCATGATTTGGGACGATAACTTTTGGGTGATGCTATTAACGCCTGAGTTTTATCAAGGATTCATTGGTGATTGTCAAATCATTGATCCACATAAAATGAGTGGAGCGCTGGTGGCTTTTAGTTTACCAAGTGCAGAAGCTGTTCGTCAGTTTGGACAAGCCGCTCAAGATAATGGTGGTTCATATTATCTATCAAAACCAAATGCCGAGATTCCTGATGACGTGATGCTTGGTTATGAGGTTGTGGATCTAGATGGGAACATTTTAGAGCCTACTTGGATGGCGACACCGTCACAAGCACCGGAAATTAGTTAATAGTTAATATAGGTAAGTTTCAATACTTGAACAATTTTTAACAGTTAATGGATGAAATAAAGCAATTAAAAAATATCGACAAGGAAATGGTCAAACGTTTCCTTTTTTATATGTCATAGTTTTTATTTTTACTTAATTTATCAGATTAGGATCGGAATGATTTAGGAATTTTCTGAAAATGCGGTAAACTATTACTTAGAAGAAATTAGGGAGGATATTATGTGGAAGTTACGCCGGTTTTTAATTCCTTATCGACGCCAAGCAACATTAGGCGCACTCTTTAAGTTTATCGAAGTTGTTTGTGAGTTGTTATTACCTAGCTTAATGGCCATTATTGTTGATCAGGGGGTTAAAACTCGCAACACACATTTCGTCGTGCAACATGGTTTATTAATGATTGGAATGGCTATTTTTGGACTACTATCCGCGTCAGTATGCCAATATTTTGCGGCCCGTTCTGCACAAGGATACGGTACTGACTTACGTCGAAGTTTATTTGCTCATATCACCAAGTTGTCTTATCAACAGCAAGACGAGTTTGGCGCAGCAACCTTGACGACGCGTTTGACAAATGATGTTAATCAAATGCAATTATGGGTAGCAATGTCAATTCGACAAGTTTCGCGGGCACCATTTATGATTATTGGCTCTTTATTAATGGCCTTTATTATGGATCGTCATTTGGCACTTATTTTATTGATAGCAACGCCTATTTTAGGATTAGTTGTTTACTGGTTGACGACAAGGATGTCGCCACTTTACCGCCGTTATCAGAGTCAATTAGACCACTTATCTGCTGTTGTTAAAGAGAATCTTTCTGGTGTTCGGGTAATTCGTGCTTTTGCCAAAACTGATACAGAAACAGCTAAGTTTAATGATGCCAATACGCAGCAAACAGAGACTGGTTTGAGAATTGGTCGGCTGTCAGCTATTTATAATCCAATGACGGCAACAGTGGTTAATTTAATGACGATTGCGATTTTGTGGGCTAGTGGTAGTCGGATTAATTTAGGGACTTTAGATCAAGGTACGGTTTTAGCATTTATTAATTACGTTAATATGATCTTAGCTGCAGTATTAATGTTATCTAATTTAGTTATTTTATTAACTAAGGCGATGGCTTCTGCTGCTCGTGTTAACGAAATTATGGAAACTGAGCCGGCAATTGTTTCCGCAACAACGACAACCCAACAATTGGAAGAAAATCAGGACCCAATTTTGCAATATCAGGGTGTTTCCTTTTATGCTGATTCTGATCATGCTGATCAAAGTGATGCAATTTTAAAGGATATTAATTTTGTTGTTAACGATCAGGAAACAATCGGTATTATTGGCGGTACTGGTTCAGGTAAGTCAACTTTAATCAATCTTTTACCACGGTTGAAACAACTTTCAACAGGTGAAATTAAACTGTTTGGCCAATCAATTGCAGCATTATCACTGCCACAATTACGTCGTTTAATCAGTATTGTGCCGCAACATGTTGATCTTTTTTCTGGAACGATTGCTAGTAATTTACGTTTCGGCAATCCTGAGGCCACTGATCAAAATTTAACTGATGCCTTAGCAACTGCTCAAGCAACAGCATTTGTTGATCAACAAGCTTTAGGTCTTAATGCACCAGTTGAGCGTGATGGTCGTAACTTTTCTGGTGGACAACGGCAACGTATTGCAATTGCTCGAGCACTGGTTAAACAAGCACCTATTTTATTATTAGATGATGCCACCAGTGCGCTTGATTATTTGACCGAAGCCCATTTTCGGGAAGCGTTAAAGCAACAAGCATGGTTACGGGGAACTTTAATTATTTCACAGCGCGTGGGGACGGTCATGCACGCTGATCGTGTTCTAGTTCTTAAAAACGGTCGCGTTGTTGGCTTTGACAAGCATGAGGCTTTATTGAAAGATAATCATTATTATCAAGAGCTGGTTGCTAGTCAGTTAGATCAAGATGAGGCAGGTGAGTAGATTGGCAATGTTTAAACGACTATTTCAATATTTCGAACAAAAAACACAATTAATTGGCGCCACGTTATTAATTATTATTTCGGTAATTAGTAATTTATGGGCACCAGTCTTAGTAGGGCAAACCATTGATCAGTTGATTGGCCGTAATCAAGTTGATTTCCCACAGCTAACGCGGGATATTGTGTTATTAATCTTTGTTTATTTAGGGGGTAACCTCTCACTCTGGTTAGCAACTTGGTCAACCAATGAGATTGCTTATAAAGGTGTTAATCGACTGCGCCATGATTTGTTTGCTAAGCTTAATTATTTACCATTGCGTTTCTTTGATACACATCCGCATGGCGATGTTACCAGCCGTTTCGTTAATGATATTGAAACGATTTCTGATGGCGCCCTGCAAGGACTATTGATTTCGATTCAAGCTGTTTTCACAATTATCGGTTCAATTATTGTCATGTTTAATTTGGATTGGTTAATGGCGTTAATGGTTTTAATTACAGCACCGTTGTCTTATCTGACGGCCAAAGTTCTAACTCAAAAATCACATCATTATTTTAAACTGCAAGCTGATGATTTAGGTAGCTTGAATGGTTTTGCAGAAGAGTCAATTGCCGGCTTAAAAACGATCCAAGCATTTAGTCATGAAGAGCAAGCACAAACTGAGTTTGAAAACCGTAATCAACAACTTTATCAAACTGGTTTTTTGTCCCAGTTTATCGCATCGTTTGCCAACCCCACGGCTCGGTTTATTAATAACGTGATGTATGCTTTAATTGGGTTGACTGGTGGATTACGGGCCATTACCGGGCAAATTACAGTTGGTGAAATTTCCAGCTTTTTAATATTTGCAACGATTTTTGGTAAGCCATTCAGTGATTTGACGAATTTAACCAGTCAGTTCCAGTCAGCTTTTGCATCTGCTAAACGTATTTTTCATATTATTGATTTACCAGAAGAAGTTGCTGATCCAACAACACCTCGAGTTATTGAACAGGTGACAGGTAACATTGATTTTGAACAAGTTAAATTCGGCTATGAACCTAGTCAACATTTAATTGAGAATCTAAACTTGCACATTAAAGCTGGCCAACAGATTGCAATTGTTGGTGAAACAGGTGCAGGTAAGACAACTTTAATTAATTTATTAATGCGGTTCTACGACGTTACCGGTGGCGCAATTAAGTTAGATGGCATTGATATTCGGCAACTGACTCGAGAAAATTTACGTCGACAATACGGACTTGTCCTTCAAGAGACTTGGCTCTTTAGTGGGACCATTCGCGATAATATCGCTTTTGGTCGGCCTGATGCTAGCTTAGCGGAGATTAAAGAGGCCGCTCAAGAAAGTGGTGCTGCTGAATTTATTGATAAATTGCCAAAGGGTTATGACACCTTGTTAAATGCAGAGAACAATAATTTATCAATTGGTCAGCAGCAACTGTTAACGATCGCACGGGTCATGTTGGCTAACCCACCGATGTTAATTCTAGATGAAGCCACTAGTAATGTTGATACTTATACTGAAGCTAAGATTCAACAAGCCTTTAACCGTTTGACGCATGGGCGTACTAGTTTCGTGATTGCCCATCGTCTGTCGACTATTCGTCAAGCAGATTTAATTTTAGTCATGGATCATGGTAATGTCATTGAACAAGGGAACCATCGGCAGTTACTTGCTAAAAATGGTTATTACGCGCGGCTTTATCATAGTCAATTTGAAGATTAAACTAATGATTAGCTGCATTTAAGAAAGGCTGTTCATTGAGTTTTCCTAGAAAACATGGTATAACTTAGAAAGAAATTTTGATAAGGGAAGTTGATTAAATGGCACAAGAACCACAAACACCAGAAGAAGAAAAACCGGTATTTACTGTTGGGGAGAAAATCGCTGTCCGTAAAAGTGCAGAAGTGCCATTAAGCTTTAAGGGAACGGTTACAAAAGTATATGAAAATTCTGCATTAGTCTCAATTGACTCATATGAAGATAAATATGAAGAAGTTGTTGCTGACTTGCAGAACAAAACAGTTGTTGGCTTCAAACATATTCGTGCAGCAAAATAAACAAGAAAAAACGATTAGACAAATCATTTGTCTAATCGTTTTTTTGATAGCTTGACTAAGCTTGGTATTGTTTCAAAATTTGACTGAAAGGAATGAGATCGCTAGAATCATAAATTTGATTGAACTTAGAAATTTCTTCGGCACTGAATTTTTCGGGATCGATTCTTAATTGTTCAACAGGTAGTGGTCGTTCATCGGCAATTTTAACGTCAATTAGGACTGGTTCAGTAGCAGTTTTAGCGTAGTCAAAGGCTGCGACTAATTCGTCATGATTAGTGACTTTGAATCCTTTGACGCCAAAACCTTCAGCTACTTTTGCAAAGTCAACTGGGGCGATGTCAACGCCGTAGTGACTTTGGTGAGTATCATCTTGTTCGGCTTTGATAAAACCAAAGGAATCATTGCTCAAGACAACGTTAATAATTGGTAGATGATATTTAGCCATGGTAATCAGATCTTGAGCTACCATTGCCATGCCGCCATCACCACTAATTGTAAAGACTTGACGGTTAGGATAACTTAACTGAGCAGCTAAGCCAGCAGGTAGTCCGAAGCCCATGGTAGCAAACCAGCCTGATGTCTTGAAAATTTGTTTAGGATTCATATCAAGCAAGCGTAGACTATCAATCGTCACGTTACCAACGTCAATCATAAAAGCGGCGTCTTTTTTTGCAATCCGATTGATTTCTTTATAAACAGGCTCAACGCGTAGTGGTGTTTTAGTTGATTGAGCCATCTTATTGATCCAATCATGCCAGTTTTTATTATTAGCTAAGTTAGCCTGATACCATTTGGTCATGGGTTGTTCTTCACCACGCTCGATTAACTTTTCAAGAGTGGCTTTAACATCGGCTAGAATTGGTAAATCGACATGGTGACGTTTGCCAAACTCAGCTGAATTAATATCAACCTGGATAAAAGTGGCATCTGGCTTAAAGAAGTAATCGCCGAATGGATAATCACTGCCCATAAATAAGATTAAGTCAGCGTCTCCTAAAGCTTCAACGGCTGGTTTAGTTGCAACCCGACCAGCAGAAGCTAAATAAGCAGGATTACTATCTGGCACAATGCCTTTAGCTAAAGCAGAAGAAGCAATTGGTAATTTATACATTTCGGCAAACTTCTGAACTTCTTCTGAAGCGCCAGTAGCACCTAATCCAATATAAAGAATGGGGTGTTTAGCTGCTTTGATCAGCCGTAAGGTTTCATCAACATCATGGTCTGCAGGTTGCGGATAACTAATGCGATAATCGGCGGCTGTTGATTCAAAAGTGTCTGGAATATCTTGCCAACCTAGATCAACGGGAATTGTCACAACGGCAACACCTTTTGCTTGATAAGCACGACGAATAGCTTGATCAATCACCTTTGGCAATTGTTCAGCGGTCATAACGGTCCGATTGTAAACAGAGACATCAGCAAACATGGGATTCTCGTTCATTTCTTGGAAGTAATCCGTGTTCATGGTGTTAGTGGCAACTTGTCCAACAAGTGCTAAGACAGGAACGTGATCCATTTTGGCATCATAAAGGCCGTTGAATAGGTGGGTTGCACCAGGGCCAGCGGAACCAAAGGTAACGCCAATTTTGCCAGTTACTTTTGCATCTGCAGAGGCAGCAATTGCCCCAACTTCTTCATGACGAACTTGGATAAACTTAATTTTGTCACGTTGTGCAAATAAAGCATCCATTGTTGAATTAAATGAACCACCAGGAATGCCGTAAATATGATCGACACCCCAATCCTCAAGAACTTTGACCATGGCAATGCCAGACTTAATTGTTTCAACCATGATAATCCCTCCAATATCTTTTTAAATCTTCTTCAGTATAGGATTTGTTAAAAATAAAATGCAAACGTTTTTACTCGAGCGCCGATTTGGCGGCTTTTTGATTTAACTGGATTGTTATTAGGAAAGAGTGCGTCATTTTCTAAAATCAGCTATAATAGTTTAAGAATATCATCAAGTAAATTTGTCTACGATCGGAGTAATAAGATGACCGAGTTTTCCCAACTACCTTATCAACGTCCTAATTTTGAACGAGTGAAACATCAGTACCATCAGTTATTAACTGCTTTTCAAAGGGCTGATGATCCACTAACTGCAACTCAAGCGGCTTTACTATTAGCTGAGTTAAATGAGCGGGTAGCATCTCAGCAAATGCTGGCCACTATTCGCTTTAGTGTTAATACACTAGATGCTTTTTATAGTGGTGAAAATGATTACTGGAATGATTATGGTCCTAAATATGATGAATTAGTTGCTGACTATTACCGGGTACTAGTTGCATCACCGTTCCAAGCAGAGCTTAAACAAATTTTCCCGGAAACTTTGTTTAAGATTGCAGCTAATCAAGTTAAGACTTTTTCAGCGCAGAATATTCCCTTACAACAAGCTGAAAACAAGTTAACAAGTCGTTATGCGAAATTGATTGCTACTGCAGAAATTGATTTTGCGGGTGAAACTTACACTTTGCCGCAAATGAATAAGTTTAGTAGTGATCGCGATCGCACTAAACGTCAGGCTGCTGCTCAAGCAACAACGGCTTGGTATGTTGAACATGAGGCTGAATTTGATGAGATTTACGATCAAATGGTTAAGGTCCGGACGGAAATGGCTCATAATTTAAACTACCGCGATTATGCTGCAATGAGTTTAGATTTGATGAACCGATTTGATTATGGTGAAGCAGAAATTGCAGCTTACCGCAAACAAATTCGTGAACAAGTAGTCCCAGTTGTAACGCAACTTCATCAACGGCAAGCTAAACGATTAGGTTTAAGGCAGCTGGCTTTCTTTGATGAGAATTTTGCATTTCCAAGTGGTAATGCTGTTCCTTCAGGTAATGCGGAAGCCTTAGTTGCTCAAGCCAACGAGTTTTATCATGAATTGTCGCCTCAAACTGGCGACTTCTTCCAGATGATGATCGATCGGCATAACTTAGATTTAATCAGTCAGCATGGTAAGCAAAGTGGCGGTTACTGTGAGTTTATTCCAGAATTTGAAACACCATTTATTTTTGCTAATTTTAACGGTACTTCTGGCGATGTGGATGTTTTAACTCATGAAGCAGGTCATGCTTTTCAAGCATATCAAGCTCGGGACACGAATGCTTGGAAGTGTATTTTCCCAACTAATGAAGGTGCAGAAATCTTCTCCATGAGCATGGAGTTTATTGCGTATCCATGGCTAGATAAATTCTTTGGTCAGCAAACAACCAAATATAAATATGACCATTTAGCAAGTGCATTAACTTTCTTGCCATATGGTGCTTTAGTTGATCATTTCCAAACAGAAGTTTATCAACATCCGGAGATGACACCTGAAGAGCGCAAAGCAACTTGGCGACGTTTAGAAAAAATGTATTTACCTGATCGAGATTATACCGAGATTCCTGAATTAGATCGTGGTTTATATTGGTACCGGCAAAGCCATATTTTTGAAGTGCCTTTCTATTATATTGATTATACGTTGGCTCAGGTGGTTGCTTTTGAATTCTGGCAACGATTTAATCTGGATCATGATCAGAATGCTTGGTCAGATTATCTGACAATGGCAGAAGCGGGTGGCAAACAAACTTTCACGCAGCTGATTGAGCTCGGTCACTTACAAAGTCCTTTTGCGCCTGGGACAATTGAGACCGTGGTTGCAAAAATTAATCAGCAGCTTGCCAGTATCAGTGAAGAACAGTTAGGTTAAAGAGGGTTTATTGTGGTTAAATTAGTTTTAGTGCGCCATGGTGAAAGTACAGCCAATGCTGATAATGAATACACTGGTTGGAATGATGTAGATTTAACAAAACGAGGTGTTAATCAAGCTCATGAAGCTGCCCAGCTGTTGGCAAAGATTGACTTTCAACCAACAGCCGTTCATACTTCTGTTTTAATCAGAGCGATTAAAACGGCAAATATTATTTGTGACGATTTAAATTGGCTCTATTTACCAATCTATAAAACTTGGCGTTTAAATGAGCGCCATTATGGTGCCTTACGTGGTCATAATAAAGATGATTCACGACAAGAATATGGTAAACATCAAGTGGCTTTATGGCGGCGTAGTTATACGGCAGTGCCGCCAGCGTTGCCTCAGCCTGACCATGATCGGCGCTATGCTCATTTAGATCCACGCAGTGTGCCGTTGGCTGAAAGTTTAGCAATGGCTAGCAAACGGGTTATGCCATATTTTCAAGATCAGATTGCCCCTGAACTTTTAAATGGGCATGACCAATTAATTGTGGCCCATGGTAGTACTTTGCGAGCTTTATTGAAGTACCTAGAGGCCATTGCTGACGATCAAATTGATGGCGTTGAAGTCGATAACGGCGAACCGATTGTCTATGAATATGATGAGCATTTAAAGATTATTAACAAAACAATTCTAACCAGTTCAATTTAATTAATCACTTAACCTGCAGAAATGCAGGTTTTTTTATACCTAATTTTAAAAGTTTATCAGTAACTAAAAAAATCCGTTCACAGCAACGAAGTGTTGTGGACGGATTTAGAATGCGTGATTAAATTAAAGTGCTAAGGCACCCATTGGATCCCATGGTTTTAAGACAGTTGGCTTGTCTTTTTCAGCTGCGATAACTTGAAGCTGTTCTTCAGAAAGAAACTTCTTATTAATTACAACTTGATAAACATATTCGTCAAACCAAGCGTCACTCATGATGAAGTAACCTTTAAAGTTACCTGCTTTTTCGCCCCATGAATTTTCTACTTTCCACTTGGTTGGTTTGCCATCAACTAAATCTACACCGGTTAGGACCATGGCGTGTGTCATTAAACTTTCGCCGTAGTCTAAACGTTGAGCCTTAGTTAAGGATAAATCAACGCCTAGAAGGTCATCTTTTTGGTAGACGTCGGTGGCCATGATGCCCTCTTTACGATCAGAAGACTTACCAACATCAGAACCAAACCAAACTGTTTCACCAGCTTGTAATTGTTTAACAGCTAAAGCTTTAAAATCATCAATTTTCAAGTTCATGTGGCGAACTTGGCGACCGCCAACCACGTTGCCTAATAAGTCAACGGTATAAACATGGTTATATGGCTTATCATCAGTAGGAGAGTTAATCATTGAAAGATAGTTTTCCAAATCCATGCCGACATATTTGTCGTAGAATGATTTTGGTGTTAAATCTCTTTCAATGTGGTATTGATGATTGTTATCAGTATATTCCCAATCAAATTTAACTGGTGGCTCACCTAAAGTAAAGACTAAAATACGGTAAACGTCATCTAACATTGCTTCTTTAGCAGTTGCGATTTCATCAGCTGACTTGTCATCAGCAACTAATTGCCGTAATTCAACTGCATCTTGACGAAGCTTAGTATTTAAAGTTGCGTTTAATTCAGAAGAACGTGAACTATTATAAGTTTCTGGCATAACTGACTTTGGCACTAAGCCATATTTTTCAATTAAGGCGCACAACATATCCCATTGGCCACCATCTTGTTGTGGTGTTGCCATTAAGAAATCAACTTTACGGTCGCCTAACGGTAAATTAGCCGTTTCAATTACGTTTTCTAAGAAAAAGTTTGATTTTTCAAATTTATCCCAGAAATTAGTATAATTTTGTGATAGTTCAAAACCCTTAAGTTCAAACTTATCCTGAAGGGGATGGCGCATTGTATTTAATGCGGCAAACATCCAGCAACGGCCAGATTGTTTCTGGTTGGCAACGTCGCCAGTTTGAATTTCAACTGAGAAGTTCGGGGTCATGGCGATATCAGCGCCAAGATTACGACTTGAAGCATCGATACCGTTATGGGCAACAGTATTAGCGATAGCATTTGATTTAGCTGATTCAGCAAAATCTTGCGCAAACTTTTCAATGTTTGCATTAGTAATTTCTTTACTCATGGTGTACCTCCAAATTCTAATCGTTACAAATAATATCCTAACGCTTTTGTGAGAATTAGTCTAATTATTTTTTAATAAAGTTAGTAAGTTGAGAACTAAATTCTCATTTAATCATCTAAAATTGCCATTTTAGCAGCAGCTATTAGCAATTACCGAGGCGCGTTGATAATTTCAACGCCGCTTTCTTTACCGATCACAACTTGATTAACAAGATCTAAGAACAAGCCATGCTCCACGATACCTGTTTGATGATCAAGCCAATCGGCAAGAATGTGGGGATGTTCAATTGTGCCAACATGTAAGTCAATAACAAAATTCTTATTATGTGTGCGCACGCGTTGACCATCTTCTGTTAGGCGAAATTCAGGATGAAGATTTTCAGCAGTGAGGCGTTGATAGACTTTCTCAGAGCCAAAGGGAATTACTTCCAGTGGTAATGGGAAGGCGCCTAAAGTTTTAACCATTTTACTTTGGTCAACGATCCAAATATTACGTTTTGAATTGATGGCCACAATTTTTTCTAATAAATGGGCAGCGCCACCGCCTTTAATACCTTGGAAGTGCTCATCAATTTCATCGGCGCCATCGATGGTAAGGTCTAGAGGTGGTGCGTCATTGATATCAATGACTTTAATACCTAAATCACTGGCTTGTTTAGCAGTTCTTGAAGATGTAGAGACGGTCGTAATGTGTAAGTTTTCTTCACGGACGCGTTTAGCAACAGCTTCAACTAAGTAAAAAACAGTGGAGCCAGTACCAAGACCAAGCATCATCCCATCCTCAACGAATTTAGCTGCTTCATCTGCAGCGGCTTTCTTTAATTGGTTAATATCCATTAATATTTTTCTCCTTCAGGATTGTGATAATAAACATCAGCATACTCAGGTTTAGTTTCAAAAGCTTTATGAGCATACGAGCAAAGCGGTAAAATTTGTTTGTGGTCAGCTCGAGCTTTATTAACCACAGCTTTAACTAATTGACCGGCGACGCCTTGGCCGCGTAGAGATGGATCAACAAAAGTGTGATCTAAAATGTAAATGGGTTTATCTGTTGCTGTTTGAAATGTCACTTCGGCAACCAGCTTTTGCTGATCATCTAATTTGAAAAATCTGCCAGGTTCATATTGGAATTCCATTTTTTTCATCCTTTCATCTCGTTGTTTTGATATAAAATCTCAATGCTTATATTCTACCGTAAAAATTAGTCAACGACCATTGATTGACTAAATAATTCCAACTAATTGATCGATTCAAAATTAACGTGATATGTCGTTACTAGCAAAATTAAGGACAGATTAAACTTTAATTGAATTTATGATAAATTCACTAAAAATGTCGTATTTAAACAGGGAAATAAGGTATGATTAATTGTAATAGAAAGAGAGGTTGGATAAAGCGTGTTAAGGGGTTTTGAAGTTGTTTCAAAGTATGCTGATCAGAAATTGAGTTTGCCACAAAGACAAACCAAAAATGCAGCAGGTTATGATTTTTTTGCGGCAGAGGATTTTGTTTTACCATCAATTTGGAAGTTACATTTCGTTAAGCTCTTTCGTAGGATTAACAACGATCATGAGTTAACGAATAAAGATTTCATAAAGGTAGAATCAACAATTCGGCCATTATTAGTCCCAACAGGAATTAAGGCTAAAATGGCTGATGATGAAGTTTTAATGTTGGTCAACCGTTCAAGTAATCCACTTAAACGATTCTTAGTATTACCTAATGGTGTTGGCGTGGTTGATGCGGATTATTATAACAATGAAGCCAATGAAGGTGAGATTTTCTTCCAATTGGTGAATCTAGGACCTAAAGACCTGCTCATAAAAAAAGGAGAGCGTATAGGTCAAGGTATCTTTATGAAATATTTGACTGCAGATAACGAAGTACCAGTAACTTCACAACGTGTTGGTGGTTTTGGTTCATCTGGTAAGTAAGGATCACACCTTTATAATCGATTTAGAGAAAGGAGATTTCTTTGGCTAAAGCAAAAACACAATACGTTTGTCAAAATTGTGGCTACACTTCACCAACTAACTTTGGTCGTTGCCCGAATTGCGGTGCTTGGAATCAAATGGTTGAAGAAGTGGTGGCACCAGTCAATACCAAGGCCACACCTAGTCGCCGTCAAGATGGCAACAGCCATGCGCCACAATTGTTAAATGAAGTGAACATGCAGCCAGAACCGCGTGTCAAAACCGATTTAGAAGAATTAAATCGCG
This sequence comes from Lapidilactobacillus dextrinicus DSM 20335, assembly GCF_001436095.1. Lineage (GTDB taxonomy): Bacteria > Bacillota > Bacilli > Lactobacillales > Lactobacillaceae > Lapidilactobacillus > Lapidilactobacillus dextrinicus. The sequence continues at coordinate 287,095 of NZ_AYYK01000004.1, read as the reverse complement.
TTTTAGGCGGTGGGATTGTTCCGGGATCATTGATTTTAATCGGTGGCGATCCGGGGATTGGTAAATCGACACTGTTATTACAGGTTTCGGGGCAGTTGCAAAAAACTGGCGAAAAAGTATTGTACATCTCTGGTGAAGAAAGCGCTTCGCAGATTAAATTGCGAGCATCGCGCCTAAATGTTAAAGGTGATAAACTATACTTATATCCAGAAACAAATATGGCAACTATTCGGGAAACAATTGCTGAACTTGATCCTAAGTACATTATCATTGATTCAGTTCAAACAATGAACGAACCAGAATTAAGCTCAGTTGTGGGTAGTGTTTCACAGATTCGTGAAATCACAGCCGAGTTAATGAAAATTGCCAAAAATGAACAACGAACAATTTTTGTAGTTGGACATGTGACTAAGGATGGCGCAATCGCTGGTCCTAAAGTTTTGGAACATATGGTGGATACTGTTTTATATTTCGAAGGCGATACACATCACAGTTACCGTATTTTACGTTCAGTTAAGAATCGCTTTGGTTCAACAAATGAAATTGGTATTTTTGAAATGCGCACCGATGGCTTACAAGAAGTGGCCAATCCTTCTGAGATTTTCTTAGAAGAACGATTAGCTGGTGCCACAGGTTCTGCAGTGGTGGTTTCTATGGAGGGGACTCGACCTATTTTAGTCGAAATTCAGGCATTATTAGCACCAAGTATGTTTGGTAATGCCAAGCGAACTTCTACGGGAATTGATCATAATAAAGTGGCTTTGATCATGGCAGTTTTGGAGAAGCGTGCTAATTTAATGCTACAAAACCAAGATGCTTATCTAAAGGCAACTGGTGGCGTTAAGTTAAACGAACCTGCCATTGATCTGGCAACAGCATTAGCCATTGCTTCTAGTTATAAGGATAAAGAAATTGCACCAGATGATTGTTTTATCGGTGAAATTGGTTTGACTGGCGAAATTCGTCGGGTTAATCGAATTGATCAACGCTTAAGCGAAGCAGCAAAGTTAGGTTTTAGACGTGCGTTTATCCCTAAAAACAATCTGTCCGGTGTCAAAATTCCTCAAGGTTTAACAGTAATTGGCTTAACAACTATTGGAGAAGCGATTCAAAAAGTTTTTAAAGGTGCCAAAAAGCTTAGTTAAAGCTGCTGACAGTTATTAAACTAAGAAACACTTGAATTTGAAGGGAGGTGAAATTAATGAAGAGAAAATTAAGTAGAAAATCGATTGGGCGCATTATTTTCGTGATTACCGGGTTAGCTATTGGGTACTCAGTGTTACCGACACTCTGGTTTATCTTACGGCTTGCTAATGTGACTTGGTTGAATTTTCCCGTAACTAATGCTTTACTGGGGGCGCTTATTTTTTACCTGCTATCATTCGTTTTTCTTGACCCCATTTTGAGTGTGTTACGCAAAGCTGAAAAGACGTTATTGAATATTAGTCCCACTAAGCTCTTGTTTGGTTCATTGTTTCTACTTGTTGGCTTAATTTTAGCTAATGTGATTGCGATTCCACTTTACCGAATTAATGTTTTTGTCATTAGTACCATTTTGCCAGTTGTTTTAATGATTGTGTTAGGTTATCTTGGTTTTAGAATTGGGATTACCCAAACAGATGATTGGCGGAAGTTATTTAAAACACGACGCAGTAATGATGTTGAGAATTTAATTTATGATCGGAAACCAGATGATAACTTTCATAAATATAAAATTTTAGATACTAGTGTCATTATTGATGGCCGAATTCATGACATTGTTAAAACTGGCTTTATTGAAGGCGTCTTGCTGGTACCAGTTTTTGTTGTTCATGAATTGCAATTGATTTCTGATTCGTCTGATAGTCTGAAACGGGCTCGTGGTCGCCGTGGGTTAGACATTCTAAACGACATGAAAAGCGATCCGGAGATCAAAATTGAAAACTATGATGGTGATTTTGACGATTTAACAGAAGTTGATAGTAAGTTATTGAAGTTAGCCAAAATTATTGATGGTATTGTGGTAACTAACGATTTTAACTTAAGCAAAGTTTCAGAATTCCAAAATGTGCCGGTTTTAAATATTAATCAGTTAGCTAATACGTTAAAACCAGCTGTATTACCTGGTGAAACAATGGATGTGACCGTTGTGAAGTCTGGTACCGAACGTCAGCAAGGGGTGGCTTATCTGGAAGATGGCACGATGGTTGTTGTTGAAGATGGCCAGTACTATCTTAATAAACGACTGACTGTTGTTATTACTAGTGCTTTACAAACGGCGGCTGGTCGGATGATTTTTGCTCGACCACAACATGCACAAAAGGGCATTACTAATGAAGATAAAGTCAAAAAAGAAGAGAGTAAATCACAAAAATAAGCCGATCTTAATTGAATAATTGGTTTTATGTTGTGTTTACTTGTTTTATGATGACAAAATCGGTAAACTTAAACTTGATATTTTTTATTGATAAAGGGAGTTTTTTCGATCATGGCAAATGAAGAGATTCGGGTTCGTTATGCACCAAGTCCAACAGGACATCTGCATATTGGCAATGCACGAACAGCATTGTTCAATTATTTATTCGCACGTCATATGAAAGGCAAGTTCATTATCCGAATTGAGGATACTGATACGAAGCGGAATATGGAAGGCGGCGAGCAGAGTCAGTTGGAGAACTTAGACTGGCTCGGCATGGATTGGGATGAAGGCCCAGATGTTGGCGGCGATTATGGTCCTTATCGTCAATCTGAACGCATGTCTATTTATCTACCGTTGATTCAACAATTAGTTGATCGCGGCTTGGCTTATGAATCTTACAAGACAGAAGAGGAATTGGAAGCAGAACGTGAAAAACAACGTGCTAACAGTGAAATGCCTCATTATGTATACGAATATGCTGGTTTAACTGAAGAAGAAAAGCAGGCTAAAATTGCTGAAGCTAAAGCTAAAGGTTTGCAACCAGTTATTCGTTTTCATGTGCCAGAAAACCACACTTATAAGTTTGATGATTTAGTTAAGGGACCAATTAGCTTTGATTCAGAAAGTGTCGGGGGCGACTTTGTCATTCAAAAACGTGATGGTATGCCAACTTACAACTTCGCCGTTGTGGTTGACGATCATATGATGAAGATCAGTCATGTTTTACGTGGTGATGATCATATTGCCAACACGCCTAAACAATTGATGATTTATGAAGCTTTTGGTTGGACACCACCAACATTTGGTCACATGACCTTAATTATCAATACTGAAACAGGTAAGAAGTTAAGTAAACGTGATGAGAGCGTCTTACAATTCATCGAACAATATCGGGAATTAGGTTATTTACCAGATGCAATGTTTAACTTTATTGCGTTGTTAGGTTGGTCACCAGTTGGCACTAACGAAATCTTTACTCGTAAAGAATTAATCAAAGCGTTCGATCCTAAACGTTTGAGTAAATCACCTGCTTCATTTGACGGTAAGAAGTTGGAATGGGTTAATAACCAATACGTCAAGAAGACGGATAGCAGTGTGATTGCTGATTTGAGTTTGTATGAATTAATTAAGGCTGGTCGTATTCCTGCAGATCCAACACCTAATGAGATTGAATGGGCTCGTCAGTTAGTAGCACTATACAAAGATCAAATGAGTTATGCTGCTCAAATCGTTGAACTATCTGATATTTTCTTCAATCAGCCAGAACAACTTGAGGAAGCAGCGATGCAAGAATTAGCAGATGATGATGCTTTGGCGGTTTTAAATACATTCCGCGCAGGCATTAGCAATATCTCTCAATTTACAGCTGTTCAAATCATGAAAGTTGTTCAAGAGGTTCGTCAAGAAACTGGCGTTAAAGGTCGCAAGCTTTATATGCCAATTCGAATTGCAACAACGCGCTCAATGCACGGTCCACAATTAGGTGAATCTGTTGAATTATTAGGCCGCGAAAAAGCCTTGCATCATATTGATGAAACATTAGCACAAATGAAAGCTTAATCTATGTTACAATAGCTCAAGAATAGCGTTTAGCTAGTTCTTGAGCTTTTTGTTATCATGTGCTAGCGGACGAATATTAATTTGTGTTGTTTAGCTTTATTAAGATGACATTATAAATATAGGAGGGGTCCTAGTTGTTACAAGTCTACAACACCATGACGCGACAAATGGAGCCGTTTAAAACAATTGAGCCAGATGTGGTTAAAATGTACGTCTGTGGTCCGACTGTTTATAATTATATTCATATTGGTAATGCGCGTAGTGCCGTTGCCTTTGATACCATCAGAAGATATTTAGAATTTTGCGGTTATCGAGTTGATTACATTTCTAATTTTACTGATATTGGTGATAAATTAACCCGGACTTCTGCCAGTGAAAATATTAGTGTTGCTGCTGTCGCTGCTAAATATATTGCTTACTTTGATGAGGATACGGCGGCCTTAAATATTAAACCGGCGACTTTCCATCCTCGCGCAACAGATAATATTCCTGATATTATTAGCTTTATTGAGGACTTAATCGCTAAGGGTTATGCCTATGAATCAGAAGGCGATGTTTATTTCCGTGCGCGTCGTTTTAAAGATTATGGCGAATTATCACATCAATCTTTAGATCGTTTAGAAGTTGGTGCTAGTGAACGAACTGCTGATGAAGAGACTGCACGCAAAGAAGATCCCATTGATTTTGCACTTTGGAAGGGTCAAAAAGCCGACGAAGTTGCCTGGGATTCGCCATGGGGTGCTGGATCGCCGGGTTGGCATATTGAATGTTCAGTCATGTCCGGTAAATATTTAGGTGAAACGATTGATATTCACGGTGGTGGTGAAGATTTAGCGTTTCCACATCATGAAAATGAAATTGCACAAAGCGAAGCTCATACAGGTAAAAAATTCGTCAATTATTGGTTGCATAATGGTTTTGTCACGATTGGTAATGACGACGAGAAAATGAGTAAGTCATTGGGTAATTTTATTACCGCTCACGAGGCATTACAGAAGTTTGATCATCAAGCCTTACGCTTCTTTATGTCAGCAACACATTATCGCCGACCAATTCGTTACACCGAAGCAGCTATTGAAGAAGCACAAAATGAAGTGCAACGTTTCAAAATTGCGCGTGCCAATTTATTGTACCGTCGTAAAGATAGTCAGGCTGGTTCTGATGCTAAGATAACAGCATTGGTGGCTGATTATCGGAAGAAGTTTATCACAGCAATGGATGACGATTTCAACGTGCAAAATGGCTTAGCCGTTGTTCATGAATTTGTTGGTGAGATGAATCAATATGCTGTTGCAGAAGCAGTTCATTTAGATAGTTTGATTGACTTAGTTCAGCAATTAGAAGCATTTTTATTAATTTTTGGTGTAGATTTAACCGTTACTGAAAGTCTGGATAGTGATGTGGCTGATTTAATCGTGCAACGCGATGCCGCACGAGCTAACAAGGATTATGCAACGAGTGATGCTATTCGCGATGAGTTAGCCCAACGTGGCGTTGTTTTAGAAGATACACCACAAGGAACGAGGTGGCGTTTAAAATGAGTTCATTGGCTGATCAACTAAACGGGATTGCCCTTGCTTATTTAGGCGATGGTGTTTATGAAGTTTTTGTTCGCGAGCATTTATTAGCCAAGGGCGTTACGCGTCCTAATCAATTGCAGAAACAAGCTGTGGCATTTGTCTCCGCAAAATCTCAAGCAAAGCTCATTCAAAAGTTGCAAGACGAAGAACGTTTAACTGAACGTGAATTGCTTTTTTATCATCGTGGTCGAAACGCTAAGAGTTACACCAAAGCTAAGCATACTGATGTTATCACTTATCGCATGTCAACTGGTTTTGAAGCCGTTTTTGGTTCACTTAAGTTAGATGGACAAGAGCAGCGAATTAGCGAATTGGCGCAATGGTGTATCGCAGAAATTGAAAAGGAGCACACAGATGGCATTTCATAAAAAGTTTACTGATAATAATCGTGACCGCCAAAATAAACGATCTAACAATCGTAAAAAATCTGACGGTTATGATAAAAAAAGTGCGCGACCTCATAAGCAAGACTTTCATAATAAAGACTCTGAAAACACAGTGGAAAATGATGGCGAATTTGTTTACGGTAAGCATGCGGCACTTGAGTTTATTGCCGGTGGGGATGTTAAAACCGTTAATAAAATTTTCCTACAAAATGGATTACGTGGTGATCTAGCTAATACTGTGCAAAAATTTGCGCGAGATCATCATTTAGTTTTGCAAGAAGTACCTAAGGCTAAACTTGATGACTTAACTGATGAAGCCAATCATCAAGGCGTTCTACTAACGCTTTCGCCTTATCAATATGTTGAAGTTGCAGATATTTTAGCCAAAGCCAAAGCAGCCGATGAAGATCCATTATTACTAATTTTAGATAATTTAAATGATCCCCACAATTTGGGTTCTATATTAAGAACAGCCGATGCTGTTGGAGTTCATGGTGTTATCATTCCTAAACGGCGAGCTGTTGGTGTAACTGGGGTTGTTGCTAAGACTGCTGCTGGTGCGTTGGAACATGTTGATGTTGCACGTGTGACTAATTTGGCTGATACGATTGATCAACTTAAAGAAGCCGGGGTTTGGGTTTTTGGAACCGCCATGTCCGGTGAAGACTATCGTGGTTGGAATAGTACGGGCCCTCTTGCTTTAGTTATTGGTAATGAGGGTAAAGGTATTTCGACTTTAGTAGCTAAAAAAGTTGACGGGATGGTAACAATTCCAATGATTGGTCATGTACAAAGCTTAAACGCTAGTGTAGCAACGTCAATTTTGCTTTATCACATTTTTGATCAACGTCATCCTCGTGCTACAAAGGTGGATGCTGAATAAAATCTGTATATAATAATAAAAATTTCTCGCAGAATAAACACCAGTTCTCTTTAGAAAAAATCAGTTCTCGCTTATACTGAAAGTGTCAAAAATCGCCCATAGAGGAGGAGCATCCTTTATGGGAATTAATAAAACTGAATTAACTTGGGTTCGCGCAGTTCAAGACACTGGCAGTTCTGATGCATTGGAACAATTGGTTGCCAAATATCAACCAATGATTCAGGCGACCATCAATCGTTTTTATTTGAGGATGTTTGATCAAGATGATTGGCAACAAGAAGCGCGAATTGTTTGTTATGAGACTTGTCTTCTCTATGAAACACAGCGTAATTGTCAATTTGGTGCTTTTTATAAATTAAGATTTGATCATCATGTGCGTAATCTGGTACGTCATGAGCTAGCAATTAAACGCCAAAGTAATCGCCAAAACATTTCATTAGAAGAAATGATGATTACCGAAACGTTTCCTAACGGCTTTGCGCCTGCTCAACGTGAAACGCATGCCTTACCGGAATTTGATTTACCGGATTATTTAGCGTTACTTTCAAACTTTGAATTTGAAAGCTTTCAGGTTGTGCTTAATTTACGTAGTGAACAAGATGTTTGTCACGAATATAACTGTGATCAAATTCAAATTAAACGAGCCATTGCACGTTGCCATAAGAAGTTACGTTTATATTTAGCTGTGGGATAGTGTTGATCATAGCTTAACAAGCCTAAAACCGTTGTTACGAATTATGTAATAACGGTTTTTAATAATTTGTCTTTTGACATTAAAAAAGCTTGCAAGATATTAATTCATTCGTTATACTAATAAACGGTGTAAACACCAAATTCACACATTTTGTGATTATTATGCTGTTGCCAATCGTTGGTTGCGTAGTAATGCGAGCAAAATGGCGGAATAAAAACTAGGAGGTTTTATCATGGCAGTTTTATCAATGAAGCAATTGCTTGAAGCCGGCGTTCATTTTGGCCACCAAACTCGTCGTTGGAATCCAAAAATGAAGCCATATATCTTTACGGAACGTAATGGTATCTACATTATCGATTTACAAAAGACCGTTAAAATGGTTGACGATGCTTATAACTACGTCAAAGCCGTTTCTGAAGATGGTGGTGTCTTCTTGTTTGTTGGTACTAAGAAACAAGCACAAGATGCGATCGAAGAAGAAGCAACACGTGCAGGTCAATACTATGTTAACCATCGTTGGTTAGGTGGTACTTTGACTAACTGGAATACAATCCAAAGCCGTATCAAACGTCTTAAAGACATCAAGAAGATGTCAGAAGATGGTACATTTGATGTACTCCCTAAGAAAGAAGTTTCTTTACTTGTTAAGGAACAAGAAAAGCTTGAGAAATTCTTAGGCGGTATCAAAGATATGCCACGTATCCCTGATGTTATGTTCATCGTTGACCCTCGTAAAGAACGTATTGCTGTTAAGGAAGCTCAAAAACTTAACATTCCAATCGTTGCTATGGTTGATACAAATACTGACCCAGACGATATCGATGTTATCATCCCTTCAAACGACGATGCTATTCGTGCCGTACGTTTGATCACTTCTAAGATGGCTGACGCTATCATCGAAGGTCGTCAAGGTGAAGATGATGTTGCTGTTGAAGAACAACAACCAGCTACTGAAAATGGCGACGAATCAATCGAAGAAATCGCTGAAAAAGTTGAACAATCATCAGCAGACGCTGAATAATTAATCAATGACAATCAAAGAGTTTGTCGCAAAACTTGGTTTTGTCACAAACTCTTTCTTTATATATAATTATAGCTAATAGACCTTGTTTGATTATCAGATTGATTTGATCTGTTTAATTAAACAAACAACAATTAGGAGGTTTTACCAATGGCAAAAATTACTGCAGCTCAAGTTAAAGAGTTACGTGAAAAAACTAGTGTCGGTATGATGGACGCTAAAAAAGCCTTAGTCGCTGCTGATGGCGATATGGAAAAAGCAATCGATGTATTACGCGAAAAAGGTGTAGCTAAAGCTGCTAAGAAGAGCGACCGTGTCGCTGCTGAAGGTTTAGCACAAATCGCAATTAACGGTAATACTGCTGCTGTTGTTGAAGTTAACTCAGAAACAGACTTCGTTTCATCAAACGATAAGTTCCAAGATTTAGTTAGCGTTATTGCTAAAGCAATCGTTGACAACAAACCTGCTGATGTTGATGCAGCCTTGGCTTTATCAGTTGATGGCGAAACATTACAAGAGAAGATTACAGCTTTAACTGCCGTTATCGGTGAAAAGTTGACTTTACGTCGTTTTCAATTGATTGAAAAGACTGACGATCAAGTCTTTGGTTCATACTTGCATAATGGTGGCGCTATCGCTGCTGTTGTTTTACTTGATGGTACTGATGAAGCAGCTGCTCGCGACGTTGCAATGCACGTTGCTGCAATTAATCCTAAGTACGTATCTCGTAATGATGTTCCTAAGTCAGTACTTGATCACGAAACAGAAGTTTTAACTGAAGAAACTAAGAACGAAGGCAAGCCTGAAAACATTATTCCTAAGATCGTTGAAGGCCGTTTGAACAAGTTCTTATCTGAAATCAGCTTGGCTGATCAAGAATTCGTTAAGGATCCGGATCAAACTGTTGCTCAATTTGTTGAAAGCAAAGGCGGCAAATTAGTTGATTTTGCTCGTTTCGAAGTCGGCGAAGGTATCGAAAAACAAGAAGATAACTTTGTTGAAGAAGTTATGAGTCAAATTAAGGACTAATCAACTTAATTAAAAGGGTCATTTTTGGCCCTTTTTTTGTGCCCTGAAATCGTTAAATGATTGATTTCGCAAGAAAAATACGTTAATTTTGACCAAAATACGTTGGTGAAAATCAAACATATGGTAGAATGATACTTAGCAAACAACGGAGGAACGATTATGACAAACGTAAAATATCATCGAGTAGTACTTAAATTAAGTGGTGAGGCTTTAGCAGGTGAAACTGGTTTTGGTATTCATCCACCAGTAATTAAAGAAATTGCAGCACAAATTAAGCAAGTTCATGATTTAGGTGTACAAATTGGTGTTGTTGTCGGTGGCGGCAATATCTGGCGTGGTGAAACAGGCGCTGAATTAGGGATGGATCGTGCACAAGCTGATTCAATGGGAATGTTAGCAACCATTATGAATGGCTTGGCTTTGCAAGATGGCTTGGAACATTTAGGTGTTGAAGTACGTGTTCAAACATCAATTGATATGCGCCAAGTTGCTGAACCATACATTCGTCGTCGCGCTATTCACCATATGGAAAAAGGCCGCGTCGTTATTTTTGCTGGTGGTACTGGTAATCCATACTTCTCAACAGATTCAGCTGCTGCTTTACGTGCTGCTGAAATTGATGCTGATGTTATTTTAATGGCTAAGAATAACGTTGATGGTGTCTATAATGCTGATCCTAATAAGGATCCTAATGCTAAGAAGTTTGATGAATTAACACAATTAGACATCTTAAACAAGGGCTTAAAAGTAATGGATTCAACTGCAAGCAGTCTTTCAATGGATAATGATATTCCGTTTGTTGTTTTCAATATGGCCGAGAATGGTAACATTAAGCGCGTCGTTGAAGGCGAAAAAATTGGTACAACCATCAGTGGAGGTAAAGAATAATGGCAACTAACGAAATTATTGCTAAAGCACAAGAAAACATGGTTAAGTCACAAGAAGTTTTAAAACGTGATTTAGCTGATATTCGTGCTGGCCGAGCTAATGCTAGTTTACTCAATCGGATTATGGTTGATTATTATGGTGCACCAACACCGTTGACCCAAATGGCAGCAGTAAGTGTGCCTGAACCACGGGTACTTTTAATTAAGCCTTATGATAAGACATCACTTAATGATATCGAGCACGCTATTTTAGCTTCTGATTTAGGCTTGAATCCTGCTAACGACGGTGAAGTTGTGCGCTTGGTGATTCCACAATTAACAGGTGAACGTCGTCAGGAATTAGCTAAAGAAGTTGGCAAAGATGCTGAAGGTGCTAAGATTGCGATTCGTAATGTTCGCCGTGATGCCTTAGATGCAATCCGTAAACAACAAAAAAATGCTGATATCTCTGAAGATGAAATGCATGACTTAGAAAGTCAATTGCAAAAGGTAACAGACCAAGCCATTAAAGAAGTCGATGCAATTGCTAAGAATAAGGAAGCAGAAATTACTGAAGGGTAGATGGCGTTGATTTGACAGAAGCAGAACGTAAAATTCCGCAGCATGTTGCGATTATCATGGATGGTAATGGCCGTTGGGCTAAAGCGCACCATCGTCCCCGAGCATTTGGTCATAAGGCAGGCATGAATAATGTCAAAACAATTACAAAAGTAGCAAGCAAACTAGGGGTCAAGGTTTTGACCCTTTATGCTTTTTCAACTGAAAATTGGCGTCGGCCAACAGATGAAGTGAACTACTTAATGCAATTGCCGATTGATTTCTTTAATACTTTCATTCCCGAATTAATGGCACAAAATGTCAAAGTTAATGTGATGGGCTTTTTAGATCAACTTCCTGAAAAGACCTTGGCTGTTACGAAAAAGGCAATGGCAGAAACCGCCAATAATACAGGTATGATTCTTAATTTTGCCTTGAATTATGGTTCTCGTGCAGAAATCACGGCTACCGTGCAAAATATTGCGACTGATGTGGCTGCCGGGAAACTAGCAACGAATCAAATTACAGATGACCTTATTTCTGCTCGCTTAATGACCGCGTCATTAGGTGAATTTGCTGATCCGGATTTATTAATTCGAACAAGTGGAGAATTGCGCCTTTCGAACTTCTTGTTATGGCAACTTGCTTATAGTGAGTTCTTTTTTACAGATATTCACTGGCCAGACTTTTCTGAAAAGCAATTTGATCAAGCAATTGATTCATATAACCACCGAGATCGTCGTTTTGGTGGTTTAAAATAATAGTTAGGAAGCTGAGGATTAATTTATGAGACAACGTGTTATTACGGCTGTTGTCGCCTTACTGATTTTTATTCCCATTATTTTACTTGGTGGTATTTGGATCGATATTGCGGCAATTGCCCTTGCTTTAGTAGGGCTTTCAGAAATGTTTATCATGCGCAAACGGATTATTGTTTCGCCTGATTTCTTTATTTCTTGTTTAGGTATTACAGCGTTAGTTTTACCAGATGGTTTTTTTAAGAATTTGCCTTCATATCTAACGCGCTTTGATATTTTTGCGATTACCGTCGCCTTGTTATTACTGGTTACGGTAACTTCTAAAAACAAAACCAATATTGATGATATCGGCATCAATACCTTGGCTATGGTTTATATTGGTAATGGTTTCCATTCTTTGATTGCTGTTCGTGGTACTCAAGATGGTTTAGCTTTACTAGGTTACATCTTGGTTGTAATTTGGGCAACGGATATTGGTGCTTATCAATTTGGTCGTTCTTTTGGTAAACATAAGTTATGGCCAGTAATTAGCCCTAACAAGACCTGGGAAGGTAGTATTGGTGGCACTTTAAGTGCGTTAGTTTGTGCTGCTATTTATTTACATTTCTTCCCAGTTGGTTATGCTCATTTTACTTACATGATTTTAATTACTTTGGTCTTTTCAATTAGTGGCCAACTTGGTGATTTGGTAGAATCAGCTTACAAACGTTATTATGGTGTTAAAGATTCTGGCAAGATCTTGCCAGGCCATGGTGGCATTTTAGATCGTTTCGACAGTCTATTATTTGTTCTACCAATGTTGCATTGGTTCGGTTTACTATAATTAAGGAGAAACCATTTGAAAGCAGTTATTTCTTTTCTAATTATTTTCAGCATCTTAGTTGTGATCCATGAATATGGTCATTTTATTATGGCGCGTAAGTCAGGGATTCTTGTTCGTGAGTTTGCCATTGGTTTTGGGCCTAAGATGGTCAGCTGGCGGCGTAATCATACAACGTTTACCATTCGGTGGTTGCCCATCGGTGGTTATGTTCGCATGGCCGGTGCAGGTGATGATGATTCCACAATTGAGCCAGGTACAATGGGAACGCTACAGGTTAACGATGCCGGTGTTGTAACCAGAATAGATATTAGCGAGCATAATACAAACTTATCGGGTATCCCGATTCAGATTGCCAAAGCTGATCTGATTGATAATTTAACAATTAGTGGTAATGAAAATGCTGATCCTGATCAAGCCCGCACGTTTAAGGTTGATCACGATGCACTGATTATTGAAACAGATGGCACTGAAGTTCAAATTGCGCCACGTGATGTTCAATTTCAATCAGTTTCAGTTGTTAAACGAATTTTGACTAACTTTGCCGGACCATTTAATAATTTCTTGTTGGCTATTGTTGGTTTTATGATTGTGGCTTTTTTACAAGGTGGGGTTTTATCAACTCACAATGTCATTGGCACTGTTCAGCCTAATTCAGTTGCAGCACAAGCTGGTCTTAAAACAAATGATCAAATTACACAAGTTGAACATCAAAAGACGGATAACTGGACAGAATTAGTAACCGCGTTACAATCAAGATATGGTCAAAAAACAACCTTAGCTGTTAAACGTGGTGATAAAAACCTAACCGTTGAATTAACACCGAAGACTGTTAAAGCTGATGGCAAAAAATATGGTCAAATTGGGATTACTAATCAACTCGATCGTAGCTTATTAGGTAAAATTAAATATGGTTTTACAACAACTTGGTCAACTGGTCAACAGATCTTAAAAGTGTTAGGATCATTTTTCACTGGTGGTTTTAGTTTAAATAAACTATCTGGTCCAGTAGGAATTTACACGAGTACCTCACAAGTCGTTAATGCTGGCTTTACCAATATTGTTTGGTTCTTAGCTATGCTGTCAGTTAACTTGGGTCTGGTTAACTTAGTGCCAATTCCTGGACTTGATGGTGGGAAAATTTTGTTGAACTTAATTGAATTAATTCGCCGCAAACCAATCCCTGCTGAAAAAGAGGGAATGATTACTTTGATTGGCGCTGGATTTTTACTTTTGCTATTTATCGCGGTGACTTGGAACGATATCGCTCGTTACTTTTTTAAGTAAGTTCACTTTTGGAGGAGTTAGTTAAATGAAACAATCACGTATGTTTATTCCGACATTAAAGGAAACACCCGCTGATGCAGAAGCTCGCAGTCACCAATTAATGTTGCGCGCGGGTTATATTCGTCAAACGTCAGCAGGTATTTATTCATACTTGCCATTAGCAGTACGCGTTTTACAAAAAATTGAAACAATTATTCGTCAAGAAATGGATCAAATTGGTGCAGTTGAAGTGTCACTACCTGAAGTGATTCCAGCAGATTTATGGCACGAAACAGGTCGTTATTTAACCTATGGCGATAACCTGTTCAAGTTAAAAGATCGTCACGATCGTGATTTTGTCTTAGGACCAACACATGAAGAAACGGTTACTGACTTAGTCCGCCATGAATTGAATTCTTATAAGAAATTACCGGTTACGCTTTATCAAATTAAGACGAAGTTTCGTGATGAAGATCGTCCTCGTTACGGTTTATTACGTGGTCGTGAGTTTTTAATGAAGGATGGCTATTCTTTCTCAGCTGATGAAGCTCAATTAGATGATATCTTCCATGATATGGAAACAGCTTATCGTAATATTTTTGACGCGTTAAACCTTGATTACCGGACAATTGTTGGTGATGCCGGCGCAATGGGTGGTAATGACTCTCGTGAATTCTCTGCCGTTGCTGAAATTGGTGAAGATACAATTGCTTACACAGATAGCAATGATTATGCAGCTAATTTGGAAATGGCCAGAAATATTGATCATTATATTCCAATTCAAGAAGATATGGCTGAATTAAAGAAAATTGCCACACCAAGTGTTGGTTCAATTGATTCAGTGACAGACTTCTTAAAAGTAGAGCCACAGAAATTAATTAAGAGTGTCTTGTTCATGGCTGATGAACAACCTGTTCTTGTTTTAATTCGTGGTGATTATGAAATTAATGAAGTTAAGTTGACGAACTTCTTACATGCTGACTTCTTGGAATTGGCTAGTGATGAACAAGTTAAAGCATTGTTCAATGCACCTGTTGGTTCGATTGGTCCTGTCGGTGCCCCAGCAGATTTACGCATTGTAGCTGACGAAACAGTTAAAAAGATTATCAACGGTGTTACTGGCGCTAATGAAGAAGAATATCATTTCCTTAATGTTAACTTTGATCGTGATTTCAACGTTGCTGAGGAAGATATTACTGACTTGCGCACAGTTCGTGAAGGTGATATTGCACCAGACGGTAAGAGCAAATTGAAGTTTACTCGTGGCATTGAAATTGCCCACATCTTTAAGTTAGGAACTCGCTATACTAAGGTTATGGGGGCTAACTTCTTAGACAATAATGGTCGTGAGCAACCATTAATCATGGGTTGCTACGGAATTGGTGTTTCACGCTTGCTGTCTGCAATTGTTGAACAACATTCTGACGATCATGGTATTATTTGGCCACGTTCAATTACACCATTTGATGTCCACATTGTGCCAATTAACCTTAAAAACGAAGATCAAGCACGAGTTACTGCAGAAGTTGAAGCGTTAATTGGTCAAACCGGCTTAACTTATTTAACCGATGATCGTAATGAACGCGCTGGTGTTAAATTTGCAGATTCAGATTTAATTGGCTTACCAGTTCGTGTTACAATTGGTAAGAAAGCAGCCGAAGATATTGTCGAAGTACAATTACGCGCAACTGGTGAAAAACTTGAGGTTAAGAAGGACGAATTAGTGAACGTTTTACCAATTTTACTTTCAAAGACAACCGATTAATTAAATTTTTTCGTTGATACTTTTCAACGAGTTATCAAATCCGAATGATTTTTTTGATCATTCGGATTTTAATATTTAATCAACATGATGAGTAATAGGGATTCAATTAAAGAGGGATTTTTTTGGCAGAAGAAAATTTATTAGAGAAGTTATTAGAACAAATTCAATGGCCAGAAAGCCAACAAGAATATTTCCAAGATGCTGAATTAACAGAATTAGTCGTTCATCAAGTCTCCCAAAGTTGGACTTTTAGAATTAAAATTGCAAAAATCTTGCCGTTTGCTGTCTTTAATCAGTTTTTACAGCAATTAACTCAGGCTTTTGCAGGGATTGCTAAGGTTAATCTGGATCTAACGACGATTAATCCTGAGTTTAACGCGATTGATTTACAAACTTATTGGCAGTTTGTTGTTCAAGACACGGGGATTAAATCACCAATGATTGCAGAAGTTTGTGCCAATCAAACGCCAGAATTAAAGGACAACTTAATCTTCTTAAGTGTTGATAATGAAATCGTTAAGAGCTTCATGGTTAAACAAGCAATTGGACCGATTGAAGAAGCTTATCAACGCGCTGGTTTTCCTAAGTTAAGTTTTCGGATTACAGTTGATGAATCTCAAGTGCAAGAGAAGATTAAAGACTTAAAAGCTCACCAAGCTCAACATGAACAGGAATTTGCCCAGCAAGCCGCTAAACAACAAGAGCAAAAGCAAAAAGCACAAGCAGCAAAAAGTGCTGAAGTGGTTTCGGATGGTCCCATTACTATTGGTGGTCAACTTAAGCCTAAGACTGATTTGATTACCTTAGATAAGATTGAACAAGAAGAACGTTCTGTTTATGTTCAGGGTTATGTTTTTGACACTGAAGTAAAGACGTTTAATTCTGGTCGTTCTTTGTTAACTTTGAAGATTACCGATTATACTTCTTCAATTATTGTGAAACGCTTCTCGCGCAAAAATGGTGAAGACACACCATTATTTGAACAATTCCACAAAGGAATGTGGGTCAGAGTTCAAGGTAGTGTTCAAAATGATACGTTCACTCATGAATTAACGTTAAACGCTAATGAAGTTGAAGAATTCAGTCATCCAGAACCACAAGATAATTACCAAGGTGAACAAAAGCGGGTCGAGTTACATCTACACACGAACATGAGCCAGATGGACGCGACTAATTCAATTGGTGATTTTGCTAAGCGCGCTAAAGCTTGGGGAATGACGGCATTAGCGTTGACAGACCACGTTGGTGCCCAATCTTTTCCCGATGCCAATGCTGCCAGCCAAAAATTTGGTATGAAATTGATTTATGGTGTAGAAGTTAATCTAGTCGATGATGGTAATCAAGTGGCGTACAACTTACGCGACGAGAACGCTGAAGACGCTGAATATGTTATTTTTGACGTGGAAACCACGGGATTGTCGGCCGTTTATGACACAATTATCGAGTTAGGTGCCGTTAAGATGAAAGACGGCCAAGTGATTGGTCGCTTTGACGAATTCATTAATCCTGGCCATCCATTATCAGCAACTACGATTAATTTAACCAATATTACAGATGAAATGGTTCAATCCGGCGGTTCAGAAACTGAAATTATTAATCAGTTCATGGATTTTGCAGGTAATGCTAATATTGTTGGTCATAACGTCACATTTGACATTGGCTTTTTAAATGCGGCCTTGGGTAGAATCGGTCATGCAGCTGTTCATACACCAGTGATTGATACTTTGGAAATGTCACGGCTGTTACATCCGGAAAACACTAACCATAAACTAGATACTTTAGCGAAACGTTACAATATTGTTTTGGAACACCATCATCGTGCCGACGCCGATGCTGAAGCAACGGGCTTGTTGTATTATGCATTGCTAAAGGAATTTAATGAACGCTTTGAAACTACCAATATTTCAGAATTAAATGATCGTGTCGGTGGCGGGAACGCTTATCGTTTATCACGACCGCATCACGCGATTTTATTGGCAGAAACTCAAGCAGGATTAAAAAACCTCTTTAAAATCATTTCTGGTTCAATGGTTAATTACTTTTATCGGTTTGCTCGGGTGCCACGTTCGCTTTTGAATCAATATCGCGAAGGTATTTTAGTTGGTTCAGCTTGCTCGTCGGGTGAAGTTTTTACAGCAATGATGCAAAAGGGTTATGAAGAGGCACGACAAAAAGCGCAATATTACGATTATCTAGAAGTCATGCCTAAAGCAATCTATCAACCATTAATTCAACGTGAGCTGATTAACGATGATCGTGCTTTAGAAGATATTATTGAAAATATCGTGAAGTTAGGTGAGGATCTGCATAAACCGGTTGTGGCCACAGGGGATGTGCATTATCTAGATCCTCATGATGCCATTTACCGTGAAATTTTAATTCGTGCAGATAAGGGTAATCCGTTAAATCGGCAAATTTTACCTGATGCTCATTTTCGTTCTACTGGTGAGATGTTAGAAGATTTCGCCTTTTTGGGTGAAGACAAAGCCCGTGAAATTGTGATTACCAATACGAATAAAATTGCTGATCTGATTGATGATGGTATTACGCCAGTTAAGGACAAGCTCTATACGCCTAAGATGCCAGGTGCTGAAGAAGAAATTCGTTCGCTGGCCATGAACAAGGCTTACGAGCTTTATGGTAATCCGTTACCCAAAATCGTTGATGAACGCTTGCAAAAAGAATTAAAGTCAGTTATTGGTAATGGCTTCTCGGTAATTTATTTAATTGCGCAAAAATTAGTATTTAAGAGTAATAAAGACGGTTACTTAGTTGGTTCTCGTGGTTCCGTTGGTTCAAGTTTAGTTGCGACAATGACAGGTATCACTGAAGTTAATCCGTTACCGCCACATTATCGTTGTCCAGAATGTCAATACAGCGAATTTTATACTAAAGGCGAATATGGTTCTGGTTTTGATTTGCCGGACAAGAATTGCCCTAATTGTGGTGCTACTTTAGTTAAAGATGGCCATGATATTCCTTTCGAAACTTTCTTAGGGTTTAAAGGCGACAAGGTTCCCGATATCGATTTAAACTTCTCTGGGGATTATCAACCTATTGCCCATAACTACACCAAAGTCTTGTTCGGGGAACAATATGTTTTTCGGGCCGGGACAATTGGCACGGTTGCCGATCGAACCGCATATGGTTATGTAATGCATTATGAAGAGGTTAATAATCAGCAATTGCGGGGGGCAGAGGTTGATCGCTTGGCAGCTGGTGCTACTGGGGTTAAACGAACAACTGGTCAACATCCGGCTGGTATTATCGTTGTACCTAACTATATGGATATTTATGATTTTACGCCCATTCAATATCCAGCTGATAAAACCGATGCAGCATGGAAGACAACACACTTTGATTTCCATTCCATTCACGATAATATTTTAAAAATTGATATTCTGGGCCATGATGATCCCACGATGATCCGGATGTTGCAAGATTTATCTGGAATTGATCCAGTAACCATTCCCACTGATGATCCTGGCGTGATGGCCTTGTTCTCAGGAACAGATTCTTTAGGTGTAACACCTGAGCAGATTCATTCTAAGACTGGGACGTTAGGCGTACCGGAATTCGGGACAGCTTTTGTACGAGGAATGCTTGAAGAGACCCATCCTTCAACCTTTTCTGAATTGTTACAGATTTCTGGTTTATCCCATGGTACCGATGTTTGGTTAGGCAATGCCGAAGAATTAATTAATCAAGGTGTCGTTACCTTGAAAGATGTTATTGGTTGTCGTGATAATATCATGATGGATTTAATTCATTGGGGTGTTGATTCACAGTTAAGTTTCCAAATTATGGAAAGTGTCCGTAAAGGGAAAGGTATTCGCGATGAATGGCAGGAAGTCTTACGCAACAACGAGCACGTACCTGACTGGTATATTGATTCTTGCTTAAAGATTAAATATATGTTCCCGAAGGCTCATGCGACTGCCTATATCTTAATGGCCTTGCGTATTGCTTACTTCAAAGTTTATTTCCCAATTGTTTATTACACCGCTTATTTCAGTGTTCGCGCAGATGACTTTGACTTAGTTGCCATGTCACATGGTAAAGAAGCGGTCAAAGCGCGGATGAAAGCTTTAACCGAGGAAATTAATGAAAAAGGTAAGGGCCGTGCAGTTAAACAAGCCAATTTATTAACGGTGATGGAATTAGCCAACGAGTGTTTAGAGCGAGGAATTGAAATTAAGATGGTTGATATTGAAAAATCTGATTCCGATAATTTCCAGATCTTAGATGATCATACTATTCTAGCGCCATTCAATGCTATTCCAGGTCTAGGTGCTAACGTTGCCAAACAAATTGTCGCTGCTCGTGCTGAACGACCATTCTTATCTAAAGAAGATTTAGCAACTCGCGGGAAAGTTTCAAAAACCATTATTGATTACATGACCACTAATGGCGTCTTAGATGATTTGCCGGATGAAAATCAATTATCACTCTTTTAATTGACAGCATTGAGTCCAAATGGGACTTAACTTGGCAAAAATCAGTAAAGATGCTATAATGACAATAAGAATTGGTTCGAGTGAGCAGAAATGCTCACTCTTTTTATTGGCCGATTTACTGAAAGGAGGTTTGGTTTTGAGTTCAGTCATTGAAACCGTTCGAGATCTGGTTATGCCGATTCTCAATACTAACCATTTTCAACTAGTCGATTTAGAATATGTTAAAGAAGGACAAAGTTGGTTCCTCCGTGTTTATATTGATAAACCCGGTGGTATTAACATTGAAGAATGTGCATTAGTCAGTGATTTGTTAGGTGAACAGTTGGATCAAGCTGATCCTGACCCGATTCCACAAGCTTACGTGTTGGAAGTTTCCTCGCCAGGTGCAGAGCGGCCCTTAAAAAATGAAGCGGATTATCAAGCTGCAATGGATCAATACATTCACGTTTCACTTTATGCGGCAATTGCTAAGAAGAAATTCTACGAAGGTTTTTTACGTCAACTTTCTGCTGAAGAATTAACCTTAGATTATAAAGACAAAGGTCGCCCAAAACAAATTACAATTCCACGCAAGAATATTGCCAAAGCGCGATTAGCGATTGAATTTTAGGATTGAGAAGGGAACACATCATGAATGAGGAAATGTTAGGTGCGCTCGATGCACTGGAAAAGGAAAAAGGCATCAAAAAAGAAGTTGTGGTCGATGCCATTCAGGCAGCGTTAGTTTCTGCTTATAAGCGTAATTATAATCAGGCTCAAAACGTTGAAGTTGAATTCGATCAGAAATCTGGCAACATTCATGTTTATGCCATTAAGAAAGTCGTCGAAGACGTGGTCGATTCACGCTTAGAGGTTAGCTTAAAAGAAGCCTTAGTGAAAAACCGGGCCTATGAAGTTGGCGATGATTTTAAAGTTGAAGTCACACCAAGTAACTTTGGTCGTATTTCTGCACAAACAGCTAAACAAGTGATTATGCAACGTTTACGCGAAGCAGAACGTTCACAAGTTTATAATGAATACACTCAATATGAACACGAGATCATCCAAGGTACGGTCTTACGTCGTGACAACAAATATATCTATGTTGATTTAGGTGATATTGAAGCTGTTATGAGTCGTCAAGATCAAATTCCTGATGAAGATTATCAAACTCATGATCGTATTAAAGTTTTTGTTAGCAAAGTTGAAAACACGACTAAAGGACCTCAAGTTTTTGTTTCACGGACTAATCCAGAATTAGTGAAACGATTATTTGAACAAGAAATCCCTGAAGTCTACGATGGCACAGTTGAGATTGTCTCAATTGCTCGTGAAGCAGGCGATCGTTCTAAGGTAGCTGTTCGTTCAACCAACCCTAACGTCGATCCTGTTGGTACCTGTGTTGGTCCTAAGGGTCAACGTGTTCAAGCGATTGTTAATGAATTAAACGGCGAAAATATGGATATTGTTAAATGGGAAGAAGATCCAGCGGATTATATTGCCAATGCATTAAATCCAGCCCAAGTAATTGCCGTTCAATTCGATGAAGAACAGCGCGAATGCATGGTCATTGTTCCTGATTACCAATTATCATTAGCTATTGGTAAACGTGGTCAAAACGCGCGCTTAGCTGCTAAGTTAACAGGCTTTAAGATTGATATTAAGCCTGAATCAGAAGTTGAGTTCGTTGATGACGATGATAATGATGTTGAAGTAACTGAAGAAAATGTTGCTTCAGTTGAAGATACTTCAGCAACAACAGATCCTGAAGAATAAAATTCACAGGTGATGAGAAGATGAAAAAAAGAAAAGTTCCTATGCGACGAGATGTTTTGACAGGCGAAATGCTGCCCAAAAAATCTTTAGTTCGCATTGTTCGTGATCAAACCGGTGCTATTAGTATTGATCCTTCCGGTAAGAAGTCAGGTCGCGGTGCGTATGTTTCTCTTGATCCAGAAGCTGTCAAAACAGCAAAGGATCAAAAAACAATTGATCGTGCTTTTGATCAAACCGTTGCACCTGAATTTTATGATGAATTGTTTGCTTATGTTGATCACCAAAAAGCTCGTCAAGAATTATTTGGTTCTCAACAATGACCATTCAGCCAGCTCAAGAAAAGAAAATTCTGGGATTATTAGGACTAGCTCAACGTGCACGTCAGTTAACGACTGGTGAAGAATTAGTCGTAGCTGGTTTAAGTAAGAAGCAAATCACGTTAGTTTTTTTAGCTAGTGATACCGGTGTTAATACCCAAAAGAAAATTAAAGATAAAGCAAATTTTAATCATATTCCCGTGGTTGAAATTTTCACGACCCAACAATTAACTCAAGCAATTGGACAACCGCGTAAAGTCATTGGTGTCAATGATCCAGGTTTTGCCAAAGGTATGGTGAGTTTAATGAGATAAATAATTAAGGAGTGTGAAATATGGGGAAAAAGCGAGTATACGAATTAGCCAAAGAACTGAACATTCCTAGCAAAGACGTACTTAGTAAAGCAAAGGAAGCTGGCTATGATATTAAGAATCATATGTCAACTTTAGATGATACACAGGTGGCTCATTTAAAGAGTCAATTAAAGAGTACAGGTGCTAAGCCGGCGGCGGCAACACAAGCAACTGCTAAGCCTGCAACTAAACCTGCTGCTAAGTCGACAGCTAGCTCAAAAGAAGTTAAGACTGCTAAACCAGTTGAACATAGTGTTCAGTCTGCTAAATCGTCACAGTCAAATCATGCGACGCCCAAGTCAGCCGCACAAGCTGATGCCAACCATAAATCCCAGCAAGGCGGCAAAACTAAGATTAAAATCACGTCGATTCGCCGACCAGCAAATACGCAAACAAGCAGTTCACGGCCAAGCCACAATAACCAAGGCCAACAACGTGAACAACACGCTGGTCAAAATGCTAATCAACATCGTGCAAATGATCGTCGCAATAATAACAACAGCCAAAACCAACGTAACAACAATCAACAACGAAACAACCAACCAGCCCGTGGTCAAAACAATAACCAACGCAATAACCACACACAATCACGGCCAGCGGCAGCATCACGTCCGGTAAATGCTGGTTTAAGACATTTACAACAATACAAAGAACAAGCTGCTCAAACGCAAGCTGATATTAAACAACAACGTGAAAACGAACGTAAACGTCGTAATGAGAAACGTCGCCAAGAGCAAAAAGCTGCTGCAACAAAGAAACCAGCAACTAATGCTAATACAGCAGCTAAACCTGCTGCTAAGCCAACGCGTCCTGCGACAAGTCAACCTGTAGCACCAATTCCAACGCCACAAGCAACGGATTCACGGAAGACTAATAATCGTTCTAACAATAATAATCCACGTCGTGGTCGTTCCGCAGGTCCATCACAAACACCATTCAATCCTAATAACCGTAAGAAGAACAAGCGTAAGCAACGCGCACAACAACGTCATCAGGTTAAAAAGGAAATGCCACAACGTAAGGATCGACCATTACCAGAAACATTGGTTTATTCTGAAGGCATGAATGCGCAAGACTTGGGTAAATTATTACACCGCGAACCAGCTGAAATCGTTAAGAAGTTGTTCATGCTTGGTGTTATGGTTAACCAAAACCAATCATTAGATAAAGACACCATTGAATTAATTGCAACTGATTACGGTATTAATTCTGAACAGAAGATCGAAGAAGATATTTCTGATATCGATACTATTTTCAATGAAGAAGTTGAAAATACAGATCATTTGGAAAGTCGCCCACCAGTTGTCACAATCATGGGTCACGTTGACCATGGTAAGACAACCTTACTTGATCGTTTACGTCATACTCATGTTACACAAGGTGAAGCTGGCGGTATTACTCAGCATATTGGTGCTTATCAAGTTAAGCTCAATGGCCGGGTCATTACCTTCTTAGATACACCAGGACATGCTGCTTTTACTAATATGCGTGCTCGTGGTGCTGATGTGACAGATATCATCGTCTTAGTTGTTGCAGCTGACGATGGTGTGATGCCACAGACAATCGAAGCTATTAACCACGCTAAGGCAGCCCATGCCCCAATTATTGTGGCAGTTAACAAGATTGATAAGCCAGGTGCTAACCCTAACCATGTTATGGAACAATTAACTGAATATGAGTTAATTCCTGAATCATGGGGTGGCGATACTATTTTTGTTGAAATTTCAGCTAAAATGGGAACTAACATCGATGAATTATTGGAAATGATCTTACTTGAAGCTGATGTGCTTGAATTAAAGGCTAACCCTGATCAAAAAGGTGTTGGTACGGTTATTGAAGCACGTTTGGATAAAGGTAAGGGTCCAGTGGCATCATTATTAGTACAACAAGGTACTTTACATGTTGGTGATCCAATCGTTGTTGGTAATACCTTTGGCCGTGTCCGGGTTATGACCAATGATCGTGGTCGTCGTGTTAAAGAGGCCTTTCCATCTGAACCAGTTGAAATTACTGGTTTGAATGATGTTCCTGATGCAGCTGATCACTTTGCTACTTTTGATGATGAAAAGACAGCACGCGCTGCCGGTGAAGAACGTGCTAAACGGGCTCAACTTGCAGAACGCAATAAGTCTAATCGTGTGACTTTAGATAACCTCTTTGAAACAATGAAGCAAGGCGAACTTAAAGAAGTCGATGTTATTATCAAGGCTGATGTTCAGGGTTCTGCTGAAGCATTAGCTGGTAGTATGCAGAAGATTGATGTTGAAGGTGTTCGTGTTAATATTATTCACTCTGCAGTTGGTGCAATCAACGAAAGTGATGTGACATTAGCATCTGCAAGTAATGCCATCATCATTGGTTTTAACGTACGTCCAACACCACAAGCTAAGGCACAAGCTGAAAGTGAAGATGTTGATATTCGTCTACACAATGTCATTTATCGTGCAATTGAAGAAATTGAATCAGCAATGAAAGGTATGTTGGAACCAACATATCAAGAAAAAGTTACGGGTGATTTAGTTGTTCGTGAACTTTATAAAGTTTCTAAATTAGGAACAATTGCTGGTTGTATGGTCAATAGTGGCTTTATCCAACGCGATTCAGGTGTTCGTTTAATTCGTGATGGTATTGTCATTTATGAAGGCAAACTTTCTTCCTTGAAACGATTCAAAGACGACGTTAAAGAAGTTCGCCAAGGCTTTGAATGTGGTTTAATGATTGAAAACTTCAACGACATTAAGGTTGACGATGAAATCGAAGCCTTTGTTATGGAAGAAGTTCCTGTTAAATAGTTGGAGGTGTTGAAATGAAACATCGTGTTGGTCGAGTTGAACAAGAAGTTCAACGTGAAGTTAATGACATCTTATTAAAAAGAGTGCGTGATCCTCGTGTTGAGGGGGTTACCATTACCGGTGTCGATTTAACTGGCGATTTACAACAAGCTACGATTTATTACAGCATTTTATCTAACAAGGCTAGTGATGTAAAAAAAGCACAAGCTGGCCTAGATAAAGCTAGCGGCCTTATACGTCGTGAACTTGCTGCTCGAATTAAGATTTATAAGATTCCTGAATTGGAATTTGTTCAAGATGAATCCGTTCGTTACGGCGAACGCATTGATGAATTGATTCGTCAAATGAACGCTAAAGATTAAAATAAAAAGCTGCTGACAATTGTCGCAGCTTTTTTTATGCTTGTAAATGATTCATGAGCAAACCTGATTAAGACAAAGGGACAACTTATGATATACTGATTAGGATTGAATTGGAGGATTATTAATGAACGGTGTCATTCCCTTATTTAAACCTAAAGGCGTTACCAGTGCAGGCTGTGTCTATCAATTACGCAAAATTTTACACGAACGACGAATTGGTCATACTGGTACGTTAGATCCTGATGTCGATGGTGTTTTGCCAATTTGTGTTGGTCAAGCGACTAAGCTTGTTGACCGCATTCAGGCTAGTGGCAAGATTTATCAAGGCGAAATTACCTTAGGGTTTGCAACAACAACGGAAGATTTGTCAGGTGAAGAAATTCAGCGGGTTGCCTTAAGCCAAGCGCCAACAGCACAGGTCATTGATGACTGCCTGGCCCAATTTGTTGGTGAAGTGACGCAGATTCCGCCGATGTTTTCTGCAGTTAAAGTCAATGGTAAGCGACTTTATGAATACGCCCGCGCTGGCGAAACGGTTGAACGTCCAAGCCGAAAAATTCAGGTTGATTACTTTAAACGGACTTCTGATCTTCATTACCATGAAGATAGTAAGACGGCAACTTTTACCTTTGAAGTTGGTTGTTCCAAGGGGACTTACGTGAGGACATTAGCAACAGATGTTGGTAAAAAATTGGCGATTCCAGCAGTTATGTCAGATCTGCGTCGGCTTAAAAGTGGCGGTATTAGACTTGACCAGACAGTTACTCTAGAAGAAGTAGCGACAGCGGTTGAACAAAATCAGCTTAACCAAGTTTTACAACCAATCGAAACGGTTCTGGCACCCTTGCCTAATATTGAGTTAACCTCACAACAGTGGCAAAAAGTCCAAAATGGTGGGGCTATTACCACTGATTTAACTGCGCCCGAGATTACCTTAACTTATCAAGATCATATTAAGGCAATTTATCGTTATCAAAAAAGTACTTTAGGTAATTATGTACCGGAAACAATGTTACTGGCTAACGAATAGTTAGATCATTAAATGATGAGATGTTTGAAAGAAGGATTTATTTTTGGAAGTTATCTCACTAAATTATCCCTTAGATTTGAAAAAGATTAATATTCAACCTAAAGTGCTGGCCTTAGGATTTTTTGATGGGGTTCACCTAGGTCATCAAGCGGTTATTAAGCAAGCTGTTGCCATTGGTCAGAAGCGTAATTTGCCGGTTGCAGTGATGACGTTTGATAAGTATCCGGGGATTGTTTTTCGCCAGATTAAAGATGATCAGTTTGACTATTTAACGACATTGTCCCGCAAGGAAACACTGTTGCGCCAGTTAAACGTAGATATCATGTATGTCGTTAACTTCACGTCAACAGTTGGCCATTTAGCACCACAAGAATTTGTCGATGAGTATCTTGTTGATTTAGGCGCTAAGGTAGTGGTGGCTGGGTTTGATTATACCTATGGACCTAAAGAGACGGCCAATATGTCAACTTTACCAAGTTATGCACGACAACGGTTTGATATCATCACTATTCCAGAACAGCAGAAATATACCGAAAAAATATCTTCCAGTGCGATTCGCCAAGTCCTTGCTCAAGGTGATGTTGACCGCGCGAATGATCTATTAGGTTATATTTATCAAACTGAGGGGATGGTGGTCCACGGTGAAGCGCGTGGGCGCACATTGGGTTACCCAACAGCTAATATTAAGACGACTGACGGTGAACGTTTACCAGCAATTGGTATTTATGCAACTGAAATTTGGATTCAAGGCCGTTGGTATCCATCTATGACCTCAGTTGGGCGCAACGTTACCTTTGGTGATCATCGTCCTGTGACAGTTGAAGTTAATATTTTTGATTTCCATCAGGATATTTATGGTGAAAATATCAAGTTACGCTGGAATCATTGGCTTCGCGGTGAAGTTAAGTTCACTAGTGCTGAGGCGTTGGTTGAGCAATTAGCTAAGGATCAGCAAAATAGTTTAGCTTACTTCAATGAACACTAAGGGATTGTCTGTTAGGATCGATTTTTATTTAATCAAATAAAAATCAATTTTTTAATGACAGAATTAGCTGATTGAGCAGCAGTGTACAGATAATCTTGTTCAATGTTATGATATGAAGTTGAAGTTAGTCGTTATTATTTCTCACGTTAAAAGAGCATTCCGTTAAGGGAAGAACTGGAGTTAACATGCAAGCTGTTCAAAAAAATATTGGTGCCATCTATATTCACATTCCGTTTTGTGAACATATTTGTTACTACTGTAATTTCAATAAAGTTTTTATTCAAGGGCAACCAGTCGATGATTATTTGACGGCTTTATTAAAAGAAATGAAGTTGGCCTTACAACAATATCCTCAAACTAAAATTAAAACCATTTACATTGGTGGTGGCACCCCAACAGCGCTCTCTGCAGCTCAACTTGATTATTTATTAAGTGGCTTGCAAGAATTAGTGCCAGTTGACCAAGTCGAAGAATTTACAGTGGAGGCCAACCCCAACGATTTATTAAAGAGTGACAAATTACAAGTTTTAAAAGCGCATTTCGTTAACCGCTTGAGTATTGGCGTTCAGTCGTTTAATGATGACGTGCTAAAAAAAATTGGTCGAACTCATTCGGGAGTTGAAGCTGTTAAAGCAGTTGAAAATGCGCAACATGCCGGCTTTAATAATATCTCAATCGATTTAATTTATCGGCTTCCTGGTCAAGATTTAGTTGATTTTGGTCACAGTCTAAAACAAGCTTTGGCCTTAGAAATCCCTCATTATGCGACTTATTCTTTAATTTTGGAACAAAAGACGGTCTTTTATAATTTAATGCGGCGCGGTAAACTAAAATTACCATCTCAGGATATGGAAGCAGATATGTATCAGTTAGCTATGGATGAATTTGCTAAGCATGGTATTGAACAATATGAGATTAGTAACTTTGCCAAACCGGGTTTTCAATCACAACATAATCTAACTTATTGGCATAATGAAAATTATTTTGGTTTCGGTGCTGGGGCTTCAGGTTATCTTGGTAATCAACGTTATCAAAATTTTGGTCCAATCAAACAATATCTAGCACCATTAAGTCAGCAACAACTGCCAATTCTTGCTTCAGAAAACATTACACGTCAGCAACAAATTGAAGAACAATTATTTTTAGGGTTACGATTAAACGCGGGTGTTTCTAAAGAAGCGTTCTTAAAGCGTTTTGGCGTTGACTTACTAACAGTTTATCCAGAAGTGATTCCTAAATTACTTCAGCAAAACTTGTTAGCGGAAAATATTGATGCTTATTACTTAACTGAACGTGGGCGCTTTGTTGGTAATGATGTTTTTGCAGAGTTTATGTTGGTCTAGAAGGTCAAGATAGGTGTATTTAAAAGCATGGGGTAATCTCATGCTTTTTTGTGTGGAAACGTCGCAGCAACTAGTACTGCTACTTTGCTGTTCTTTGTGCTCCTCACGCAAAAAGTCGTGCAGGGAACGTGGTGGATGTCGCTTAAAGCGTTCCACTAGCGTATTTTCTGGAGGGACGAAGAATAGCAATCAAATTATTCAAGACGCTATTATTTGACTACCTTGTTCTTGGGAATGAAGATACCCTAAGTCCGAGGTCTGAATTTGAGATTTTTAGCTAAAAAAGGTGGTGTTTCCTTGACTTTAACGTAAACCATTGTTATATTTTATAGTGTTGTTAGCACTCATAGGTATTAAGTGCTAAAAAAGAGGTGATGATCATGCCAACTAAACGTCAGGCACTGATTTTAGCAGAGATTGTCCGACTATATAACGAAACTGGACAGCCAGTTGGTTCAAAGACCTTAATGAATCAATTGCCAATGCGAATCAGTTCTGCGACAATTCGTAATGAAATGGCCGCATTGGAAGAAGCCGGGTTATTGATGAAGAATCATACCTCATCAGGCCGAGTTCCTTCAACGGCTGGTTATCGTTATTATTTGGATCACTTGTTACAACCAAGTACTGTCTCACCCCAAACATTTTCCACAATAGCTCAAGATTTTAATCACGAGTATCATGAAATCAATGATATTGTTAAACAGTCCGCTAATATTCTTTCTAATTTGACGAACTACACATCGATTTCTCTAGGTCCCGAATCGGCTGATGTGACGTTAACTGGTTTTCGCTTAATTCCGTTGGGTGATGATCAAGTCATTGCAATTTTAGCAACAAGTATGGGAACGGTTGAAAGCCGTGTCTATCATATTTCACAATCAGTTAGTTCAGAAGACTTAGAGCGAGCCGTGCGAATTATTAATGATCATCTTGTTGGGATGTCAATGATGAAAGTTAAACAGCAGCTTAAAAACGAGATTCCGCGTTTATTGACGCAATATTTACATTCGGCTGATGGTTTTGTTGATCTGTTCGGTGATGTTTTGCGTCACGCCGCTACAGAGCATTTCTACATTAGTGGTCGTTCCAATCTTTTAAACTTTGTTCAACCAGATGACTTAGATCGCTTAAAGTCAATCTACCAGTTGCTTGATAAGGATTCAGTTTTACCATCCTTGCTCGATTTAGATAGCGAAGATCAAGCCGAAACCGAATCAGATAGTCCATTAGGACCTATTTCTGTTAGATTGGGTGATGAATTTGATAATTCGTTATTTAGTGATTATGGTTTGATTACAGCTAAATATAATGTCGGTCAACATGGTAGTGGTGTTATCGCGATCTTGGGCCCAACTAGTATGCCGTATTCACAACTTATTGGCTTAATGCAGTTGTTTTCTGATGAGCTCGTTAAAAAGATGTTTGAGTATTACAATAAGTTTCATGATGATAGTTAATTAAAGGAGTGAGGAACAACTTGGCTAAAGATAACGAAAAAGACTTCCCATCTGAAAAAGATCCGAAGTTTGCTGAAAAAGAAGCACAAGTAAAAGCAACGACTAAAGCAGCCCAGCCTGAAACTGAATCAGCTAAAAAAATAGTTGATCAAGAAGAAAAGGCTGATCTGGATGAGTTATTAGCAGATGATCCAGAAGCACAAATTGCTGCTTTACAAAAACAAGTTGCTGAATTACAACAAAAAAATAGTGAACTTGATGATAAGTTTTTACGTTCGCAAGCAGAAATTCAAAACATGCACACGCGTCATCAAAGAGAACGTGAGAATTTACAAAAGTACTCAGCTCAAAAATTAGCGACTGCCATTCTACCAGTTGTTGACAATCTAGAGCGTGCTTTAGCTGTTGATGCTGATACAGAACAAGCCCAACAGATTCATAAAGGTGTTGAGATGGTATTGGAACACTTTAAGACAGCTTTAACTGATAATGGTATCAAGCCATTAGGTAAAGTTGGCGAAGTGTTTGATCCTAACCAACATCAGGCTGTTCAAACCAGTTCAGCTGATAATGAGCATCCTGCTGATACGATCTCACAAGTTTTACAAAGAGGCTATCAATTAAAGGATCGTGTCATTAGACCAGCAATGGTTGTTGTAGCAAAATAATTGATTAATAAAAGAGGTAAAAAATATGTCTAAAGTTATCGGTATTGACTTAGGTACAACAAACTCTGCCGTTGCAGTACTTGAAGGCGGCAAACCAAAAATTATTGAAAATCCTGAAGGTAATCGTACTACACCATCTGTTGTTGCTTTTAAAGATGGCGAAATCCAAGTAGGTGAAGTGGCTAAACGCCAAGCAATTACTAACCCTGATACTGTTTCATCAATCAAACGTCACATTGGCGAAGCTGGTTATACAGTACATGCAGGTGGTAAAGATTACACACCTCAAGAAATTTCAGCTATGATCTTACAATACATCAAGAAGTTCTCTGAAGATTATCTTGGTGAAACTGTTTCTGATGCTGTTATTACTGTTCCTGCTTACTTTAACGATGCACAACGTCAAGCAACTAAAGATGCTGGTAAGATTGCCGGTTTAAATGTTTCTCGGATCATCAACGAACCAACTGCTAGTGCTTTAGCTTATGGTTTGGACAAGAGCGATGCTGATGAAAAAGTCCTTGTTTATGACCTTGGTGGTGGTACATTTGATGTCTCGATCCTTGAATTAGGTGACGGTGTCTTCCAAGTCTTGTCAACAAATGGTGATACACGTTTAGGTGGCGATGACTTTGATAACAAGATTATCGATTGGTTAGTTGCTCAATTTAAAGATGCTAATGGCATTGATTTATCACAAGATAAGATGGCAATGCAACGTTTGAAAGATGCTGCTGAAAAGGCTAAGAAAGACTTGTCTGGTGTTTCTCAAACACAAATTAGCTTGCCATTTATCTCTGCAGGTGCTAATGGTCCTTTACATTTGGAAGAAACATTAACTCGTGCTAAATTTGACCAATTAACAGCTGACTTAGTTGAACGGACTAAAATTCCAGTTGACAATGCATTACGTGATGCTGGCTTAACTAACGGCGATATTGACAAAGTTATCTTAAACGGTGGTTCAACTCGTATTCCTGCCGTTCAAGAAGCTGTTAAGAATTGGACTGGCAAAGACCCAGACCACTCAATTAACCCTGACGAAGCCGTTGCTATTGGTGCTGCTATCCAAGGTGGTGTTATTACTGGTGACGTTAAAGACGTTGTTTTACTTGACGTTACACCATTATCATTAGGTATTGAAACAATGGGTGGTGTCTTCACTAAGTTAATCGATCGTAACACAACGATTCCAACTAGCAAGTCACAAGTGTTCTCAACTGCTGCTGACAACCAACCAGCCGTTGATATCCATGTCTTACAAGGTGAACGGCCAATGGCTGCTGACGACAAGACGTTGGGTCGGTTCCAATTAACTGACATCCCAGCTGCTCCTCGTGGCGTACCACAAATCCAAGTTACATTTGATATTGATAAGAACGGTATCGTTAATGTTTCTGCCAAAGATTTAGGCACACAAAAGGAACAAAAGATTACCATCAAGAGTTCATCAGGTCTTTCTGACGATGAAATTCAACGGATGCAACAAGAAGCCGAAGAACATGCTGAAGAAGATAAGAAGCGTAAAGAAGAAGTTGATTTGAAGAACGATGTTGATCAATTACTCTTCCAAACTGACAAGACTTTAGGTGAACTTAAGGGCAAAGTTTCTGACGAAGAAATCAAGAAGGCTGAAGACGCTAAAGAAGCTTTGAAGAAGGCTCAAGAAGCTAACGATCTTGAAGATATGAAAGCTAAACGCGATGACTTGAATAAGATTGTTCAAGATTTAACCGTTAAACTTTATCAACAAGCACAACAAGCTCAAGGCGATGCAACTGGTGATGCACAACCAAATTCTGATAGTCAAGAAAATGGCAAGAATGATGACAACACCGTTGATGGTGACTTTGAAGATCTTGACAAAGACAACAAATAATAGCTAAATAAATTATCTTGTAATTAAAAATGGGGTTGGTGATAAGTAATTTTGTCCCAACCGCATTTTTATTTTGTTGAGTAATCAATTTTCTGGTCTTTCAACAATTTTGCAAATTTAGTAGTTTATGCTATCCTTTTCTCAGGACATTATTCATTTCGGCAATAGCCGACAAGGAGGAACAACATGGCAGATAGGGACTATTATGACGTTCTTGGTGTCGGCAAAGATGCATCTGAGGCTGATATTAAGAAAGCCTATCGTAAACTTTCCAAAAAATACCATCCCGATATTAATAAGGCACCAGATGCTGAAGCCAAGTTTAAAGAAGTCAACGAAGCATATGAAACACTTTCTGATTCACAGAAACGAGCTTCATATGATCAATTTGGTAAAGCTGGTATGGACGGTGCAGGTGGCAATCCATTTGGCGGTGGCTACTCACAAGGTGGCGATTATGGCGGCTTTGGTGACTTTGGTGATATCTTTAGTCAATTCTTTGGTGGTGGCTCACGTGCTGCTAATCCCAATGCGCCTCGTCAAGGTGAAGACCTGCAATATCGCATGGATTTGAAGTTTGAAGAAGCAATTTTTGGTAAAGAAACCAAAATCACTTATTCACGTAATGCAACTTGTCATACTTGTGATGGCTCAGGTGCTAAACCCGGCACTAGCCCAGTAACTTGTCCTAAGTGTCAGGGAACTGGCTTCGTTGAAGTTGAACAACAATCGCCACTTGGTCGCATTCGTTCACGTCAAGCTTGTGATCGTTGTGGTGGTAAGGGTAAGATTATTGAAAATCCTTGCGAAACTTGCCACGGTACTGGTAAAGAAAAACAATCTCACGAGATCAAAGTAACGGTTCCTGCTGGTGTTGAAGACGGGCAACAAATGCGTCTTGAAGGCCAAGGCGAGGCCGGTGAAAATGGTGGACCTTATGGCGATTTGTACATTGTTTTCCGCGTGAAGCCAAGTGATAAGTATCAACGAGACGGTACTGAAATTTATATCACGATTCCAATTACTTTCCCACAAGCAACTTTAGGTGATGAAATTAAAGTTGACACCGTTCACGGTCCAGTTAGTTTGAAGATTCCTGCCGGAACGCAATCAGGAACTAAATTCCGTTTACGCGGCAAAGGGGCACCACATTTACGCAGTAAACAAATGGGTGATGAAACTGTAACAGTCAACGTTACAACACCAAAGCATTTAAATGATAAACAAAAAGAGGCATTAATGGAATTTGTCCGTGCTGGTGGCGACAAGATTGATCCTCAAAATAGTAATTTGTTTACCCGCTTAAAAGAAAAATTCAATAATTGAACTAAACGAAAGTAGTTTTGATTAAGGCAGTTCAGCTTTTGTCAGAGCTGCTTTTTTGATATACTAGTTATTGAGACTAAAAGGTTTGGTGTAAAGATGAATTTAGAAGAAATGAAAGCACGTCAAACACATATCCGCAATTTTTCAATTGTGGCCCATATTGATCACGGCAAATCGACAATTGCTGATCGCATTTTAGAGATGACAGATTCGGTTGCACAACGTGATATGCAAGCGCAGTTGTTAGATAATATGGATCTTGAACGTGAACGCGGGATTACAATCAAGTTAAATGCGGTCGAGTTACATTACAAGGCCAAGAATGGTGAAACTTATATTTTTCACTTGATTGATACGCCCGGACACGTCGATTTTTCATATGAGGTTTCTCGTTCTTTAGCTGCCTGTGAAGGAGCTATTTTAGTCGTTGACGCAGCCCAAGGTGTTGAGGCACAGACCTTAGCTAACGTTTATTTGGCGTTAGATAATGACCTCGAAATTTTACCGGTTATTAATAAGATTGATCTGCCTTCTGCCGATCCTGAGCGGGTTAAAGACGAAATCGAAGATATGATTGGAATTGATGCTCAAGATGCTGTTTTGACTAGCGCTAAAGTAGGTACAGGTATTCCTGAATTGTTAGAGCGGATTGTCAGTGACGTTCCTGCACCGGCCGGCGACTTAAATGCACCATTGAAAGCTTTAATCTTTGATTCTGTTTACGATAGTTATCGAGGCGTTGTCTTAAGTATTCGAGTTTTTGAAGGGGTTGTAAAGCCCGGCGATCATATCAAGATGATGCGTCATGATAGTGAATATGAAGTTACTGAAGTTGGGGTCATGTCACCAAAAGCTTTGCAACGCGACTATTTAATGGCTGGTGACGTGGGTTACTTAACTGCTTCAATCAAATCCGTTCAAGAAACAGATGTTGGTGATACCATCACTAGTGTGACTCATCCAACTGAGGAAGCTTTGCCTGGTTATCGTAAAATCACGCCAATGGTTTATTCCGGTATGTATCCAGTTGATAATGCCAAATATACGGACTTACGAGAAGCGTTAGAAAAGCTTCGACTTAATGATGCCGCTCTAGAATTTGAACCAGAAACCTCGCAAGCATTAGGTTTTGGGTTCCGCTGTGGGTTCTTAGGGCTATTGCATATGGACGTCATTCAAGAGCGCTTAGAACGGGAATTTGATCTTGATTTAATCATGACGGCACCGTCGGTTGATTATCATCTTGAATTAACTGATGGCACTGAAGAAACGATCGAAAACCCGGCGCAATTACCTGAAATGAGTTTGGTAAAAGAGATTCGCGAACCTTTTGTTAAAGCTGAGATTATGGTGCCCAATGATTATGTTGGCGCAGTAATGGAATTAGCGCAAAAGAAGCGGGGCGAATTCGTCACCATGGATTATTTGGACGAATATCGAGTTAATGTCATTTATCAACTACCACTTTCAGAAATTATTTATGATTTCTTTGATGATTTGAAATCTAGTACGCGCGGTTATGCCTCACTGGATTATGAAATCAGTGGTTATCGTCCAAGTGATTTAGTGAAGATGGATATTCTATTGAATGGTGAAGCCGTCGATGCTTTGAGTTTTATCGTTCACCGTGATTTTGCTGCTGAACGGGGCCGCTTGATTGTTTCTAAGCTAAAAGAAGTTATTCCCCGCCAACAATTCGAAGTGCCAATTCAAGCAGCAATTGGTAATAAGATTGTCGCTCGAGCAACCATTAAGGCTTATCGTAAGAACGTCCTTGCTAAGTGTTATGGCGGTGATATTACGCGTAAACGTAAATTACTTGAGAAACAAAAAGCTGGTAAGAAACGGATGAAGGCAATTGGTAACGTGGAAGTGCCACAAGAAGCCTTCATGACTGTCTTAAAAATTAATGATGATGATATTAAAGGTAAGTAATTTGTTTAATTTACACTAAAAAAGCTCCCGAGATTGAACATTAACCATTTTGTGATGGTTAGTGCTTAACTCGGGAGCTTTTTTAGTCACTAGGAATTAATTTAGCCATCAATGTGATAAAGTTCAGTGTCTAAATCATCTTCGGTAATAATATAAAAACCATTTTCAGCTGACCACTCGACATAAAATAATCCAGCTAAAGATGAATAACCTAGTTGCCGTAAATTTTGATACAGCCAATTTTCTGATAATTGATTAGAACTAAGAACTCGTTGTTGAATTTTCTCTTCATCGATTAACATTAAAGCCAATGCTTGATCATCGGCTGATTTCGTTAAAACACTAATCTGACCGGCTGTTTCTAAGACCGCTTGTTGAACATTCGCTACAGAGAAACATTGTTCTTGGCGCAGCATCGATCGCAACTGTTCCATCTCAATATGATTTTCTGTTAATGCTGTTTTGTTTAAAACACCATCTTTAATTAATACTGCTGGCTCACCTTTAAGTAAACGATTAAATTTACGATTCTTTTGGACTAATTGTTCAATGATATATATTAGCACCGCCCAGACGAATAAGGCGAAAATTATCTGGCCAAGATGGACTTTATCGTCATAAATTGATTCTTCTAAAATACCGCCGAGTACCAAGGTGTAAATTAAATCAAAGGGTGTAATTTCAGATAATGATTTCTTGCCTAACAGCCGAACGACGAGTAACAATGCGATTAAACCGATTATTAATTTTAGACCAATAAGTAATAACATAGGCACCATCCTTAATGATTAATTAAAAAATGTTACTTGGTGTAATCTTTGCGTTTTAAGTGTATCGTAGCTAGAACTGTCAAAACGATTGCTAAAGCCATGACAATCATGAAGCCAAGTGTTGATCCCTTTCCAGGCAAGCCACCAGTATTCATTCCCCAAATACCGGAAATAAGGGCAGGAATTGAAATAATCAACGCAGCTGAGTCAAGGTATTTCATTAAGTGATTTAGATTGTTATTCATCATGTCATTGAAAAGTCCACCAACCGTTTCTAAAAGATCGCGATAAATATTAATAAGTTCTTCGGCGTATTCTTGGCGTAGCCGAATGTTATAAAGAAGGCGATCGTCATCAAGTTCTTGAATAAAATCGGCGTCATCCCATAAATGACTAAGAATCTTCTTCTGTCCGCGTAAAGTATGATCTAAAAAAACGACATCGCGTTCAGTATCGGCTAAGCGATGCAATTCAGCAGTTTCAGTGGTTTTTCGCGCAGATTGATCTAGCTGATCGATTGTCTTTTTGATTGTCAATAGTTCTTTAATGTAGTGGGTATAGATCATCAGTACCATTAAGCCTAGCAATTTTGCCGTTGAGGTGACTTCAGTTGGATATTTCTCGACGAAGCGCTTAACGGCAATCGAATTGTCACCGATATAGGTGATAATTTGATGAGACGCAATGATAAAAATCAAAGGTTCTAAGCGCGCTTCAATTTTTACTTCAGTCTCAGCAGATAAATCTGTAATGGACAAAATCTTAAAGTCGCCCAATTTTGAGTTGGACATCTCTTCAAAACGAGCAATTTCTTCAGCTTCATCAGCACCTTTAAAAATATCTTGGGGCAATTGATATGTTTCAATCACTTGTTGCTGCTCAGACGCTGTCGCTTTAGATAAAACCAACCAGTTACCATGTTCTTGCGTCCCTTTTTTGATTCCACTTTTTTCATTAATTTCATAATAAGTGAGCAATTTTTTGAGCCTCTTTTCCTTGAAATTGATCATTTAATAAAAACGCTATTTTATAAATAATTATTGATTATACATATATTATAGTAAGCAGTTGCTAAACTTTAATCAATTAATATACACAGTGTGAGCAAAAAACTATTTTTGAGTAAGGCAATATTATAACATTAGTTTATAAAGGAGGGATGAGTGTGACGGAACCTAATTTAAAAGATCCACGCGATCTATATCACACTGACAAATTTGTCAAGCAAGATCAAGCAACACCGGCTTTACAAAGCAAAATGAAGCCGGAGCCTGATTGTGGTGAAACCAGTTATGTGGGCCACCAAAAACTAGAAAATCGCCGTGTTTTAATTACTGGCGGTGATTCTGGTATTGGTCGTGCAGCTGCCATTGCTTTTGCCAGGGAAGGCGCCGATGTGGCGTTTCAGTTTTATCCTGGCGAAGAAGCAGATGCGCATGAGGTTGAGCATTATATTAAAGATGCAGGCCGCAAAGCCGTCTTATTACCATTTGATTTACGCGATGAAGCAGCACCACAACAGCTTGTTGATCAAACTGTGGCTGCATTGGGTGGTTTAGACACGTTAGTTTTAAATGCAGCACAACAGATTTCGCAACCAACCATCACTAAACTTCCAATTCAACAGGTGAGAGATACTTTTACTGTCAATATTATTTCTCAGTTTGCGTTGGTTCAGGCGGCTTTACCGCATTTACCAGCTGGTAGTAGCATTGTAACGACTACTTCGGTCCAGGCGTTTAGTCCTAGTGCTCATTTATTGGATTACGCAGCAACTAAATCCGCAATTGCGAACTTCACCGTTGGTTTAGCCAAGGAACTCGCTGAAAAGGGAATTCGAGTTAACGGGGTAGCACCGGGTCCAATCTGGACGCCATTGCAATTAGATCAAGGCCAACCAAAAGACGCCTTGCCGGAATTTGGTCAAGATGCTTTGCTACAACGAGCAGGTCAACCAGCTGAACTAGCACCAGTTTATGTCTTCTTGGCTTCAAATGACGCCAGTTATGTTACTGCACAAATTTATGGTGTGACGGGTGGTCAAGCGATTAACTTGTAAATTAGTCTTTCCCTACTTATCACAAATTATTTTTGATAATTTTGGTTGATAGAGGTGAGTGTACTAAATAAGGAGGGAGTGCATGAATCGTTGGCTTAAAGCATTAGTGATTCTATTGAGTCTGTTATTGTTATCAGTTCTACTGACGATGATGATACTCTGTGCGCCTTATGTTGGTGATTATATTAGAATTCCCCGTTGGCAATTCATTATTGATCTTTTAACCAATGAATACTTTCAGCAGTATTTATTCTGGATAGCCAGTGGTTTTGCAATCTTATTAGTTCTCGGCATACTTGTGATTATCTTTTATCCACGTAGTCAGCAAAACTTTGAGCTTGAATCTGAAGGTGGACGTTTAACGCTGGATAAACGTGCCATTGAAGGTTTAGTTCGTTCTAAACTCTCAACTCGTGATTTTGTCGAGCGGCCACATGTGAATATTCGTGCCACGAAGAATAAGATTAACGTTAAAATAAAAGGCCAACTCAAGCGCACATCGTCATTGATTAATCAAACCGAAGTGTTAACGACAGAAATTCGTCAAGAATTACAACAATTACTAGGCCAAAGACAAGTTCACGTTGACGTTAATTATCAGAATTTACGTCAGGATAAACCATCAACTAATCGTTCACGAGTCGTATAGGAGGGCGTAAAATGAAGGCAATTTGGCAACAATTTATGCTCCCGATTATTGGTGGGGGCTTAGGCTTAATTTTAGCAATTTTATTTGTCACTATTGGTTTTTTCAAAACGTTATTATTAATAATTTTGACCGCACTTGGTATTGCTGTAGGCTTATACCTAAAACGAACGGGTCTATTAGACGATTTGATAGAGCGAAAAAATAATTAATTCACTAGGAGGCTGTTTAAATGACTAACCAACAAAATGATTCAACAATGAACAAAACAAAACAAGAAAATACTGAAAAATCAACGAATCAATCAGAAGCGAAGGTTAATGGCAATTTAACTTATGATGACAAAGTCGTTCAAAAAATTATTGGCACTGCCATTGAACAAATTGACGGTTTATTAGATGTCAACGGTGGTTTTTTCTCCAATATTGCTGATAAATTAATCAATACTGATAATGTGACCTCGGGAATCAATACTGAAGTTGGCGAAAAACAGGTAGCCGTTGATATGGACGTCGTTGTAGAATATGGCCGTGACATTCCTAAGATTGCTGAACGGGTTAAACAAGTCATTCATGATGAAGTTAAACACATGACGCACTTAGATGTTATTGAGGTTAATATTAATGTTGTCGATATTAAAACGGAAAAAGAATATGAAGAAGATTCAGAAACCGTTCAAGATAAAGTAACTAGTGCTGCTAAAACAACTGGTCAATTCGCATCGAAGCAAACAAATAAAGCTAAAAATGCGATCACTTCAGGTACGAATAAAGCACAAGATAAAATTGAAGATGCAAGAGAACCACGCGTTCAATAATAAAAGGAGGAATTCATTATGGGTTGGTTATGGGCATTAATTGTCGGCGCTATTATCGGTGCGATTGCTGGTGCAATTACTGGTCGAGGTAATAGCATGGGCTGGATTGCTAACATCATTGCTGGTATTGTTGGTTCAGCAATTGGTCAAGGATTATTAGGTACATGGGGGCCATCACTTGCAGGTATGGCTTTAATTCCATCAATTATCGGGGCTGTTATTTTAGTCATTATTGTGTCACTTATTTTTGGACGTCGTCAATCATAACACCGATTAAAAATCATAATAGCCAGTTTATTGTAAGACTCAATAAACTGGCTATTTTTGTGTGCTAGATGGTTAAGTGAATTGAAATATGCAATCAGCGGATTTTTTTATTTCATGGTATAATACATTTTTGGACTGGCAATTAATTAGTTGTTAGATCGTTTAACACTAATCAAAGACGTTGGAGGCGCCATTTTGAAAAACAAATTAAAAACAGTGTTCATCATATTATTGCTATTATTAGGTTTAGCGCTAGTTTTTAACCAACAAATTAAAGATGCGATTGTTAATTTCAATACGAATCGTAAACTTGCCCAGGTCGATCAAGATAAGATTAAACAAGCCAAACATATTAAGGCTAGCTATGATTTTAATGCTGTCAGCGACGTTGACGTCAAACAAGTTGCTGCTGCGGCAACAGATAATCAACAAGGTTATTTAGGCAAGATTGCCATTCCGGCTGTTCATATTAAATTACCAATTGCTAAAGGCGTTAGTAAAGTCGCTTTAGCAACTGGGGCCGGTACGATGAAACCTGACGAAAAAATGGGACAGGGTAACTACGCTTTAGCAGGTCATAATATGTTAAATCCGAATATTTTATTTTCAGCAGTTGCTGAAACAAAAGTTGGCCAAAAAATATATATTACCGATTTGAAAAAAGTTTATGTTTATCAAATTAATCATCGCGAAGTGATTACACCAACGACGGTGACCATCATCGATGATATTCCCGGTAAAAAAATGATTACCTTAATTACCTGTGCTGAATCGGGTACTAAGCGGTGGGCAGTTCAAGGTGATTTACTTAAGGTTGAAAAAGCCACTAAGCATAATTTAACGATTTTTTAATTCTAATTAGACAACTTTCATGATGAATTGGAGTTTTAGGTTTGCAAGAATATTGGCAAAAGCCACCAACAATTGATTCAAAATTAGTCACTAATTTAGCTGCACAACTAGGATTGCCAGAATCAGTTCTGGCTATTTTAGTTGGCCGTGGTTATGATACAGCAGATAAAATCACCGAATTTTTAGCAACAGATTTGGGTAATTTGACAACACCTGATCATTTTTATGACTTGGATAAAGCTGTTGCACGAATTGAAAGTGCGATTGAAAACGATGAGAAAATTACGGTCTACGGCGATTATGATGCCGATGGTGTAACCAGTACATCCATTATGGTTGAAGCGCTGGCAACCTTAGGCATAGAGGCGACTTATTATATTCCTAGTCGCTTTACTGATGGCTACGGGCCTAACATGGACCGCTATCACGAAATTGTTGCGGATGGTACGCAGCTGTTAATTACCGTTGACAATGGTATCTCTGGCGCGGCCGAGGTTGAATATGCTCAAAGTCAGGGGGTCGATGTCATTGTCACTGATCACCATGATTTACCTGCTGAATTACCCGCAGCATTTGCGGTAGTCCATCCGCGCCATCCACAATCAAATTGTCAGTTTAGCTATTTTTCTGGCGCTGGGGTAGCTTTTTATCTAGCCTGGGGATTATTAGGTGAGTTACCAGTTGAATTATTAGACCTAGTCGCAATTGGAACGGTGGCTGATGTGATGCCATTAGTAGCTGATAATCGTATTTTAGTAGCAAATGGTTTACGGCAAATGCAAGCTAGCGAACGTTTGGGCTTAGTAGCATTAGCCAAGCAAGCCAAGTTGGATTTAAATCATGTCACAGCTCACGATATTGGGTTCAAGTTAGCGCCACGCTTAAATTCGCTCGGTCGCGTTAATAGTGGTCGGCCAGCGGTTGAATTATTAACAACGTTTGATGATGAAACGGCAACAAAAATTGCCACTGATACTGAAAAGACCAATCAACAGCGACAACAATTGGTCCAAGAAGTCGTCGATAAAGTTGCGGCAGAATTAGCTACTGTGACTGCACCACCAGCATTAGTAGTCGCTGGTGAGAATTGGGCCGAGGGTGTTTTAGGGATTGTTGCCAGTCGCTTAGTTGATCAATATCATTGCCCAACAATTGTTCTGAGTATTAATCCGGCAACTCAGCAAGCCAAGGGTTCTGGACGTTCAATTGGCGAGTTTGATTTATTTGCAGCACTTGATGATTTTCGGGAGCAAATGATTAATTTTGGCGGCCATGCTGGTGCAATTGGCTTAACCGTGGCAACTGATAAAGTTGCTGAATTGCGCGACCATTTGATTGCTAAAGCAGCCCAACAACAAGAACAAATTCAAGCCACTGGTCAGCAACAGATTGATGCTGTTTTTACAGCACAAAATATTACCAAATTAACACCTGATTCTGTTCAAGCTGTTAGTGAGATTTTAGAGCCTTATGGTGAAAGCAATCCAGAACCGATTGTTGCTTTAAAAAATCTACAGTGGCAACAATGGCAAGCAATTGGACAGACGAAACAAACGCTCAAGGGAACTTTAAACAATACTATTAGCGGAATTGCCTTTCGCCAGGGTGAGTTAGCACAACAATTACAAGCCACTTCGCAAGTAACTGCTATTGGCCAGTTGGGCTTAAATCGCTGGCAGGGTAAAACAACTGTTCAATTACAAATTAAGGACTTCATCTTACCAACGGAAGCGCCACAAACTGATCAAGTACAATTAAGCCAGCCAGTTCCACAGTCTCAGTCAAAGCCAAGTGGCGCTTCACCGATCAGTACTGATGTTGAATTAATTGACTGGCGCCAGCAAAAATTAGATCGAACGATTTGGCAAACACCACGTCAATATGTCTGTTTTAATGAGAAATTAGCTCATCAGTTGCAGCAACGATTCACTAGTTCATCACGAATTACCACTT
Source organism: Lapidilactobacillus dextrinicus DSM 20335 (assembly GCF_001436095.1). GTDB lineage: Bacteria > Bacillota > Bacilli > Lactobacillales > Lactobacillaceae > Lapidilactobacillus > Lapidilactobacillus dextrinicus. The sequence goes on along the minus strand of NZ_AYYK01000004.1, from coordinate 243,485 downwards.
TAGACCAACTTGCAGCAGATCATCAGGAATTACTTTTCGTTGATTTACCAACAGATATTCGCTTATTCACTCGATATTTAAGTAGCACTAATGCCCAACGAATTTATTTAATGTTCTATACATCCCCAGCGATGAAAGAACGATTACAAATGCAAATTCCGCAACTAAGAAATTTACTTAAAGAAATATATCAACAGAAAACCGTTTTAGTGTCCGAATTAGCACAGTTTGCACAACATTGCGGGATTACAATGCAGCAGCTTCGTTTTGGATTAAGCGTGTTTTCTGAGTTAAACTTTGTTAAAATAAATAAGGAACAGATTACCGCCCAACCGCAAATGCCTAAACGGCAGCTCTCTGACTCACAGACCTTTATGCGACAACAATCGTTACAAAAGAGTTATCGTGAGTTAGCAGTTGGCGATTTGACGCAGATCAAAACGTTCCTTAAATCAAGTCAAAGCAGATAGGATGTAGATCATGGCAGATAAAGAGTTTGATTTTTCGAAATATGTGGCTTCAATTCCTGATTTTCCAGAACCGGGTGTTATTTTTCGGGATATTTCCCCACTAATGGCAGATGGTAAGGCATATTCAGAAGCCACTGATCGCATTACTAACTTTGCTAAAGCACGTGGGACTGAAATGATTTGTGGACCAGAAGCACGTGGTTTTATCGTTGGCTGTCCAGTTGCCAATCAATTAGGCGTTGGATTTGCTCCTGCACGTAAGAAGGGCAAGTTACCTCGCGAAACTGTTTCAGTTAAATTCCAGCTTGAATATGGTGAAGCAGAATTATTTATGCATAAAGATGCTGTTAAGCCAGGGCAAAAGGTTTTAATTGTTGATGACTTATTGGCAACTGGTGGTACGGTTGCAGCTACAATTGATCTAGTTGAACAACTTGGTGGGATTGTTGTCGGCGCAGCGTTCTTAATTGAATTAGAAGACTTACATGGTCGTGACAAGATGAAAGGTTACGATATCTTCTCATTATTGAAGTATTAATTAATCAAAAAGGTAGCCTTGAGAAAATCGAATTGAGATTTTCTCAAGGCTACTTTATTTTAGACTTACATGATTTTAAAATTCTTATCAGTATCATGATCAATACGGTAGGGATTTTGATAGTGATGCATGAAATGATGCTCGTCACTATCCGGCGAATGCTTTTGTTTTTGGCGACCACTAATAACATACCAGAGAATTAAAGGCTGGCAAATTAAAAGAATCAACGCAGCAATGATGACAAACATTGAAATTTCTTTGACTTCTTTGACTGTAAATCGGCGGGCTAATTTCTTTTCAAAATATTGTTCAACCATGGTTAGTTTGTTTTCGTCTTTTTCATGCCGGACTAAATGCCGTTGTTGAGTACTAAAGGCCACCACAGGTTCGCTGTGGCTAGCTAAATAAGCACCACCAGCAACTAAAACTAATAGTACCACAAAGATCGCATATAAATGATTTTTAATAAATAATTTCATAATCGACACCTAATTCATCAAATTATCTCTATTCTAATGCATATTGCATACGCTTACAAGCTAATCTAAAAATGATTGGAGTTGTGACTTTGAAAATTACGATTATTGGCTCGCCTGGTAGTGGTAAATCAACGTATAGTCGGGCAATTAGCCAAAGGTTAACTTATCCAATTTTTCATTTGGACTATTACTGGCATCAATCTGATTATAGTGAGGCGGCAAGGCTTCAATTAAATCGCCAGCAAAATAAATTCATGCAGGAACACGATCATTGTATTATTGACGGCAATTACAGTAGCACGATGCCTGATCGAATGAAACAGGCAGACTTGATTATTTGGTTGCAAGTTTCCAGAATGACGGCAATTAAACGTGTTATTCAGCGTTCGCTGAGGCAAAAATGGTGGCACCAGTCGCGGATTGATATGGCTGAAAACTTCAGTGAACATTTTGATCGAGAATATTGGCAATTTTTAAAATTTGTTTGGGACTATCCTAAACGTAATAACCAATTAATTAAGACAAACTATCAAAAATATGCTACCAACAAAACATTAGTCATTTTAAAAAATCAATCAGAAAAAGAACAATTCTTGCAGGATTTAATGAAGCTGGCACAATCATGATTATTTTTCGACACGATTGTGTAATCAATCTTTTTCTTTGACAAGACCATTTATTGCGCGTATAGTAAATACATTCGCTACCAAGACCGTTCGAGCTATTGAAACATGAACGGAGGTTTTATTATGAAATATCGTATTCAGTTAAATACGAACACACAAATTTTTACAGCTATTGATCCTGAATCAAAGAAGTCTGCTAAAGGCTTGACCATTCAAGAAGCTGTTAAAAAAGTCCAACTTTAACATTACCTATTAATTATTGGATTTCGACTAAGCCTGATATTTACAGCAGGCTTTTTTATTTGCTTTGAAATTTCGTGTGGCTGCTATTAGAAAATCAAACTTTTGCAATTCATTGTCGTTGTTGCTATGATATTTGTAGAAAGGGAGGTGATGTCTTTTGAATAGTTGCACAAATCTCAAGGCATCAGCTTCATGGTTGATTGCATAACAGTCAATGAGGCTGATTGCCAAGAATTAAGCCGCCTAAATTTTACTAGGCGGTTTTTTACATATTAAATTAATTGAATTAGGTGAAATCCGTGTCAAAAAAGAAAACTAGATTACAAAAAACGCTGGTCGAAAAAATTCTTGACCGCGCAAAAATTACTTATGAACAAAAAGAATTTAATTTAGATGATCCAGCGGCCGAACGTGACGATCAAGCCATTATCTATAAAACATTAGTGTTACACGGCGAAAAAACTGGGCCATTAGTAGGGGTGGTCCCATTAAACGAACATTTAGATGAGCGTAAACTTGCCGAAGCATCAGGAAATAAACGCGTTCGTATGATTCCGTTAAAAGAGTTGGCTGAAACATCAGGCTACGTTCATGGGGCTAACACACCAATTGGTATTTATGAACAAGACCATTTTCCAATTTATATTGACCAATCTGTTCAAAATTTGCCAGCAATGATGGTCTCGTCAGGCAAGCTGGGCCGTTCAGTTAAACTTGTACCACAAGATTTAATTGATTTTGTTGAAGGCACGGTTGTTGACTTGACTGTTAAATCAGAAGCACCATCATAGTTAGGAGGAAGAAAAATGTTTAAAGCTCCAGCTAATCGTTTTGCTAGTTTTGGTGTTGTTGCTGTATTGCCCGATGATTTAATCGATCAAATTTGGGTTATTATCGATCATAATTTACAAGGTGTTTTTCCATTAAACCAAAACTTGTTGACCTTTGAATTACGCGCTGACCAAAAAGATCATTTGCAATATGTTTATCGTAGTGAAGCAACACAAAATGTGATTGCTTTTGATACTGACTATGCTTATCAAGATAGTTTTCCTCAAACATTATTAGTTTATGATGATGGCCGTGCGCAAACAATCTTATTGCCACAAGAAGCCAATTAACTTTAAAAGAAAGTAGCCGTTTATGAATATTAAAAACATTGCCCATACTGTTGCGCACACCATTCAAATCTCACAGAAAGCCGGACAACAAACCGATTATATTTTTATTATTGATTTTAGTCACCAGCATAAGCCTGCAGATGGTTGCTTACTCGTCCATTATGATGCCGCTCAAAAAACGGCTAACATTAAAAGTTTCGACCAACAGTATAAAGATATTGACGATCCATTAAATCAACTAGAACACGCCTCATATTTAGAATGCGACGAAGATTTAGACCAACGCGATGAATTAGTGATAGCCATCCAAGCAGCGTTAACTGAAACATCGTCAAAAGCATAAAAATAGCCTTGTTATCTAACTGATAACAAGGCTATTTTAGTTGAAAATTAATTAATTTCACGCCAACGACTTGGTTTAGAAGGTAGAATCATTAAAATCAAGAACCAAATTGATTCAATAATTGGTCAGATAGGCAGAAAATCTACATTTGGTCATTAATATTAGTTATCAGCATTATTGAACTTACGACAATTAATTATATCACGCTGATAACTAGAGATTAGTTAAAGGCGCTTAACGACCAGAATTATTATTTAGGCGAATTAAAGATAGTATGTTATAATAAATGACGTTGAGACAGTTGCCGATCAGCAAAAGCTGATCACGTAACTATTAAGCCCACTCCGGATTGAGTGGGCTTATTTTTTGTTTTCAAATGTAAAAAATTCAAACATCTTCAGCAAAATAAAAAAGCCGATAAACGATTTTAAATCAACGTTTATCGACTGCTTTATTTTATCAGTATCATACTGAATGTTTTAATTAATAAGGAGAATGCTGAATTCGGTCTTACAAAAGACTTAAAACATGGTATGGCAAAGCAGGTTGTTGACTTTTCTCGTGATGAAACACAACAAATCGTTCATTTAGAGGTTATTGGACAATTTACAGTACAGGATCAAGAAGCTGATAGCGATAAGGTTAAAAGTTATATTGCTATGAATGGCAATGCTATGCTTTATCCTTATCTTAGAGCAATAATTTCTATCGTTACTTCTATAGATAGACCTGATACAACAATTTTGCCAACTTTAAATTTTAAGACAACGGTTGAAGAACTAACTTCTGAAAAGAATGAAGATTGTAAGTAAAAATTGTGGATAAGTCATAATGCGGTACCGAAGTGGTACAGGTAATCAGTATCGTTGATATGTTAGCAACTGCCACTATTTCTTACAAATAATAAGATAGCTAGTTGAATTAATTAAGCCCCACTCAATTAAGAGTGAGGTTTTTTATTTGTTTAAATAAGTCAACAAAATAACTCTATAAAGCGTTGACAAATACTCTGTATAGAGTTATTATAATAGATGTAGAAAGGAAGTGATAAAAGATTAAACCAAAACACAAAAAAGAGACCTTCACAAAGTCAGAGAAAGTCATGATAACATTAGGGGTTATTCAGACAATCGGAACTCTGCTAAGTCTCTTTAAAAAGTAACAAGGTAAGGGGGATAACCCCTTACTTCGTGTACTCAGATTATAATCTGAAAGGGGAACAAAATCAATGAATAATAATGAGAAACTTTCCAAAGGTACAAAAATTATAATCGGTCTTCAAATAGTTAATATAATTCTATTGTTAATATCTTTACTTAAATAGGTGATTAAATGATTAATTTAAATGATCCAAATATAATGAGTGCTAAAGATGCTGCTCAAATTTGGGGTAAAAACGATACGTATGTTAGAACATCATTGCGTCAGAATCCAGATAAGTGGCCGGATGGTTCATGGCGAAAATTCGGAAAGCAATTAGTTGTAACAACTGAAGGAATGAAAGCAGTAACTGGTGAGAAAGACCCCAGAAAAAAATAAACAGCCAAACCTAAATGGAAAGGCTGTTTTATTTTGTCCAAAATTTGACCAAAATGTTTTTGTTTTCTAGTGCTTTTTAGTATTAAAGGCAAAAAGATAACCTTGACAAATGTTGATTTATCAAGGTTTCTCTTTTTTCAAAATGTTTTTGATTTGATATTAAAAGGAGAGTACAGGAATTGAACCTGCGCGCCATTTTACTGGTTCGCCGGATTTCGAGTCCGGTGCATTACCACTCTGCCAACTCTCCATAACAGTAATCAGTATAACAAAAAACATTGAGATATTTCAATAGGATCTAATTATTTCAAAAGATAATTGGCAAACAAACCAGATCATTATTTACGATAATTTGAACAACGCAACAATAAAATAAAGATCAGCCGTTACTAACCTTACAATTTTGTTAGTCTTCGCTATGAAAATATAATAGTTATTAAATCACAAATATGAGATAATAAGTTTCTGATTAGTTTTGTTATTTAAGGGGGCATTTTTTATGTGCGGATTTGTTGGTGCAATTCATCAAGATGGTGGACGGGTGACGCTTGATGATATTAAAACCATGAATCAAATGATTGTTCATCGTGGTCCAGATGACGAGGGTTATTTTGAAGATGATAGTATCACTACTGGATTTAGACGTTTAAGTATTATTGACTTACAACATGGAAGTCAGCCGCTAGCATATGATCAGCAACGTTATTGGATCGTGTTCAACGGTGAAATTTATAACTATGTTGAATTACGAGAAGAATTATTAAAAGAAGGCTATCAATTTATAACGGATAGCGATACCGAAGTAATACTAGCAATGTACAAGAAATACGGTACTGAAACAGCTAAATATTTGCGCGGTATGTTTGCTTTCGTTATTTGGGATACGCAAACTAAAGAAGTTTATGGGGCAAGGGATCAGTTTGGCATTAAGCCATTACATTACGCACTTGCTAACGATAATATCTACTTTGCTTCTGAAAAGAAGTCATTGATTAAACTTTTAAATGATCGCCAGATTGACGAAGTTGCACTGCAAAATTATTTGACCTATCAATATGTTCCTGATCCTGAAACATTAACGCCCTCGATTAAAAAGATCCCGGCCGGTCACTATTTTGTTAAAAATCCTGGTGAAGCTTTAAAAATTGAAACATACTTTACACCAACTTTCACACCACAGACTGTTAAAGACGAAAATAAATTAGCCACTAAAATTGCAGAAACGCTTTATGATAGTGTCAAAAAACATATGCGGGCAGATGTGACAGTAGGTTCATTTTTATCAGGTGGTGTCGATTCATCGATAATTGTTGCGTTAGCCAAACAAATTAGCCCTAATATCAAGACTTTTTCAGTTGGTTTTGAACGTGAGGGTTATAGTGAGATAGATGTTGCAGAAGAAACGGCGCAAAGACTTGGCGTAGAGAATATTAGCCAAGTGATTACACCAGAAGCATTCATTAAGGAATTCCCTAATTTCGTTTATAGTATGGATGACCCACTAGCTGATCCAGCGGCTGTTCCACAATACTTCTTGGCAAAACTGGCGCGTCAGTATTGTAAAGTAGCCCTGACAGGTGAGGGTGCAGATGAATTATTTGGTGGCTATACGATTTATAATGAACCAAACTCGCTAACTTTATTTGAACACTTACCGCAGAGTCTGAATCATGTTTTAAATAAACTTGCGCAACAATTACCTGCAGGTGTTAAAGGACGTAGCTTTATTGAGCGGGGAACAACACCATTAGAACGCCGCTTTGTTGGTAATGCCAAAATTTTCCTCGAGCCAGAGAAAAAGCAATTGTTGCAGCATTATCAAGCTGGACATCCTTATACTAATGTGACGGCACCGTTTTATCACGCCAATCAAAACCTAGATCCGATCACACGCATGGAAGACATTGATATGCATACATGGTTGATTGGCGATTTATTATTGAATGCTGATCGAACAACGATGGCAGCAAGCTTAGAATTAAGAACACCATTTATTGATAAAGAAGTTTTTGCGTTAGCACGGACTATCCCTGCTAATCTCAAAATTGCCCATAACACCACGAAGTATATTTTGCGAAAGGCCGCAGAAAGCTTTACACCAGAGAATGTCCTGTATCGCCCGAAGTTAGGTTTCCCTGTGCCAATTCGTTTTTGGTTGAAAGATGAGTTAGCTGATTGGGCGCGAGATTTAATCGAGCAAGCGCCGGTGGATCAATACCTTAAAAAAGACTACGCACTAAAACTACTTGATGATCATCAAGTTGGTCGAATTGATAACTCACGTAAATTATGGACAATCTTAACATTTATCGTCTGGTATCAAATTTATATTAGTCAAGATTATCATTATTTCGTAGATCCAACGCCAATATCAGCATTAACTGATTCAGCTAAACTAGCATAGAATCAAACAATAACTCAATATTTTTAAAAAGCCTAAAGTAAACGTTCGTTTTACTTTAGGCTTTTTATTTGCCATTGATGATCTTTTCGTAAAGTATTAAAAATATTAATATTACAACCAAATTAAATCACAGTAATTACTTATCAAAATTATAAAATAATATTGATTATCATTCGCCTTTTGTTATACTCTTTGTAAAGGCATACATAAAGAAGGAAGAGAAGGTGGACGTAATGACAGCACAAGTCAAAAATTTTAATATTGGTAATTATTATATTCAATTCAATAATTTTTTAGAGAGGTTTTTGATCTTTGACAATGTTTTCCATGAATTCGTGGAAACAAGCGAGCGCATTGAAGCTGGCGATGGTCTCGTTGCTGAAAACCTGCCTGCTCTTAAACGCGATTGGTTAAGAAACTTTGGTGCCTTCAAGAACTTTATCGATCATGAAGTACCACAACTTGCTGATGAACAATATCAAGATTTTCAAAAGAAAATTAACGCAGCCTTAACTAAATACGGTGTTGCTCAATATTACTTGTTATCAGCAATTGATTCGGAGAATGATTGTATTAATCACACCCAGGCTCGCGTTGCTGAACAATACATTCTTAAATGCAAAAAAGAAATTAATCAGCATTTACAACATATTAGTACGGTTTCATTTGGCTAATTTTTTTCAAAATAATTAATAAAATCATATCAGCTTATGCTGTCTATGTTCGTGTACAAGCTAAATATTCTGTGTCATAATATAAAGTATGACGTGCAGAACTCTGACGCCAATAGAACAAGTTGTTCTGTTGGCTTTTTGAGTATCTGAGACATGAAGAATGGAGATAACTCTAATGGATATGATGACTTACTTTGATCAACAAATTGAAGCACTTGACTTTCCTGGTGATATTAATGTGAACTGGGATCAAGAGATTCGTTCTTTTGAATTAGAGATCACGATGACAGGTATTACAAATAAAATGGAAATCGAAGATCAAGAAGGCGACATCAAGGATGATGAAGTTAGTTATGATGATGCTATCTTAATTTATGACGAAACCAAAGTTAACGGTGCCGACTACGCAGAAAACTATGTTGCTACTATTCCTTTTAATGGCCGTCAAGGTTTATCTAAGAGTGTAGCCGATGGTTTGTTCACTTACCTTAAAGACTGGTTGGCAGATGGTATGAGTGATTTTATGGACTTTTTAGACCCAGAAATGACGGTTGATACTTTTATTTTGGAATGGCAACAAGATATCTTCGAACAAGCAGTCCAAGATGCTGGTGATGCTGGTGTTACTGGCTATCTTAGCTACCCTAAATATTAATACGAACGGGAATTGAATCATGAACTGGTTAGAAATTAAAATTATTGCACCAGCTGAACAATTAGAGATTGTTGCTAATCTCTTTGAAGAACTAAATGCTGGTGGCGTACAAATCAGCGACAACACAACACTAGATGCAGACTTAGCTGCCAATCAAGTTGGCGTTAGTGCTTATTTGACGACAGATGTTGATCAAGCACGGTTTATTGAACAGCTCAAGAAGCGCATTACGCAATTGCAACATGATGGCTGGTTGACAACAGATTTAGCTATTTTAACGAATAAAATAGCTGAGAGTGATTTTACAACCAGTTGGCAGGATTATTATGAACCTGTTCGTGTCACGCGTTATCTGACTATTGTGCCCCAATGGCAAGACTATCAACCGCAATCACCGTTAGAACAGATTATTCGCTTAAATCCCGGTAAATCATTTGGTACTGGTATGCATCCTACAACCCGACTGGCTTTATCTTGTTTAGAATTAACCTTACAAGGTGGCGAAACTGTTTTTGATGTTGGTACAGGATCAGCAGTCTTAAGTATTATGGCAGCAAAATTAGGTGCAAAAAAAGTAATTGCCACTGAATTTGATCCTGTAGCGATCCCATTTGCTCAAGAAAATATTGAGTTAAATGATTTAGCTACACGAATTGAATTGATACAAGGTAGTTTACTTGAACCGGTCACATCACAAGCTGATTTAATCGTTGCTAATATGTTGCCTGAAACGTTATTACCTTTAATACCACAGTTGTCTGCTCATTTACAACATGAGGGCACTGTGATTTTAACGGGAATTATTGATAGTCAATTGGCTAAGGTCAAAGCAGCCATTAGTGAGCATCATTTCACGGTTGATTTTCAAATGAGCATGGCTGATTGGTACTGTTTAAGAATTAAGCGATCAGAATGATAGAGTAGGTGAATGAATGCAACTGTTTTTCATTGATGAACAGATTAATCCTGATGAAGTAGTCACATTAGCAGCTAGTGACTTTAAACATGCCGTCCAAGTTTTGCGGATGAAGGTTGATACTAAGATTCAAATAGCTGATGGGACGGCAACAGCTTATCCAGCTAAAATTATTAATATTGAACCTGTTACCTCAACCATTGAAGCTGTAATCACTGGTGACCCCTTAGCTGATACTGAGCTACCTTTGGCAGCAGAAATTATTTGTGGGCTGCCTAAACGAGAAAAAGCCGACTGGATTGTTCAAAAGGCGACGGAATTAGGTGTAACGCGGATTATTTTCTTTGCAGCTGATCGCTCGATTATGCAATGGCGCGCTAATCAAGTGGATAAGAAGCTAACAAGGTTACAACAAATCGCCCATGATGCAGCGGCCCAATCACACCGCCGTCGCGTCCCAGAAGTGGATTATTGGCCAAAATTAAAGGCAGCTTTACCAACCACTGGTCTTAATTTAGTTGCTTATGAAGAAGTAGTTAAAGAACATGAAGACTTTGGTTTGGTTAAAGCCTTCAAGCAATTACAAACTAATCCAGAAACAGTTCGAATGATTTTTGGCCCAGAGGGTGGATTAACTGTAAGTGAAGTTGCGCAACTTCAAGAGGTTGGGGTGCAGCCGGTTGGATTAGGACCGCGTATTTTAAGAACTGAGACAGCGCCACTTTATTTCTTAAGCAGTCTTAGCTATACAATGGAGTTATTGAAATAAAAAGAAATAATTGAAATGGATGAGTGGATGAAATTGACGAAAAAGTTTTTCTCTAAACCGGTATTATTAACGATTCTGATGGTTTTAGTGGCATCTTTTGGCTTGCCGCTACTTTCTAATTTCATTGGTATTAGCAAAGTACATCGCATTATCTATTTATTCCTATTAGTTAATTCACTGCTTAGCATTTCAATTAGTTGGTTAGTTCGGCGCTTTAATCTGAATATTTTGTGGCTTTTTTTCTTTCCAATCGTGTTTGCTATTAGTATTTGGTGGCGTTTTGCTAAGTACAACTATTGGTTGGCTGGTATTTATTTAATCTTAAGCTTAATTGTTTACTTATTAGTACCTGCTACTAAACCAATTCAAGAAGATTAGCGTAAAGACACAAGACTTGAATCCGAACGGGCGGATCGCTAAACTGATGATTAAGTAGCCTTGCCTTAAATTACGCGTTATTTTTACTAGGAGTGTTGAACATGTCCCAACAAAAAGAACTATCTCAATCAGATGTACTGGCGCTATGTCAGCAATATATGAATAAGGATCATTTGGCATTCGTCCAAAAAGCATATGATTTTGCGGCCTATGTTCATCATGATCAAAAGCGACAATCTGGCGAACCTTATATTGTTCATCCAGTTCAAGTTGCTGGTATTTTGGCTGGATTAAAAATGGATCCCGAGACAGTTGCGTCGGGTTATTTACATGATGTCGTTGAAGACACCAACATTACTCTAGGCGATGTGCAGGAGCTTTTTGGACACGATGTGGCGGTTATTGTTGATGGTGTGACTAAACTTGGCAAAATTAAGTATAAATCTCATCAGGAACAGCTAGCTGAAAATCATCGCAAAATGTTATTAGCAATGGCTAAAGATCTGCGCGTAATTATGGTTAAATTAGCCGACCGTTTGCATAACATGCGGACTTTACAACATTTGCGTCCGGATAAACAACGGCGGATTGCTGATGAGACATTAGAGATCTATGCGCCACTAGCCGATCGCTTGGGTATTAGTCGGATCAAGTGGGAATTAGAAGATATTTCACTGCATTACCTTAATCCACAACAATATTACCGGATTGTTCACTTAATGAATTCGAAACGTGGTGAACGCGAAGGGTACATTGCTGAAGCTATTAGCGAAATCAAGACCGCAATTGCGGATTTAAATGTTCATTACGAAATTTATGGTCGGCCTAAGCATATTTATTCGATTTATAAAAAAATGCGTGATCAACATAAGCAATTCAGTGAACTTTATGATCTTTTAGCAATTCGGGTTGTCGTGGATTCCATTAAAGACTGCTATGCGGTTCTTGGTGCTATTCATACGAAGTGGAAACCATTACCAGGCCGTTTCAAAGATTATATTGCCATGCCTAAGGCAAATGGTTATCAATCTTTGCATACAACTGTTATTGGTCCCAAGGGTAAACCACTAGAAGTTCAGATTCGGACTGAAGAAATGCACGAAGTAGCCGAATATGGTGTGGCCGCACATTGGGCTTATAAAGAAGGCATTAAAGAACAAGTTAAGCTAGATCACTCGGATCAGAAACTGGATATTTTCCGGGAGATCTTGGAAATCCAAGACGAATCAACCGATGCTAAAGAATTCATGGATAGTGTTAAGGGCGATATCTTTAGTGATCGCGTTTATGCTTTTACGCCTAAGGGCGATGTCTACGAATTACCAAAGGGATCCGTACCGATTGACTTTGCTTATTTAGTGCATACTGAAGTTGGTAATCATACCACTGGCGCTAAAGTTAATGGCAAAATTGTGCCTTTGACTTATCAACTGAAAAATGGTGATATTGTTGAAATGTTAACTTCAACATCGGCTTCACCAAGTAAAGATTGGGCCAGTATCGCTTTTACTAGTCGTGCGCGCAATAAAGTTCGCCGCTACTTTAAGCAAAAAGAAAAGACCGTTAATATTGATCTTGGTCGCACAGCTTTAGAGAAACAATTGCAAGATCTTGGGTACAGTCCCAAGGAATTTATGGATAAGGACCACTTACAAACTGTCTTAGAGAAGGTCAATTTCAATACTGAAGACGAATTGCTAAGTGCAATTGGCTATGGTGAAATTTCTGCACTGGTGATTTCTAATAAGCTAACAGAAAAAGAGCGTAAAGAAAAAGCTGAAAATGAGCAACGTCAGTATGAAGACCAAATTTTAACGCAGACCGAAACACTGACACCTAAACAATCTAAAACACCAGAAAAAATGAAGATTCAGCACGAAGCCGGCGTCGTGATTCAAGGTGTCAATAACCTCTTGATCCGTTTAGCCAAGTGTTGTAATCCGGTACCTGGCGATGAAATTGTTGGCTACGTGACGAAAGGCCGTGGTGTTACTATCCATCGAGCTGATTGTCCTAATATTCAGCATGAACAAGAAGCAGGGCGACTAATTGAAGTTGAGTGGGATGAAGACGACGATGCTTCCCAATCATACTTTGCTAACTTAGAAATCTTTGGCTATAATCGCAACGGTCTTTTAAATGAAGTTTTGCAATTGTTGAATGGCAAGAGTAAAAACTTGAACAATGTTAATGGTCGAGTTGACCATAATAAGATGGCACACATTTATGTTAGTGTTGGTGTCCGGAATCAAACGCACTTAGAATCAATTATTGATGGTTTAAAAAACATACCAGATGTTTATGAAGTTAAACGCGCACAAGGTTAACGACTAGCATCTTGATGATCAATAAACGATTTATTTCAGGAGGTTTATTTTGCGCGTAACTTTACAACGAGTTAAATCAGCAAGTGTCACAGTTGATCAGCAACAATTAGGCGAAATTCAAGCTGGTTTACTGTTATTCGTCGGGATTAGTCCGACCGATACGGAGCAGCAATTAGTCAAAATGGCGCATAAAATCGTTAATTTGCGTATCTTTGAAGATGAAGACGAAAAGATGAATCAGAATGTTCAGCAAGTTAAAGGCGGCATTCTCTCAATTTCTCAATTCACACTTTATGCAGATACCCATAAGGGCAATCGACCAAGTTTCCAAAATGCTGCCAAACCTGAAATTGCTAAACCACTTTATTTGGCCTTTAATCATTATTTAGAGGCTGAATTAGGTCAAGCAGTCCAAGTAGGCGAGTTTGGGGCTAACATGCAAATAACAGCGGTCAATGACGGCCCTGTGACGATTAATTTGGAGGTCGAATAATGCTCAAAGATTTTATTTGGGATTTTGATGGTACTTTATATGATACTTACCCTGTGATGACGCAAGCATTATTAACCGCTTTGCATCAATTTGATATTCGTGATATTGATGAAGCGTCTTTATACCGCGACTTAAAGATTCATTCCGTTCGTTCTGCTGTTCAAAATTTTGCTGATCAGTACCAACTTTCAGCTAATGAATTAACAGCTACTTATCATCAAATTGAGCATCAGAATCAACAAGCGCCCCAGCCTTATCCCGGAGCTAAAGCGGTGTTAGAAGCAGTTATTGCTCATGGCGGTCGTAACTTCTTAGATACACATCGTGATCGGACGGTTTATGATTATTTAGCCCAAAACGGTTTGGCTGATTATTTCAGTGGTGGTGTTGATGCTAGTCAAGATTTCCCCAGAAAGCCTGACCCTAGTGCTATTAATGCGATCGTGCAGCAATATCAACTAACACCTTCAACCACAGCGATGGTAGGTGATCGGCGTTTAGATATTGATGCCGGTGTTAATGCTAACGTCCAAACAATTTACTTTAATGTCGACGGTTATCATGATGCGCCTAATGCAACTTATCAAGTCGAACAATTAACAGATATTCTACCGTTAATTAATCTAGCTTAGCGCTGCTAACTTTGAACAAACTAAAACCCCCTGATGAAAATCCTTTAAGTCAAGATTTTCATCAGGGGTTTTATTGAAGTTTTTATTTGAAATATGCGGTTAAGCCATTAACAATTGAATTGGCAACTGTTTGTTGATAACTCGATGATTTAATATAACTAAAATCTTTTTTGTTATTAATGTAACCTAATTCCAGCAATACTGACGGACGAGTGTTATCACGCAGGACTTCATAGTTAGCGTACTCGGCACCGCGATTAGTTAAAGGTAGGACAGCAAGCTGTTTGTTTAATGAAGTAGCTAGTTTGCCATCACGACCTTTATTGTAATAGTAGGTTGTGATACCACTTGCAGAATCGGCACTTTGACTAGAATCAAAATGAATACTAATAAAGGCATCTGCCGAAAGTTTGTTGGAAACATGCGCGCGTTCAGCAAGTCCCACAAAGTCATCACCGCTACGTGTTAACACAACGTTGGCACCGGCAGAACGTAATTGGGCTGCAACAGCGTTAACCATTTGTAAGGTGTAATTCTTTTCGTACTTATTACTTTGCGAAAGTGCGCCAGAATCGTAACCACCATGACCAGCATCAAGTACAATCGTTGATTCAGCTAGGTTTGATGCTACCTTAGGCATGGCGCTACTATCGGTACTCTTGTTTTTCAAAGTAACAACCCAACTGGCTAGATAACCAGTCTTGCCAGAGTTTGTCTTAACTTCATACCATTGATTGACTGTCTTAATATAAGTTAGCGTTGATTTCTCTGACAAATTGGCAACAATCGCCGCACTAGCGTTAGGTTGTGCGCGGAGGTGAGTGTTGTTTGAGTTGATCACCACGACTTGAGTTGCATCAGAAGTGTTTGAAGTAATGACCGTGTTTTCAGTTTGAGCATTGCTTTCAACTTGACTAGAAAGGCGCACTGCACTTTGTTGAATCCAAGCAACGGAGGTACCATATTTAATTTCGTACCAACCATTCTCACTATAAAGAATCGTGACGTTCGTTCCGGCTGTTAACGTTGTTAACTGATGAGATGATTCATTATTGCTTTGGTAAATTGGGGTGCCGCCGCTAATGACACTGGCGACTTGATTAGTGGTCGCACTAACTTCGGTGTTTTTAACTAACCAACTAGCAACCCAACCGACTTGGTTATTACTAATTCTAACCTGATACCATTCATTACGTTCACTGATAATAGTCAAGCGTTGTCCTTTTTTAACTTGACCAGCAACATCATAGGCCAGCCCAGGTCCTTTACGAATGTTTAAAACATTAGCTTGTACTTCGACCTGTTGACTTGTTGCTAACACAATTGTTGTTCCAACTGACAGAATAATGGCAATAGAAATTGTGAGCACAACACGCCAATGCCAAATCTTTTTTAAGATTGCTTTTATCAAATTAATTAACCCCTTGTAATCGAACAAAGATTGTTTCGTGTGTGTATACGATTTAATTATAGACTATTCTTGCATGATTCGCCCAATTTAATCGAATCTTAAAAAAATACTTAAAAATTCAAATGGTACACAAGTGACTAATCCCCAATAAATATTGAGAATGACTTGACTTTCTGAAAATACGCGGTTACAGTAGGAGATAATATTAAACCGATGACAAATGAGAAGTAATTCAGAAAACAGAGACTACCAGTTGCTGAGAAGGTAGATTGAATGAAACGACCATTTAGAGGTTGAGCATCGCTCCGTCTAAAAGACGTTATCTAATGAGTTAATTTAAGGTGGTACCGTGCCGTGAGCACCCTTAATCGTAATAGGCGATTAAGGGTGCTTTTTTTGTCGGTTGACTTAAATTAGCGATGCTAACTTAATTATTGATTAGGTATTCATCAAGTTATAAGCTAGATGAAGCTAATTAATCAGTTCGTTGATTTAATTGTTGATTATTGATCACAGGAGGAATTCCAATGCATTATCAAAAGCCAAAGGGCACAGCTGATATTTTACCTGCTGAAGCTAAAAAATGGCAGTATGTTGAAAATATCGCTCAAGAAGTCTTTGAAACTTATAACTATCACGAAATTCGTACACCAATTTTTGAATCATATGATGTTTTTGAACGTTCATCAGGAGAATCTTCTGATGTGGTGTCTAAAGAAATGTATGACTTCCATGATAAAGGTGATCGCCACATTGCCTTGCGTCCTGAAGGCACTGCTGGTGTTGTTCGCGCTTATGTTGAAAATAAATTATTCGGACCTGAACAAGTCAAGCCTTACAAAGTTTACTATCACGGCCCAATGTTCCGCTATGAGCGTCCACAATCTGGCCGTCAACGTCAATTCCACCAAATTGGGGTGGAAGCTTTTGGTTCAACGTCACCAGATTTAGATGTTGAAACAATCGCCATGGCGATGCAATTATTGGCCCGCTTAAACTTAACTGATATGCATTTGGTAATTAACAGTCTAGGCGATGCGCAAACACAAGAAGCTTATCATCAAGCGTTGGTTGACTATTTAACACCATTAAAGGATGAATTAAGCGCTGATTCAAAACGACGTTTAACAACTAATCCTTTACGAATTCTAGATAGCAAAGATGCACATGACCAAGAATTAGTGGCTCAAGCACCAACAATCCTTGATTTTCTAAGTGAAGATTCAGCTAAGCACTTTGAAGCTGTTAAAGCTGGCTTAACAAGTTTAGGGATTGACTACGAAGTTGACAATACAATGGTCCGCGGTCTTGATTATTACACCAACACAATTTTTGAAATCATGGTTACTTCACCAGCTTTTAATAATACTGAAATGACTGCTATCGGCGGCGGCCGCTATGATGGCTTAGTCAAAGAATTCGGTGGTCCCGATGAACCTGGTATCGGCTTTGGGATTGGCGTTGAACGCTTGTTGTTACTATTAGATAGTCAAGCAGCAGCTTTACAAGCCAAGCCACTAGACTTCTATATTGTTAAGACTAGTGAAGCAGTAGAAGGTGCTGCCTTTAAGTTGTTACAAGCCATTCGCCAAAACGGTCTAAGTGCTGATCAAGATTATTTGGCTCGTAAAGTGAAAGGTCAGTTCAAAAATGCTGATCGCTTACATGCTCAATATGTTATTACAGTTGGTGAAACCGAAGTTGAAACTGGTCGAGTTCCAGTTAAAGATTTAGCAACTGGTGAACAAGTTGAAATCGCCATTGCAGATTTTACAACTAATTTTGCAGGTGTCTTAGCAAAACTAGCAAAATAATTTAAAAATTTTGCTCAATATTTGGAGGAGTTATTATGGTAAAACGTACAACATATGCTGGTTTAGTTGACGAACAATATCTAGGCCAAGAAATTGATTTAGCAGGTTGGGTTCAAAAGCGGCGTAGTTTAGGTAACTTGGTCTTTGTTGACCTCCGCGATCGCGAGGGAATTGTCCAATTAGTTTTTAGTCAAGAAATTAATGCTGATGCTTTAGCAATTGCTGAGACCTTACGTTCAGAATATGTTATTAGTGTGCATGGTCAAGTGGCTGCGCGTAGTGAACAAGCTATTAATGACAACATGAAAACCGGTAAAATTGAAGTTGAAGTGACTGATGTAGAAATTTTAAACAAGGCAAAAACAACACCATTTGAAATTTCTGATAACATCACGGCTTCTGAAGATACTAAGTTAAAATATCGTTATTTAGACTTGCGCCGGCCAGAAATGATGGCTGGTATTAAGACGCGTGCACAAATTGTTAAGTCTGTTCATCATTTCTTAGATGACAATGGCTTCATCGAAATTGAAACACCAGATTTAACTAAATCAACACCAGAAGGTGCTCGTGATTATTTAGTACCTTCTCGTGTTTATCCGGGTAGTTTTTACGCCTTGCCACAGTCACCACAACTTTTCAAAGAATTGTTAATGTCATCTGGTTTTGATCGCTACTATCAAATTGCTCGTTGCTTCCGTGATGAAGATTTACGTGGCGATCGTCAACCTGAATTTACACAAATCGACTTAGAAACCAGTTTCTTATCTGCCGAAGAAATTCAAGCCTTAACTGAAGGCATGATTGCTCAAGTTATGCATGATGAAAAAGGTATCGACGTTAAGTTACCATTCCCACGAATTACTTGGAATGAAGCAGAAGCTCGTTTTGGTTCCGACAAGCCAGATTTACGGTTTGGTATGGAATTACAAGATTTAAGTGACTTCTTTAAAGACAGTGCTTTTAAAGTATTTAGTGGTGCGGTCGCTGATGGTGGTCAAGTTAAGGCAATTGTGGCGCCACAAGCTGCTACTAAGTATTCACGCAAACAAATTGATCAAATCCAAGATTACATCAAACGCTTCGGCGCTAAAGGCTTGGCTTGGTTAAAGGTTGAAAACGATGAAGTTTCTGGTCCAATTGCTAAATTCGTTAAAGAACAACAAACTGAATTAATTAATAAATTAGACGCTAAGAACGGTGACTTGCTCTTATTCGTTGCTTCAAGTAAAAAAGTTGTTGCTGATAGCTTAGGTTATTTGCGTAACTTCTTCGCCAAAGAGTTGGGTTTAATCCCTGAAAATGAATTTGCCTTTACTTGGGTAGTTGATTGGCCATTATTCGAATACGATGAAGGGGATCAACGCTGGATTGCTGCACACCATCCATTTACTATGCCTAATGAAGAAGATGTTCACTTATTAGACACTGATCCTCATGCTGCCCATGCCCAAAGTTATGATATTGTCTTGAATGGTTTTGAATTAGGCGGCGGTTCAATTCGTATCCATAATCGTGAAATCCAAGAAAAGATGTTGAAAGCCTTAGAAATTTCGCCAGAAACTGCTCAAGAACAATTCGGCTTCTTATTAGATGCTATGGATTACGGCTTCCCACCATTAGGCGGCTTAGCTCTTGGTTTGGATCGTTTCGCCATGTTATTAGCTGGTCGTGATAACATTCGTGATGTGATTGCTTTTCCCAAGAACTCTAAAGCAACAGAACCAATGACAGCAGCACCTTCACGTGTTGCTCAAGCACAACTTGACGAATTGAGGTTAGAAGTTGAACCTGAAAAACCAGAACAAGCTTAATCAGTTTACTTTTTAAACAAGATGCTTGATAATTAAGACATCACTTAAGACACCTGAATTTTTCAAGGTGTCTTTTTTATACAATTTATTAGGCAAAGGACGTGGTTTTGATGAAGCAAGAAACAGCGATATTTGCAGGTGGATGTTTTTGGTGTATGGTTAAGCCTTTTGATCAACAGCCGGGTATTATTAGTGTCATTTCTGGTTATACGGGTGGGCATGTGCCTAATCCGACTTATGAGCAAGTTTGCTCGCATACAACTGGTCACACAGAGGCGGTTGAAATCACCTATGATGCTGATGTGATTAGTTATGGCGAATTAGTGCAAATTTATTGGCAAGTAACAGACCCCACGGATGCCGCTGGTCAATTTCAAGATCGCGGCGATAGCTATCGTCCTGTTATTTTTGTCAATTCTCCAGAACAACGGCAAATTGCAACAGCTTCTAAAGCAGCCTTGAGCCAATCGGGAATGTTTAAAGAACCAATTGTAACTGCCATTGAGGATGCCCAACCATTTTATCCGGCTGAAGACTATCATCAAGACTTCTATCGCAAAAACCCAGCCAGGTTTGAACTGGAAGAACGCGGCGGACGCCAGCAATTTATCGCCAAGCATTGGGGTGAAAAAGCCTAAACTGGTGTCTACAGAAATTTATATTTGATGTATCTCGTCGCATTTGCGTAAAGGTTGCTCATGAAACCTAGTGGAGACTGGTTGAAACCAATCTGAGATAGTTTTTAATCTTGACCTTGTCGTAAATGCTAAGGCAATAACGACAAGGTCACAGCTGATCGCGATTTTCTTCCGACAATAAGTAAGACACTCATATCATGATCTAATAACTTGTCTGTTAGCGCTGGAGTAAAGTTGACATCAGTGATGAAATTGTTGTTGCAATTTATTGCTTACAACAAGACCTGACTTGCAGACAATTTTTGCAAAAATTGCCTACAAGCAGTGTCCCTCACGTTCCATGCGCAACTTTGTGGCAGCGCGAAGAAGTAAAAAAACTAGCTAACCAGTTTAAGTTGTTTACAATTGTTTCGTGTATTTAATAAGTGATGGCTGGTTTTAGCGGCAGGGAATTCATAACAAGTTTAATTTAAGCCGAAGTTTTATTTTCTTGCTGATTTTTTAGTTGTATAATTATTCGATGTGTTACAATATTGGCAAATGCTCTAAATGAGAGGGATTTACTTATATGTTTAATGATATCGAACGTGTTATCCGACGGCATTCTAACTTAACTAAGTTATCAATGGCGTTTTTCTATGCGATTTGTGTGTCCATCGCCTTGAACTTTTTCTGGACACCTGGACACATTTATTCTTCAGGAATTACCGGTGCGGCGCAGTTGGTTTCTAACTTGTTAGCGAACACCCCGTTTAAGTTAACGACACCAATTTTGTATTTTGCTTTCAACGCGCCATTGTTTGTCTTGGCCTATTCCAAAATTGGCCATCGCTTTACTTATTTCACATTTTTTGCGGTTTTATTCTCAACGATTATGATGCATTTAATCTCGCCGTTAAAAATCACGTTTGATCCGATTGTCTGTGCAATCTTTGGTGGTTTGATTAATGGTTTAGGGACAGGGATGGCCTTGAAATATAATATTTCAACCGGTGGTCTTGATATTATTGGGATCGTTATTCGTAAAAAAACTGGCCGTAGTATGGGCTCAATTAATATTGCCTTTAACTTATTAATTATCTTCGGTGCCGGTTTTGTCTTCGGTTGGGTTCATGCTTTATATAGTGCCATGGGAATTTTTGTCAATGGGGCAGTAATTGACATGGTTTATACTAGTCACCAACGTTTACAGGTTATGATTGTGACTGATCATCCTAAAAAAGTTATCAGCAGCGTGCAAAAGTCATTGCGTCGAGGAATTACAATTGTCCATGACGCTGAAGGTGCCTATAAACACGAAGAAAAAACAATCTTATTTACCATTATTTCTCGTTACGAAATGCATGATTTTGCTGACGCGATACGCCAAAGCGATCCTTATGCCTTTGTAAGTATCACTGAAGTCTTCAAGTTAATGGGGCACTTCTATGAACCAAAAGTTGAGTAGGTGACAATATGACAAATTCAGAATTAATCATTGGCTCGCACGTTTCAATGAGCGGCAAAAAAATGTTAGTCGGTGCAGTCCAAGAAGCTCAAAGTTATCAAGCTAATACAATGATGATCTTTACTGGTGCACCACAAAATACCCGACGCAAAGACAGCAGTGAAATGAAGATTCCTGAAGGCCAAGCACAAGCAAAATTGGCTGGCATTCAAAGTATTGTGGTTCATGCACCTTATATCATTAACTTAGGCAATACGATTAAACCTGAATCTTTACCTTTTGCGATTGAATTTATGCAGGGAGAAGTGCAACGGGCTGATGCTATTGGTGCTTTTACGATGAGTTTTCATCCTGGCGCTCATGTAGGCGCTGGTGCTGCGGCAGCAATTAAGCAAGAAGCTCAGGCACTTGACCAAATCATTAGCGAACAACAAAATGTCACGATTGCGCTGGAAACAATGGCTGGCAAAGGAACAGAAATTGGCCGTACTTTTGAAGAGTTAGCAGCTATCATTGATCAAACCCAACATAACGACAAATTAAAGGTTACCTTTGATACTTGTCATACTAGTGATGCTGGCTACAATATTCGTGAAGATTTTGATGGTGTCTTAAACGAATTCGATCATATTATTGGTTTAGATCGTTTAAGTGTGGTTCATTTAAATGATTCTAAGAATCCTCAAGGTAGTCATAAAGATCGCCATACTAATATTGGGTTTGGCACAATTGGTTTTGATGCTTTGAACTATGTGGCTCATCATCCGCAATTAACAACTGTTCCGAAGATTTTAGAAACACCTTATGTCGGCATTACCGATGATGCCAAGGGAACAATTGCGCCATATGGTGCAGAAATTGCGATGCTGCGCGCACAAAAATTTGATCCAGAAATGAAAATAAAATTACGAGCATAAAAAATAAGGTGAGTGCAAACTAATTGCACTTACCTTATTTTTTAAATTCTACGTTTATTAAGCAGCTTTTAATAATGATCCAAGCCTAAGTGTTCCATAATTAAAGTAGCCGTTTCTTCAATAGAACGATTAGCCACGTTAATGACATAGCAGCCAAGTTTTCTATACAGTGCCTTAGCAAAGGCTAGTTCTTTCTTAATGGCATCCATATCTGAATAGGTGGTATCGGGATTTAAACCGTAAGCAATCATTCGCTCACGACGAATATTATTGAGAACCTTGGGATCATTGGTTAAGCCAATAATTTTCTTAGGGTCCACTTGATATAATTCATCGGGAATATGAGCTTGGGGAACTAATGGTAGATTAGCCACCTTAATGTTACGATTGGCTAAGAACAGCGAGATTGGTGTTTTGGACGTACGAGAAATCCCTAGTAAGACGACATCCGCTTCTAAGAAACCACGAGGGTCTTTACCATCATCATACAACACGGCAAATTCCATGGCAGAGATGCGATCAAAATAAGTCTCGTTAAGATGATGAAGGGCACCAGCCTCATGAGTAGGTTCTAATTCAAATCGTTTGCTGACGCTACGTACTAAAGGTGAAAGCAGATCGATGGATGTTAAGTTATTATTAGCGGCTTCAATTTGAAGATATTCACTTAAACCTTGCGTTACCAAAGTGTGGGTAATGATCGCATCTTTTTCCTTCGCATTTTCAATTAACTCATCAATTTTTTCTTTGGTGTTCACAAATGGATAGCGTTCATAAATTGGCTTAATCTCTGGGAACTGGGCCATAGCTGCTTGAGTCAGCTTAAATCCTGTCTCACCAACGGAGTCTGAAATTAGAAATAAATATAATTGTCTAGGTTGAGCCATTGTTTTTACCTCATATCATTTATTAGTTTCAATTAATTTTAACATATTTAGCGCTTTCACGACGATTTATTATGAATTAATACAAAATTTACTAAAAAGGTTATTGACCACATTTTCATCTTTCGCTATAATAATTAAGAACCACTGTGATGTAGTTGTTTATTCGCACAACAGAGTAGTTACATAGAAACTGGAAGGAGGGAAATCACATGGCTAAGACAATTGTCCGCGACAACGAGTCTCTTGATGATGCTCTTCGACGTTTCAAACGTTCTGTTTCTAAAAGTGGTACGCTCCAAGAATACCGTAAACGTGAATTCTACGAGAAACCAAGCGTTAAGAAAAAGCTGAAGTCAGAAGCAGCTCGCAAACGTAAGAAATTTAGATAATAAATTTTACCCTCTTGTTTTTTGGATTACATTTTGTGATCTTCTACGACAAGGGGGTATTTTTTCACGAAAGGAAACTTAATAATGACATTAAACGAACAATTAACACAAGATTTAAAAGACGCAATGAAGGCTAAAGACAAGACTAAGTTAAACGTTGTGCGAATGATCAAAACGGCCTTGACTAACGCTAAAATTCAAAAAGGTACTGACTTGTCAGCTGAGGATAAATTACAAGTACTGAGTACTGAAATGAAACAACGTAAGGATTCTTATGCTGAATTTGAAAAGGGTGGCCGCGAAGATTTAATGGCTGAACTTAAAGCTGAAATGGCCATCGTTGAAAAATATTTACCTAAACAATTAAACAAAGCAGAATTATCAGACTTAATTAGCGAAACTATTCAAGAAACTGGTGCAACTTCCATGAAAGATATGGGTAAAGTGATGTCAAACTTGATGCCAAAAGTTAAAGGTCGTGCTGATGGCGGCCAAGTTAACCAAATTGTTAAAGAACTTTTGACGAATAAGTAAGCGCGCGAAAAATTCAAACCAGTGCCAAACTGTGCTAAAATTCAATTCATAGATAACTTTTTGATTGGAGCGAAGTCGTTGGTAGAGCAATCAGGTATTGAAAAAACATTTATCTTATCAGATCCTGACCAGGCGCTAAGTATTTTAGGTGTCAATGATGAATACCTACATTTGCTCGAAGAGGGAATGGCTGTTAATATTCATGCCTTTGGAGAACGAATTGTGGTAACTGGATCAGCAGTTGCAGTTGATCGGGTGATCAGTATTTTTGAACAATTGACGCGTTTATTGCGCCAAGGTGTCATGATTAACAATAGCGATATTTTAAGCGCCATGAAGATGGCCGATCGGGGCACGTTAGAATACTTCAGTGATTTATATACTGAAGAGATCGTTCGTGATGCTAAAGGTCGTAGTGTGCGCGTTAAAAATTTAGGTCAACGGCAGTATGTTCAGTCGGTTAAACATAACGAAATCACTTTTGGAATTGGCCCTGCTGGTACCGGTAAAACTTATTTGGCCGTTGCCTTAGCTGTTGCGGCAATGAAAGCTAACCAGGTTCAACGGATTATTTTGACGCGCCCGGCAGTTGAAGCAGGCGAGAATTTGGGCTTTTTACCTGGTGATCTTAAAGATAAAATTGATCCTTATTTGCGGCCGATTTATGATGCCCTTTACAATATTATGGGAACCGAGCACGCTAACCGTTTAATGGAGCGTGGCATTATTGAAATCGCACCATTAGCTTATATGCGTGGGCGAACTTTAGATGACGCTTTGGTTATTCTTGATGAAGCGCAGAACACAACCCCTGCACAAATGAAGATGTTTTTAACCCGACTGGGCATGAATTCTAAAATGATTGTTAACGGTGACGTTACTCAAATTGACTTGCCGCACAATCAACGCAGTGGTTTAATTGAAGCCGCAAAAGTTTTGAAAAATGTTAAACATATCGGATTTGTCGAACTATCTTCCGCTGATGTTGTTCGTCATCCCGTAGTCGCAAGTATTATTGATGCTTACGAAAAATACAATCAGGAGCAAATAAAGAAGCATGAATCTGGAAATAATTAATGATCAACACGTTTTACCCGCAGAGCGCGAAACATGGATTCGCGATTTAGTCGAATTTGCTGCTAAAAAGTTGGCAATGCCTGAAGATACTGAAATGTCGATTAGTTTAATTACTGATGATAAAATTCGTGAGATTAATCGCGAATATCGCGGTAAAGATCACGTCACTGATGTTATCAGTTTTGCAATTGAAGATGATGAAAGTGATCTACCTGACTTTGAAGCGTTGGCTGCTGAATTAAATATTCCTCGTAACATTGGTGATTTATTCATTGCACCAGAACACGTTCAAGAACAAGCCGTTGAATATGAACATAGTTTTGACCGCGAATTTGGTTATACAATTGTTCATGGATTCTTGCATCTTAACGGCTATGATCACATCGAACCTGAAGATGAAAAAGTGATGATTAAACTACAAGAGGAAATTCTAGATAGCTATGGCCTTAAACGATAAAAAACAAACTGACAAGAATCATACTTTTTTTCAGTCATTCCGACATGCTTTAGAAGGCCTTAGAACCACGTTAGCTGACGAAAAGAACTTTAAGCGCCATTTGGTCATTGCAACGTTTGTTTTGCTACTAGGCTTCTTATTTGGTGTTAGTAAGCTTGACTGGCTATGGTTAATTGTTGTTATTTTCTTAGTGCTGATTGCCGAGCTTTGGAATACAGCAGTTGAATATTTGATTGACTTATTAGTGGCTAAGCACTATGACCCACTAGCTAAAAAAGTAAAAGATGTATCAGCAGCCATTGTCTTAGTCGCCGCATTTTTGGCTGCGATTGTTGGTGTCATTATTTTTATGCCTTATATTTTAAATTTTTTAAATCTATAATGGTTGGGGAGGTCATTTGATGAATGAATTGATCGAACAAGCACAACAAGCCCGTCGACAAGCGTACGTCCCATATTCTCATTTTGCTGTTGGTGCGGCAGTGTTAACAGATGACGGAAAAATTTTTCAAGGTTGTAATATTGAGAACGGTTCTTACGGCATGACAATTTGCGCTGAACGCGTGGCCATGTTTAATGCTGTTTTAGCTGGCTATCATCACTTCAAAACAATCGCCGTCACCGGCGACACACACGGAGCTGTTTCACCATGTGGTGCTTGTCGCCAAGTGATGACGGAGTTTATGCACGCCGATGATCAAGTGATTTTAACGAATTTAAACAATGATATTAAGAAATTTACCGTTGACCAAATACTACCATACTCATTTTCATTAAAGGATGATCCGATTAAATGACAGATTATAAATCCGGCTTTGTGGCATTGCTAGGCCGACCTAATGTTGGTAAATCAACATTAATGAACCGTCTAGTTGGCGAAAAAGTCGCCATTATGTCACCCAAAGCCCAAACCACCCGTAATAAAATTCAAGGTGTGGTTACTGATGACGAAGCACAAATCGTCTTCTTAGACACCCCGGGAATTCATAAACCTAAAAATGACCTTGACAATTATATGGATAAGGCTGCTTTTTCAGCGTTAGCTGAAGTTGATATTGCCATTTATATGACTGGTGCTGAAGACAAAATTGGCCCTGGTGATCGTTATATTTTGGAACAGTTAGCTAATATCAAGGCCCCATTATTCTTGGTTATTAATAAGATCGACTTAATTCATCCTGATGATTTATTATCAATGATTGTTGAATACCAAGAAATTGCTAACTTTGCTGAAGTAATTCCCTTATCAGCTACGCAAGGCAACAATGTAGACGAATTAATGACCGAGATTAAGAAATATTTACCAGCTGGTCCTAAATTTTATCCCGATGATCAATTAACGGATCATCCAGAATACTTTATCGTCGCAGAATTAATTCGCGAGAAGATTTTGGAATTCACGCGCGATGAAATTCCTCATTCAACGGCTGTCATTGTTGAAGACATGAATCGCTTTGAAAGTGGCAAGCGTGTGATTAATGCCATTATTTATGTCGACCGCGATAGTCAAAAGGGAATTGTGATTGGTAAAGGCGCCGCCATGATCAAGAAAATTGGCATTGGTGCCCGGCGTGAAATTGAAGCTTTACTAGGCGAAAAAGTAAACCTGAAACTACAAGTCAGTGTGCAACGCAACTGGCGTGATAATCCGCTGTTCTTAGCTCGAGCTGGCTATAACGCCAAGGACTTTAAATAAAAATGGCTTTATTTCGCGATACAGAATTCCGCGGAATTGTCATGTATCGGCGTGATTATCGCGAACGTGACTTACTCGTTCAGATTTTAACGGACAAGTATGCAGCCAAAATGTTTATGGTTCGTGGTGCTAAGAAACAAGGTTTTAAACTACAGACTGCTATTTTACCCTTAACGTTTGCTGATTATATTGGCGCAATTAATACGCAAGGCTTGTCTTATATTTCCGCCACCAAAAGTACAAACTTGTACACCACTATTAGTGCAGACATTGTTCTACAAGC
Organism: Lapidilactobacillus dextrinicus DSM 20335; assembly: GCF_001436095.1. GTDB lineage: Bacteria > Bacillota > Bacilli > Lactobacillales > Lactobacillaceae > Lapidilactobacillus > Lapidilactobacillus dextrinicus. The sequence continues at coordinate 215,514 of NZ_AYYK01000004.1, read as the reverse complement.
TTACGCGGCGTATTTGTTAACCTTAGTAGCTGCTGCTTTTGATGAAGGTAAGCCACTTGGTCAATATTTTGATTTGGTTAAAACAGCAATGGATAAAATGAATGGCGGGACCGATCCGCAATTATTAACAAATTTAGTTGAAATTAAGTTGCTGAATCAATTTGGTGTCGCACCGCATTTACAGGATTGTGTCATTTGTCAACGAACCGATTTACCAATGGACTACTCTGAACAATATGGTGGTTTGCTTTGTCAGAATCATTGGCATCAAGACCAACATCGATTGCACGCTCAGCCCAAAACGATTGCTTTAATGCAAGGTTTGGCGCGAATCATGCCTCAGCAATTAGGAACGATTAATCTCAGTGTGCGGACTAAGAAAGATCTACGACGAATTCTTGATAAGATTTATCAAGACCAAGTCGGTTTACAATTGAAAAGTAAGAAGTATTTAGACGAAATGCTGCGCATGCCGCAATTAACACCAAAAAAAGTTGACAAGTCGTCCGAAAACGATTAGACTTTTTTACGAATTCAATATTATTCTAGCTTGATGAGGATTTAATGATTTTAAAACAGCGAGTGTGGTCAGTGAAAGCACACCAAAAATCAGGGCACCTCAATAGAGTGCGCGAAGCAATTAGTTGTTTCAAACACATTTATATTTAAAAAAAACAATTAAGTGCAGATGCCTAGCATCTGAATTAGGGTGGAACCGCGAAATTACTCGTCCCTATGTTACGTTTAGCGTAGCATAGGGACTTTTTTTGTAGAGTGTGAAAGCCAATGGTTTGATGGTGACGTCTTAATGATAAGGCATAGCTGTGTATTAACACAGATGAGGTTTATCATTAAGTATAGCCATCAATTGGCTTGAGTACGTTTCACTTAATTGCCTTGAACGTTGTTTTGATTCCTAACTCATTGCAGTTCTCATCAGCTACTTAACCACGATTAAATAAGGAAAGGTGAATTTTATGGTTAAACATTTGAATGTACAAGAAATGATTTTAACATTGCAGAAATTTTGGTCACAAAAAGGCTGCATGTTAATGGAGGCCTACGATACAGAAAAGGGTGCCGGAACAATGTCACCATATACATTTTTACGGGCGATTGGTCCAGAACCTTGGAATGCCGCTTACGTTGAACCTTCACGGCGTCCTGCTGATGGTCGTTACGGCGAAAATCCTAACCGATTGTTCCAACATCACCAATTTCAAGTTGTCATGAAACCTTCACCAAAAAATATTCAAGAGTATTATTTAGATAGTTTACGTGAATTAGGCATCGAACCTTTGGAACATGATATTCGTTTCGTTGAAGACAACTGGGAAAACCCATCAATGGGTTGTGCCGGTGTTGGTTGGGAAGTTTGGCTTGATGGTATGGAAGTTACTCAATTTACTTATTTCCAACAAGTTGGTGGGTTAACCGTTGATCCTGTGACTTCCGAAATCACTTATGGTGTTGAACGTTTAGCTTCTTACATCCAAGAAGTTAACAATGTTTTTGAACTCGAGTGGGGCGATGGCGTTCTTTATGGCGACATCTTTAAAGAACCTGAATATGAACATTCTAAATACGCCTTTGAAGAAAGTGATCAAGAAATGCTATTAACTTTCTTTAATGACTATGAAAAAGAAGCACTTCGTTTAATTAAATTAGGGTTAGTTCATCCAGCTTATGATTACGTTTTAAAATGCAGCCATACGTTTAACTTGTTAGATGCCCGCGGCGCAGTTTCTGTTACAGAACGGGCCGGCTATCTTTCTCGTATTCGGCGGTTAGCTCATCAAGTTGCGCAAGCCTTTGTTGATGAACGTGAAAAACTGGGCTTTCCATTATTAAAACATGCCCAAGAACAAGCTGAGGAGGAAAAATAATGGCAGCAAATTATTTATTTGAAATTGGCTTAGAAGAAATGCCAGCACACGTTGTTCGTCCTAGTATTGAACAACTGGTTGCTAAAACAACTAACTATTTAAAAGAACAACGTTTAGATTATGCTGAGATCAAATCTTTTGCGACACCACGGCGCTTAGCTATCTTAATTAGCGGCTTAGCAGAACGCCAACCAGATAAGGTTGAAGAAGTGAAAGGTCCAGCTAAGCGAATGGCTTTAGATGTTGATGGTCATTTTACTAAGGCGGCTATCGGTTTTGCTCGTGGTCAAAAAGTTGATCCTGAAACCATTACGTTTAAAGAATTTAAAGGCGAACCATACGTCTTTGTTGAAAAGAAAACCGTGGGTCAACCTGCTGCTGAAGTGCTTGCAGGTATTCAAGATATCGCTAAGGGCTTAACTTTCCCAACTCGAATGAAGTGGGGGAGTAATGAATTTGAATACATTCGGCCAATTCATTGGTTAGTGAGCTTGCTTGATGAACAAATTGTGCCTATGCAAATTCTTGACGTTCAAGCTGGTCGTATTACTCAAGGTCACCGCTTCTTAGGCAAGCCGATTGAATTAGCAACAGCAACAGATTATGAAGAAGCATTGGCTCAGGAATTTGTCATTGCTGACATGGCTAAACGTCAAGACGTGATTGAAAAACAAATTCAGGACATTGCTGCTGAAAACAACTGGCAAGTTGATCTTGATCCTGATTTGTTAGAAGAAGTTGTCAACTTAGTTGAATATCCAACGGCATTTGCTGGTCACTTTGCTGAAGAATACTTAGCTGTTCCCGAAGCAGTTTTAATTACGTCAATGAAAGATAATCAGCGTTACTTCTATGTTCGTACTCAAGATGGTCAGTTAGCACCATACTTTATCGGTGTTCGTAACGGTAATCACGATTATCTTGAAAACGTGATTTCTGGTAACGAAAAAGTTTTAGTTGCACGTCTTGAAGATGCTAAGTTCTTCTTTGAAGATGATCAAAAACATACCATTGCTGATTATGTTGATAAATTAAAGACAGTTAGCTTTCATGACAAGATTGGGACCATGTACGAAAAAATGCAGCGTGTTGCTTTAATCGCACGTAACCTAGGCGAAATGTTTAATTTAAGCACACAAGAACTAGCTGACTTAGATCGTGCTGCTCACATCTACAAATTCGACTTGGTAACTGGTATGGTCGGTGAATTCCCTGAATTGCAAGGGGTAATGGGTGAAATCTACGCTAAAATTTTTGGTGAAAATGAAGCTGTTGCTCAAGCAATCCGCGAACACTACATGCCAACTTCTGCTGATGGCGACTTACCAGCTTCTAAAGTTGGTGCTACCTTAGCAATCGCAGATAAATTAGATACGATTTATGCTTTCTTCTCTGTCGACATGATTCCAAGTGGCTCAAACGATCCATATGCTTTGCGCCGTCAATCATATGGTTTGGTTCGTATTTTAGTTGCCAACCACTGGCACTTGAAGTTACGCGACTTACAACCTCGGATTGCCAACTCATTAGCTGAAAATGATTTAACTTTCAATCTTGACTGGACTAATAACGCTCAGAATGCTCGTCATTTCTTCGTTGATCGCATTCGTCAGTTGTTTAATACTAAGAACTTACGCCATGATATGATTGAAGCAATCGTGGCTTCTGACAGCGCTGATCCAGCAACCATTGCTGATATTGCTAAGACATTAGTTCAACACAGTCACGATGATGATTTCAAAGAAACGATTGAAGCCTTGACTCGGGTTTCACGCTTGGTTGCCCAAGCTGATCTTGACCTGGACACTTTAACCGTTGATCCAAGTTTGTTTGAAAATCCATCTGAACAAAAATTATATGACGCAGTTGAAAATATTCGCGATAGTTTCAAACAACAAACAATCGCCGAAAATTATGAACAATTACACGCTTTACAACCATTAATTGCCAATTATTTTGATGAAAACATGATTATGGCAGATGATGAAAAAGTTCGTCGTAATCGTTTAATTCAATTAGCGTTGATTCAACGTTTAATTAAGATCTTTGGTAACTTACAAGAACTCGTTGTTAAATAATAAAAGGTGTTATCGTAGCAATTCGCTATGATGACACCTTTTTTATTTAATTAAGTTAACCAAAATAAGTTAACACAGTTTGTTTCGTTAGCGCGGCTTTTTGTTCACCACTAATCTCTAATAAAATCTGACCAGCATTTAAAATAATGAGACGATTGCCATATTTTAAAGCATCTTCTAAATGATGAGTAATCATCAAACAAGTCAGTTGTTGGGTCGTTACAACTTGATTGGTTTGCCTCATTAATTGAGTACTGGTCCTAGAATCAAGAGCAGCCGTATGTTCATCTAGTAATAATAGTTCGGGACGTTTTTCAGTCGCCATTAAGAAGCTTAACGCTTGACGCTGTCCACCAGATAAATTTTCAGTTGGTGTATCTAAGTGTTGATCTAAGCCATTACCCATTGTCGCTAATAATTGTGTAAACTCATGCCGTTGTTGTTTTAAGTGACGCGGTTTAAGCGTGCGACGTTGGCCACGGTGTTTAGCAAGCAATAAATTTTCGGTAACGGTCCTTCTTGGCGCTGTTCCTAATTTAGGATCTTGAAAAACTCGGGCAATTTGTCGAGATCGCTTTTCTGGACTTAAATGATTAATTGCTTGCCCATTTAGTAATATTTCACCTGAAGTTAGCGGTAAAAGACCAGCAATTGTATTAAATAAGGTGGATTTACCAGCACCGTTGGTACCTAACACGCTAATAAAATCACCTGAATTAATTGTTAAATTGAGATTTTTTAATATTTTCGTTTGTTCAACATTTTGTTGATCAGCTGCAACAACAATATTTTTAAGTTGCAAGATTGGCATTGTCATCCGCGGCTCACTCCTTTACGCAATAGTTGGTCAAGTTTTAACTTCTTGCTGACTTGCGGTAATAACAAACAAATCGCTAAAATAATGGCCGAAATTAAATTTAAATCGTTGGTACTAAAGCCAAGCTGTAAAACACCGAGAATAACAAAACGATAAATAATACTGCCAAGGGTTACAGCAACAAGTCGTTGATTTAAAGTTAAGGTCCCAAAAACAACTTCACCAATAATAATCGACGCAAGAGCAATCACAATAATACCAATCCCCATATTAACGTCAGCATAACCATTGCTTTGTGCGATTAATGCGCCGCTTAAAGCAATTAAACCGTTTGAGACCATTAACCCCAAAATTATCATATTATCAGTATTAATACCGATAGACTGGGCCATCACCGGATTATCGCCAGTCATAATAAAAGCTTGACCTAAATCAGTTTGCAAGAAATAAATTAATAAACTAGTAATGATGATAATGGCAATTAACCCAACCAGGACACTATCAAAATAACGGGGGAGTGTTTTGAGAAAATGTTGGCTAAAAATTGTTGCTTGGCCAAGTAATGAAATATTTGATGTTCCCATAATCCGCAAATTAATGGATAAACAAGCGGTCATAACCAAAATACCAGCCAGTAAAATAGGCACTTTGCCTTTAGTATAAAGTAATCCTGTAATCAAACCAGCAACAGCTCCGGCTAGAAAAGCTAACCCAATTGCCGCAGTGGGCGTGAGGTGGTGCGTTAAACTGGTGACGGCTACTGCCGCCCCTAAAGGAAACGTGCCTTCAACAGTCATATCTGCAAAATTTAAGGTCCGAAATGTTAAAAATAATGCAACGCCTAAAATGGCCCATAATAAGCCTTGACCAATAGCAGAAACAATCATACTCATTTAATCATCTCTCTTTTCGTTTGTGCCTGATGAACAACGGACTTAGGTAGATTAATTCCCAACGTTCGTGCTGTTTTTTCATTAATGACATTGAGACCTTTCGTCACGTAGGCTAAAGGATAGTTGGCTGTTTTACGGCCTTTTAAAACTTGACCGGCCATTCGACCAGCAACTTTACCTAAGTCAAATTGGGTGATAGCATAAGCTGCCAACGCACCGTCTTTAACCATCGTATCAGCAGAAGCAAAAACTGGTTTTTTAGCACCATTAGCCGCACTTACGAGTGTTTTCATAGCAGTCGCAACATTATTATCTTGTGGTGCATAGACGGCATCAACATCACGAACCATTTGTTGGGCCACTTGTTGCATATCATTCGTATTACTAATCATATAGAATTTTGGCGTTAGACTGGCTTGAGTAACCAATTTAGCAAAGTTCTTGGCATTATATTCACCACCATGGTCACTGGAAGAATAAATGATGCCGATTTTTTAGCTTGTGGGACAACTTCTTGTAGTAACTGAAGTTGCTTATCTAAAGGCGCATCACCTGAAGTGCCCGTCACATTACCGCCAGGATGCTGATCTGTTTTGATTAGCTTAGCCCCAACCGGATCGGTGATACCTGCTAAGAGCACCGGTGTCTGACCTTTGGCAGCATTGGCGCAAGCTTGCGCAGCAGGGGTGGCAATGGCGGCCATTAAATCAACTTTTTCATCCACAAATTTTGTACTCATGGTTTTTAAATTACTTTGATCACCTTGAGCGTTTTGAAAATCAAGCTTGACCGTTTGACCATCAATAAAACTCTCTGACTTTAAACCCGCAACAAAACCTTGATGAATTTCATCTAAAGCAGGGTGGGTTAATGGTTGTAAAATGCCAACAGTTGGAATTTTTTTGGTGGTACTTAGTGTTTGGTTCTGGTTGGTCTTAATGAAAGCCTCAATTAAAAAAATAAGCAAAGCTCCAATAAAAGTAAGCATTCGTTTCATCATCATAACCTCATTTTCATTGATAAAATTAATCACGAGATACAAAAAAGGCAAACCAGCATTTCTGCTCGTTTGCCTCAATTAAAAGGAACAGCAGAAGTCTGTTGATGGACGTTTTCCATGCAGACTTCTTTTTAACACACAAAAGTTAGCCAGCACAGATACAAATTGTTTGCCAGATTGTATCCGTGTGACGGCACTACAATCTGTTCTGCTGGCTTTGCCATGAACGATTAAGATTAGTTAATAGCTTTTGCATGTTCATTACTCCTTTACGTATTTGAGTTCCTTGAGAAAGATTATTCAGCACCGCTAAGTGTGTTTAACAAATCCTAAACAATTCGCTCACTTGAAATTGACACTAGTGTAGCCAATGCTTAATTAACTGTCAACAGTTTTTGAAATCATAATCTTTTTATTTGTTTACTTTCTGAAATAGTGGTATATTATAACTTGCGAAATTATGTAAACTGGGCTGACTTTAGGTATCTCACGGTTCAGCCCATTTCTTGCTAATTGATAGTGAGAGGAAGTGATTACCATCGCAGGAAGAATTCCCGAAGCTTTTATTGAGGAAGTGCGGCAAAAGACTAACATTGTTGATGTTGTCAGTCAGTACGTTCAACTGAAAAAACAAGGAAAAAACTTATTTGGGCTATGTCCCTTTCATGAAGAAAAGACGCCTTCATTTTCAGTAACGGAAGACAAACAAATCTTCAATTGTTTTAGCTGTCATCGTGGTGGTAATGTCTTCAAGTTCATCATGGATATTGAAGATATTTCCTTTCCCGAAGCAGTTTTAAAAGTCGCTGACTTCAGTGACATTTCGCTGCCCCAAGATCTCGCCACGCAAAAAGCTACGGCAGATCAATCGCAGGCTCAACAATTACGCCAACTTTATCAAGATGTGCAAGTTTTATACACGCATATTTTGTTGAAAACTAAAATTGGTGAGCCAGCACTGGATTATTTACAGGATCGTCAACTTGATGAGCAGGCAATTAACGAATTTGGATTAGGTTTTGCACCTGATCAAAGTGATTTGCTACTCAACTTTTTAAAAACACGTCATGTCTCACGTGAATTAATGGTTCGTTCTGGACTGTTTGCGCAACGTCAAGATGGTCAGTTAATTGATCGTTTTCGTAATCGGGTGATGTTTCCGATTTGGGATCAGTCTGGGCGAGTGATTGCTTTTTCTGGACGCTTATTAACCAAGTCTGATAACGAACCGAAATATTTAAACTCACCAGAAACTGAAATTTTTCAAAAACGTGATGTGCTCTATCATTTTGCCCAAGCTAAGCGCGAAATTCGGCAAACCAAAACAGCCTATTTGTTTGAAGGCTTCATGGATGTCATTAGTGCTTATCGCGCCGGGGTAACTAATGGTATTGCCTCAATGGGAACTAGCTTAACGTCTGATCAATTATATTTATTGTCTCGGGCCGCACAGCGGTTAATTATTTGTTATGATGGTGATGAACCTGGTCAGAATGCAATTGCTGATGCGTTGAAATTAGTTAAGGAGCGACCGTTCGAAATTGGTGTCGTGATGCTACCTGATGGCCAAGATCCTGATGAATACATCAAGGCTCATGGTGCTGAAGCATTTCAACAGCAATTAGAAGGTCACGTCTTAACACCAGTAGCGTTTGAATTACAACGTTTAGCTGGACAATATAATTTCTCGGTTGATAATGAACGTTTGGCTTATGTTCAAAGTGCTTTACAAACTTTGGTGACAATTGAGTCAACAGTCGAACAAGATTTATATTTACGGCAAGTGGCTGATCAAGCTAATGTTGATTTAACCGCATTAAAAACCGAATTTACCAATGCAGTGCGGCAATATCAACGTAAAGAGCGTGCTAAGAAACGACAAACGCGTTTAACCACTCAGCAAACAAGTTCAGCGCCGCCAATTTTAAATGTCGTTTTAAATCGGACCGAGATTTCTGAACGACGCTTGTTGAATTTGGCAATTGGCGATCCAACGCTGTGTCAACAATTGATTGATCAAGCTGATTTTGCCTTTAATAATCCGCAGTTGCAAACATTATTTGAAAACTGGCAACAATATTTACAAACAGACGGTCAGCATGATGTGGCCGGCTTTGCTGATTTTCTCACACCGGATCAGCAACCATTGTTAATGGAAGTTGAAATGATGCCACTGCCGGATGAAATTAGCGATGCTGAAATCAATGATTACATTCATAATATTCAAACTGCTCACCTTGACCAACGTTTAAAAAATGCTCAGCAACAAGTTAAACGAGCGGCCGAACAAGGCGATGGTGATGCAGAGATGAAATGGCTAAACGAACTTTTACAGTTAAAACGCCAATTGAGTCAATAGCAATGTAGGGGGACAATCTAGATGGCAGAAAAGAAAACAACTAAAAAAACAACCACTAAAACAAAACAAGAAATGAAAGCAGAGGTTAAGAAATTAACTACTGCCGTTAATGCTTTAGTTAAAGAACACAAACCCGATAAAGAAATTACCGAAGATGAACTAGTTAGCAAAATTGTTCAACCTTTTGAACTGGAAGATCAAGCTGTCGATGAATTAATGCAGCAACTAGAAGACAAAGGTTACGCAATTGTTGATCAAGACGGTAATCCTAGTGCCCGTTCCCTCAAGAAAGAAAAAGAAGTTAGTAAGAAGTCATTAACGAACCTTTCTGCACCAACAGGAGTTAAAATTAACGATCCCGTCCGAATGTATTTAAAAGAAATCGGTCGTGTTCCGTTATTAAAGGCTGACCAAGAAGTTGCCTTAGCTTTACGGATAGAACAAGGTGACGAAACAGCAAAACAAGAATTAGCAGAAGCTAACTTGCGTTTAGTTGTTTCAATTGCCAAACGCTACGTTGGTCGTGGCATGCAATTTCTTGATTTAATCCAAGAAGGTAACATGGGCTTAATGAAGGCCGTTGAGAAATTTGATTACCGCAAGGGCTTTAAGTTCTCAACTTATGCCACCTGGTGGATTCGTCAGGCAATTACGCGTGCAATCGCTGATCAAGCTCGAACAATTCGGATTCCAGTTCATATGGTCGAAACAATTAATAAATTGATTCGAATCCAACGTCAATTATTACAAGATTTAGGTCGGGAACCAACACCAGAAGAAATTGGTGCTGAAATGGACATGCCAACTGAAAAAGTTCGCGAAATCTTGAAAATTGCTCAAGAACCCGTTTCGTTAGAAACACCAATTGGTGAAGAGGATGACTCTCATTTAGGTGATTTCATTGAAGATCATGATGCAACTAGTCCTGAAGAACACGCTTCTTATGAATTGTTGAAAGAACAATTAGAGAGTGTCTTAGATACGTTGACAGACCGTGAAGAAAACGTCTTACGATTACGTTTTGGCCTTGATGACGGTCGAACTCGCACTTTGGAAGAAGTGGGTAAGGTCTTTGGTGTTACGCGTGAACGGATTCGTCAAATTGAAGCAAAAGCATTGCGAAAATTGCGTCACCCATCACGTTCTAACCAATTAAAAGATTTCTTAGAATAATTAACTTTAAGCTCAGGACATTTTGTCCTGAGCTTTTTTAGTACTTTTTGCTAAGGGGTACATGAAACATGATAATACTTTTGCTATAAAGTTAGATTGACAAGTAGTTTAATAATCGTCGAGTTTAAAAATGATACCAATAATATGAGTAGCGTAGGAAAATCGCGGTCAGCCGCGAAATTGTTGTTGATGCTTTAGCATTTACAACAAAGCTTGTATTTAAGACAAGCCTCGATTGGCTTAAATCAAGGATCGCAGCGTTCCACCGCCGTATTTTCCGGAGATACGGAAATAACCAGATTAGTATTAACATGATCACATGTGTATTCGAAGCACGAGCATGAGGAATTTTTAGTTTTAATAATTTTCAAAATGGTTTAGTTGTGGGGCTAATTAATTAAGGCAATCTTTGCTATAATAGAAGCGTAAACAATTTCAAGGAGTTTTTAATGGTTAAACTTTCAAAACGGTTACAAGCAGTGGCAGACTTAACCCAACCTTGGCGGCGAATTGCCGACATTGGTTCTGATCATGCCCACTTACCACTTTATTTACGAGAACAAAATAAAATCGACTTTGCAGTTTGTGGTGAAGTCATTCCCGGACCATACGAAATTGCCGCAGCACACGTCAAAAACAGTGCTTATTCGGCAGATTTAGTCGTCCGCTTGGCGGATGGTCTACAAGCCATTCAGCAAGATGATCAAGTTGAATGTGCTGTGATTGCCGGTATGGGTGGCATGTTAATCACACAAATTTTAGAGCGTGGTCATCAAGAACTTAGTTGGCTGAAAGGCTTAGTTTTACAGCCTAATCAAAATGTCGACGTCGTTCGTAAATGGTTAGCCGAACACAATTGGCAAATTACAGCTGAGAATCTAGTTTTTGATGAAGGTCACTATTATCAAATGATGGCAGCTCAGCCTAGTAAAACCCCAACAACTTACACTGATCTGCAATTATTAATGGGACCGGCAATGTTGCAAATGCCAGCAGTGCCTGCTGATTTTACTCATTACTGGCAATTTAAATTAACCCAAAAACAAGCAATTTTACAGCAGTTACAAAATGCTAGTGAGCCACCAGCCGATAAGATTTCACAGATGGCTAAAGAAGTTGATTTGATTAAGGAGGGATTAAATGCAACCAACCGTTCAGCAAATCATTGATCAATTCGAACAATTTGCACCACCACGTTATGCAGAACCCCATGATCCGATTGGCTTACAAATAGGTAATCGTGACCAAATTGTTCATAAAATTTTAATCACCTTAGATGTTCGACCAGAAGTCGTTCAAGAAGCAATTGCTAATCAAGTTGATTTGATTTTAGCCCATCATCCGCTGATGTTTCGCCCAGCACCACACTTGGACTATCGTGATCCCCAACAGAGAATGTATATGGATTTGATTCAACATCAAATTTCCGTCTTTGCTGCTCACACGAACTTAGACGAAACGCCCGGCGGCATGAACGACTGGCTAGGTGAGAAAATTGGCTTACAAAATCTACGGCCCTTTAATCGGCGCACAAAAGACTTTAGTGAGCCCTCGATTTATCTAGGTGTTGTCGGTGAACTGCCCACCACGCAGTCGGTACTAGCGTTTGCCCAAACCTGCAAACAAGTTTTTAACGTCTCTGGTTTGCGTTTAACAACCCATCATCCGGAGCACCCCGTTAAACGGGTCGCAATTATTGGCGGAGATGGCGGTAAGTTTTATCGTGCAGCCTTGGCTGAAGAGGCCGATGTTTTAATTACCGGCGACGTTTATTATCACACCGCTCACGATATGTTAGCTGAGGGCTTAAGCGTCATTGATCCTGGTCATCATATCGAAGCCGTGATTATGGAGCGACTGCCACCGTTACTTAAAGAATGGCAACAACAGCATGATTGGCAATTCGAGATCCAAGTTTCACAGATTAACACTGATCCATTTCAATTTATTTAAACTACTGGAGGTTATCACATCATGGCAAAATACGAAAATTTAGTCCCAAGATTTCTTAAATATGTAAAGGTTAATACACGTTCTAATCCTAACTCTGACACAATTCCTTCCGCTGCTCATGAAGTACCATTTTTAAAGTCATTAATGGCTGAGTTGGAAGAAATGGGCATGAGTGAAGTTAAATATAACGAAAAAAATAGTTATGTGACAGCTTTATTACCATCAAATCTTGATCACAAAGTACCAACAATCGGCTTTATTACCCATATTGATACCGCTGATTTTAACGCTGAAGGTGTTAACCCTCAAATCGTTGAAGATTATGACGGTCAATCTGTTATCAAGCTTGATGCTGATGGCAAATATGTCTTGGATCCGGCCGAATTCTCAAGTTTAAAGAAGTATGCCGGTCATACGTTAATTACCACTGATGGCACAACCTTACTAGGCGCTGATGATAAGTCTGGTGTTGCTGAAGTGATGACAGCTATGGAATATTTGATTAGTCATCCCGAAATTAAACACGGTGATATTAAAGTTGGCTTTGGTCCTGATGAAGAAATTGGTACTGGTGCCGATCACTTTGATGTTAAAGATTTCAATGCTGATTTTGCTTATACTGTTGATGGTGGTCCGCTAGGTGAATTGGAATATGAAACTTTTAATGCCGCTTCTTTCAAATTAAAGATTGAAGGTAAAGATGTTCATCCTGGTAGTGCTAAAGATATCTTAGTTAGTGCTATTCAATTAGGTATTGACTTCCAAAATCAATTACCACGTGATGAAACACCAGAAACAACTGACGGCCGCCAAGGTTTCTTCCAGCTTTGGATTTTCAACGGTACGATTGATGAAGTCAATATGGAATATATTATTCGTGACTTTGATCGTGAAGGCCTCGAAAACCGTAAACAATTAGTCAAAGATATTGTGGCTAAAATGAACAAAGAACTTGGCCAAGAACGCTTAGCTTTAGACATGCATGACGAATACTACAACATGGTTGAAGTTATGAAAGATCACATGGATGTTGTTAAACTAGCGGAAGAAGCAATGGCTGAATTAGATATCACACCGGATGAATCACCTGTTCGTGGCGGTACTGACGGCTCTAAATTATCATTCATGGGCTTGCCAACACCAAACTTATTCGCCGGTGGTGAAAATATGCACGGTCGCTATGAGTATGTTTCTGAGCAAGTTATGGAACAAGCACTTGATGTTGTTTTGAAGATCAGTGAATTAAATGTTAAACAAAACAGCTAATCAGGCTCAATATGCTTTATTGGCTCATCCCGCTAAGCATAGTTTGTCACCCCAAATTCATAATTATGGCTTTAAAGTAAACCGCCTAAACGCGGTTTATTTTGTTATTGATACAAATGCTAGTGGGCAAGAAGTGGCTCGAGCAATTCGGCAGCAACCGTTGACTGGCTGTAATTTATCCTTGCCTTTAAAAGAAACTATTTTGCCTGAACTAGATACTATTTCAACCAGTGCTCAACTGATTGGTGCGGTGAATACCGTTTATAATGACAATGGACGCTTAATTGGTGAAAATACTGATGGTACTGGTTTAGTTGCTGATATTAAAGCTCACGGTGTTGATTTAACCCAGGCCAATATTCTCTTACTCGGTGGTGGCGCCACAGCACGTGCGATCTTAACAGCATTTGCTTTAACACCGGTTGCTAGTGTCACGGTTTTACAACGTGCACATCGGCTACACTACCAACAAGTTGAACAACTGATTAAGAATTTAACACCAAAAACAACGACTAAATTAACTTGTCAGCCTTGGCAACAAGTTGAACAACTTAATTGGCCACAGTTTAACTTGTTGATTAATGCCACGAGCATTGGGTTTGGCAAACTTAGTGATCAAGCGTCATTAACACGCCAACAATTAACCCATTTACAGCCAACAACTAAAGTTTGGGATGTCATCTATCAACCACGCCAATCGCAATTACTTCAACAGGCAGCTCAACTTGGATTACAAACCCATAATGGCTTAGGCATGTTAGTGCAACAAGCAGCGGGTGCCTTTAACTTTTGGACTGGTAAAAATTTACCCGTTAATGAAATCGAATCTTTTTTGAAATGAGGACTTCAACCATATGATTATTCAATTTAAAACACCAATGAACCACGTTATCGTCGACGATATTTTAGAGCAAATGAAAAAAGGCCACCATCATGGGGTTATGTCTGACAATCATTTGATCATTTACGATTTAGATCATTTTGATTTTACCGACCGTGAAGCTTCAGTGATTGAACATATTGAAGCAACGCAACCACGTTATGCATTAAGCAGTCGCAAGTTCCAACCCGAAGATACAATTATTGAAACAGCTCATAATAAAATTGGCGGCGATAATTTTACTATCATGGCTGGTCCTTGTTCGGTTGAAAATGAAGAAATGATTCACCGCTTGGCTGCTGAAGTTAAAGCTGCTGGAGCAACCGTTATTCGCGGTGGGGCCTTCAAGCCTAGAACATCACCATATGACTTCCAAGGATTAGGTGTTGAAGGCTTACGTTATTTACGCGAAGCCGCCGATGAAAATGACCTAGATGTGATTACTGAAGTCATGTCTGTTGAAGAAGTCGAAACGATTGGCGAATATACCGATATTTTTCAAATTGGCGCTCGTAACATGCAAAACTTTGACTTGTTAAAGGCCGTTGGCAAAACCAATAAACCAGTCGCTTTAAAACGTGGTTTAGCTGCAACAATTGATGAATGGTTAAACGCGGCTGAATATATTATCAGTGAAGGCAATTCAAAAGTAATGTTAGTTGAACGCGGAATTCGGTCATTTGATAGTACCTACACCCGTAATATTCTTGATGTCGGCGCAATTGCAGTTGCCAAGAAATTAAGCCATTTCCCAATTATCGTTGACTCTAGCCATGCAGCTGGTCATGCTGATTTAGTTGCACCTATGGCTTACGCTGGTGTTGCTGCTGGTGCTCAAGGTTTACTAATTGAAGTCCATGACCATCCTAGTCAAGCACTTTCTGACGCAGCACAACAATTGACCCCAGCGCAATTCACTAAACTGGTGGCTCAAGCTAAACAAATTCACGCTTTAACTGAAAATCATGACTAATTGGCAATTAAAGCTCGCGGATAAAACGACGAAGATCCAAGTACAAACGGGAAGTAGTCAGCAGTTATTAACTGCTTTGCCGCAACTTGGGGGTAGAAAAATCCTGATCTTAACAGATAGTCAGGTGGCGCCGTTATATTTACAAAAGTTAGTTCAACAACTGGCGGCAGTTAGTCAAGTCTTTACTCAGATTGTGGCCGCAGGAGAGTCTAGTAAAAAAATAGCCAATGTGGAAATTTGCTATCAACAATTAATTGAAAATCATTTTACCCGTCAAGATTATTTGTTGTGCCTTGGTGGCGGCATGGTTGGTGATTTAGGCGCTTTAGTTGCCAGTACTTTTATGCGTGGCTTGCACTTGATTCAATTACCCACCACAATCGTTGCCCAATCAGATAGTAGCATTGGTGGCAAGACGGCCATTGATTATCACGACGTTAAAAATTTAATTGGTACTTTTTACCCAGCAGAAGCGGTCTTAGTCGATCCAGAATTATTGTTGACGCTACCACAACGAGAATTAGCGGCTGGCTTGGCCGAGGTTATTAAATCATTATTGATTAGTGAGCAACAACCGGAGGATCAACAATTACTAGCACAAATCACCCCAGACGAATTGACCAAGACTGATTTATTGGCCCGGTTAGTTACGCGGGGCCTTCAAATTAAGACTCAGCTAGCTCAGATAGACTTTTACGATTTTAAGGAGCGCCGTTATTTAAACTTTGGTCATACGATTGGACACGCGGTGGAAGCATTAGCAGCTGGTCAATTACATCATGGTGAGGCAGTTAGCATTGGCATGGTCGCGATGATGCGTGCTTTAGTAGCGCATCAACAACTACCAACATCAGTGTTGACGCAGACACAACAACTGTTAAGTAGTCTAAATTTACCTATTGAAATTCCTCAGCAGTTCACGCACCAACAGATTATGACTAAACTCATGACAGATAAAAAAGCAAATGATGTCGGCATTCAATTGGTCTTACTGCATGATATTGGACAACCTTATTTACAGACCATGACATTTACAGATTTTAAACAATGGTTAGGATGATAACAAATGGATTATGTCACAGCCGGTGAATCTCACGGGCCCTTTTTAACGGCCATTATTTCAGGCTTTCCTGCTAATGTGCCACTGGATCAAGCAACCCTTTTAAATCAGTTGCGCCAGCGGCAAGTCGGCTATGGTCGTGGTGGCCGCATGAAAATTGAAACCGACCAAGTTCAAGTCACCAGTGGCGTTCGTTTTGGTAAAACATTAGGTTCGCCAATTGGGTTATTATTAGCAAATAAAGATTATCAAAATTGGCAACACGTCATGTCAATTTGGAATGAGGCCGATCAAAACACACCGGAAAATCGTAAACGAACGATTACCAAACCACGACCAGGTCATGCTGATTTAGTTGGCGGCCTAAAGTATCAACATCTCACAGATTTGCGTAATGTTTTAGAACGAGCTAGTGCCCGCGAAACAGCAATGCGCGTAGCAGTGGGTAATTTATGCCAACAATTTTTGGCCAATTTTGGTATTCAGATCAGTGGTATAGTCACCGCAATTGGCCAGGCTGAACTAGATAACAAGACATTAGCTCATGTTAGTCGGGCACAGTCCGCTACTGATTTTACAACAGCAGTGATATTGCCTGTACAAGCAAGTAATGTCCGCACAGTAGACGAAACAGCAGCCCAACAAATGCTCACTGTCATTGATCAAGCTCAAGCGGCTAAGACAACTTTAGGCGGTAAAATTCGCGTGATTGTGCAAGGACTACCTGCAGGATTAGGTAGTTACGTTGACGCTCAACAAAAATTAGATGCCCGTTTAAGTCAATCCTTAATGAGTATCAACGCCATTAAAGGCGTTAGTTTCGGTGATGGGTTTACCCTGGGGACAACGAATGGTCGCGCAACTTTAGATTTAATTACCTACAAACAGGGGCAGTATCAACGGCTGAGCAATCATCAAGGTGGATTAGAAGGTGGCATGACTAATGGTGCGCCATTATTAATCGATTTGGTGATGAAACCCATTCCGACCCAACCAACTGGTAGTCCAACCATTGATGTTCAAACCAAAGAACCTGCCCAAGCAACGGTTGAACGTTCTGACACAACAGCAGTGCCAGCAGCTTCGGTTATTGCCGAAGCAATGACTGCGATTACAATCATGCAAGCCTTTTGCGATATGTTTGGGGCTGATGATTTAACTCGAATTAAACGCAACTATCAAGCTTATTTGGATGAGATTAATGACTAAATCAGAACAAATTCAACAACAATTTAAAGAGCTGCAAATAACGCCCACACAATCATTGCAAGGAACTTATCAAACGCCTAGTGATAAAAGCATTTCTCACCGCGCGTTAATTTTTGGTGCAATTGCAAAAGGACAAACAGTCATTAACCGGCTTTTACCAGCAGCAGACGTGTTGCGGACTAAAACTGCTTTACAACAACTAGGGGTTAAAATCACGACTACTGGTGAACAAACAACTGTTGAGGGGCAGGGTGGTTTTAAGTTTAAGCAACCTCAACAGCCCTTAAATCTCGGTAATTCTGGCACAACGACGCGCTTATTTTTAGGCTTATTAGCTAAACAAGCTTTTCCAATCACCCTTGTTGGTGATGCCAGTTTAAGTCAACGGCCAATGGCACGTGTGGTTACGCCCTTGCAAGCTGTGGGGATGAAAGTTAACTATCTAAATGAGTTTGATCAGCTACCTTTGACAATTTTGCCAAATCAGCATTTACAAGCTTTGAATTATCAAATGCCAATTGCCAGTGCCCAATTAAAATCGGCTTTAATTTTAGCAGCTTTGCAAGCAGACCAACCATCAAAAATCGGTCAGCTTGCTGAAAGTCGGAATCATACCGAATTAATGTTGACTCAGTTTGGCGGTAATATCAACGAAAAGCAACGTTGTTTACAGATTCAGCCCTTGATTCAACCGTTAATTGGCCAAACACTGACGGTACCTGGCGATCCTTCCACGGCAGCATTTTTGATCACTGCAGCTTTGTTACTACCTAATAGTCGCTTAACGGTAACTAATCACAGTCTTAATCCAACTCGCACGGGCTTTTTACAATTATTAGAGGCACAACACGCACCACTAACATATTTAAATAAAACAACCGCAGGCGAGCCAAGCGCTGATATTCAAATTAAAACTTTGATCACACCACTAAAAGCTTTTACGATTAATCAGAAAAATTTAGGACGTTTAATCGATGAAATTCCAATTATTAGTTTGCTGGCAACGCAGGTAGTAGGAACGACAGTGATTCGTGACGCGCATGAATTACGCTATAAAGAAACCGATCGCTTGCACGTTATCGCCACAGAATTAACTAAGTTTGGTGCGACAATTACTGAATTACCGGATGGTTTGCAAATTACCGGTCCCACTCAATTAAAACGCCCTAGTGTACCGTTAGACGCTCATCAAGATCACCGTATTGCGATGATGTTAGTCGTTGCCGAATTATTGATTGGCGAGAAATTGCCCATTGCTGGTATTGAAAGTATCGCGATTTCTAATCCAACATTTATCAAGGATCTGATTTCATTGCTAAAGGATGAAAATAAATGAGTATCATTTTGATTGGTTTTATGGGTGCAGGTAAAACAACCATCGCTAAAACTTTAGCGACGCAATATCAATTACCGATGGTCGACACAGACCAACTATTGAGCCGCAAATATCAACAACCCACTGGCAAATTATTCACGGCTATTGGCGAAGCAAAATTTCGCGAAGTAGAATTCCAGGCTTTAAAAATGGCTTTGCAGGCTAACACACCAATTATTGCCACAGGTGGCGGCATTATTGAGTATCAAAAAAGTTGGCAACTATTAGCTGAACAGAATGACGTATTTTGGCTAGACGTTGATTTTGCAACTTGTTGGCAACGCATTGCCAACGATTCAAATCGCCCAGTTGCCCAACAAAACTCACCAGTAACTTTATTAGCGCGTTATCAAAATCGGAAACGACGTTATCAGTCCGCTGCTAATTACACAATTACTGCAGCTAATCAATCACCATTAGCATTGGCCAGCCAAATTTGGGCCTTGCAGACAACACTACGGTCATCAAAAAAATTTTAAAGTATAAAAAAATCGAAGTCTTAAGACCGGAGCGTAACTAGATAAGAAAACCTGGTTGCTCGCTGGTCTTGCGGCTTCGATTTTTTTTAGAAATTTTAGAGATTAGGGTCGACATTAAAGTTTAAGGGGGAATCAGCAGTTTGCTCTGTCAATAGTTGCGCTGTTAATTTTTTGTAAGCTTTCAAAGCGATGTCAGCAACTTTTTGATTATGCTGATCAATCAAAGCTTGATGACTTGCTTGTTTAGCCAACGCCTGATCAGATTGACGTAATTGTTGCGTTAAGGCTTGGTTAGTATCGCGTTGTACACCAGCTAATAACTTAGCATTGCGCGCCCAATGACGATCTAAGAGAACACTGGCTTGTTTGAAGACCCAGTATGCTGAATTAGTTGAGTAAGTTTCCTTGCCGTGGGCATACATTGCGGGGACTTTTTGACCATAACTATAAAATGGCACATAAACACTTTGGGCAGCAATGCCCATTGCTAACCAATGCACACCAATTAATTCAGGTTGTTGCACGGGGCGTAATTGTAAGAGATGCGACTCTTGACAAGTGGCCACACTAATTGGTCGAAAACGTGGGGTTCCTTGCGGATTGGCAACCAGATCATAAGGTGTATTCTGATAGTGATCGCTTAGTACACGTTGTGCCATTTGCACAGAAATTGGAAAATCAGGCTTGCGAATAAACGGCAAATTAAAGTCTTGTGGCATTTGTTTGGCAGATGGTGTTAATAATCGTTGGCCACTCCAAACGCGCGGTGTGTTGTAGACTAAATCTGAGTCATCAGTAGTGCCAAAAATCCGACGAAAGTTAAAGGGTTGATCAGCTGGCCATAATTGGTTTGCTTGAACGAATTCTTGTAGATGAGGTGCCGTCATAAAGGTATCAGTATCGTTAAAGTCAACGACTTCAATGCCTAATTGATTCGCAACAACTGCATAACCGTCATCGGGAATTCGTTGGGCAACCCATTGATGTCCTGAAGCCACTTCAAAGTACCAAGCTTCTTCTTGATCAGCAAATAAGATCCCGTTAGCTTCAGCACTACCGTGTTCAGTAATAATTTCACCTAAACGCTTAACACCTTCTCGAGCCGTCTTAACGTAGGGAAGTACAACTGTAATGATTGCTTCTTCTAAAATGCCAGTTTCTAATTCGAAGGGGTCAGCGGCTAAAACCCGTTCATTAGCATAAGCACTTTCTGTTGCGCTAACAGCCACATGATACTCATTGATCCCATCTTCTGCGAAAATACCATATTTATCTGTCCATTCAGGTGTGGCCGAGTATTGATAGGCAACTTCTGGCAGATTAAGTTCAAATTTATTAGCCTTTGACTTAAAAATTACTTGTTGGTGTTCAACATGAGGATAGAATTTTAAATGTTTAGGCCAAGCAGTTTGACTATCTTCGTTACGGCCAATGATTACCGAACCGTCGATACTAGCTTTTTTACCGATTAAAATTGATGTACAAGCGGAACGTCCATACTTTTTTGTTGCCATGAATAAACTCCCTTTTTGATTAAATAGACCATCGTATTTTATTAGTCCATAACGATTTAATACTCTATATTTTAGTCCATTACTAAAAAAACTGCACGAAGTTATCAATAGAATTTATGAATAAATTTACATTCAACCAACCACTTAATTAAGTGATGAGTTCACAAAAAATATATAACGTTTAGCCCAAGAATATGGTAGATTTTTTGAACTGAGCTACTGGCTTTGTGATATAATAATTGTTTTGAAGGTAGTATAGTTATTCGTCATATTTTCAGGAAATCGAGAGATAGCAATGGTTAAAAAAATAATTACTCGTCAAGCGGTCAGTCATGAGTTATTATCTGATCGGTACTTCATGCCCGGTCATTTAGGTTTAAAAATTCGGCAAACTTTATTTGCACTTTTAACTTGGTTAGGGGTCTTTTCATCGTTCATTTGGCTGACGTTGCCTTATCTTTGGCCGCAAGTACTTAAACCGTTCCAGTTTAATATAAAAAAACAAGAAACAAGTGCAATTAAGTCACTAGGCTTATTCTTTTTAATTGCGGCAATTGTGATTTTCACTGGTGCTGTTATTTTAA
Source organism: Lapidilactobacillus dextrinicus DSM 20335 (assembly GCF_001436095.1). GTDB lineage: Bacteria > Bacillota > Bacilli > Lactobacillales > Lactobacillaceae > Lapidilactobacillus > Lapidilactobacillus dextrinicus. Next base: position 194,015 of record NZ_AYYK01000004.1, on the reverse strand, counting down.
CAATCCGTAATAATTATATTTATAAGCGTCAATTAACTCAGTATACCTTGCCCGATGAAAGGCAAGTTAATCATCGGGCTTTAATTATGGAACAATTTTATACTGAACGTTTTGGACCAAGGGAAATGCGTGAATCGATTCGTTATTATTCCGTTCCCGAGGAAAAGAACTTGGCGGATGATACAATTCAAAATCTATTTAAAGACCATGGTGAATCGTAATGAATTTAATATTTGCACAATTAAGCGGATTTTTTAAAATTATTTTTCTAATACTTGTTTCCTATCCAGTATTAGGGGCCTTTTATTGGTTTGTGGGCGCAATTTGTTTTCGATTTTTATTTAAATATAATCTACCAGCTTGGATTCCGCTTACTAAAGAAATTGAACCAATGGTTACAATTATGATTCCCGCCCACAATGAAGAAATTGTTATCGAAAAAACAATCACGTATTTGATGACAAAATTAAATTATCATAACTATGAAGTCCTAGTTACTGATGATGGCTCAACTGATCAAACCGCCGCGATTCTTGAGCGGTTGATGAAACAGTATGATAATCATCGTGTACTTCATATTGAAAAGAATAAGGGAAAAGCCCATGCTTTCAACATTGGCGTTGGCTTTGCAAAAGGCAAACTCATCCTGAGCAACGATGCTGATACTGTACCTGAAGCAGATGCTTTATGGAAATATGTTAATTATTTCTTATACTCTGACTCCAATAATATTGCTGCAGTAACGGCCAACATGGACGTTAAAAATCGCACTAAAATTATTGCTAAGTCACAAACTGTTGAATTCTCCAGTATCGTTGGTATTATTAAACGAACGCAACAGGCGGTTTTAGGCGTTATTTATGCTTATAGTGGTGCCAACACGATGTACCGGAAAAAGCTTTACTAGATGTTGGTTTATTTCGGCAAAATCGGGCAACTGAAGACATTAGTATTGCTTGGGATCATCAAGAACGTAATTGGCTATCTTTATTTGCACCGGAAATTATGTTTTTTATGGAAGTACCTGAAGATCTCAAGGGACTCTATCATCAACGTAAACGCTGGGCCAAGGGCGGTACAGAAGTTTGGCTAACCAACTTTAAATTAGTCTTCCATCAACCAATTCAAAATATTGGCAGAACGATGCTATTCGTTGATCAAAGTTTAAGCATTATCTGGTCATTATTTTTTTGGTTTTCTTCTGTGGTTTTTATTGTGAAGATGATGATTGCCATTGGTTCAGGGCAGTGGATTGCTATTGACCAACTTATTACAACGTCAGCTGTTTTCATTAGTTTTGAAATGATTGCTGGTATTTTACAACTTATGGCAAGTCTTATTGTTGATGATCGCGGTCGTAAATTAAAATACTTTTTATTTGCACCTTTTTACATGTTGTTCTACTGGTTGATCAATACTTTAACAATTTTAACGACTTTTATTGCGGCTGTTAAAACTATTTTAGGACAGGGTACTGGCACTTGGGTTAGTCCTGAATGTCATCGTGATTAGCTTCCACTCTGTTAATGAAGTACTAGCCGATACAGCTTTACAACACTCCCTAAATAGCCGATAATAAAACTATCTTTTATTTAATTAAGGAGGGCTGATCCATGCCATTCGTTCATATTGAAGTCGTTGCTGGTCGGACAGAAGCACAATTAAAAGCCATGATTGAAGACGTTACGGAAGCCGTAGTTAAGAATATCAATGTTCCTGCAGAACACGTTCATGTTATTCTTGATGAAATGCAACCTAATCGCTATGCTCAAGGCGGCGTTTTACGCAGTGAACAAAAATAAACACTCAAAAAGGACTCACGGCATTTAGCCGCTGCTGTCCTTTTTTAATACAAATAATTCCAATTCACTTGCTAAACCAAAGGTAACCGTTTTATCATGAGTAAGTACTAGTTCTAATGTTTTCTTAAAAATAAAATCAATCTAAAGGAGTTTTTTTAAATGGTCTATCGTGCAGCAGAGAATCGTTATGAAAAAATGCTTTATCGGCGTGTTGGGCAGAGCGGCTTAAAGTTATCGGCTTTATCGTTAGGTCTTTGGCACAACTTTGGTGATGTTGATCGCCTTGCTAACCAAAGTGACTTATTACATTACGCCTTTGATCACGGCATTACTTGTTTTGATATTGCCAATAATTATGGTCCAAGTGCAGGATCAGCTGAAGAGAATTTTGGTAAAATCTTTCATGATGATTTTAAGCCTTATCGTGATGAAATGATTATTACTTCTAAAGCCGGCTTTTATATGTGGCCTGGCCCCTATGGTGAGTGGGGTTCACGCAAGAATATTATCGCTAGCTGTAACCAAAGTCTTAAACGAACAGGCTTGGATTATTTTGATATTTTTTATTCACACCGTCCTGATCCTGAAACACCGTTTGAAGAAACAGCATTAGCGTTAGATCAAATTGTTAAATCTGGTAAGGCTTTATATATCGGCATTTCTAACTATGACGCTGAACAAACCCAAGCGATTACGACTATTTTTAACGACTTGAAGACGCCTTATATTATTCACCAAGTCCAATATAATATGTTTGAGCGAACTCCAGAAAATGGATTGTTCGACGTTTTAACTGCTGAACACAAAGGGGCGACTGTTTACAGTCCCTTAGCACAAGGCTTATTAACTGATCGTTACTTGAACGGTATTCCTGAAGATTCGCGTGCTAATCGACAAGATAGTCCATTCTTGTCAGTTGAGGATGTAGATCAACGTTTAGCCCAAATTAAACAATTGAACCAAATTGCTGAATCACGGGGACAATCACTAGCAGAAATGTCCTTAGCTTGGGATTTACGCAACGAGGTTGTTGCAAGTGTCATTATCGGTGCTAGTCGAGTTAGCCAGCTTGAAGATAATTTGCAAGTCTTAGACCATTTAGATTTCAGTGATTCTGAATTAGCTCAAATTGATCAAATTACCAAATAATTTGCTTTACAAAAAGACGCCATTAGTCATCATTTTGACTAATAGCGTCTTTTTAAAATTTAATTATAAACTTAAATAATGGCTTAAATAATCAGCTAATCCGTTTTGATCATTGGTTAAAGTTGTCACATCATTAGCAATCGCTTTAACATTAGGTACGGCATTAGCCATAGCAACGCCCCAGCCAACATTGGTTAACATATCTAAATCATTGACTTCATCACCAAAAGCAATGATATCACGGTCAGCAATGTTGAAATAATCAGCGACGTAGCGCACACCAGCATATTTGTTAATGCCATGATGGACAATTTCTAGAGCATTAACTTCGCCACCCCAACTATTCATTTCAATGTTGGGATATTTAGCACCAAGAACTTGCTTCACATAAACTTGATCTTTATTATCTAAGAAAATCGTCAAAGAAGTCGGATCAGTGGTTAAACTTTGCTCATTTAAAATTTGTTCGCTAGTTAATTGAGTCGGGAAGAAACCAATGTCTAAGTCAGCTAATTGGTCAGCAAATAAAAAGTTTTTGCCTTCAGCAGCAATCATTTGAATCGGTAAGTCGCGTTTCATCTTTAGTACATCAAAAACTAAATCACGAGGGATAGTAGAATCACGTTCACCAGCCCACACTTGGTCGGGAACATGAATTAAACCACCGTTAAAATTAACCATCGGGCTATTTAACTTTAATTGGTGATAATAATTAACACTAATGCGATTAGGACGGCCAGTGGCAATTGCTACAAGGTTACCAGCATCTTCAGCTTTTTTAAGAACACGGGCGGTTTCACTAGTGATTTTAGATTGATTATTTAAGGTTGTACCATCAAGATCTAATGCAATTAATTTTTGTGTCATGAGCTAATTCCTTTTTATCTTGTTTTTTATGAATAACATAAAAGTTGTTTTTTAATAAAACGTATCGTTTAATCTTATCAAAAAATACGCTAATAATAAAGTTTTCTCACTTTAAGCATCATTGAACTAGTGATTTTTAAATTGCGCTTTCATTGATTTGTCGGTATAATCAGGGGCAGGGAGTGAAGCTTATGGCAACTGATGAACAAAAAGAAAAAATGCTAAACGCACTAGAATCTGTTATTGATCCAGAATTAGGGATTGACATTGTCAATCTCGGCTTGATTTATGAAGTTGATCTAGATGATGATGGCTTAGCTACAGTTAACATGACGCTAACGACAATGGGTTGTCCTTTAACCGACTATCTTAGCGATAACATTAATCATGTCCTTAAGGCATTGCCTGAAGTTAATGATGTTGAGATCGAACTTGTTTGGTATCCACAGTGGAATCCTGATATGATGAGCCGCTATGCGCGAATCTCATTAGGTATCGGTTAAAAAACTTCAACCAAATAAAAAAACGTGATATTATCACGTTTTCTACATACACTGCCTAACAGTGTGAAGTTGATCTAAATAAGCTAGTTGCTATCTTTTACTAGCAAGATAAGTTGTCAGACGTTGTGCTTCTTCAGGAGTAGGCGTCATCTCGCCAGCTTTAATCTGATGAATGGCTTCAACACTGAAGTGGCTCTCAAATGCGATTTGAGTATCTGTTAATTCTTTACGCTTCTGAAATTCAATTAATTCTTCCGCAATTTTTGGTAATGCCATGTCAATAACCTCCTTGGCTAACAACTAATTTTAACATGAAATGTCATCATATAGAAAATAAAATGTAGGTGAGTATAATGGAAAAAAATGAATTACCTGATTTCCCCGCAACAGAATTTGCCGCTTTTTCAACTGCTAAATTGAGTTACTTCTTACCTTACACCTCGCTTACCACAGTTGAGCAAATCAAAACCTTCTTTGGTGAAGACTTCGGTAAAAAAGCAGACGTGGTTAATGACCAATTGGTTGTTTTAGGTAGTGAAGGCTGGGAACCCGTGCAAAAAGGGTTAATTATCGCTAAATTTACCAACAATAAATATAAAATCATTGATGTTGATTACTATCGCCGTGATTTTAATGATCCTATTATCGATTCAGAAGGTAAGGGAATTTACTAAGCATTAACTAAAAAACGACTACGAATTTATCGTAGTCGTTTTTCTATTAATTGATTCTTGTAATTTTAAACAGATTATTTGAAATCGTGTTCTGCAAATTTTGGTGTTTCAACAGCCTTAACGCCTTTTAAATGGGTGATTAAGCGGGCAGGTTTAGCGCCAACAATTTGGCGTAAAATTTGAACAGCCTCAAACCCGGTCTTACCATCATTTCGACCAGTTAAACCACGTAAAATGGTTTCTGGTGTGACATAAGGATCAATCAGCGCTAAGACCACATTTTCGGTTGCTGCCGCTGTTGCTTCAGGAACTGCTAAAGTTGTCAGAGCTGTTTCTAATCCAGCCGTATAATCTAATTTCGTCTGTAAGAAGCGAATTTCAGCGGCAACTTCAGTGCGATCAACTGAAACAAAGTCTAAAATATCAGTTTGTTGTAATGCTGTCACCATTTCAGCATCTGTGTTAACTGCTTTATCAGCAACTAACGCTGCTAAACGCTGCAAATTTACTTTGATCTCTGGTGCTAATTCAGTCGCTTCACCGTTGATAAAAGCGGACAAATTACTTTCAGCAGCCACAGCAACAATAATTTTAGCAATTGGTAACCCTAATTGACGAGCATAGAGTGCTGCTAAGACGGCATTTAACTTAGTACCAGGGATAACCAGATTCACTGCTTCAGATTGAGCCTGATTCGTTAAATTGACTAAGGCAGCAATTAAAGGAATTTGCGTCAATAGCACGGTTTGATCAATTAAGCGATACTCTGGATGGCTGGTTAAAAGATGATTAGCAGCAACTGTCGGTTGATCATCTAAATAGAGTGCTACATTATCATGACCTTGTAACTCAGCAAGCTCTGTTTTTAAGATGGTTGGTAACTGACGTTCATCATAGATACCGATTAACTTTTGGTCAGCTAATAAAGTTTGGCCTAGGCTAATTAATAACTCAGGATCTGTGGCAACAAAAGTTTGTGTGGTTGCGGCCAAATGAGTGATTGCTAAGGTTGCTAAATCAGCACTGGTCATCGTGGGGCTATTAAATAATTCACTAAAGTTAAATTGAGTTTGTGGATGATCAACTTCAGTATAATCTGGGGTCACAAACTGACTTAAGGCTTTATCTTTAAAAATAGCTTGCGTCGCTGTTTCAACCGCTGTGGTTATTTGTTCTTGATCTAAACCAGGTAAAAATTCAGAATATAGTTTTTGTAAAACAGCAACTGGCGTCAGCTCCTGTTCAAAAGTTAATGGCGCTAGATCAGTCGGAATTGATACTTGTTGCGTATTAGCAGCTTGCCATACGGCATTGGCTGCTGGTATAACTGTTGTTAAATCTGTTACATTAATATATTTTGTCATTGTTATATTCGCATCCTATCATAATCTAATTTCCTCCTTCATTGTAACGTAACCGATTACAAAATTACAGGAACAGTCAAATAAAAGTTAAATATTTTTAGTAATTTTGCTATTTTGACGCATTTTAGCTAAAATTAAATTCATGGACTACTTATTAAAATTACAACAACTGGCAGAGCCTTATCGCAGCAACTTTGATGTTGAAGTTCGCTTGCTGGAAATCAAACGTTGTGTTGCTGAAATTAGCCAAGGCCAGCTTTTATCACGGCCACTGCCAATTTTGACTTTAGTTGAAGATTGTTGGCTAGACTTTTTAACAATTGGGATAAAACAGCAATTGCCAACTGTACAAATTGAACAGGATTTTCGTGATTTGAATCATTTATTTGCCAATTTTCGTAAATACTTGCAATATCATTTTGGTCAATGGACTTTAATCTCTCAACAGGCTTTGGCTATTTGGACAAAATACTGGCCCCATCGTCATTATTTAGAATTGATGGCTGGCAATGGTGTTTTGGCAAAAGGCTTAACGGCCTACGGTCAAAAGGTGATTGCAACAGATAGCTTTGCTTGGCAAGGGGAGAACAATACCGGTCGCCAATTACATTTTCCTGTTCAAGATGCTGATGCTTTAACAGCGATTAAAAAGTTCGGTTCGCAAGTTGACGCTATTATCTTAAGTTGGTCACCTGATCGTGATCCAATTGATGTCGTCATTGCCCAACAAATTCGTCAGCTCCCACAACATCCTGATTTAATTGTGATCGGTGAAAAATTCGGTGTGACGAATAGCGAGTTATTCTGGCATACGCAACCAATCGCCTTTTCGCCCCAAGTTCATCTGATCAACCGCTACTTACCACAACACGATCTCGTTAAAGAACAAGTCTTCTTAATCCGTTAAAAATATTCGGAGCAATTTTATGAAAAAAAAGATATTTTTCGATGCAATTTTAGTTATATTAACGTTTCTAATGTTTCTTTGCTTTCGGCAAAATGAACAGCGCAACAATGAGAGCCGTTTAAATCGTAATGGTCTTTCCGTTAACAGTCTAATTGTTAATCAGGCTCAAGATCAGCCTTTGCAAACGACAATTCAACAGATTGCCAAAAGTCCACTGAAAAATTATCAATTACAGTTTGTCAGCCGCAAAGACCCTAATTTTTCATATATCTATGCTAAAGGCGACGTTAATTCAACGTTACCGCTAATTTCAGGTCGCTTTTTTAATCAGCATGATTATGAATCTGAAGTCCCATTTGTTGTCTTGGGGTCTAATTTAACCAAGCAAACCTATCAACCGCAAGCCCAACAATATTATCAGTTAAACCATAATTATTATGCGGTCATTGGGGTTACCGGTGTTGGTGAAAACTCAGCGATTAATCAACATACGTTTGTTTCACTATCGCCTAATCAAACCTTAGATTCAGCCATTAGAACCGGTCAATTCCGAATCATTTATGATCCTAGCACTCAAAAAGCTAGCGATACAAAAAAGGTATTACAAATTTTTCATGCGACTGGTACCAAACGACTCGTTGACAGTTCTTCAATTAAGCGTGAACGCCAAGGTTGGTTCGACCGTTCTGGTATGATTATTACCCAAATTATTTTGTTGTTAGCGTTAATGATTATTGTTACTTGGATTTTAGCTTACTTGGTTATTTTTGCCAGCAAACAATTTAACTTAGGTTCATTTTTACAAAACCAACTAAGTCTTAAAACGCTTGGCCAATTAGCTGCTCATTTAATTTTAGCCACAGGTATTGGGTTTGTAATCGGTTGGCAAACTCAAAAAATCAATCGTCCAGAAGTTATTTTGACAATTTTATTATTGTTCGTCTTGATCACGTTAATTAGCGCTTATTTATATTTAACTCACTCACACCACTACACCCACTTAAAACAAGTCTTGAATTCTAATAAAAAGCAGGGATAAGATGACATTACCACAAGCATTTATTGATAAATATCAACACTTACTAGGCGCCGATGCAGACGCCTTTTTTGCTTCATTACAAGAGCCAGCCGTTGCTGGTTTTCGGGTTAATCCACATAAGATTAATTTCGATTTACAACAACAGTTTAACCGCGATTATCAACCAGTTCCTTGGAACGCCAGTGGTTTTTATGGCAAAATTTCAGGCCACGACATTGCCCAAATTTCTGGGGGAATTTATAGTCAAGAACCTAGCGCTCAAGGCGTCGCTGCATTAGCCGACCCTCAACCAGGAATGCGCGTTTTGGATTTGTGTGCTGCACCTGGTGGTAAGACGACTCAATTAGCCGGTTTATTAGCTGACCAAGGTCTGTTAGTTGCCAACGAAATCGATCGTCAGCGTGCTAAAATTCTGTCAGAAAATGTTGAACGCTTTGGCTATGATAATGTGGTGGTCGTTAATCACGATCCTGATAGTCTAGCTGCTATTTTGCCGCAATTTTTTGACTTAATTGTCATCGATGCACCTTGCTCCGGTGAGGGCATGTTCCGTAAAGATCCTGATGCCATCAGCTACTGGTCGCCAGACTATGTTTTACAATGCCAAGAACGTCAACGACTAATTTTACGAGCGGCGTTAAAAATGCTGCGACCAAATGGACAGGTGGTCTATTCAACCTGTACCTTTGCTCCAGAAGAGGACGAAGAGAACATTGATTGGTTATTGCAAGAATATGAAGCCTTGTCCGTTGTAACACCGACGACTACTTGGCCCGGTGTTGATGAAGGACGTCCAGAATGGGGCAACGATAATCCGCAGTTAACTGGCGCTCGGCGCTTCTGGCCGCAGCATTTAGCTGGTGAAGGACACTTCATGGTTAAATTACAAGCAAACGGCCTAGTAACTGAAGCAGTGCCAGCACGTCCAATTACTCAAAAGAAACATGCAAAAAATAAACGTACTGTTTACAAGGATAAAGCCCAGTTAACCAAGGAACAACAAAAACTATTCCAGCAATTCATCGACCAAACCTATCAAGTAGCACCGGACTGGACCAAAAAAACTTTTCTGGTCCAAAAAGAACAATTATTTGCTGTCCCTAACGAGTTAGTCGCCATTGAAGGATTAAAATACGTTCGCCGTGGATTATGGCTCGGTGAATTCCGTAAAAACCGCTTTGTTCCTAACCATGCTTTGATCATGGCTAGCACCGCAACTCAATTAAAGACAATTATTGAACTATCTGAAGAACAATATCAGCAATACGTTCATGGTGACGTAATTCGGCTAGACACTAATTTAGCAAAAGGTTGGTATGGCGTTAGCTACCAACAACAAATTTTTAGCTGGGGTTATTTAGTTGAACGAACTTTGAAGAATTTCTATCCTAAAGGGTTACGCTTCTAACTTTAAGGAGGGCGCAATGATGAAATACATTGCCTTACTACGAGGAGTTAATGTTGGGGGCAAGAATGCAGCATTAAATTTTCAAAATATTAGCACTTATATTAATAGTAGTAATGTCATTTTTGACACAGCAGCGACTGATATTTTAAATCTGCAGCAACAATGTCAAGCTGCAATTTTAAACCATTTTCAGATCGAAGTTCCTGTTGCTGTTATTAGCGTAACTGATCTAAAAACAGTGCTCGCTCATGCACCAGCCTGGCGGGGCGTTGCACCAGAAAGTAAACACAACGCGATTATTGTTATTCCACCAGTTGATCCAGCGACAATCATCGCAGAAGTTGGTGCTGCTAAACCTGAATATGAACAGGTCTTTAATTATGGTCAGGTTAGCTTTTGGTCTGCGCCGCTTAAAACCTTCTCAAGAACAAGTTGGTCTAAAATCACTGCAAAAACTAGTTACGGCGCTATTACCATTCGCAATGCCAATACCATTAAAAAATTAATTTCCTTAGCAGAATAATTACAGTTAACGCCTTAAGAATGATTTGGTTCTTAAGGCGTTTTTTGTTGCTGATTAATTGAATTTCGATAATTATTTATTGATTATCGATAAAAATAATGCTAAATTTAAACCACAATGATAATTGAGGTGTTTAAAATGAAACAACAAATTAAACTGTTAAAAGTCGCACTGATTGCTGGCGTTGCGTTAATCTTATTTTTTGCGACGATGGTGGCAGCAAAACTATTTAGTGGCGCAACTTTAAAAATGGGACTGAGCATTACTTTATTTGCTGCAGCAATTGTTTTAGGTAGCTTGCTGGTTATTTTAATTGCTTTTTGGTTGAATCAATTACTAAATATCATTCAAAAACAACAAGTTTTCTCCCAATCGGCATTACCAATTGTTGCCAAAATTAAAAGAACCATTTTCCTAATTGGTTTTGATTTAATCGGTATTTTGCCGCAAGTCTACCAAAATGCCCAAAATGAAGATGCGCCAGGTTTAATATTGATCGGCTTAGGGCTTGTTTTTTTACCATTTGCAGTTGGAATTTTTGCCACTATTTTGGAACAACTTTTAATTCAAGCCGTCACTATAAAAAAAGAAAATGACTTAACAATTTAGGAGGGCAGCAATGGCGATTAAAATTAAGCTTGATCTTTTACTTGTTCAACGCAAAATGACGTTAACCGAATTGTCTGAGCAAGTTGACTTAACAATGGCTAACTTATCGATTCTAAAAAATGGCAAAGCTAAAGCAATTCGTTTCTCAACTTTGGCAAAAATCTGTGCAGCCCTCGATTGCCAACCAGGGGATTTAATCGAATATCAACCAGATATCAAGTAAATTGGGCATACAAAATAAAAACGGCACGTAGATAATGTCTAGGACTAGTCTACGTGCCGTTTTTAATGCGTCAATTTGGGTGGCAGCTCTTAAGCTATGCTATCGTTAAAATAGATCATAAGGAGGGACAGTAACGATGCGCACATAGCAATCATTTCGCAATGCCAATCGCGAACTCTTTAAAAATTGGCCGACCTATTTAATCACAATATGGGGTTCATCAGCAGTCATTATCTTAGCGGCCACGTTATTGCTGACTCACTTTACCAACTGGCTGCTTAAAGTCAGTCAAATTCCTTATTTATCCTATTCAGATCTAGGCCAGCTGCTAAGTCATCACTTTTGGGTTGCTTTGATTTTGTCAGGGGAACTAATCTTATTGTTATACTTAATCTACGGTCAATTTGCGTTTGTTTTGATTATTAGCGATCAACTTCAACACCGGCAATTTCGTCGGATTACCAGCGCGCTTCACCAAACTTTTAAAAGGCTCAAATCCACATCCCCATTAGCTTTTTTGATTTTCATTAGTAACTTTATCATAATTTTGCCACCAGCCAGCTTGCTGTTAAGCACACCATTAATCAATAAGTTAAAAACACCCGGACCGATCTTAGACTTCTTATTGCAAAATCCGCCTTATGCAGTGATCGTGGATATTTCATATCTGATTTTATGCTATCTGGCTTTACGCTTATCACTGATGTTGCCACTAATCTTATTAAAGCAATTATCTTGTCGACAAGCTGGGCAATTAAGCTGGCAAAAAACTAAAAAGCAGTTCGGTCGTTTCTTGGGCGAACTAATGCTCATCGTTAGTGTTAGCTTACTGCTAACTGCCATTTTTGATAGTATCATTTACTTGTTACAAAGCTGGCTAGATACCACTTCAATTGCGCCAAATAGCGTGATTGTTAATCTCTTTTTGATCGAACTATTTGCTGAAATCATCACTTGTTACTTGGTTGCGATGATTAGTCAATTACTTGTCAAAAATATAACCACAAGCTCATACCAGCAAACTTTTAGACCACCAGCTTTTTATAAGTGGTTGGTGGTACTGCTTGTCCTTGCAGGCGTGACCGGACTAGTCACAAATCAACTGTTACTGCTGAAACAATTAACGTTTAGTCGGCCACTAACAATCTCACACCGTGGTGTTGATAATGGCAATGGTGTTCAAAATACAATTCCATCCTTAAAGCAAACCAGTCAGGAAAAACCTGATTATATCGAAATCGACATTCAACAAATCAAAGATCAGCAATTCGTCGTCTTACATGATGATAATTTAAAAACGCTAGCAGGGCTTAATAAGTCACCACATCAATTAACGTTACAACAACTTACACAAATTACTGTTCGCGAAAATGGGCATCAAGCTAAACTGGCTAGTTTTGATGACTACTTAGCAACAGCGAAAAAGCTTAATCAAAAGCTATTGATTGAGATTAAAGCAACGCCGACTGATTCCAAAGATATGACAGCTATTTTTATTCGTCGTTATCAAAAGCAAATCTTAAAAAATCATCATCTTGTTCAAACACTGTCGTATCCCGTGGTTACACAACTTAAACAACAAGCACCACAATTATTTGTTAGTTTTATTTTACCTTATAATTTAACGTTACCAGTGACTAAAGCCAATGCTTATACGATGGAGGCGACAACCTTAAATACCAAATTTATTCGTCATGCTCAACAGAAAAAACAACAAGTTTATGCTTGGACGGTTAATGAACCACAACAAATGGATCATATGATGTTTATTGGCGCCAAAGCGATTATTACCGACCAATTGCATGAATTGAAACAACAGATCAAACGTAATCGCCGCCAACCTAATTACGCCAGTTTGTTACGTTCGTTAATGATACCTGTAACTTCATCGGAAGCAAATAAAACAAATTAAACACGAAAAAGCACTGAAAAAATGAGCTGCGCAAGTCATTTTTCAGTGCTTTTTTAATTAAATCTGTCAGCGATTAATCTTGCCAACGTTTCATTTTTTACGGTTTTTTAGACACCCGTCGTGAAACCAAGCTCAAGGAAGCGCTAAAAATCTTAAAGCCGGGGCCAATTATGTCACAATAAATAACATCCCCGAACCCAATTTTGCTGATCAACAACATCTGAATAAATTCAAAAAAATGATTTTTGCGCTCTTTTCAACTGAGCAGCGGCAGATTGCTAAGTATTATGGTGTTGGCTATCAATTTTATTTAATGCACGAAGATGGCACTCAATTACAACAATTAACCGAATGGATTGAAGCCGGTAAGCTACAACCGCTCATTGACCGTACTTATCCCTTTGCCAAAATTAAAGAAGACTTAACTTATTCTAAAGCTGGCCATACTGTCGGCAAGGTTAATATTGTCATACCACCAATTCATTAGTTCTACAGCTGTTAGTTAAAATGTGAAAGGATGTTTTATTGAATGAAAAAAGTACTCATTATCGAAACAAACACTTGCAACAATTATGGGGATTTATGAAAGTGCAGATTTTATTCAGCGTGGCTTGAGCAATACTTTGAAGCCAACACAGATTAAACCAGCTGATTATGATGCTATTTATTATACTGGCGGCCATGGTGTGATGTGGGACTTTCCCGATAATCCAGAGCTAAAGACGATTGCGCGGACTATCTATCAAAATGGTGGTTATTTGGTCTAGGTCTGTCATGGTATTGCCGGCTTATTGAATCTTCAAGATGAGCAAGGGCATTATTTAATCGCTGGCAAAAAGATTACTGGCTTTACCCCCGCTGAAGAAATAATTGCAGGTAAAAAAACTGTCGTCCCATTTCTCAATCAAAAAATAGCGACCGAACACGGTGTAGAATTTAAAAAGAAACGTTTTTACAGCGAATATGCCCTTAAGGATGGACAATTGATTACTGGTCAGAATCCATTCTCAGTACGGGCTGTTGCAAAATTATTAATTCAAGCTTTGACCACTAACAACTGAAAAGCACTGCAAAATCTGTTAGGATAAATGACAGAAGTTAATTTGTGGAGGTCGCAAAATGAATAACCTTGACTGGTATTTACAGCAATCAGAAAGTTTGACATTGGCAGAAATGGACGCGTTACAACAGCAGATTTTTAACCAGGCGGACTCAACAGATCCTGAATTTCAGGAAGTCTGGCAAGATTTGCTGAGCTCAGCTATTAAATATACTTCGATTCGAGCAGGATGGCATTTATTATCTCGCTCAGAAAGAAGTGCGCAAGACCAAGTACGCACAGCAACACATAATGATGTCATTACTAATTTCTTAATTTTAGAGCGACTTTTTAAACTCAAAGGTTGGCATAGCCAAGCTTGGACTGAGAAACTGTTTTTACAAGCTGACCAACCACAACGGCACTTAGCTGATGTTAACGGTCATCGCAAACGCATTGGCGATTTTGCCAATTATTTGGCCTTCATCAGTGCACTAAGTCAACGTTAAGGAACTCATCATAAAAAAGCGCAAATCATCAATTGATGATTTGCGCTTTTGCTTTATTATTCATAACTAGCGTTGTTGTTTAAATTGCTGCCAATCTAAATCTGTTTGTTGAACAAAGTTAATTAATTCTGGGCTGAGAATTAGTGATAACTGTCGCAAATCAGCTACATTGCGGCAACCAAGCATGGCAAAAATCCCTTTAAATTCTGTTAGCCAAGCTGCAAATAGCGTCATCATTTCGTCTAAATCGTGATGTAAGGCTAAATGTAAGAAGTAAGCAGACATCCCTACTAAATCACCGCCTAAAGCCAAACATTTGACAGCTTGCCAAGGTGTTGAGATACCACCACTGGCAAAGGTGATTACTGGCTGTTGTTTAAGCGTCTGTTGAACGTTTAAGCGTTCTAGCAAGCTCTCAATCACGGTTAAACCAAAATCGCTGTAATCAGAAATCAGCGCTGTTTTACGCCGATGATTTTCGATTTCAATAAAGTTAGTTCGACTAATACCAGAAAGATCAATATTTTGAATGCCTAGGGCTAACAATTGGGCGATGGTACTGGCACTCATACCAAAACCAACTTCCTTAGCAATTAAGGGCGTTTTTTGTCCAACTGTTGCTTGAAGATGAGCCAGTTTTTTCGACCATAAATAATCTTGATCACCTTCAGGCATGGCAAATTCTTGGGCCGCATTTAAATGGACTTGCAGCGCGTCAGCATTCAATAACTTAATCAACTCAATAGCAAAATCAACCGGGTGATCAGCGCCAATATTGGCAAAAATTAACCCTTCAGGATGATTCTCGCGAACAGTGGTAAAGCTTGTGGCTAATTCTGGTTCTTTTTTTAGAATGCTCATAGAACCGACTGCCATTGGTAATTGGAAGTGAGCAGCCAATTGGGCGAGCTTTTGATTAATAACTAAGGCCTGATTCGTGCCGCCAGTCATGGCATTAATATAAATTGGATAATTAATGGTTTTATTAAAGAGCATCTGTTCTAAATGAACAGATGCTAAAGTTGTATCAGGTAGACTAGGGTGGCTAATACGCACACCAGCAAACTGATCACGCGCAAATTCTGGCTGACGATAAAAGCGTTCAGCAATGGCAATATGCTCTTTTTTACGTTGTTCTTGTTGCGAAGGCTGGGTCATACTAAGACCTCACTTAAGTTATAAACAGCAAGTGACAGTGTTTCAATATGGTGACGTGACCAATCAGAAATCAATTGGGCTTGGTCAACGTGACGATCAGTAATCGCAATACCACAGTCACCACCACCAGCACCTGAGAATTTAGCAGCGGCGCCATATTTTTCAGCGATTTGACAAAGTTCTTTTAGTTCTGGTGTTTCAATATTAACTTCTGAGAATGCGCCTAATTGTCTAAGCAAGGCGCGATTTCCTCGAATACCGCCTTTGACAGCTGCAAGATTACCTGTCTTAATACCAGCAATAATGCCTTGAATACATTTGCGACTATTGGCTAGGAATTCTTGGTACTGATCTTTTTTGGCAAACTTTGCAATTGTAATTTTATCTACCAAGCGACTTGTTGAAGCAGGGGAGCCAGTCCAACCAATTAATAATTCTAATTCATTAGGTACATTGAGCACTTCAATTCTAAGTCCAGGCCATTCACTAGCCAAAATTTCGGTGAAATTGTCAGTTTTTAACACGGTTCTTAGCCAGTCTTTATCAAAAGTACTAAAAGCTAACCAACCACCAAAAACGCTTGCGGCAATATCACCCAATGAACCATTACCTTGAATATTAAAATGGGCAATGGCTGCTAGTTTGAAAATATCCATGCGAGATAAATCAAGTTGATAAAATTCACAGAGTGCTTTAACGGTACCGACAGTCACTGCTGCTGAACTACCAAGACCATATTTGCGACCACCGTTATCTTCTAGTTGACTGTTAATATCTAAATCATAAATTCGGAGTGGTTTACCCATTTCTAGGGCCAAAGTTTCAACAACGCGGATTGCTTCAAGAATATAGTGGAACGGATTATCACGATTATCAAACACCATTTGATCGCCTTGGCGACGCCAATGAAAATCAGTTTCAGCATATTGACGGGAATTGATCGTTCCTTGATCTTGCGCTTCGCTAACTGAAACCGTGATAAATCGATCTAAAGCAACGAGAATTGCGGGATGTCCCGGTTCCAGCACAGCATATTCGCCTGCAATATAAAGTTTTCCGGGAGCTTTGACTGTAATCATCTAATTATTTCGACCCTTCAAATACATAATTTATTGCGTCATCAATTTGGCACCAGGGCCAGGTTGACACAATGTATAAGTAAGATTTGGTATTTCTGCGTTCAAAATCTCAACGATTTTAGAAACGTCTTGCATGTGACATATTAATTTAGGATTAGGGCCAGCGTCAAGCGTTAAGTAACAATTTAACCCTTTTGTACGAATTTGACGGACCAATTCCCAAATTTGGAGTGTTTCCGGAGCAAAATAGGTAAATGGAGGATTAGCGCTTAGCGTTGTTGCATGCATGCGCATCGCATTAGTTTCCGCGAGTTTACCAATTTGCGCGATATCTTGGTCAGCAATAGCCGCAGACATACGACTAATATCAGCCTCAGCAGTTTTAACCCAGGCAGAATAGTAGGGGGAACTAGTAACAGCCGCTTGCATACCAGCCCCTGATAAAATCGACTTTTGTTGCTGATTAACTAAGACTGCAATAACTGCAATCGGAAAATCAACTTGTTCACTTAATGGTTCTGCAAAAGAACTTTGATCATCTGTTCCCGCATGCCATAGTACAAAACCACCATACAATGAACGACTGGCAGAACCAGAACCGTGACGGGCGAGAATTGATAACTCACGTCGAGACAATTCTAAACCAGCAGCATGGCTAGCCGCCACTGCTAAAGCGGCAAAAGCAGACGCAGAAGAAGCCAGACCAGCTGACGTGGGGACATGATTATGACTTTTAACCTGTGCTTTTTGCTGACTACCGGCTAATTGGCGAACATCATCTAAGACTCGCATCAATTTGGCAGAGACTGGTTGTTGCTGGCCTTCAAAAATAAACTGATCCTCAGCTTGATCTGTGAATTCAACACTGGTTTCCGTATAAAATTTATCCAGTGTTAATGACAGTGAACTATTGTAGGGGAGCATTTGAGCAACATCACGTTTACCCCAATATTTAACTAGTGCAATATTTGTATATGCGCGCGCTAAGCTCATTATTCTACCTCCGTTTTAGCTAAAGATGTTAACCAAGTTTTCTCCGTGAATTGACGTTGGGCAATTTGAGCAGTCGTTAAGTCAGCAAAGTAGCCAAAAACGCAACCACCTAAGCCACCGCCAGTTAACTTGGCTCCTAAAGCGCCATGTTCACGTAGTTTAGCAATTAAGTGATTAAGGGTCGCTGTACTAACTTGAAGTTGTTGTAGGGCTGTTTGGTTTTGATTTAAGAGCTGGCCAAAATGATGTTGGGCAACAAGATCGGTTTGCGTTAAGATCGTCTTAGCCTGTTCTACGATATCTTTAATTGCCGTCATCTGATCATGCCATAATTTAGCATTGACCGTTTTTAAAGCCGCCACCGAACGAACGGCTTCACTGGTACGTCCAGTTACACCGCTGTCAACAATTAATAAATAGCCCGGCAGCTTAATAGTTAAGGGCTGTGCTAATTGCTGCCGTTGAAAAAAGTAACCTTGATCAGACTTAACAACGAGTGCATCCATGCCACTAGGATTACCATGTTGAATCATTTCAGCAACATTAACCAACTCATCAAATTCAGTTGACGTAACTTTAATTTCTGTAAAATCAAGTAACGCTCTTAAAACCGCCGTTGAAATTGCTGCTGATGATCCCATACCACGTTCAAAAGGGATGTCACTGGCAACCGTTAGTTGCAACTTTTTAGGCCAAGCCAGCATTGCGCCTTGATTAGTAATAAAAGTTTCAATTAGGCTCTTAATATTGACCAATTCGTCAGGTACATTGGCCAATAAACCATGATAAAGTGCAGAATCAAAACTTATTTCTGGTTGTTGGTCGACTGCTTGACTTTGCGGTGTTAGCGTTGCGCGGACTTGAATGCCTGTTAAGGGAATGGTAATGCCCGGAATCCCATAGACAACTGCGTGTTCACCGACAAGAATTAATTTGGCGTGACTAGTCCCAATGCCAATTTTTTTCATAAAAAAACCTTCCTCAAAAATATCCTAAACTTATGATACCTTAACTCACGCCCCAGTTGGCAAATTTTTAAAGTTTGAATCTTTTTTTAACATTTCAAAAAAGAACAGCGGCTGACAAAATAACGTTATAATGTGCGCTATTTTGAGCAAAAAATGACCAAATTTCACGGAGAATCCCTCATACGCGCTGACTGGCTAATATGCTAAAATAACAACAAGGAGATAACGACAATGACAATGAAATTCATAGTAGGTCGCCAACAAGATGATGTTGCGGCAAGATTGTACCAACAAATCAGCACCGATTATTCAACATCTTTAGACAAGCAATTCATTTGTTTAGTCCCTAATCACATTAAATTTAATAGTGAAGTCCAGATTCTAGCACATTTGGCAGATGCTCGGCCCGAATTGGCAACAAATGGTATTATCGCCAGCAGTCGCTTACAAATTCTATCTTTCTCACGGTTGCTGTGGTATTTCTTACGTGATGATCCTAAATATCAGCAACCCCAACTATCACCAGCAGCGCAAGCGATGTTTCTCAGTAACTTCTTGCACGATCATCGCCAAGAGTTGCCGCTCTTTTTTGGTGAGAGTCGAAAAATGGGCTTCCTGGAACAACTCGGACAACAACTTAATGAATTATTACAGGGAAACTTCTCAACAGCGGACTTACAAGAAATTCTGACTAAACTCCCTGAACAAAAACAAGTCCCTGGCTCAACACTTGAAAAAATTAATGAATTAAGCTTTATCTTCGAGAATTATCAAGCAGAAGTCGCGGCTAAATTCATGACTAATGAACAGTTAATGGCTTATTTTATTAGCCAAACCGAAAAGCGCGACTTTTCAAACTTTAATATTTATCTTTCTGGTTTTTCAGAATTAAACCAACAGCAAGTACAATTACTCCGTAACTTCGATCAACAGGGGGCGACGGTTTATTTAACTTTGTATTTAAATCCCGATTTAAAACATCAAGATATTAGTGAACAATATTATTTTCACGGCCCCCTTAAAATGCTACGTCAACTAGGCTATCCCGACCTGACGACAATTGCAGCGGAAAATTGGTTAAGTTGCCAAACAAAAAGAACGTCACCAGCTTTACAAGCACTTGAAGATTATTGGATTGATTCAACTAATGGTGTACCAGCAAATGCGCAAATGGATCAAAAAATGAAACAAGATGTTCAAATTTGGCAGGCAGATTCTGTTACCAGTGAAGTGCGCGGTGTGGCCAACTATATTCGGCAATTAGTCGCATTACAAAATTATCGTTACCGGGACTTTTTAGTCCTGGCCAATAATCTACCAGATTATACTGCCCCAATTGTGGCCTTGTTTAAGCAAAATGAATTGCCGTTTTTCAGTGATCAACAAATACCCATGGCCAATCATCCCTTGGTTGTCTTTATCAAGTCATTATTGAATATGACCCAGAATCCTTTAAACCGGGAAGATTTATTTGTGTTATTACGGACTGAATTACTGGTCCCAGCCGATCGTGAACTGTCAGAATTTCGGCAACAACTAGATTGGTTAGAAAATTACGCCTTGGCCTTTGGTATTCGCGGCACAACTTGGCTAAAAACAAAACCTTGGACACTTGAAGGACCTTATCGCAAGCAGGCCACCAATAATATTGAGCCAGATGCCCAAATGACCGCAATTGAAAATTTACACCAATTTATCGCACAAGTTTTTGGTGCTTGGCAAAAAGCCGTTAAAAAAGTCACCACGGCTAAAGATTTTGCTAGCTGTCTATATGACTTTTTAAACAACCAGCAAATTATTGCCAAGTTGCAAGCTTGGGAGCAAACCGCTATCGACCAAAATGACTTGGCCTTAGCCCAACAGCCACGCCAAACTTATCAGGCTTTTATCAACTTGCTGGATGATTACGTGACGATTTGGGGTGAACAACCGTTTGATCTAACCGTCTTTACTGATTTATTAAACGCCGGTTTCAACAACACTGAGTTTTCTCAAATTCCTGCAACTTTAGATGCGGTTTTAGTCTCTAAAGTAGGGATGGTTCAAGAACAAACTCATAAAATTACAATTATTCTAGGGGCAACCCGTGATAATTTGCCTACGCAAACTCAAAGCAATCAATTAATTGATGATCAAGAACGACGCTTAATTAATCAATACTTAGTGACGGCTAATAAGCCCCAGCAGCTAGGGGAGGCTACTAACGAACAAGCTGTTGAACAACCTTTGCGCTACGGTTTAATTTTCTTAACGCCGCAGCAACGGTTAATTTTTACTTATCCGCGTCATAGTGACCGTCACGCTGAAAATAAACTATCGCCATATGTTGCCCGGATTCAACAACACTTTGACTTGCCAACTACCGCTTTAACCGACTATCCGCAACGCGAAAGTCGTATTCTTGACTTTGCCGCATCCAAACAAGGTGTTGTTGGCCCATTACTATTGTTAAGTCGCCAAATGCAAACTCAAAATGAACCATTACCACCAGCTTGGCAATGGGTGAAACGACTATTAGAAGAAAATGGTCGGCAAGACTTCTTTAAGCATCTTTTAGCCAGCTTAACGTATCGCAATCAACCGCAAGACTTAACTTCAGAAAACGTCCAAAAGTTATACGGTCAACATTTATTTAGTTCGGTTTCGCAATTAGAGAATTTTTACATGAATCCTTACGATTATTTCTTAAAGTATGGTCTTAAATTGCGACCACGTGCAGAATATACCGTTGATAGTGCGAATACAGGGACTTTCTTCCATGATTATTTAGATCACTTCGTTAAATTATTGACCGAGCGTCACCTAAAGCCAGAAGAACTAACCCAAACGCAGTTAGATGCCTTAGATCAAGAAATTAGCCAAACCTTACTTGGTAAAACGGACTATCAAATTCTCAATGGTCCTGGCCAAATGCATTATTACCGCCGACGTTTGAGTAAAACCAGTGCTTTTATGAGCCAAGTCTTAATTGAACAAGCAGCGCATAGTTTTTTACGTCCGTTAATGACTGAAGTGCAATTTGGAATCATTGAGGGGACTAAAGGCCTGCCAGGATTAGAATTCCAGTTGGCTGACAACAAACAACTATCCGTCCGCGGTAAAATCGATCGGATTGACGTTGGTACAGCTGCTGATTTGAATTACTATCAAATCATTGATTATAAATCAGGCGACAAGAAATTTGATTTTACTCGCGCCTACCATGGTTTATCTTTACAACTATTAACTTACCTACAAACCGTTGCCAATAACTATCAGCGCTTATCGTTAAACCAAGCCGAACCAGTCGGGGCTTTTTATTTGCATATTGCGGACACGCCGTTAAAATATGCCGATAATTTAAACGTTAACCAAGAAATTTTAAAAAAGCATCGCTATAAAGGGCTGCTAATTGAACAGCCGCAAACAGATTACTTAGCTAACTTAGATCCTAAGTCCGAAAGTACGAATTCATTATTATATCCAGTGAAATATACGAAATCAGCTGGTTATAAAGTTACAAATGACAATTCCGGGGTCACAACTGATGAATTACAACTGTTGTTGCAACATAATCAAGAACTGTTGATTGCCGCTGCTAACGAAATTTTCTCTGGCAAATTACGAATTGCTCCTTATAAATTAAGCGATCAAGAAACTGGTCTGCAATATACTGACTATAAGTCAATCATGATGTTTGACGCGATGCTCCCAGAAAATCGTTATCACATTTTACCAACACTAGGTAAAGCTGATGTTTTAAATCAATTAAAACCAAAAAAGGAGGACGAGCCCGATGCCTAAGTTCACACCACAACAACAAGCCGCAATTGATCATCACGGTCACGACATTCTGGTTTCTGCATCAGCCGGTTCTGGTAAGACGACGGTACTAGTGAAACGAATCATTGAAGAAGTTCTCCATGGCGTGCCTTTGGATCAACTACTGGTTGTGACGTTTACTGATGCTGCAACCACCGAAATGCGCGAGCGAATTCGCCAAGCTTTAAATGATGCCGTTGAACAAGCAACCAATAGTGCTGAAAAACAAGCACTGCGGCAACAACTGAATTTATTAAATACTGCCCAAATTAGTACCTTGCATTCCTTTTGTTTAAAGGTAATTCAGAAGTTTTATTATCTATTAGACTTAGATCCTAACTTTCGTTTATTAGCTGATGATACTGAGAAAGAATTAATTAAAGAACAGACCTGGGCCAACGTGCGCGATCAGCATTACGATGCTGAAGATGAAGCCTTTTTCCAGTTGGCAGAACAGTTTGGTAATGACCGCTCTGATCAAGGCTTAGCTGATGCGGTTTTTTCGTTGTATGAATTTGCCATTGCTCGACCTCAACCATTAGTCTGGTTAGATAATGTGGTGCAATCTTATCAAATCGAAAATTCAATCAGTGATAATCCTTACTTCCAAGATAAAATCAAACCAGTATTATTGAATAACATTCAAGAAGTTGCCACCGCTTGCGATTATTTATTAGCAAAATTACCCACAATTACCGACGATAAAGGGGAACTGGCCGAATTCTTTACGGCTGATCAACAATTATTAAGCAGTATTATCCTGGCTAAAGATCAAGTACTTGACTACCACACCTTGGCAACAAAACTTCAACAATTTAAATTTCCTAGTCGCTTCACGGTTAAAGCTAAAAAGTATGCGGAAGAGTTGCCTGAGCGCGAAGCTTTTAAACAACAACTCGACGTGTTTAAAGAATTATACAAAAACTTGATAACACAGTACTTCTTTGCACCGGAAGCAACCCTCATTAAAAGTCAACAAGCCGCTAGTACAGTTTTACAAACCTTAGTTGATGTTACGAAAGAATTTATTCAAGCTTATCAAGCTGAAAAACAACATTTAAAGGCGCTAGACTTTAACGATTGGGAACAATTAACTTGGGAATTGCTCATGTTTGTTAAAGACGGCCAACAACCTGTCCAAGCCTATTACCGCCAATTGTTTCATGAAGTTTTAGTCGATGAGTACCAAGATATTAATCCACTACAAGAGGCCATTTTACAAGCTGTTTCACAAGATGAACCTGGTAATTTATTTATGGTTGGAGATGTGAAACAATCTATTTATGGTTTTCGCCAAGCCGATCCTAGTAAGTTTTTACAGAAGTATCAAGATTTTAAATCTGAAGCCGTTACTGGCGAGCGCATTATTCTAGCGGAAAACTTCCGTTCAACAGCCAACATTAATCAAAGTACCAACTTCTTATTCCAACAGGTGATGCATCACGACCTAGCTGAACTCGATTACGATCAAGATGCGCAACTCGTTACAGGGGCCCAAGATTATCCTGAAGATTTAGAGACCAGTACCGAAGTGCTCTTGTATGAAACTAAAAGTACAGCCGAAAAAACGACTCCAGATGATAATGCAATCCTAAATAGTACCTTCAGTAAGGATGAAGCCCGAATTAAACTTTTAGGTCAAAAAATTAAACAATTACTTGATGAACCTTACCAGATTTATGACCGTAAGCTCGAACAAAAACGCAACATCACTTATCGCGATATCGCCATTTTAGTACCAACGCGGCATGACAACCTAGCAATTGTGAGCGAGTTGCAGCGTCAAGGAATTCCTGTTTTTGTTAAAGATGCCAATGATTATTTCCAAACGACTGAAATTCAAGTCATGTTGGCTTTTTTGGAAATCATTAATAATCCTGAACAAGATATTCCCTTAGTCACGGTTTTACGTTCGCCAATTGGTAATTTAAACGAGAATGATCTCGCCGTTATTCGGGCGACTGACAAGCAGCATAATTTTTATCATGCTTTACAAAAAGCTGCGCAATTGCCTGATTCACCGTTAACAACTCGCCTGCAAGACTTCTTGCAATTATTAAATCATTTACGTGATTACACCGTTCAACACAGCATTGCGCAATTAGTCTGGGAAATTTATCAACAAACTGGTTACCTAGATTATGTGGGCGGAATGCCTGGTGGTTTACAACGGGCGATGAATTTACACGCGTTGTATCAACGGGCTTTTAGTTATGAACAGACAAGTTTCAAAGGGCTTTATCAATTCATTAACTTCATTAAACAAATGCAAGCGCATGAAAAAGATTTAGCGCAGGCTTCCGTTGGCGAAAGTAACGAAGATGCCGTGCAATTGATGACAATTCATGGCAGTAAGGGTTTGGAATTCCCAGTGGTCTTTGTCTTTAATATTGATCACCAATTCAACCAAAGCGACGTTCGGCGCAATAAGGTTGTACTCGATGGTAAATACGGCGCTGGTGTTAAATATATTGATTTACAAAAACGGGTTAAATATCCAACGTTAATTGATAATTTCATCCGCCAACAGCATCAACAAGCTGCAATTGCTGAAGAAATGCGTCTTTTGTACGTCGCCATGACTCGTGCGAAGCAAAAATTATTGTTAGTCGGGGCAATTGATAATTGGGACAAACTAGTCCAAACTTACCAAGTTAATGATGAACACTTAACTACCTTACTACCAACCAATTTACGATTACCTAGCAAACTGCAAAATTTCTTGCAACTGATGCTACCTGCAATTTTACGTGCTAAAACCTTACAAATTCGTGGGACAGCCACACAATCGGCCAGTTCATTATTACCAACCACCGCGCAATTTACGGTTGAAGTGTTTAATCAAAGCGATCTCATTGAAGCACCTGTAACTACCACTAACCCAGAAACTGTCGGCGCAGTAGAAGTGCCATTAACGAAATTAGATCAGAAACTTCAAACAACAATTGCCACTTTACTTAATTTTCAATATCCGCATCAAACAGCAACTCAGACAACAGCCTACCAATCTGTTTCTGAAATTAAACAAGCCTTTACCGATCCTGACCAATTCCAGCTTAGTTTTTTACCGTTAACTTTAGCTGGCACAGCTGATCAGCAACAGGCTGCACATTTACTACCACCAACTGATTTAAGTGGGCGTTTAGTCAATGATGATTTCCCTAAGCCTAGCTTTATGACGCAACAGCAAAAGGTTACTGGGTCACAAATTGGGACTGCCACACATTTATTGTTACAACGGGTTGAATTACAACGGCTAATTGATTTAAACTATTTATCTGAACTGCGACAACGATTAACTGATCAGCAATTAATTTTGCCCGAAGTTGCAGCTAAAATCGATTTGCAAGCTATCGTCAATTTCTTCAAAACACCATTAGGGCATGCTTTACAAGATCAACAAAACCGTGTCCAGCGAGAAGTTGCCTTTTCATTATTATTACCAGCACAAGCAATTTTTAAAATGCCTGATGAAACAGAGATACAAAACCTATTAGTCCATGGTATTATGGATGGGTATGTGATTAACGATGATGACGTGATCTTATTTGATTACAAGACCGATTATGTAGGCCATGGTGCTCAGCAAGCAGATCGCTTGGCTGAACTGGTTGCTAAATATCAAGGGCAGCTTAATTTATACGAACAAGCACTCAGTAATATGCTTCAAAGACCAGTTACTCATAAGTACCTGTATTTCTTAGATATTGATCAACTTGTTGAGCTCTAATTTTAGCAATTAAAGCAGCATCAGTCATTTTCATTAAAGTTAATTCCAAAAGAAAACCAATAGGAGACAATCCTAATTTTGTCTCTTAAGTAATTAAAGGAGCGGGGAAGTTGGCAGATAAAGTCTATGCCGTCGTTGACCTAGAAACAACCGGCACGCAGCGCCATGCCGGCAATAAAATTATTCAGTTTGGCTGTGCGATTATCGAAAACGATACGATTACCGAGAATATTTCTTTATCGATTAATCCGGAACGCACCATTCCCCGCGAAATTCTGGCCTTAACCGGATTAAAAACCAGCGAGCTAGCTAGTGCGCCGACCTTTGATGAAGTCGCATCAACATTACGTGAATTGCTAGCTGACAAAATTTTTATTGCTCATAATGTTAATTTTGACTTACCTTTTTTAAACGAGGCATTTGTGGAGGTAGGATTAGATCCGATTGATCCCATTGCGATCGACACCGTAGAGTTAGCGCAAATTATGTTGCCTCAAGCCGCTAGTTATCGTTTAAAAGATTTAAGTACTTTCTTAAACATTAATCATGAACATCCTCATCAAGCAGATAGTGATGCTATTGCCACTGCTAAAATTTTCATTATCTTATTAAATCAATTAAAACAGTTACCTCAAGAAGTCTTACGACAATTAGTGCAACTTAGTCAGTATTTAACGAGACAGACTGGTCAAATATTTGAACAGATTCTTGACCAATGTCACACCGCACCATTGCCACCATACTTGCAACAGATTGGTCAATTCACGATTCGCCGTATGATTAGCGAACAAGCGACAACTGATCAGCGTCAAAATCAAGACTATCCCATTACTGACGATGACAAACGCCAACAGTTCGACCAAATTATTAAACCGCGGACTGCTCAATTTAAGATGATGGATTTTATCCAGCAACATGCACACGATAGTGAACAAACTAATTTAGTAATCGAGGCGCCTACTGGTGTTGGTAAGTCTCTAGGCTATTTATTCCCATTATCTTATGAACTAACCAAGCCTCAGCCGCATTCTCGTCTCGTCATTACCACTTCCACCACAGTCCTACAAGCGCAACTTTATCGTCAAGCCGTACCATTACTTGCTCATTTGCGGCATCAATCACTTAGTGCAGCATTATTAAAAAGTGCTAGCCACTATTTGGATCTCGACCGCTTTGCAGCCTATTTACAACACGGCGCCAAAAATCGTGGTACAGCCATTAACGAAATGCGTATCCTAGTTTGGCTAACACAAACCCAAACAGGGGACTTAGATGAGTTACAAATTACAAATTATGATACGGAGTTCTTCCAAAGTATTAATCATTTGCCTACGCTAGTGCCAAGTAGTCGCTATTATGAGGTTGATTATTGGCATCAAGTGGTACAAGCTGCTCAAACTGCTGATATTGTGATTACCAATAACGCTTATTTGGCCCAACATTTGACAGACTTTAGTTATGAGCAAGACATTTTGGTCGTCGATGAGGCCCAACATTTTGCTGAAGATTTGACCAACAGCTCCCACGGTTATTTTTCAGTGATGCAGTTACACAATCGCTTGAACCAAATTGATGATATCTTAAGAAGCTTAGCCGACAATAACGATGCTGAACCGTTGCTAGATAAATTACAGCCGGTTATTTTAACGAGTCAGTTGTTTTTAAGCCAAGCACAAGCTTTAACGCAACAATTAAATGATCAAGTGATCTTATTAGCTGGTGAGAATTTCATTCGCGAACCGGTTTATTTGGAGGCCGCTGATTTCCAAAACAATCTCACCATGCTTAATCGGGCTTTAAATGAACTAATTGATAATTTAGATAATTATTTAAACGCAACTGAAACCTTGGAATCAGGCGTGGACCGTCAA
The DNA here is from genome assembly GCF_001436095.1 of Lapidilactobacillus dextrinicus DSM 20335. Lineage (GTDB taxonomy): Bacteria > Bacillota > Bacilli > Lactobacillales > Lactobacillaceae > Lapidilactobacillus > Lapidilactobacillus dextrinicus. Next base: position 165,887 of record NZ_AYYK01000004.1, on the reverse strand, counting down.
GAAATGCGACCAACTTCGGCCCAAAAGATCACCGAGTTAATTTTCCAGAATAACAAATTAGAGAAGAATCTGGACTATTTAGTAACTGGCTTTGATCATTTACAAAATAACGAATTTCGACAATATGGGTTTTACTTGTCCTTAGATGATGATGGGATTAATTATCGCTTTAATTGGTTGGCCAAGTCACATGATAAGTTGCGCCAAGCTCTGAATCAGCAGTTTAAAACTCAAATTTACACTGGCGCTTCTTTGGCCATTGGTCATGATTTTGACTACTTCTTAGAACAGTTAGGCTTTACCGAAACAGATGTGCAAACTTTACGCTTAGATTCACCGTTTCAGTATGAAGAAAAGGCGGAGTTATTATTACCCCAAGAAACGTATTCGCCAAGTGAAAATGGGGCGGACTATGATAATTGGCTGGCGAGCACGATTTTACCGGTGCTACAACAAACCGATGTTCAAACATTAATTTTGTTCAACTCACTTGCTAGCATTCGCAACGTTTATCAACGCTTGCAACATGTCCTGGGCTTTAAGCGGGAAATTATGGCTCAAGGGATTACCGGAAGTAATGATAAAATTGCCAAACGTTTCCGTTTATCTAAAAATGCCGTTTTACTGGGTTCACAAAGTTTCTGGGAGGGAATTGATTTCCCAGGTGAGCAGTTATCCTTACTCATTATTACGCGGATTCCTTTTGAATCGCCTAAGAATCCAACCACACATTATCGTAATAGTTTACTTAAAGCTCAGAATAAAGCGCCATTTCCAACCGATACTTTGCCTAAAGCCATTTTGAAATTAAAGCAAGGCTTTGGTCGTTTAATTCGCACGGAAACTGACCAGGGCATTGTCTTAATGATGGATGAACGGGTGATTAATAGTTCCTATGCCACTAAGGTTCAACGAGCTTTTCCACCCAAATTACCTAAAATTATTTTGCCTAATCAACAATTAGGGCACCATATTAGTGACTTTTTTGAAGAATAATCGGTCACAACTTGGGTAAATTCAAAAGCCAATCAAGTTTTGCTATAATAAACTTAACTCTAGTGTTGATAAGTTAAGATTTTTGAGAGGGATTAACAACGTGCGTAAACGAAATATTATCGTCGGCATTATCATTGTTTTGGTATTATTGGTATTTGGTGGGTATAAAATTGCCACAACACCACGCCATACTTTAGAAAAACAAAGTATTACCATCAGCAAAAAGGCCGCGCATCTAACACGGACCACTGATTTCATGATTTATAATCGTGAGCAGACTTATTATGCTGTTGCTGGCTACACGCAAGATAATCAACTGAAATATGTTTTGATTAATGGAAAAAGTGGTAAAATCACAGTTCTTGAAACTAATAAGGCTTATACCAAAGATAAAATTACCAAATTAGTTACCAAGAAATATCCGTCTAATAAAATTTATGGTATTGATTTAGGCCTCAATAAAGGCCAACCAGTTTGGGAAGTAGCCACTAAAAGTAAAACTGGTCAATTAACTTATCGTTTATTTGACTACCAAACGGGTAAATTAGTTGAACAAATCGAAAATCTCTAAGTGAATTTAACGAGTAGCTGTACCAACAAATAGTTCAGAACATTTTGATTAAAGGACTTGTGACCAATGACGAAACTAACCATTAATGATTTGGTCGGAACACCACAAACAGCCATTGCCAACTTGATTTTAGATTACTATGCCGAACTAGGTATGGACGATCATCAGTTGGCAATTTTTCTACAAATCATCAAATACAGTCAAAAGGATGAAAAATTCCCAACACCAACTGAACTGGCTAAAGTGGTGAAACGACCAATTAGTGAGATCTATCAAGCATTACAACAAATGACCCAGAAAGGTTTTATTCGCGTTAAAAGTTTTATTGATCATGATCAACACGTTGATCAATATGATATCGCGCCATTTTTTGAACGATTGGATCATTTGCTAGATAGCCAAGATACTGTCGCTAATTTTCAAGCTGAACAAGCCGATGTCTCCAAGCTATATCAAGAAATTGAAGTCGAGTTTGGCCGAACTTTATCGCCAATTGAAATGGAAACGGTCGATAGTTGGTTAAATCGTGACCATTTCTCAACTGAGATTATTCGCCTAGCTTTGCGGGAAGCGGTCTTAAATGATGCACGTTCATTTAAATATATTGATCGTATTTTACTAGATTGGCAAAAACGCCAAATTAAAAATGCGGATGACTTAGAACGTTATCGTGCTAAATTTCAATAGATGAGGTGGTAGGGATGTTAAATCAAAAACAAACGCGTTGGGCAGTCGAACAAATCATGCTGCTTTTTCCAGACGCTAAGCCCAGTTTAGATGCGCGAACACCGTTTCAAATTGCGGTTAGTGTCCTTTTAAGCGCGCAAGCAACTGATGTTTCTGTTAATTTAGCAACGCCGGCCTTATTTGCCGCTTATCCCAATCCTGCTGCTTTTGCGAAGGCGACACCAGCAGAAGTTGAACCCTACATTAAATCGATCGGCCTCTATCACAATAAGGCCAAACATATTGTGGCAATGTCACAAAAGCTAATGACTGATTTTAACGGCATCATGCCACAGACAATGGCAGAATTAACTTCATTACCTGGCATCGGTCGTAAGTCAGCTAGTGTCATTTTAGGTGACGCCTTTAATGTGCCAGCTTTTGCAGTTGATACGCATATTACGCGGATTGCCAAGCGTTTAAAGATCGCTAAGGAGAAAGATTCCGTTTTACAAATTGAAAAAAAGATTACTAAAGCTTTGCCAGAGGATGAATGGATTAATGGCCATCATGCTATGATTTATTTTGGACGTGAAGTTTGTTCAGCGCGGCAGCCAAACTGTCAAACTTGTCCTTTGCTTGAGATTTGTGCTTTTGGCCAGGACTATGTCAAACAATCGTAATCTTACAAGAATATATTTGAGTTTATTTACTTAAGTTAGCTTATTTAAAAGTAGGTGATGCATCATATTATGGACTGCTTTTCAAAAAGGAAGTACAATTGGCGAAAAAGGCTCCGAAGAAGGCGTGATTATTAGGGACGAAGAGGGAGCCGATGGCGCACGAGTTACTCTTGAAAAAGATACAGAATTTGGTGCCCCTTATGCTATTACTTGTGGCATATATGGCGTCATGTTCACAACACTTTATAGCTCTCTAAAATCCGAAGCAAATAATAATTTTGTAAAGAGCAAGACACTAATTGACTTATACTTTTCAAATGATATCGACGAAGATTCTTTATTGAAGGAATTTGAGAACATGAAATAATCGATAATTTTATATCTAGAAAAACAAAAAAGCTTCACGCTAAAATCATTTAGCGTGAAGCTTTTTATTTATCGAACAAGTAATTATTTTGCAGATGTTGTTTCAGAATTAGCGACACTTTTATTGGCCTGTGATTCTGTTGAGCTCTGCGTGCTTGTAGCTGAGCTTGAGGAGGAAGAACTACTTGGTGCAACACTAGAACTCGAGCTAGAGCTAGAGCTTGATTCACTACTTGAACTTGAGGAAGAAGATTCTGACGAAGAACTACTGCTGGATGATGAGGATTCTGATGAAGAACTACTACTTGATGAACTAGAACTTGATTCACTACTACTTGAACTGAATATCGAACTAGAACTGTACAGCACACTAGAAGAACTCTTAGAACTTGAACGTTTAGAGCTGCTAGATGACGCTGCTGGTGCATAACCACGCACATATAACTCGCCATTGCGTTTAACAACCGAGCTTGGCATGGTCCAATCAGTGTTGCTGACGTTAGCACTTAGATCAGTCATAATCGCTTTATAAAGTTGAGCTGGAATTCGTTCACTAGAAGTAGCTACACCGTGTTCACTAGACTTATCATAGCCTAACCAAATTGCCACAGAATAATGCTTCGTGTATCCAGCAAACCATGAATCTTTAACCGTACCACTTAAAGCATAGTTATTAGCCAACTCTGTATCAGAATAATCTGTGGTACCAGTTTTGCCGGCTTGATGTAATCCACTAATTTGAGCCCGTGTACCAGTTCCGGAACTAATCACATCCTTTAGCATATCGGTAATCATATATGCGGTGGAAGACTTCATTGCCGTTTTACCAGTGCCTTGATCGTACTCATGTTTAATATTATCAGCAGTGGTAATTTCTGAAATATACTTCGGTTGATAATAAGTACCCCCATTGGCAAAAGCACTATAAGCCGCCGCAACTTGAAGCGTAGAAACATCGGAACCAATGCCAGCTGACAAACCGGCATCGTCTGGGAGATCGATACCAAGATTGCTAGCAAATTGACTGGCCTTTGTTAAACCAACCGTTTCTAATGCTTTGACGGCAGGAACATTACGTGATTGCGCGAGGGCATAGCGCATCGTCATGTTGCCCCAATATTGACGATCCCAGTCATAAAGCTGAATGTCTGTACCTGGATAGATGTACTTAGAATCATCTAAGCGGTGGTTTGTTGCCCAATTCAAATATTCAATGGCGGGGCCATAATCAAGAATCGGTTTCATTGTCGAACCATTGCTTCTTGTGGTTTGTGTCGCGTGATTAAGTGCCATTTGCACATTACCGACTTTACGATTACCAACCATGGCAACCACATCACCATTATTAGGATCCATAATCGTAATTCCGGTTTGGATTGTATCGTCTGGAAAAACAACCGAACTACCATTAACTAAGTCATAAACTTTCTTTTGTGTACTTAAATCTAAATTCGTTTTAACCGTTAAATTGTCTCGATAGGGATCATAACCTTTTTTCTTGATCGCCTTGATAACTTCTTGCAGATAAGCATCTGAAACTAAAGCATTGGTTTGATTTAAAGTTTGTTGCGATTTTGCCTTTAAGCCGTCCGTAATGGGTGTATTAATTGCGGCTGTGGCTTCTTCTTCGGTAATCTTCTTATCACGCAGCATTGACTTAATGACTAAATCTCGTCGGGTTTTAGCAGCTTCTGGATGTTCATAAGGGTCATAGGTGGTAGGGGCATTAGGAATGCCCGCAACTAATGCTGTTTGGGCTAGATTAAGTTCCTTAATTGATTTACCAAAATAATAATTAGCCGCTGTTTGCATACCATAAACGCCATTACCTTCATAAACCATGTTGATGTAATACTCTAAAATCTGTTCTTTAGAGTATTTGCGCTCAACTTGAACAGCCAGCCAAGCTTCTTGAGCTTTACGGCGTAAGGTTTGGTCAGACTTATTGGTTGAGAAATAGGCTAATTTAACTAATTGCTGGGTTAAAGTACTACCGCCTTGCGGTGCCGCATTACGATGAGTCACATTATAGGCAGTGGCTGAAGCAATTCGTAAGGGGTCAACACCAAATGGTTCATCATAAAAGCGACGATCTTCAATTGACACCACAGCGTCTTTTAATTGCTGTGAAATTTCTGTTCCCGAAACATGGGTTCGATTTTCACCTAGTTGCGTGATCGTATCACCATTACTGGCTAAAATCATGGTGGAACCACCAGAAGCCAACTTAGATTCCTTCAAAGCTGGCGTGTCCTTAACGTAGTAGAAGAACAAACCTAATCCGGCCAAAAAGCCAGCCAAAATGATGATTAAAGTCCATTTAAGAATACGACGCCATAATGGTTTCTGGCGTTGTGGTTTTGAGCTAGTGGGGCGACGCTTAGTTTTTTTCTGCTGCGCCATTCGTGCTTCACGGGTCATATTGTTTTGTGTCATATTTTGCCACCTTTAGAATTTGTTTGCGTTGAATGTTGAATCAGTTGATCAACTGCCTTTAAATAATCCAAAGCAGGGTGAAAACCCGCCTGAATTTCATAGCCTTGCGTTTCAATTACTTTTAACGGAATTGATTTTCGATTGGTCTCTTGTAATTGCCAGTAATCAATTAATAAAGAAGCTGGTGTTACAAAATAACGTTCCAAACTGGAAAAACGCATAATCGTAAAGCAAATACCTTGCTGGGCTAAACAGCGTTTAAAGTGATCAACCTGATGTTGATGAAAGTTTTTTAAAGGAAAAGAAGCTTTATTAGTAGTCTCTTTTGCTTCAAAGTCTAAATAGTAGCCACGGTAAACACCGTTATAATCTGTTGTGGAAGCTTGTTGGAAATAAGCTTCTTTAATTGTTGCTTTACTCCGCTTCGGATAGTCAACTTTAACAATTCGAATTGGTGTCGGTTTTTTATAAATGACGGCTCGGTCTTGACTGCGATAATAAACATTGCTGTCATTAATCGTTTCTTCTAAAGACATGCCGCGGCCACCGAAAATGACGTTATCACGATGATGTAACTTTGTGTTAGACTGATTAGTATCAGTATTACCTTGGTAATAACGTCCATCTGGATATTTAATGGTCATAAATTCACGCTCCTATGCCTATTATACCAAATGGTCTTTAGATTAACTCATCAGAAAGGCTGATATGATGTTGAGTCGACTGTGGTTAACTGGCTATCGGGGCTACGAACTGAATGTTTATCAAGATAAGGACCCGAAGTTAGCAGTTATTAAATATTCTCTAAAAAATACACTCCGAATTTATCTTGAGGATGGTTTAGAGTGGCTGATTACTGGTGCCCAATTAGGAGTTGAACAGTGGGGTGTTGAAGTCGCGGCTGAATTAAAAGAAGATTTTCCCGATTTTAAAATCGCTATTATGTTCCCTTTTGCCGAATTTAGCAAACAATGGAACGAACATAATCAGCAAAAGCTCCAGCAAATTTTAACTAAAGCCGATTTCACTGGCAACGTTTCCCAGCATCCTTATCAAAATCCTAGTCAATTAAAGAATTATCAAACTTTTATGAGTGAGCATACTGATGGCGCACTAATGGTTTATGATCCTGAATATCCAGGCAAGCCGCAGTATGATTACGATTTTCTTAAACAAAAAAGTGAACGTGAAACAGATTATCCACTGCGCTTGATTGATTTTTATGAGTTGCAAGACCAAGCTGAACAATTAAGTGAAGCCCAACACGCCGACGATGATTGGCAATAATTAACCATTAATAGTCTAGCGATAAGAATGTGGGGCACTGCCGATTTTTTTAATTTTAAAGATTATAGTAAGGTCGCCAATGTCTTTTGCAATTTAAGCCATTTTTGCTATACTGAGAATAACGCGTAAAAGTATAATGAGGTGTTCACATATGGAAAAATCAGAAGACACACGCGATTTTAAAGTTAATTTCACTCCTGAAGATATTGTTAACAAAGATTTTAAACAAAAGTACCGTGGTTATGACTCTGCCGAGGTTGATCCATTTCTTGATCAAGTCATCCAAGATTACGAAGCATTTAATGCTCGCATTAAGGCGTTAGAAGCAGACAACAAGCGTTTGGTTAAAAAGGTTGATGAATTATCTCAACAAGAAACACCAACTGCTGCACCTGTTGCTGCAACGCCAGCACCTGCTACTAATGCAGCGCAAAATACAACTAATTACGATATTTTGCGTCGTTTAAGTAACTTGGAACGTCATGTCTTCGGTGAGAAAGAAGCAGCCCGAATCGCACCAAAACCAACTGCACCAAGTAGTCGCTACACTAGCGAAGACAAAACTAGTTCGAATTTGAAGTCAGCTTATGAAGATGACGATCAAACAGAGAATAAAAAATCAACTGAATCAACTTGGTTAAATCGATTCTAGGTTGAAACTTGATTCATTTAAGCGTAAAATAGTAAAAGTTAATTTAACTTGGTAAACTTCGAGTAATCGCGGTCGGCCCTGAGTCGGCTGAGGAAAGTCCACGCCCGCACAAGCTGAGATGCTTGTAGTGTTCGCGCTTAGCCCAATAAGCTAAGGTACTCTTTTAGAGTAACGGCGGCTCAATGATCTAAAGTCTTTTGACCATGGTTATAGCCTGAAAGTGCCACAGAGACGAGTCGACTGTGAAAACGGTCGAGTGGAACGGGGTAAACCCCACGAGCGAGCAACCCAAATTTTGGTAGGGGAGTCCTATGGCGGGAAATGAACCTAAAGTAGGAGCGTCAGCAGATAGATGATTACTGATGATTAAAATGGACCTAGTTTTAATCGGAACAAAACGTGGCTTATAGAAGTTTGCCAAAGGTAGGGAGCTGTGACGAAAGTCGCAGCTCTTTTTTTGTTAGCATAACTTTTAAAACTTAACACGTTGTCGTAGTGGCGAAAAAATACTTAACGCTGGAACGTAGTGGGTATCGCGTTAAGTTGAATAAAAAACAATTCGTCTTAAAACTGAGCCTTGTTGTAAACGATAAATCGTCAACAACAATTTCACTACTGAGCGGTATTTTTTCGCCGCCACTTAACTAGATTGCTATGTCATATTACTATACTAACTTCACTACTGATGGCAACTTTATTCCAAAGCTAGCAAACATGTGATTAAATCGTTTCTAAATTTTTACAAGTATAAAACTGCAGTTAAGTTGCACTAAATCTCTTTTGTCAGTGTCGGAGGGAAATCGCGGTCAGCTGCGGAATTATTGTAAGTGGTTTACCACTTGCAATAAAGCTCGTATTTAAGACGAATTGGGTTTCATTCGGCTTAAATCGACGCTTGCAGCGTTCCACCAGCGTATTTCCCAAAGACACGAAGAATTAAAATATCATCGTTTTACTCACCGAGGCATGAAAACAGCAATAGTGAGATCACCTGTTATCCCTACGCACATTCGTGTATAATATAGCTAATACAACGTTTAATTTTGCGCCAATCATTTACGCCAACTTAAGGAGTTCAACATGAGATATCAATTAATTGCCACGATGGCTGCTGGTTTTGAATCAGTGGTTAATCAAGAACTAAAAGCACTCGGCTTCACAACTCAGTCAGATAACGGTCGGATTACTTTTGAGGGTGACGAACACGACATTATCAAAGCTAATTTATGGTTGCGTACGGCTGATCGGGTGATGATCGTCGTTAAATCTTTCAAGGCCACTAACTTTACCATGTTATTCGATGAGATCAATGCGATTCCTTGGGAAAATTATTTAGCCATGGATGCCCATTTTCCGGTAACTGGCCGAGCAATTAAGTCTAAGCTCCACAGTGTTCCTGATGTTCAAGCTATTTCCAAAAAAGCGATTGTTTCTCGGTTGCAAGATGTTTATCATCGACGCACGCGGTTACCTGAAACTGGCGCCACAACTAAAATTGATGTCCGCTTACTCAAAGACCAAGCCGAAATCTTAATTGATACAACAGGTGATAGTTTATTCAAGCGCGGTTACCGGATTGATCATGGTGGTGCACCGCTAAAAGAAAACTTTGCTGCCGGCTTAATTGCTTTAACGCCATATCGGGCTAATGATCCGTTTTTAGATCCGATGACCGGTTCTGGTACGATTGCCATTGAAGCTGCTATGAAGGCTCGTAATATTGCTCCCGGCTTGAAACGCCATTTTGCTTTTGAACAGTTTGCTAGTTTTGATCCTCAATGGTTAGCTGACGCTCGGGAAAATGCTCGTGCTGATATTAAAAATGATCTCGAATTAATGATCATGGCCAATGATATTGATCAAAATATGATCGACTTGGCCAAATTGAATGCTAATGAGGCTGGTGTTTTACACGACATTCAATTCAAACAATTAGCTGTTAAAGACTTCAAAACTGATTTAGATAACGGTATTATTGTTGCCAATCCACCTTATGGTAAACGATTGAACGATCAAACAAAGGCTCGCGAAATTTATAAAGAGATGGGGCAAGCTTTCATTCCGTTGAAAACTTGGAGTAAATACATCTTAACCAGCGATCTCGAATTCCAAACTTATTATGGTCAACGCGCAACTAAACGCCGCAAACTTTATAATGGTTACTTACGAACTGACTTATTCCAATATTGGGGTAAACCAACTTATAAGAAATAATAAAAAGCACTTAACCGCAATTGTGATTAAGTGCTTTTTTGTTTGCTATTAAAGGAAACGATCACGCTTTAACTTAAAGATAATCCAAATACTAGGAATAATTGTAATTAGAATTGTAAATAGCCAGCCCCAATTCTTATCGGCAAGGGGGAGGAATGTATTCATACCGTAGAACCCGAAAATAATTGGTGGAATCATTAAAACAACTGAGTAGATAGTCAAAACTTTCATGACGTTATTCAAATTATTATTTAATAGATTATTGTAAGTGTTAGAAACTTTATCCAAAATATCAACGTTCAGCTCTAACATTTCTTGAACTTGGTGAGCTTCAACTTCAATATCTTGTAATCGTTCTATTGAACGCTTGTCTAATGTTAATTTATCCCTGCGACTGATCAGTAACCGTAACTGTGAAATCGCCACTAAATTACTGTTTGCCCCAGTTAGGAAGTAGGTTTGGTTTTTACTCAAATCAGCCAATTGAAAAATCTGCTTTGATGACGTGTCATGCCGTAAATGTTCTTCAACATGAACGCGCATTTCATTCATCTGTTGAATGTAGTCAAAGAAATCCGTTGTCACTTGATAAAGTAAACTAAAGACAGAATCCCAAACACCTTGCGTTTGATCGCGATCAGTTAACATCGTTGCATCTTCAATAATGAATTTAGTGTCGGTCGTGACAAAGACAAACAATTGATTATGACGTACCATCAGACTAAACGGATGAATCACTCGCGGCGCATCGCCAGTAGCGGAAAGCGGTACGTTATAAACAATTAACCAAGTTTCGATTAATTCATCATATTCAACGCGGGCCCGTTCAACTGGATCGACCGCATAATTTAAGAATTCATTGTTTAAATGATAGTTATCCTTAAGTTCTTGCCGATCTTCGGCGGTCATATCAGTAACAGCGATAATTTGATTATTAGCATGCGTGTAGGGGCTAATTCGGATCATGTTGCGTTCCTCCCAAGTAACATCAATATTATAAGCGTATGACAAACTAAGGTGTAAAACAAGGATAATGTTAGAAATCTGGTCCGCATAGCTTACTTAAACTCGAACTAAGCAAATTGCCAATTTAACGATAGGTAAAATATTAAAATTGCCGCTAACTAGCCCAAAGTCACACCAATTTATCAAATATTGCGTCTATTTAAATATTTGTCGGATCTACTTTTGCACTTATTCAACAAATCTGTCTGAAATTACACGCGATATTTTTATTACTAAATTAAATTAACCTAGTGCTTTGCATGTTAGTCATTATTGGATTGACAATATTTATTCCACAACCTAACTATGCTATGATAAACTGCTAATGACAATAATGAATGGGGTTACAAGAATGAAGAAAAAACCGTATTTAGTCTTTATGGATATCGATGGCACCTTAGCCGTTAGCCATCAAAAAGTTAGTCGCTACACCGTAAAAACAATCGAAACTTTGCAAAAACGCGATGATGTTATTTTTTATATTGCTTCTGGACGTATGTATGAATTTGCTTGTTTAGTTCGTAATCAGATTAATCCACAAGTTCATATGATTACTTCAAATGGTGCTTATTATGAAACTGCCGCAGGAACTGTTAGTGAGACTTTAGGTGCTGATGCTTTAACACAGATTTATGATGTTAGTCATCAATATAACTTAGCGGTTAATTTCTTCGCTCACGACACTGTTTATTACACTAAAAAAGTACCAGCATTTGTCTTGCGTAACTTTGCTAATATCGTTTCAGGTAATCGCAAAGTTCGTTCATACAAAGCATCTGATCAGCAGTTTCTATTAAATCATGCCGCTGAAATTAACAATGGCATCATGGTTAGTCCTGGCCATGGGGAACTTCTAAAAGAAGCACGTCAAGAACTTGCTTCAGAACAACTGCTAGAGTTATCTTCTTCTGGCAAAGATAATATTGAACTCATTCCTAAAGGCGTTGATAAAGCCACAGCAGTTCAGGCCGTCCAGGAATCATTTGGTACCGATGCAGCACATACATTAGTTTTTGGTGACGGCATGAACGATACTGGCATGATGCAAGTCGCTGATATCAGTGTGGCAATGGGCAACGCCTTGCCACAAGTTAAAGAAATCGCCAACTATGAAACTGAGACGAATACTAACGACGGATTAGCTAAATTTTTACGGCAATATTTTGACTTATCATTGTAGAATTTAATACGAACAGGTCTTAACACTCTGAATAAATCAGAGTGTTTTTTGTTTAGCCTTCACAATTTGGAGGAGGTGCTCATCGTGGATAAAGAAATGATTCGAAATGAGATGCTTTGCTTGATTAGCGAGAGTGCTTTCTTAATCATTACCGTTGTTCACACTTTGAACACAACACCTATGATAAAATACAGGTATATTTGATATTCAAAAAAGGACATGATGTCATGGAAAGTGCAGTATTTCTTGAGTTAGAGGATACGGGAAATGGGTTTAATTTCAAATCCTCCATTGAAGCTGAAATAAATAACGCTCAAATTGAATTAGATGAACTTAATGAGACGATTGATTCAATTAGAATAATAAGACCAGAATGCGATAAAGTAGACTATGCTCTTGCTATTAGTTCGGGAGCTATCTGTAGAATTATTGATATCTTTTTGGTTGGAAAGCCTGGCGAATCTCCGTTGGGAAATATCACAGATAAATGGTTTGAAAATAGAACTAAGGATTTTGCAAAACTATGGGGTTGGAGTGGAGGCAAAGAAGGTTCAACTTCCTCAGCAATTCGTTTTTTGGAAGAAAAATTTAAAATTCCCTACGACCAAAGAGGAGCAAGTGATGCTGGGCAGTATATTTTTGGATTAAATCCGACTAATCACCACTTTAAGTCTCTTGCCCATAATCCTAGTTTATTAGGATTGTTTTTCTCAATACTCGATCAATTTACTAATCAATCGCATTTTGTTACTGAGGGAGAGCTCATTTCTTTACAACGAGCGGATGATGGATTCGAGCTACAAGGGACAAATGTTACAAGCAAATTATTTTCTGCATTCGTAAATTGGTTTGGACATATAATTTCGGATATTTCTGGTTCTTCTGGCAGTAAGGGGCGAGGAATGGGGATACCATCCCCGCTTTGGACTTGGACGAATGATGTAATCGCAATTAAAAGGAAATTAAATATCGAACCGTCTGACTTTGATAAGTCAGTCAATGATTTAGCTCTCAAAATGTTTAATCAAGGTTATGATATAAGATTCCAGTCGACCCAAGCAATTCCAGTGATAATTAATGAATTAGTAGTTAGACTGTTTTATTCAGTTAGGCGCCTAGTGAAATATTTTTCGCAATCAGATAGAAATCATCGTAGCTTTGGAGAAATGTGGAAGAAATGCGAGCCGTTTTCAAATGCTACTGTTAAACGGATGCTAACGGTAGCTCATGGAACCTTCTGTTTGGTAGATGTTGGAGATGCGACAGTCCGAGGTTTCGTTGCAGGTGGTGGAACTTTCAATGCTCTTGAATTCTTTATGAGAGTAAATGTTGTTGGGATTGGACGTTTCACGATTTCACTATATGGTGAAGTAAAAAGAGAAATTCAAAACACTAGAAATAGTCAACGATTATTTGAAAACGTCCGCGAAAGAGAGGTCGTTAAATATTATCTTGAAGGTCTGAAGCTTCTCTCAAATGAGTACGATGACCAAGAACTCGTATTGCTAATCAGTGACTTTTCAAATAGCGATGTTTATCGAGAAATGCTCAGTGCTTCGGTTGAGCTAGCAAATAAACGTCATGTGCCTCAAGAAAAGATTATAAGCTCGAAAGAATCTGGAGATGCATACTTTAGGGGGACAAAATAATGGCCAAGAAAAAGAGTGCTCTAGAAACAGCACAGACAAAAGCAAAAAAACTATCCGAACAGACGAATAAGAAAATAGAAGAGTTAGGTGGTGTGACTAATGAGCTGCATAAGCAATTAACTGAAATTCAAAATATCTTTGATGAAATTCGAGGGATTCCGGCTAAAGACAAGATTCAACTGTCTAAATTAAAGAAAGTACGACTTGAGTGGGAACATCAAGTTGAAAAGATTGAAGCTGACTATAAGGAGGCAGAGGTCAAAGCTGGAGGATTTGGTGCAGCAGGTGCTGGAGCTGGCATAGCCGTTGCAGCACTAGGACCAACGGTAGCTATGGGTGTTGCAACTACGTTTGGAGTAGCCTCTACGGGGACAGCGATATCAACATTATCAGGAGCAGCTGCAACAAATGCGGCACTTGCTTGGCTTGGTGGCGGAGCTTTGGCAGCCGGTGGTGGCGGAATGGCCGGAGGTCAAATATTACTCGCATTGGCAGGACCTGTCGGGTGGGTGATTGCAGGAGCTACATTACTAGGTTCAGGAATTTTCTTTTTCAGTGCATTATCTGACAAAAAACGATTGGAAAAGATTTTTACTAATATCAGTAATCGCGATTCGAATTCTTTTAAGTTAGCCATTGTCGAATTGGAAGAAAGAATTACTAGAATAAGTAATGAAACTAAATTATTGGCTAAAGCAATCGCTGAAGCAAAAATTTTTGGTACTAACTATGATGACATGACAGAGCAACAACAATATGAATTAATTTCTTTTGTAAACCTGATGAACTCATCAACTCAATTGCTAGTTAATCCGATATTAGGGCTGCAACCCAAATTCACGAATGTGGATTTGGATAACTATTTCGATGCGTCCAAGGCACAAAAACCTTCCGAAGAAATTCAGAATCTGATGGTAGCATTAGGAAATCTATTGTATAGAATCAAGTTAGACGATACGGATAAAAAGGTATTGTGGAAGGCAATTAGAAGCAACAAGAAATTTATCAAGGCGATTGGAATTAAAAAGAAAGATCTTGAATTGGACATTTTACAAGATACAATTGCGGCTCTTGAATTAAACTAATCTATCAAAACAAGGCATCACACTAGAAATCAAATCTAGCATGATGCCTTATTTTTGTTGTCAAAAAAAGAAAAATGACAAAGTATGAGAATAATGACATAGTACACGGGAAAAATGACATTGTATCACCGACAACGTCTAAATAGATGAATCAAATCGCGAAGCAGTTGTCGCGCGCAAATATTTTATGCAACTTTTTGACGATCAATTTGCTAGACGAGATGGGGACATTATTAATGCTGCACTGAACTATGGGTTTAATTCTATCAGCTTGTAATCGCGAAATCGTCGCGGCCGGCTATTTAACACAGCTGGGCATTCATCATCACAGCAACGAAAATCAGTTTAATCTCGGCTCTGATTTAATGGAACCGTTTTGTTCATTTGTTGATGTTTGGGTCCGGGAACAGAATTTTAACGCCTTATCGCCAGATGTTAAGTTTGGTCTAATTGACCTATAACGGTTAACCCAGAATTTTCGCTGGCAAATATCATTAAATTGTGCAATATCTCTTTTATAAACACCTTAAAAACACAGCCATATGATATAATAGAGGCAGTATTAAAGTGTGCTTCTGAACTTAACGAGAGGAGCATTCTGGTCTTAACCAATGTGCATCAATATCTCAGTGTCAGCCAATTCCAAGAGTTGGTGAGATTAATTGAGACACTTGATTTGTCTACTTTATTAATCGAATTCTCAGAAAAGAAAAAATTGATTATTATGAAAATTGCCGCTATTACTATATTGATCAAGACTTTATCGATTGGCGCCAAGAATAATCATGAAACGATAATGAGAAAACAACGGTTTTAGAAGAGTGTCTTTTCAATAATCAATGAAAAAGCTATCCAAAGGATAGCTTTTTTCTTTAACTTTTTTACTATAAATACATGTTTAATGGATAAGTGGGAAAGTTGACTGACACCAATTTTTCAGCGGTGACAAAGCCGGCGGGTGCTTTTAAAACGGATGGAATTCTGTTAACAATCGTCGCACAAGTATGAGCAACTGTATCCAGCTTTTCTAATGAAAAGACCATGTCGGGTTCGCCTTCAATTTGCCAGTCGCACATATCACCGTCAGTTTCACGATAAACTTTGCCAATGCATTCTAGTTCTAGGCTGGGACCTTGATAGGTTTTGATTGTGGTCACAGCGGACATGCCAATCGCATTACCAGCAGGAATAACTTCACCGAGCGTCTCTGAATGAACCGCCTCATCTAAGGTAATCGGAACGTTCTTTTGAGAGATTTCCTGAATCGTCCAACCCATTTTGGCACAGATAGCTTCGCCAGCATTCCACATATAAGATGGAAAACTTTCAGCTTGCGCAATTTCACGGTCAAATTTATCTAGATCAAACCCAGCGCCGTGTGCTTCAGCCAAAGCTAAACCATAATCTTCTACGTTGTAACTGGCGGCACCTTTAATTTTTTTAATTTGATTCATGCCAGCCATCATGAGCGTTGGCATATTAATCCAATAAATATCTTGCATGCCACTGCCGGTAATCGTGACATTATTTTCTTTAGCAAGTTTATCAAGTTTGTTCGTCACCATAGGCGAAGTGTTCCACGGATAGATTGCTTCTTCACAAGTTGTTAAAACATTGACACCATTTGTTAGACACAGTTCAAAGAAATCAGACATTTCGGGCATATAACTAAAAATCGTCACAATGGCAATATCCGCATCACAATTAGCAAAAACTTCCTCAGCATTATCAGAAATTTTAACACCTGTTAATGCACCAAATTCAGCAAATTCACCAATATCTAAGCCCACAACTTCAGGATTAGCATCGATTGCCCCGACAATTTCAGCACCGTGATCACGCAAATATTTCATAATCACTTTGGACATCTTACCACAGCCATATTGAATAACTTTAACTTTATTTTGGTTCATTTGAAAGCCTCCATAAATGTATTATTGTTCACATGGTCAGTATAACATCTTAGCAAGAATATTCACCAGCAAAAGCGGCTTGCCTATCTTGATGTTCGTCAACTTATTGAGAAATAAATAAAAAGCATGTTCAAATGAATTAACTTTGAACATGCTTTAATATATTTTTACATTTTATCCCAGTCACGACCCCAAATTAAGGCCATTGCACCTTCGCCAGTATGAACACCGACAACTGGTCCGATAATACTCCCTTCAAAAGTGACATTAGGGTAGCGTTTAGACAAATCATCAATCCATTCTTGCTTAGCTTCTGGTGCATTGGCATCAAAAACAGTCGCACGAATTGGATAATCCTTATCTTTAATGGCATCGCCGAAATGCGTAGCAATCCATTCATAAGCGCGTTTTGTTTGACGTTCTTTGCCAATTGCGGAAATCTGACCTTGACCATTATGATCCACGTCCATGGCCAAAATCGGTTTAATTTTCAACAAACCAGCGACAAAGCTTGAAGCATTGCTTAAACGTCCTGTCCGTTTCAAATGGTTGATATCATCGACCATAAACAAAACGTTGGTTGTTTCCCGCAAGTCATAAAGTACCTGCATGATTGCTTCTGGTTCTTTACCAGCCAATACCATTTTACCAGCAAGTAGGGCGGCATAAGCAGTGCCGGCACAAGTGATATGTGTGTCAAACGGATAAACTTTAAGTCGTTTTTCCCGGGCCGCATATGCCATTAAATTATCATAGTAAGAACTAATCCCACTAGAAATTGCGGGCACAATCACGGCTTCATAACCATCAGCCACTAATTCTGTGACTTTTTGTTCTAATTCGCCAATCGATGGTTGAGACGTTGTTGGTAAAACTTTGTCGGTACGTAGCCGTTGATAGAATTGTTGTGAATTAATATCAATCATATCACGCAACGTTTCATCACCCCAAAGAATCGGGATTGGTAAAACGTGAATTTGGTATTCTGCTGCTTGTTCTGGTGTTAAGTAAGCAGCACTATCTGTAACAACCGCAACTTTCATTGAGTAAAAACCCCTTTACGTTTAAATCAAGTAGATTTTATCATAGATCGATCAAAAGAAAAAATATTAGTAAAAATTGGGACTGTTATCTTAAAAATCTCACTGAAAACAATTGTCATTCAAATCTAGATATGCTATCATTTCGGTAAATCAACAATCGGCAATAAAAAGGACCAGTAAACTTAATGAATCATCTTCAGTGAATTAGGAATAGTGTAAACCTAATGGTGACTTAAGTTGAATAACACCTTTTTGCTTCGAACTGAAATTTATTAAAGTAAGTTTAGACGTTACCAATCCGTTATCATTGGAAAGTATGTTTGTACTTTTTGAGTTGACTTCATTTTGAAGTAATCTGGGTGGTATCGCGGAAAGACTTTTCGTCCCTAATTGGGGGAGAAGGGTCTTTTTTTATTGCCTGTTGGTACTGATTTTAAGGAAGGGGTTTATAATAATGACACAACAAACAGTTAAAGATTTATACACACACCTTGACCAATTAACTGGCACCGTTGAGTTAACTGGTTGGGTCCGTACGATTCGTTCTTCTAAGCGTGTCGGCTTTATTGAATTAAACGATGGCTCTAGTTTAGCCAATGCCCAAATCGTCATGACTAGCGAAATGGCCAACTATGAGGAATTAACGAAGTTGCCATTAAGTGCCACAATTCAAGTTGTTGGTGAATTAGTCGCAACACCAAAGGCCCAACAGCCTTTTGAAATTCAAGCAACAGCCATCACGCAAGTTGGTGGTTCTGATAATGATTATCCATTACAAAAGAAAAAGCATTCTTATGAATACTTACGGACAATCGCTCACTTACGGCCACGGACTAATACCTTTTACGCGGTCTTCAAGATTCGTTCATTAGCAGCTTTTGCCGTTCACCAGTATTTACAAGACCATGACTTCACTTACGTTAACACGCCAATTATTACTAGCAGCGATAGTGAAGGTGCCGGTGAAATGTTCCAAGTCACAACTTTAGACATGAATCATTTACCACTAGATGATCAAGGTCAAGTTGATGAAAGCCAGGATTTCTTTAAAGAAAAGACCAACTTAACCGTTAGTGGCCAATTACCAGTTGAAGCCTTTGCTTTGGCTTTCCGTAACGTTTATACCTTTGGTCCAACTTTCCGTGCAGAAAATTCCCACACGTCACGTCACGCATCTGAATTCTGGATGATTGAACCCGAAATGGCCTTTGCTGATTTAACTGACGTCATGGCAATGGCAGAAGGTTTATTGAAGGGTGTGATCGCTTATTTATTCGATCATGCCCAACCAGAATTAGCTTTCTTAAACGAACATGTTGATCCTGAATTAATCGACCGCTTGCAATTAACTTTAGACGAAGATTTTGCTCGCGTACCTTATACTAAGGCGGTTGAATTATTGCAAGCTGCACCGGTCGACTTCAAAGTACCCGTTGAATGGGGTACAGATTTGCAAGCTGAACATGAACGTTATTTAACTGAAGAAGTTTATCACCAACCAATCTTCTTGACGGATTATCCTAAGGAAATCAAAGCCTTCTATATGCGCAACAATGACGATGGCAAAACTGTTGCAGCGGCTGATTTACTCGTTCCCCAAATTGGCGAATTAATTGGTGGTAGTCAACGTGAAGAACGCTTTGAACAACTTCAACAAAAGATTAAAGACTTCGGTTTATCCGAAGAAGAGTATCAATGGTATTTGGAATTACGCAAATACGGTGAAACTAAAGAAGCCGGTTTTGGGATCGGTTTTGAACGCCTAGTAATGTACGTCACTGGTATGAGCAACATCCGCGACGTCATTCCTTATCCAAGAACACCAGGTAACGCTGAATTCTAAGTCTTTATCCGCAACACAAAAATAGCAATCACGCAGACCTTCAAGTTAGCTTGAACTAGTCTCGTGATTGCTATTTTTATGGTTTAATATAGCGATAACCCTGATTTTGTAAATTAACGAGGTCAATAATCCCCGCCGGTACAACTTTAACACCCTTTGATAATTGATCTGCGGTGATATCATGAGCTTGCATCGCATTATGACAAGCGTGAAAAGCAATTTGACTTTGATATTGAGCGATGAACTTTTGAACCTCGGGCTGTAAATACCCGGTAATGGCCACACCGTTAACAACGACGACCATGTCAATATTAGGCACCACTAATGTGTTAACGAGATTGCCTTGCGCAACTGGCCACTTTTCTAACTCATCGATATGAAAGACAATTTTCATCAGACGCCTCCAATAAATGTTTTACTATCACATTTAGCTTAACAAGATTCTGGCTTAAATGCAGATAAGATGCTTATCACTTTACCAGTGTCAATTCAGGCCATAAATCGCTTGGCGGGCAAGTTGATGCGCGGCACGATTAGTATGATCCGTCACGAGTTTGACTAAAAACAAGTTAAACTGATCCGTCACTGCTAAAATTGCTGCTGTTTCTGGGCCATAGTGCTTAGCGTAGCGCTTTTCTAAGCTGTCTTTAACAAGTTGACTGTCTGTTTGTAAAACAACCACATCTGCTTGCTGCGCATATTTAGCAGCAATCAATTGAACGCCTAGCAGAACGGCTTGAAATTCAGCATGATGATTATCTTGATAAGGTAATGGTTGGCCTTGTTGTTCATTAATTGTTTTCGTGGAATTATAAAGATGAATGCCGATGCCAGTTAATTGTTTTTGTTCGTCAACTGAAGCGTCGGTTGCTAACCATAACATGATCACTGAACCTCCTAATACTTAATCTTGAAACTTGCCTTAAGTTTATGAGATGTTGTTTTCATGATACTATTTTTTTCGTTATACTGAAATGGCAAATAAAACAATCTTAGCAACAAACAAAATTGTTGATTGCCAGCAAATTGCTTCATCATTTTTGTGGTGATTAACTGACTTTTGCCGCAACTAAGCACTGGTCTATGATAAGATAATCAGGTGAGGGAAGCTATGTCTAAAAATAAAAAAATCTATTGTCAGCCATTAACATTGAATCGACTTAATTTATGGTTGTGGGTGACTTGCCTATTGCTACTGGGAATTATTGTCCAACTTGAACAAACCAGTGTCATTTACTGGCTTAGTCTTGGATTCGGCCTTATTTTTATCGTGTTGGCTATTCATTTGTTTTTCAATAGCTTCATCACGGTAAAATCGGGACAACTCGAATTGCATTTTCCATTTAGTCGCCAAGCCTTAATCCTGACTAAACAACAAATCGACAAGTTAAGTGCAACCAAACATACTGTTGAAATTCACTTGAGTCATCATAAATTTTCTTATCGGTTTTTAATGACTAAAAAGACCCAAGTAACACTGATGAAGCTTTGGAAGGAGCAATACTAACATGGAAGATATCGAAATTGCGCAAAAAAACGTCTTAGAACCTATTGAGAAAATCGCTACTAAAATCGGTTTAACTGCCGCTGAAATTGAACCCTATGGTCACGATAAAGCTAAATTACCCCTTGAAGCTTTAGCCAAGCTCAATCAAAATCCCGCTGGTAAATTGGTGCTTGTCACCTCAATTAATCCCACACCAGCCGGTGAAGGTAAGTCAACCGTTTTAGTTGGTTTAGCTGATGCTTTACGTCAACGCCAACAAAGGGCTGTGATTGCCTTGCGCGAACCATCATTAGGTCCCGTCATGGGGATGAAGGGCGGCGCTACTGGTGGTGGTTACGCCCAAGTTGTCCCAATGGCCGATATTAATCTTCATTTCACGGGCGATATGCATGCTTTAACAGCAACCGTGAACACACTGGCTGCCTTAATTGACAATCACATTCATCAAGGTAATGCCTTGAATATTGATCCTAAACGGATTATTTGGAAGCGCGCTTTAGATATTAACGATCGTGCACTACGCGAGATTGTCATTGGCTTAGGTAAACCTGCTAATGGTGAAATGCGTTCAGATGGTTTTGATATTACCGTTGCGAGCGAAATGATGGCGGTCTTATGTTTAGCGACTAGTTTAACGGATCTCAAAAAACGAATCTCTGAAATCTTGATCGGTTACACCTACGATCGTGAACCGATCTACGTTAAAGACTTAAAAGTTGAAGGTGCTTTAACTGTCTTATTAAAAGACGCAATTAAGCCCAACTTAGTCCAAACACTGGAACATACACCAGCGATCATTCACGGTGGTCCTTTTGCTAATATTGCCCACGGATGCAACAGCATTCTCGCCACCGAAGCTGCTATTCACGCTGGTGATTATGCCATTACTGAAGCTGGCTTTGGAGCTGATTTAGGTGCTGAGAAGTTCCTTGATATCGTCACACCCAAGCTCTCAAAGGCACCAGATGTTATTGTTGTTGTCGCCACAATTCGCGCTTTAAAATATAATGGTGGTCAAGCATTAGCAGATTTAAAAGATGAAAGTGTCAGTGCGCTTGAACATGGTTACGAGAACTTACATCGCCATCTCCAAAACATGCAACGTTATGGTATTCCAGTAGTCGTCAGCATTAATCATTTTGCTAGTGATACGGACCAAGAATTAGCTGTTTTACAGGATTTAATCAGTCAAGAAGGCTTAGCAAGTGCCATTACCGATGTTCATGAAAAAGGCGGCCGCGGTGGTCTAGCGCTAGCTGACCTTGTCATGGCAGCAGCTGAAGATGAAACACCTGATTATGAACGCTTATACGCAGATGACGAGACTGTTACTATTAAGATTCGAACCATTGCCCAAAAGATTTATGGCGCTGCTGATATCGAACTAACAAGTCAGGCTAAACAACAATTACGCCAAATTAATAAACATGGCTGGAATAATTTGCCTATTTGTATTGCAAAGACACAATACTCATTTTCTGACCAACCTAAGCTTTTAGGTGCACCAACTGGTTTTACTTTAACCATTCGCGAACTTATTCCTAAGTTAGGGGCAGGTTTTATCGTGGCAATGGCCGGTAGCGTCTTAACCATGCCAGGCTTGCCTAAACACCCCGCTGCCGAAAAAATTGATATTGACGCTGATGGCAAAATCAGCGGCTTATTCTAGTTAAAACTTAAATAGAGGTTCATTCATGTACACACTCACACTTATTATCGGTGCTGCAATTGTCGGTGCTGATCAACTATTGAAGAATTGGATCACGGCTAATATTAGTTTTGGTGAAGCTCAAACGATTATTCCTGGTTTATTGTCTTTCACCAAGGTCCATAACACGGGCGCTGCTTGGAGTAGCTTTGAAGGTCAAACTTGGTTCTTTTATTTAGTAACGGCTATTGCCGTCGCCATTATTCTGCCGTTATTAATTAAAGCTTGGCGCCAAAAAGCTAGTTTAATGTATTACACTGGCTTAGTTTTCATGTTGGCAGGTACGATTGGTAATTTTATCGACCGAGCCCGTCAAGGCTTTGTTGTGGATATGTTCCAATTAGATTTTATTAACTTTCCAATTTTCAACATTGCTGATCTTGCTTTAACGATTGGTGTTGCATTGCTATTTATTTTTGTGATCTTCTTTGATCGCGATGAGGAGGAAGACCATGCCTGAATATACGGCCAAAATTATTCAAGAAACTGGGCGGATTGACAAGGTAGCAGCTGATTTATTTACTGATGTTAGTCGCTCACAAGTTCAAACCGCCATTAAAAATCAACAATTGCAAGTTAACGGTCAATTGGTCAAAGCTAAGTATCAAGTTCAACCAGCCGATGAAATCAAACTAATCCTGCCTGAACCAGAACCGATTGATGCCCAGCCAGAACCAATGGCGTTAGATATCATCTATGAAGACGACCAGGTCATTGTTATCAACAAGCCACAAGGAATGGTCGTTCATCCAGCTCCTGGTCATTTACACGGTACTTTAGTGAATGGTTTATTAGCACACGGACAACTTTCGTCAATTAACGGTAAAATTCGCCCAGGTATTGTTCACCGAATTGACCGCGATACTTCCGGATTATTAATGGTTGCTAAGACTGACATTGCCCACAAATCCTTGACAGAACAGTTGAAAAACAAAACCAATCTGCGCGAATATGTGGCCTTAGTTCACGGTGTCATTGGTGAGGAGTCGGGCACAATTAACGCGCCATTAGCCCGTGACCCCAAGCATCGCAAGCGCCAAGCTGTTGTCGCTGGTGGTCGTCATGCCGTCACTCATTTCAAAGTGATTGAGCGATTGAGCGATTATACGTTAATTCGTTGTCGTTTAGAGACTGGGCGGACCCATCAAATTCGCGTGCATTTACAATACATTAAGCATCCAGTGGCTGGTGATCCCCTATATGGTCCGAAAAAAACATTGTCGGGTAACGGTCAGTTTCTCCACGCGGCTAAACTCGGTTTTACCCATCCCACAACTGGGGAATGGCTAGAATTCCAAGCACCATTACCACCAATTTTTACAGAAACATTAGCTAAATTACGTGCAGGCGAGACAATTAAGCTTGTTAACAACAGTGGCTATTAAACTAGGCCAGCAAAAAGCCTTGATCAAATCCAGTTACGGATCATGATCAAGGTTTTTCTATTACTTATTTTTGTAGTTTAAATTTTAAAACAGCGGGATTGTGATCTGAATATTGAAACTGCGTATCAGTAATGTGGAGTGATTTTGCTTGAACATTCGGCGAAAGAATAAAACCATCGACCAACGTCACAAAAGTTTTTCCCTTAGTATAAGGTTGGTCCATGCCACGCACCGAAGGAATAGCCGCTTGAGTTAAACCTTGCGTTGGCACCTTGAAGCCTTTGGGTAAGTCTGTAAAAGGAAACAAGTGTGTCCAAGTTAGGTTGGGCTGTGATGTTTTAAAAACTGTCGCACTGTCATTAATCAGGCGATGATTATAATCACCACCAATAATGACATAATCGCCATTTTGATAAGCAGTCTGAGCATAGTTAAATAATTTTTTAAATTGCGCCTTTTGAATACTTTGATCTTTCGTGAAGGCTGACAGATGAACATTGATTAATTGCAAAGTCCGACCATTGGCCACTGCGACCTTCGTAGCCGTAAAAGCACGATCAAGATCAGTTAGTTTGGTAAGGTCAGTAGCAATCGGTAAGGTATAGCGTTGAGCACTGATGACTTTTTGGCGGCTCAAAGTCACAAGTCCCGATTTAGCCGCACCAATAGGATCAGTCACAGGATAGAATAAGTAGGGGGTATCGTAATTTTGCCCGTAAACACGCGCATGTGTTTTAGCAAGGGCAGTCGTAAGCATTGCAACTTCATCAACATTACGCGACCGTTGCCCCCATCGATCTACTTCTTGAAAAAAGGCAAAATCTGGTTGATTAGCCTGGGTGGTTTTAATGACACCTTCAAGATTACCTTTAACTGCTGCAACACTGCGCGCTTTAGATTCAGTACCACCATCCATAAAGAAACTGTCTTTAGGCGTATAAGCACCATAGCCGATATTATAAGTTTGTACAGTATAAGTCTGATTAGTTTTAACTTTTGTCGTTTGATTGGCCACTGGTTGTAAACTCATTTTAGCAGGTAGCCGATAATAAGCCGTTAACACATAAATCAAATAACCACCAACTACCAGTAAAAAGAGACCTAAAAATCCCAGCAACCATTTCAACCATCGTTTCATTTAAAAACTCCCTTTGCCCAAATCTTAATACCTAATGGTGGTAATCTTATAATAATCACAAATTGATGTCAAAAGGCCAAGCAGCAACTGGCACAGCAAGCTTTAACAAGTAATATCAGCAATAATGATAAGCCTATTGTTATCAAAATGATTTATTGTCTTTAATTTACTTGACTTTAAAAAAGGAGACCTTTACAATTAATCCAATTGATCCTTTAATTTAGTCCCGTGAGGCTGAGAAGGAATTCGACTTTAATACAACCAGTCTAATTCTAAACTTTTACACACGCCTCATGACTAATTATTGGTCATGGGGCTTTTTTAGTTGGTCATCACTAAAAGGAGGCAGTGATAATGGCAAAGGTTATTATGGATCAAACCGGGATTCAACGGGCACTAACCCGAATCACTTACGAAATCATCGAACAAAACCGTGGTTTAACTAATCTGATCATTGTGGGGATTCGTACGCGGGGTGCGTATTTAGCTACCAGAATTGGGCAGCGGATTGAGCAACTAGAAGGAACTAAAATTCCCGTTGTTTTTCTTGACGTGACTGATTATCGGGATGATCGCCCAGCAAGTCGCACTAAGACGACCCAGCTTGATGATAAAATCAATGGGAAAAATATTGTTTTAGTGGATGACGTTCTTTATACCGGTCGGACTATTCGCGCAGCTTTAGATGCGATTATGGATAGTGGGCGTCCACAGAAGATTTCGTTAGCTGTCTTAATCGATCGCGGTCACCGTGAACTACCTATCCGCCCAGATTTTGTCGGTAAAAATATTCCAACGGCTCATGACGAAACTATCAATGTGCAAATGACTGAAGTCGATCAAGTTGACCAAGTTATTTTAAATTAAGCAAATTAAATTATAGGGGGAAGTACCATGTCCGCACAAAATCAACACCACGAGGAAATTGTCTTAGATATTGAAGACAAACCCAAATTTAGCCATTGGATTGCATTGTCTATCCAACATTTATTCGCGATGTTTGGCTCAACCGTCTTAGTACCCATCTTAGTTGGTTTAGATCCTGGCATTGCCTTATTTAGTTCTGGCGTAGGGACGCTATTACACATCTTAATTACGAAACGTAAAATTCCTGCTTACATGGGTTCTAGTTTTGCTTTTATTATTCCCATGCAAGCTTTAATGAAGACCGTTGGCTATCCTGGCATCTCCCAAGGTATTATCGCCGTTGGTTTAGTTTATGTCTTAGTTGCAACGATTATTGCCAAGATCGGTTCTGATTGGATTGATAAAGCCTTACCGCCAATTGTGGTAGGTCCAATTGTGATGGCAATCGGCTTATCCTTAGCAACGTCAGCTGCTAATAATGCCACCTTAGATGCAAGTGGTCATTATAATGGCAAAATCTTATTAGTAGCCTTATTAACTTTGTTTATCACCATTATTTTTAATATGTATTTAAAAGGGTTCTGGGGCGAAATTGCCATTCTGCTAGGAATCATTGTGGGTTATATTTTAGCTCTGGCTTTCGGCTTAGTTGACTTAACGCCAGTTGAACAAGCCCACTGGTTTAAAGTACCGAACTTTGAATTGCCATTTGTTAATTACAAACCGAAATTCTACTGGGGTTCAATTGCAATGATGGCTCCAATCGCCTTTGTCACCATGACCGAACATATGGGACACTTAATGGTCTTGAACGGTTTAACTGGGCGTAACTTCTTCAAAGATCCTGGCTTGAGCAAAACTTTAACTGGCGATGGGACAGCTTCAATTTTTGCCGGTTTAGTTGGTGGTCCGGCCATTACCAGCTATGGCGAAAACATCGGCGTCATGGCCATTAATCGAATTTATAGTGTCTGGGTTATTATTGGTGCCGCAACATTTGCGATCTTATTTAGTTTTGTTGGTAAACTAAGTGCTTTGATTCAAAGTATTCCTGGTGCCGTACTTGGTGGCATTAGCTTCTTATTATTTGGTGTCATCGCTGCCAGCGGTTTAAGAATTCTGATTGAAGAACATATCGACTTCAACAAACGCCGCAACTTAATGATTGCTTCTAGCATCCTGATCATTGGCGTGGGGAACGTTACTTTACAACTTGGCAGTTATCAAATTACTGGTGTCGCTTTAGCAACAGTCATTGGTATTTTGTTAAATCTTATCTTGCCACAAGAAGCCGCAAGTGAGAAATAGCTCAGTGGCAACATGCTAATTAAACCTTAATAATTCAATAGGGTTAGTCTAACAAGCGACGAAGAGAGACAAATAAGTTATAATAAAGTTAGTGTAAAACGCGACAATCTTTAAAGATTGTCCGTTTTTCTGTGTCCAGCACTATTTTAAGTCGTTAAGGACACGCTACTATTTTCAATCATAACTGCTCATATAGGGGAGTTTAACAAGATGAAAAGATATTTAATTTTAGAAGATGGCACCGTCTTTCCCGGCGATGCTTTTGGCGCAACTACTAACACAACTGGCGTCTTAACGATTTATACCGGAGCTACTGGTTATCAAGAAGCCATTACAAATTATGCTTTTACTGGCCAGATTCTAGCTTTTGCATATCCTCAACAGGGCGCTACTGGGATTAATCGCGATGATTACGAAGCCATTGGTTCTGCTATTAAAGCCGTGGTTATTGGTGAAAATTATGATCTAAAAACCAATTGGCATGCCCAAATGACGTTGAATGAATTTTTAATTGAACAGCGGATTCCTGGTCTAATGAATGTCGATACGCGCCGGCTATACCGCCATATTGCCAAATTCGGCAATATGAAAGCGAGTATTATGGACACTCATGATGAACACGCCCATGATCAGATCAAGGCGTTAGTCGTGGCTAACAACCAAGTCAACCAAGTCTCAACGAAACAACCATATCCTAGTCCTAACATTGGTAAAAATGTGGTTGTGATTGATTTAGGCTTAAAAAACACCTTGCTGCGCGAACTTTCTAAACGACAATGTAATGTCACAGTGGTGCCATACGACACACCTAGTTCAGTCATTAATACGCTAGCACCTGATGGCATTTTAATTAGTAATGGTCCGGGCAAGCCAGAAGCCTTAGCCAAGACAATTGATACTGTTAAAGCAATTCAAAACCGGTACCCAATTTTTGCGATTGGTCTGGGATTTGCTGTTGTGGCTTTAGCAAACAAAGTGGCCGTTAAAACGCGACCGTTTGCCCGCCATCGCATTAACTTAGCCGTTCAAGAGAAAATTACTCAAGACACTAATATCGTGTCACAAAACAGTGTCTTTTATTTAAGTGATGAGGAGCCATTAGGTGACCTTTTGGGAACTTATGTGGCGGTTAATACTAATGATGTGCTAGGTTTTCGTCATCGTTACTTGCCAATTTACGCGATCAATTTTGATCCCGAAGCCGCTCCTGGTCCTAAAGACGGTTTGCATTTCTTTGACGACTTTCTTGAATTAATGGAAGCCAATATTGCCCGGAGAAAGAGGGAATTCTAATGGTTAAACGCACCGATATTAACAAAATTTTAGTCATTGGCTCTGGTCCCTTTGTTGTCGGCCAAGATAGTGAGTTTGATTACCTTGGTACCCAAACAGTTAAAACTTTGACGGATGCCGGTTATCAAGTCGTTTTAGTTAATTCTAATCCTGCTACTAGCATGACTAATAGTTATCCTAATTTACGAATTTATTTAGAGCCATTAACTGAGAAGTTTCTTTCCGAAATTGTCCGTAAAGAATTACCAGACGCAATTCTAGCCAACGCTGGCGGGCAAACGACTGTTAACTTATTGGCGAACTTGCAACAAAATGGGGTCTTAAAACGCCTGCAAATTAAAATCATCGGTCCCAATTTACGAACCTTTCAGCAAGCAACCAGCAATAAAGAATTCCACCAATTATTGAAGCAGGCTAATTTACCAACTAATCCCACTTTAATGTTGACGCCTGATGATGACGTCATTAGTCAGTCAGCATCCTTAGGCTGGCCTCTAATGATTCGGCCAATTAATTCAATTGGCGGAACTGGCGGTGGTATTGCCGAAAATCAAAATGATTTAGTCGAAATTTTTGAGCGTGCACTGGCAATCTCACCAATCCACCGCGTAACCGTAACCCATAGTCTAGCTGGCATGAAAGAATTAGAGTTTGAAGTGCTGCGCGACCAAAGCGATCAAGTTGTAGCGCTATTTAATTGCGAACAACTAAATCCAGTGGGGATTCATTCTGGTGACTCAATTGCTTTTGCCCCAATTCAAACCTTAACGGATAGTGAAGTGCAAACTTTACGCAATGCGGCGATTACCATTACCCGCCAATTAAACGTTGTTGGCAGTTGTAATATTCAGTTTGCCGTTGATCCTAAAACTGGTCAATTTTGGGTTTTAAAGGCCACACCACGCCTTGGCAGAACCAGTGCTTTTGCTGCTAAAGCTTTAGGTTATCCCATCGCCAAAGTTGCTGCGCTGCTTGCGATTGGCTATCGGCTTGATGAGATTGAACATCCTTTTGAAGCAGGTGCCACAGCTTTAGTTGAACCAGCTTTTGATTATTTAGCAGCGAAGTTGCCGCGTTGGCCGTTCGATCGAATCTCCGGTGCTGACCGCAAGTTGGGTGCCGAAATGAAGTCAACTGGTGAAGTATTGATGTTAGAACGTAGCGTTGAAGCCGCACTTTTAAAAGGGATTCGCGCTTTAGATATGCGCATTGATCACCTTTATCAAGCTAAAATCGCCGCATTAAGTGATGAGGAACTAACAGCTGGTTTGATTTATCCAACCGATGAAGAAATCTTCTATCTTGCTGAAGCATTGCGCCGAGGTTATACCGTTGAAGATCTGAGCCACTTATCAAAAATTGACGCCTTTTTCATTGAAAAAATCAATCATATCATTCAACTGGAGCGCCAGTTAGTCGATAAGAAAGCCGACCTAACGGTGTTAGCTGCAGCTAAACGCTATGGTTTCTCTGATCGGAAGATTAGCGAGTTGTGGCAAATAACACCGGCACAATTATTAGCATTGCGACAAGAAGCCCATATCGAAGAAGGCTTTCAAGAAGTTAACGCTATCGCTAGCAATCCTTTAGTTCATTCCCAACGTTATTTCCCAACTTATGGTACCGAGAATGAAGTTGATCCCGCCACCACTGGTGAAAAAGTCATGATTATTGGGTCTGGCCCTACTAAAGTCGGGCAGGGTAGTGAGGTTGACTATGTTACCGTTCAAGGCCTGCTAACCATGCGCAAATTAGGCTTTGAAACAATTCTGCTTAATAACAATCCTGATGCTTTTTCAACCAGTGTGGGAGTCGCTGATCGCATTTATAATGCACCAGTTAATCTAGAAGCCGCTTTAAACATTGCTGCAGTCGAACAGCCGCATTATATCATCACCCAGTTAGGTGGGAAATCTGCCAGCAAATTAACTAAAGGTTTAGCCGCAGCTGGTTTTACAGTACTTGGCGCTTCTGCTGAAGCGCTAAATCAAGTTCATCAACCAGCCAAACTACAAGCATTATTACAGCAATTGGATTTAATGGGGCCCACCGTAACTGAATTAAAAGCACCGACAGACTTTGCCCAATATTTAGCAACACCCAGTCAAATACCATTTCCGATTTTAATTCATCCTAATCCAGCGCATATTTTTTCACCCACAGAAGTCTTAAATGATGAACAAGATTTACAACGTTATGCGGCGCATTTCCAAAATGATGTCCATAATTTCCCCTTCACGGTTCGGGAATTCTTAAGTGGTGATAAATATGAAGTTGATGGAATCTATGATGGTCAACAAATGCTTATCACCGGCGTACTGGAGCATTTAGAGCATTCTAGTTTGCACTCTGGAGACGCCATGACCATTACACCGGCACAAAATTTAACTGATACCATGCTGCAAAGAATGCAACAGGTCTTCATTAAGGTGGGCCAAACGTTAAAAACAACCGGTTTTATGAATATTCGCTTCCTAGTCAGACAAGAGCAACTTTATATCTTGGCCATTGACTTAAAAGGCAGTCGCAATTTAGCCTTTTTAGACAAAACCGTGCCTGAAAAGATTATTGCCATTGGCGTGCGTGTACTAATGGGCACCAAGCTATCAGAATTAGGCTTTACCCCAGAACAAACATTAATTCCGCAGGGCGTTCATGTCAAAATGCCGGTTTTCTCATTTACCAAGTTAAATAAACGGGAAAAATTAACCGAAAACCAAATGAAAACAACCGGCGAAGCCATTGGTACTGATTTAACTTTTGAAAAAGCCCTCTATAAGGCTCTAGAAGCTTCCAGACAGCCATTGCCTGGGTTTGGTCGAATCTTGTTCTCAATTGCTTCTCACGATATGTCCGTCGGCTTAGCGATGGCCCAACGCTTCAAGCGATTGGGCTATCAAATTGTTGCTACGGCCAAAACCGCCGCTGCTTTCCAAAAGGCTGGTCTAGTAACTGACCTAGTTCACGAAATTGGCGGCAGTCAACCTAATATCGACACAGAAATTAGCACTGGCAAAATTCAGATGGTTATTAATACGGCCGAATGGCGCGGACCGGTCAGTGTCTTAGGTGCGATTTTACGTGAAGTTGCCGTCATGCATCATGTTCCTTTGATTACCACGATGGACGAAGTAGAAGCTATTTTGACAGTATTAGAGTCACGCGCTTTTGCAATTGAACCATTAGTCGACAAAGAAGACTAATGGTCATCGAGCGCTTAATATATTGAACTCAAAAAAAGGAGCTGATCCTAAATAAATAAGATCAGTTCCTTTTAATTTGCTATTTTTTCTGCCGCATTTGTTCAACTAATTGGCGTTCTGGCGTAACATATATGGTCTTTTGACCAGTAAAGATCACAAAACCAGGTTTTGCCCCATTGGGTTTATGAATTTGTTTAACTTTAACATAGTCAACTGGAACCTGACTTGATTCACGCGCTTTAGAGAAATAAGCAGCTAACTTAGCTGCTTCTAGAATAGTTTCATCACTAGGCTCGGCAGATTGAATGATCACATGCGAACCAGGAATATTCTTAGTGTGCAGCCACAAATCTGTTTTACGCGCCTTTTTCAAGGTTAGTTGGTCATTTTGTAGATTGTTTTTACCAACAAGAATTGAAGTACCATCGCTAGCGTAGAATTGTTCCGCAGGATTAATTTTAATGCGCTGCTTCTTTTTCTTCTTATCAGCGCGAATAATACCTTGTTGTTCCAATTCAACACGAATATCTTCAATATCCTTAGGCTCACCAACTTCAACTTGTGCTAAAACACCTGTTAAATAATCTAATTCAGCTTGTGTTTCTTCCAACTGCGTTTTAACATAGATCAACGCATTTTTATCTTTTTGATAACGGGTAAAGTATTTCTGAGCGTTTTTAGCAGGCGTAAGCGCAGGGGAGAGTGAAATCGTTAGTGGCTGATTATCGTCATAAAAGTTGGGTAAGGTCACTTTAGTTGCATGCTCCGGAACCTCTCGCAAATAAGTCATCAGGATTTCGCCCTTAATCCGCACTTCATCGGCATTTTGGGCACTCTTAAATGTTTGCTGTAATTTCTTTAACTTCTTCTGATTACGTTTGATGACCGTGTTTAACCGTTGTAATAAATTACTTGCTAATTGATGTTTACGATCAGACTCGGCCTTTTGACCAAAGAAGCGATCTAACATCCCGCTTAAGGTTGTGAAATCATCATTAACAGTTCCGGTAAAAGTTTGGTAAGGGATCGCAGCAAACTGTAATTTTTGATTTTGCTCACCAATTGTTGGCTGAACTTGTCCAAAAGACTGCCAAAAGTCTGTGACGATTGTCGTCATCTCTTCAACAGAACGGGCTGTTTTCGTGCGTTCAGCTAATTCAAAAGCAGTATCTGTGCCTAAACCTTGGAAGAAGGTTTGCCAAACACGCACTGGTTTGTTTTTCAAATCATGAAGTTGTAGCCAAACTTGATTCCAATCATCAACCGTTATTTCACTAGCAAAAGGATTGAAGCCACTAGCCAATTCAGGTTGAAGATACTGCGCCCCAGGCATTAATAATCGGTAACGATTTTGGTCAGGGGAAACATGTTTAATCAATTCAATGACACGATTGGTTGCCTTTTCGATTAAGAAAATATTACTATGACGTCCCATCATTTCCACAATTAATAATAAATCTTCTTGATCGCCCAATTCATCGCGTGAACGCAAAGAAATCTTTAAAATACGATCATTTTCGATCTGTTCGACAGCTTCAACACTGGCGTTTTCTAAATACTTGCGCAATGTCATTACGAAATTAGGCGCAGTTTTAGGATTAGCGTAAGGAATCTTGGTGATTTGTGCGCGGGCCAAACTAGGATTGGCCGAGAGTAGCAGGGGATAATTATGCCGCTGACTGCGAATGGTTACAATAATTTCTAGGGGATAAGGTTGTTGAATTTTTACAACTTTACCACCAACAAAAGTAGTCGCCAGTTCAGCTGTCATGGCATGGAGAAACGTTCCATCAAATGACATAATAAATTCCTTTCCAAGTAATTATTTTAATAAATACTGATTTTACGGTTGACCTATTTTACTGTATAATCATCATATTCAAGCAAATTCAAGCAAAATTTTACTTCGATACCATCATGCTTTATTGATTAAGATAATTAAGCGTGTGATGCTTGTTCTTTTAAGCAAGACCAGACTTAATCCATTTTAGCATAAAGTTATGCTAGTACCCAATAACACCAACTATCAAGTATCAAGATCGTTTTTTGACGATAACGAACATCATGATAATCTTAAACCAAGTTAAATGATGATGCGTACCATTGCTTTAAGGGGGATCACTCAAGTTGAAAATTGCAATTGTTACCGATAGTTCCGCTTATTTGTCAGCTCAAGAAGCAGAACAATATAATATTAAAGTTGTACCAATTCCAGTGATTATTGATAATCAAGTTTATGAAGAAGGCGTTGACTTACAGACCGCTGAATTCTATGAAAAATTACGTAATTCAAAGACTTTTCCAAGCACTTCACAGCCAGTTCTCGGTGACATGTTAAAGTTGTATGAAGATCTTGGTAATGAAGGTTATGACACTGTTTTATCCATCCATTTAGCCAGTACCATTTCTGGCTTTTATAATACACTCGTCACAGCCGCGCCAGAAATCAAGAGCGTTAAAGTTGTACCCTACGATTCTGGTATTACGGTACGCTTAATGGGTTACTTAGCAATCAAAGCAGCGCTAATGGCTCAAGCAGGTGCTGATTTAACAGATATCATCGCGACATTAGATGATTTGAAAAAGACCATCAATGAAGTATTTATCGTCAATGATTTACAAAATCTTGTCCGTGGTGGGCGCTTATCTAATTCCGCCGCTTTTATCGGGTCAATGTTAAAGATTAAACCGTTATTAACTTTTGATGAGCAATCAAACAAAATTGTCGCTTTTGAAAAAGTCCGTTCCATTAAAAAAGCTTATAAACGTGCTGAAGAAATCTTCACAGAGGCTTACGAAAAGTCCGATGTACCTTTAAGATTACTAATTATTCATGGTAACGATTTACCGGCTGCTGAAGCTTGGCAAACAGAATTACAAGCCAAGTTTCCCGATTTAGCAACTGAAATCACTTATTTTGGCCCGGTTATCGGCACCCATTTAGGTGAAAAAGCTATTGCATTGGGTTGGATGGCTGATATTTTTGCCTAATCTTAATTCATAAAACGAACACTAAGAAACTGATCTATCGTGAAAGAGAATAAGTATGATGATGCGGCCTTCTTTGCCGCTTACCGGCAATTTCCTCGTTCAGTTGAGCATCCTGTTTTTACAGCAGTAGGACGGCAAAAATTGGCCTTATGATGCAGATGGTAAGCCTAAGTGTTGGCTAGTCGATCATTATTTTCAGGAAGGTCAGCGTAATGCTGTTTTTCTCGACCAACATATTACCAAATATCATCGCACACTAACCACTTACTTGAATACGTTGTTGCAGACCGGTTTTACGATAACTAATCTGGCTGAACCAACGCCACCTCAAGATCTTTTGGCAAGTGTACCCGGTATGCAAGATGAGCTCCGACGGCCGATGATGTTATTAGTTACAGCGCAAAAAATTAATTAAATCACGTTGGTACGACACTATTAACTTAGTGTCGTATTTTTTTACACCAAAAGTGCTTTGAACATTGGTTTTTCTAGTAGAGGATTTATAATCAAGGTGTACAAAGGTAGGTCGTACGAATATGTCTTGCAAATTAATTTTAGACATAAACCAGTTAACTCAATGCGACATAATTTGATAAGGAGTGATCTCAATGTCACGTAAAGCTTATATGATCGGTACAGGTGTCGGTAACTTAGCAGCTGCTATTTATTTAATTCGTGATGGTCATTGGCAAGGCCAACAAATCACGATGTTTGGTTTAGAAACACATGGTGCTAATGATGGTGCTGCTGTTAGTGATTATGAACATGAATATGGCAATCAACCTTTAGGCAATAATAAAGGCTTTTTAGCTAAGGGTGGCCGCATGCTTAACGAAGAGACTTATGAAAATCTATGGGATGTCTTGCGTTCAGTGCCATCTGAGGATCATCCCGGCTGGAGTGTAACTGACGAGATTTTAAATTTTGACCACGCCCATCCCACTCATGACGTGGCACGTTTAATGGATAAAACCGAGGGCATTCGTAATCACGGCGGCAAGAACGATTATCGCCACATGCAATTCAACAATCATGATCGGGCGCGTTTAACCGAATTAATGATGATGCCCGAAAGTAAAGAAGAACAACTAAATGATATTAGTATTGAGGAATGGTTTAAGAACACACCTCATATCTTTAGCACAAATTTCTGGTACATGTGGGAAACAACTTTTGCCTTTAAACGCCAAAGCTCAGCTATGGAATTAAGACGCTACATGAATCGAATGATTCTAGAGTTCAGTCGGATTAATACACTAGCAGGGGTCACTAGAACCCCTTACAACCAATATGAGAGTGTCATTTTACCAATGCGTCATTTTCTCGAAAAGCAAGGTGTTACTTTCAAGAATAATATTAAGATAACAGAACTTTTATTTGCTGATTCACCACTACGCGATAAAATCACCGTTACTGGTCTGAAATATGAAGTAGTTAATACCAAAGAACCAAAATCCGGCACCATTAAAGTTGATCCAGATGATTTAGTCTTTGACACTAACGGTTCAATCACCGACAGTAGTTCAATTGGTGATATGGATACACCAATTAAAGAAAATATGGAATATGCACCATCAGCTATGCTTTGGAAGAAAGCGACAGAACATTTCTATCAATTAGGTCATCCTGATAAATTCTTCAACGATCGGGAACAGTCTGAATGGTCAAGTTTCACCGTAACCACGAAGAATCACTATTTGCTTGATCAAATTAGTCGGATTACTACCCAACAACCAGGTCACGCTTTAAACACCTTTATTGATAGTAATGAATTATTATCAATCGTTGTCCATCATCAGCCACATTTCCATGCCCAAAAGGAAAACGAGACAATTTTCTGGGGCTACAGTTTATATCCACGGCAAACAGGGGACTATGTTGACAAGCCATTCATCGAAATGACTGGCCGTGAAATGTTAGAAGAATTAATTGGTCAGTTGGCTGCAATCGATCACAGTTCAGATAACATTCGCAACCATGTTGATGAAATTATGGACAGCGTTATTAATGTCATTCCGGTTTACATGCCATATGCCAGTGCGTTATTTAATCAACGCGCTAAGGGTGATCGCCCAGCGGTTGTTCCTGAAGGTTCAACTAACTTGGCTTTCATCAGTCAATTTGCAGAAATGCCATTTGATATGGTCTTCACCGAACAATATTCCTTTAGAGCCGCACAAATTGCCGTTTATCATTTCTTAGGTATTCCCGATAAACATTTAACTAAACTTCATCACTACGAAAAGAGTCCAAAAGTCATGGCCCGTGCAACAAAGACCATGTTTAGATAAACAAAAAGAAGCTAACAACACCTATGAAATAGGGTAGTTAGCTTCTTTTTTATATATTGAATTTTAATTAAAAGGCTTCATCAATTGGTTCATCACCATTAACAAAAGTATAAATCTCACCAATCGTTTGTGAATTATCGAGAACGGCAGCAATTACTGCAGCCACATCAGCACGCGTAACCGTTAAATCACCTGTAGTTGCCCCGCTTAAGTCGATTTCACCAGTGGGTTCATCATTTGTTAGCGTACCAGGACGTAAGATGGTATATTGCAAATTCGTTCGTAGCTGTAACCATTGATCTGCATAATATTTAGCTACATAGTAACCACGAATTGATGAATTAGCCCAGAATTCACGGTCGCCGGTACCAAACGCACTAACCATAATAAATCTTTTAACTGCCGCTTGTTGAGCAGCTTCCATAGTCTTAACTGCACCATCGAGATCAATATTCAAAGTGCCACTTTGACCGCCATGGCCACCAGAACCAGCTGTAAAAACAATAGCATCAGGTTTAATATCAGCAACAGTCTTTGTCATATCAGCAACTGAACCCAATAAATCATAAGTAACGGGAATACCACCAAGTGTTTTAATTTCATCATTTTGGGCGGTGTCACGAATACTACCATAAACTTGATTACCTTGATCAGCCAATAATTTCGTTGTCAGTTGACCAACATGTCCATGAGCACCAATAATTAAAATTTTCATCTGTTAAACCTCCAAGATTTATTTTTCATAACTAAGCGTACCGATGTTTGGATCAAAACGCACGTAAAATGATTTATTTTTTGTTTTATCACTAGTAAACATCGAAATAGAATTATGAGCACAAATAGGTCATCATTTTAATAAGGGGAGCTGCTTAAATACAAAAGTTATATTCTAGTTAACATAATATATATTATTGGAAGAATTGATTTAAAATTAAAATACCGCTCTTTTTAATTGCTCATAGATATTACCCGCTTAGTTTTGCTAACAACAAATTTAAGTAACTTGATTATTAATCTTTCTAATAAAAAAGACCAACGCATTTTACAACGTTGATCTTTTTTATTATACAGTCCTTAATAATTGGTTCATTTTTTAAATGGTTGTTTTTTTGCAATAGCTAACGCATCATTGATGCATTTGGCAAACAAAGCGTCGCCTTGAGCATTTCCACCAAAGTGTGTGCCATCACTGCCTTTAAAAGCTTCCGGATGTGCTTTAGCTACTGTGTTCCAATCTGCAATTGTAATCCACGGATACCGTTTCGGTAACGTACGCTCATAAACCGCTAGCTTCTCAGAATTATAAGCTGCTGTGGCTGAGCCGTCGTGTGGCGTCATTAAAATTAGATGATGGCCTTTTTCTAACGAGTGAATCACTTTATCAGTTTGTGCCTGCCAATCATTTAAAGCATTAGTCCCAATAGCTATCACAACGTATTGGCGTAAAGTATGTTTCTTTTGTTGATCCATCATAACTTTATATGCTAGATCCATAGTTCGGTTGCCAGCAGCATCAATCGTGCTTTCTGGCACATGCGCACCTAGGTACTGACGTGTGCCTAAAGTAACACTATCACCAATGATAGAGACGCCTTGAGGAATCATACTTAGAATGCGTTCTTCTTCAGCTTTAGCCTTTTCAGCAGCCGTTTTTGCTGCCAGCTGTTTTTTGCGCGCGGCTTCGGCTTTTTGCTTAGCTTCAACCGCAGCTAAAACAGCTTGATGCGCATCATTAATTTGATCGATATCCTGATACAGTCCACTTGTCCAAAGCTTTGTTTCCAAACTTGTCATCGTGGGTGCAGCATATGCCGTATAACTGGTTACACCAGTTAACGCAATTAAAATAACCACAATAGCAGTTTGAAGTAAATGTTTCTTCAATGACCAGCGAACCCAGGTGGCATGAAATTGATCAGTTTTACCGGCAATAAGTGGTTCCAAGAAATAATAAGACAATGCCGAAAACGCCAGTGAAAGAACAAGCGTTAAAATAACAGCCCAATATAGGTTAACCACGTGTGAAAATATGACGAAGAACGGCCAATGGAATAAATAAACGCTGTAACTCGTATCAGCTAAAAATGTGATCACTTTAGGTTCAGCAATAGTTGGTGTTTTTTCATGAAGTATTCTAGCTGCATAAATCATAATGCTAGCTAGAATACTTGCAACTAAAAACCCGTAAAAGTAGGTTGAACGTTGATCGAATTGCAGGGTTAGACTTAACCCAATTAACGCCGTAAAGCACAACCCCAGAATAAAAATGGCAATTGGTGTGGTCCAAGTCCGAACACTGGCCATAAAACGTGTCGATATCTGACGAATACCGACTAAGATACCTAAACAACTGCCTAAAAAGAAAGGAAAGCAATGAGTTAACGTTGAAAAATAAACTGGCGAAAATTCTTTTAAATGAAGCGAACCAATAATCATAGCAGATAAGCTGGCAATGAAAAAAATACCAGATAGCAAAAATAGCGAACGTTTAAAAAGCATTAAAGCTCGTCGCTTAGTTTTCTGATTCTTTTGGTAGCTATGTTTAACTAAACGGGCAATCAGTAATGCACATAAACCCCAAATAATATAATAATGCATCTCAATTGCTAACGACCAAGTATGAACGAATAGATGAGGAATAAAATTAGTTTCATAACTCCCCCCGGTCGCAATCTCATAAAAATTAGTAGTGAATCCCAAAGCCGCCGTAATCTGTTTGCCAATATTAGTAACATAATCACGGCTAACTAAATAGGTAAAGGGAATGACCAATAAAATCGAGAGCACTAATGGTGGCACAATTCGGTAAAAACGGCGTCGATAAAAGCCAATCAAATCAAAATTCCCCTGACGATTGAACTCATCCACCATTAAAGCTGTGATCAAATAACCGGAAAAAGTAAAGAAGATATCAACACCAATGAAGCCACCAGGCAATAGGTTTTTGAAAAAATGATACGTCAGAACCAATAATAGCCCAGTGATACGCACAAAACTAAACCATTTTATTCTCATGGCTGCTGTAAAACCCCATTTTTGTATTTGCCAATCACTTGTTGCTTAGCGTCAAGCATCTTTCCGTTGCCACTAATCATGCCATTCTTAAACTGACCAAGGTAAGTCCAACCATCCAGAGATTTAAATTGACCAAGATCATTGAAACGGCCGTCACTAAAATGGCCAACATAAGTCCCTTGACCGGCAACTTTTAAGGTTCCTTGACCATTAAACTTTTGTTTGTTAACACGTCCCTGATAACTAATCTGACTATGATCTAACTTAACTTGAGCCTGACCGGCATACCCAGGCCACAAGCTATAGATTGCACAGCCTAACACAATTAAGATTGTGATGACTTCCAAAGAATGTCGTCGTGAAAAATGATGTCGTTGTTTGACAACCGATTCTACAGTTGTCTGCCCTACTTTATCCACCGGCACTTTCCCCTATATCTATATGATGACTAACAAAACTGGCTACTGAGAATTTTAATACTGGCGGTGCAAAATAACTACTGCAAATCTTGTTCTGTCGTTAAGTGTTTAATGTTCTTAAACTGTTGTCGTTTATCAACCAACACCTTAAAACCACCCTGTAACACTTGCTTGGTGCTTGCTGGTAGTGGCTTTTCTAACCAAGTTGCATCAGCAATGCTAAATTCGATCTCTGAAGCATCCTCATAAGTTGCTCGAATTGAAGTGACCGCGCCATAAAATTCAGTCTGTACCTTCGTTGTTTTACCAAATTGATTAACGAATTCATGATGTTGGAAAAACTTAGCCTTATTACCTGTGATTAAAACTAAATCGAGATCAGATTCAGGTTTTTGAGTGCCTTGGCCGTATGATCCTACTACAACCAAACTATCAATATCCTCATCACGGTTACCCCAATCAATTAACTGACTTTCCTGTTGAAATAACAAACTGGCATTTTGTTGATCAAAATAGGTGGCCAAATCTTGTTCGTCTTTACTGCACAGATAGGTTAAGGGCACTTGGTCTAGTTTTAGAAGTGGTTGATAATTGAGGCTTAACTTATCGCCGACTAATTTTAAGGCGGTATTTTCTAATTGGCCCATTGCCTTTAACGCTGCATAAATAGCGGTCAAACTACTAGTATCATAGGTTGCTAAAACCTGACGTTGAACTTTAGGTGACAGGAGCTTTAAGGCTTGTTGATTTTCTTTGCCATAACTCCGTTCAAAACCGTGACTCGTTGCCACACCCCAAGTTAACATGCGAATCAATTCTTCGCGGGTCAAATTTAAGTAAAATTGTGCTAAGAAATTCTCTTGGCGGATAGCTGCTTTTAACGTGTTAACAAACTCCCACCAGAATTCTTTTACGGAGCTATTAAATGTCTTCTCAGATGGACGGCCCAACCAATATTGACGATCATTAGGATGTAATGATTTAGTAACTCGACCATCTTTATCACCGACAATTCTAGTTAACGTATCCTCTTTTAAATAACCCTTTAATTGCTTTAATGGCCGAAATTGCCAGTCAATGCGTAAGCCGCTTTGATATAATACTAAGAAATTATGACGCCCGTCAACATCAAGTGGTTCAGGTAAATAAAGGCCATCATGACCTGGTTCAGTTGC
Source organism: Lapidilactobacillus dextrinicus DSM 20335 (assembly GCF_001436095.1). Classification (GTDB taxonomy): domain Bacteria; phylum Bacillota; class Bacilli; order Lactobacillales; family Lactobacillaceae; genus Lapidilactobacillus; species Lapidilactobacillus dextrinicus. The sequence goes on along the minus strand of NZ_AYYK01000004.1, from coordinate 123,998 downwards.
TAATAAAATCTCCCCAAATGCCTTCATAAAAGAACGATCAGCAACATATTTGTCTACTTTATCAGTAAAGAAGACCACATCGTAGTCTTTAAACTTATCATCGACAACATTGGGATTCGTTCGCGAACCGTTCATACCAAAGACACGTAGATCGTCATTTTCGTTGAAAAAATTCTGAAACTTTAACATCATTTGTTCTTGTTTCAAAGTAATTCTCCTTCTTCAATTCCACATTTAAGCTTAAATATCAGGTTACTGTGAACACCTAGTTTTAACTAAAAAAAGAGGTATGCAGAACTAGCTGCTTACCCCTTATTTTACCATATCGTCATTAAAATTTAGTATGCTTCTGTTAATTGTGGCACAATTTGTTTCTTACGAGAAACAACGCCTGGTAGCAACACGCGGTTGTTAACAATCTTCTTAGCAAAAGCTTTTTCAAAAGCAGCTAATCCAGTTTCTGAACCAATAACAATTGCTTCAGAATCACTATTTAAGATATTTGTTATTAATAAAACAAATAAGTCATAGTCTTCAGCACTGTTTTCGGCATTAATCACTGTTTCAAAGTTAGCTTGGCGTGCTAAAACACTGTCCAAATCAACCGTATTAACTTGAGCAACTCGTACTTTCTTGCCGCTAAGTTCAAAAGTCTTAGCATCCATATCAATTAATTCTTGTTCAGATTTGCTAGAAAGATCCGTGCCGGCCTTTAACATATCTAAACCATAAGCTTCATAATCAACGTTAGCAATCTCAGCAAGATCTTTAACTGCGTCACGATCTGTTTGAGTTGTTGTTGGTGACTTGAAAAGCAACGTATCAGAAATAATTGAAGATAGCATTAAACCAGCAATTTTAGCTGGAATTGCGACTTGGTTTTCATGATATAACTTCCAAATAACGGTGCTGCAGCAGCCAAGTGGTTCTGCACGATAGAAGATTGGATCAGACGTATTAAAATTGTTAATCCGATGATGATCAACCACATGTGTTACTTGAACATCAGCGATGTCACTAACACTTTGTTGTGGTTCATTATGATCAACTAACATTACTTTTTCAACTTCAGCACTAGCACGCGTAATTACCCGTGGTGCTTCTTGGTTGAAATGATCTAAGACATACTTAGTCTCTTCGTTTGGTTCACCTAATGCAACTGCCTCAGCCTCATAACCTAATTGTTTTTGCAAATAAGCATATGAAATTGCTGCACAAATTGCGTCTGTATCTGGATTTTGATGTCCGAAGACTAATTCTTTTGCCATTATACTAAAAACCCCTTTTAACTCAGATAATTCTATTCTACCCCAAATTTGTGCGAATCGATATCACTTAAGACCGATAAATAATCTTTTTCAGCAAAATATTTATCCCATTCTTCAAAGAATAACTTAATCCGCGGAATCTTTGCTTTGTCATTGCGGTAAACAAAGGAAACATCAAAAGAAATCGCTGGATCAAAATCAGCATGGTACATGGTGATTCTATCAGTATGTGCTAAGAAGAAAGTATAAGGTAGTGCCGTGACGTAATCACGAGCTTGAGCGAAGCGAATAATTGAAAATGGTGAGGTAAATTGTCCCTTAATCTCTGGTTCATCAACCATTTTATTTTTGAAAACTTCTGATAATAATTGCGACGTGAAGTAATCTGGTGGATAGCCAACCCAACTACTTTTAGTAGCCGCTGCTAATTTAACCTTCTTGCGTTTTGCCATTTTTTCATCATGATGCAAAAAGACTAAGTGATCGCTGGCAATTTCTTTAGTATCATAAGCACGCCAGTTTTTAATACTTTCATCGGGAACATACATCACTGCAAGATCGATTTGATTATTTTCTAAACGATCCCAAATTTCACGACGTGTCAATAAATCAAAACTAATTTTAACATCGGGATATAACTTATTGAAGTTCACGAAAAATTTCTCAAACGCGATCGTTTCCATTGACGACAAAAAGCCGATACTAATTGGTCCTTCAGTTGCGCTAGTTGATTGCTGAACCTTATCCAAAGCGCCATTCACAATTTCAAAAATTTGCTGCGTCGTTGCTAACATTGTCCGACCCGCATCAGACAAATAAAGCTTCTTGCCAATTGAAAAGAAAACGGGAGCGCCAACTGTCCGTTCTAATTTTTTAATCTGTTGAGTTAATGCTGGCTGAGTAATACCTAAAATTTGCGCAGCTTGAGTATAATTCATTGTTTCGGCGAGTTGTAAGAAATATGTCAATGTTTTAGAGGCGAAGAGATTTTCCTGTCGCGTCTTCATATGTTTTCCTCCGATAATAGTAATATAAACTTTATCATTATAATAATATAAGCCTTAAAAAAGAGCAACCATAATGGCTACTCTTTAAGGAATTATCTTAATTTTTTACTTATTAAGTGGATAAATCCGCCACCCTTGATAATCGTTAACATGTAAATAATTTTCGGCATTAACCACGCGATCATGTGTTGGTGGTTCGATTCCTTTTAAGGGGTAATCGATTCCTAGATCTTCATATTTAACGACACCCATAGTGTGGTATGGTAGCACTTCAACCTTATCAACATAATTCAAAGTTTTAATGTAGTCGCCTAGTTCCTTTAAGTTCTCATCAAAATCAGTTCGTTCTGGAACAAGTACGTGGCGAATCCACATGTGATGACCATTTTCAGACATATATTGAATCATGGCCAAAATTGGTTCATTGTTAAAACCAGTTAGACGTTTATGACGATCAGTATCAATTTGCTTAATATCAACCATCGAAACATCCGTAACAGCCATTAATTTCTTAAATTTATTAAACCAAGGTTGCTTATAAGTAAAGGGTTGACCACATGTATCCAAACATGTATTAATTCCCATTGCCTTAGCCTTAGTAAACAAATCAATTAAGAAATCAATTTGTAATAGTGATTCACCACCACTACACGTAATACCGCCTTGTTTGCCCCAAAAAGCGCGATACTTTGATGCTTCTTGTAATAACGTATCAGCATCAATTTCGTCGCCAGTCCCAATGTTCCAGGTATCAGGGTTATGGCAGAATTCGCACCGCATTCGGCAGCCCTGTAAAAAGGCAACGAAACGGATACCAGGACCATCAACAGAACCAAACGTTTCAATCGAGTGAACATAACCAATAACTGGTTTAGTTACAGTTGCAGTTGCCGTATCCATAAAAATCATCCTTTCTTAAAGCAAACAGTTAGTCTGAATACGATGACCGTATTTAAAATGTGACTAATTGCATTATACTGACAAATTAATGATAAGTAAATTTAATCTGTCAGTAACTCACCTTGCTTATTCAAAAACAAAAGGGATCTGGGATATCATCCCAGATCCCTTTGTCTAAAAGCAGAATACATACTTAATCAGTTAAGAATATTGATTACATTTCTTCGAAGTAAGTCCGTGAAATAACATCATCTTGTTGTTCCTTAGTTAAGTCTGCAAAGTAGACACAGTAGCCAGAAACACGAACTGTTAATGTTGGATATTCTTCTGGATGCTTTTGAGCGTCAATTAAAGTCTCACGGTTGAAGACGTTGATGTTCAAGTGCATACCTTCATTTTCCATGTAACCATCGATCATGTTAACTAACGTCTCTTTACGAGCTTCATCATCATGACCTAATGTGTTAGGTGTGACACCAAACGTATTTGAAATACCATCAGTTGCATAGTGATATGGCATTTTAGCTGTTGAAAGTAATGATGCTAATGCGCCGTTCTTTTCAGCACCGTATGCAGGGTTAGCACCTGGTGAGAATGGTTCGCCCTTTTGACGACCGTTAGGTGTTGTACCAGTGTTCTTACCATAAACAACGTTAGAAGTAATGGTTAAGATTGAAGTTGATAACTTAGCACCACGATAGAGATGATGTGTATTCATCTTTTCGTAGAAATGTTGTACTAACCAAACACCGATTTGATCTGCACGATCATCGTTGTTACCATAGCGAGGATAGTCATCGTTGTCAGCTTTGAAGTCAACAGCAATACCCCTTTCGTCACGGATAACTTTAACATGACCATATTTGATTGCAGAAATTGAATCAACGGCATGAGAGAATCCTGACAAACCAGTAGCAAATGTCCGATCAAGAACAGTGTCCTTCAAAGCCATTTGAGCTGATTCGTAATAATATTTATCATGCATGTAGTGAATAGCGTTCAATGAGTTAACGTAAACGTCTGCCAACCAATCCATCATTGGATCTAATTTCTTCATGAAATCATCATAATCGATGTAATCCGTAGTGATTGGTGCATATGCAGGTCCAACTTGTTCTTCAGCAATTTCATCAACACCACCGTTGATTGCATAAAGAATTGTCTTAGCCATGTTAGCACGAGCGCCAAAGAATTGCATGCCGCTAGCGATAGGTTGTGCAGATACACAGCAAGCAATACCGTAGTAATCTGTACCCCATTCGTCTTTAAGCATTTCATCGTTTTCGTATTGAATTGTTGAAGTTTGAATAGAAACTTCAGTTGCATATTGTTTGAAACCTTCAGGCAACTTGTCGTTCCATAACAAAGTAATGTTTGGTTCTGGAGCAGCACCCATGTTTTCCAAGGTCTTCAAGAAACGGAAAGCAGTCTTAGTAATATGGTGACGGCCATCAAGACCAGTACCAGCAAGTGTTAAAGTTGCCCAGATTGGATCGCCAGAGAATAATGAGTTGTATTCTGGTGTCCGAATGAAGCGAACTAAACGTAATTTCATTGTGAATTGGTCAATTAATTCTTGGGCTTGTGCTTCATCAAGAATACCACGCTTTAAGTCACGGTTAATGTAAGCTTCGATAGTTGTATCAATTCGGCCAACAGACATTGCAGCACCGTTTTGAGTTTTAACTGAAGCAAGATAACCAAAGTAAATCCATTGAATAGCTTCTTGAGCTGTTTCGGCTGGTTTGCTGATATCATAGCCATACTCAGCAGCCATTTCTTTCATTTGAGCCAAAGCACGATATTGTTCTTGAACTTCTTCGCGAAGTTGGATAACTTCGTTAGTCATTTCACCGTCGCCGATGTTTTCGAAGTCATGAGCTTTAGCAGCCATTAACTTGTCAATACCATAGATAGCAATCCGTGGAAGGTCAGGAATTAAACGGCCACGGCCATAAGCATCTGGCAAGCCAGTAACAATCTTGTAGTGACGTGCTTTACGCATAGCAGGTGTATAAACATCAAAGACACCTTGGTTATGCGTTTTACGATCTTCAGTGAAGATTTTGTGCATTTCTGGATCTGTATCAAAGCCGTAAGACTTTAAAGCATCTTCAGCCATCCGAATACCACCAAATGGCATAAAGGCGCGTTTCAAAGGTTTGTCAGTTTGTAAACCAACAATCTTTTCAAGATCTTTTTCGATGTAACCAGCTTTGTGAGAAGTAATTGTAGCAACAACGTTATTGTCAGCTTCAAGAACACCGCCAACTTCACGTTCTTTTTTCTTTAAGTCGAGAACTATTTTATTTAATTTAGTTGTAGCATCTGTTGGACCAGCTAAGAAAGACTCGTCGCCATCATATTGGACCAAGTTTCTATTGATGAAATCACGAACGTTGATCGTTTTTTGCCAATCGCCACCGACAAAACCTTCCCAATAACTTGGAGTGGCTTGTTTTTCCATCTGTTTCATTAGTGTGCCTCCGTGTATATATAAGTTTTACAACACTTTTTACACTATTAGTATAACATGTCACAATTAGAATGCAAACCTTTTCTTAAAAAAAATCAAAAAAATGTAAGTGCTTCAAATTCGGTTAAATTAACATTTGTCATTGATTGATGAAAATTGAACACTATTGAAATATCCGATTTCAAAAAAATATTCCGTTTGTTTTATAACAGTTTGAAAACTCTGTTTCACAACGGCAAATGCGCGTTATACCTTTATTTAACGGCAAGGGCATTAAAATAGGGGTCGTTATTTTGTTAAATAATTAACGAATAACGACCCCTATTTTACTAAAGGTTAAACCTAATTTTCAATAGAAATGCTTGCACTACCTAACTACCAAGATAAAATCGACGACTCAAATTTATTCAGCAGTATCTACTGCGGGAACGTCAATTAATGCCATTCGTACCGGCGTACCGTCTTGTTCAACATCTAAAACAAAGCTGCCGTTTGAGTAACGATCGTTAGTAGGAACATTGGCAATCATAAGTTCAACTTGTTGATTCTTCTCTGTATAAATCTTAAGTTTCTGATCATGTTGTAATAATAATTGTGTGGCCACAATTTCATGTGGTTGTCGTTTAAGCTGACGAAGAACTTGTAGTCCTCTTAAGGCCCGATTACTTAATGGTAATTCTGTTAGTGGCATTTTCTTAAACGCACCACGTTGAGTCAAAATAGCTAATGCCGGCTCTGCAGTTACTTGATCAGCAGTCAGAGACCAAGAACCAACAAGGACGTCATCATCTTTAAGGTTAATCCCCTTAACCCCTGCAGCCTTAGCACCAACTACTGGGACATCGCTTAAAACAAAGTGAAGTCCGTAGGCGTGGCGACTAAACAAATAAACTTCCGCAAAAGCAGCTTCTTCTGGCAATAAGTATTGCACGTTAACTACTTGTGCATCCTTCTCCTTTAGTTTAACTGCCATTTGTGGTCGTGTTCGATAAGTTCGGCCCGGCAATAGACTGTTAAAGGCTACTTGCTTAATATACCCATCTGATGTTGTTAAAACGAACTGACCGTTTTGTTTCAAATCAGAATAAACATAGGCGGCCAGTACTGATTCGTTACTATCTAATCCGACATCTTGTGACAAATGTTGGCCCATATCTTTCCATTTGCTATCGGCAATTTCGTGAACTGGCCGATAAATCAAATTACCTTTGGTTGTAAAAATGAAAAGATGATCGAGGGTATTAACACTACCCTCAAAAATAGGATAATCTTCTGTCTTCAACCCATTTTCGGTTGACCCAGTAGCTTGATATGAACGCAAACTGCTGCGCTTAATGTAGCCGTCATGACTAACTAATAACTCAACTTCTTCAGAAGTAACCATAACACTTGTATCAATATTTAATGATTGTACTTCAGCCTCAATGGTGGTTAATCGCTCGCCAGGAAAGTCACGTTTAATTTGTTGCAGTTCTTTTTTGATGACACGATCTAACGTCTTAGCATCACCGAGGATTTTTTGATAACCAGCAATCTTATCAGAAAGTTCTTGATGTTCAGCCTCTAGTGCCGTCACATCGGTATTCGTCAACCGATAAAGTTGCAAGGAAACAATGGCCTCAGCTTGTGTTTCAGTAAATTGATATTCCTTAACTAAGTTTTGCTTGGCATCGCCTTTATTCTTACTACTACGAATAATTCGGATGACTTCATCAAGAATAGATAAAGCACGAATTAGTCCCTCAACAATATGTTGACGTTTCTGCGCCTTTTCTAGATCAAATTTTGTCCGCTTGGTAATAACATCGCGTTGGTGCTCAAGATAGGCTTCCAATGCCTGTTTAAGACCAATTTGCTGTGGTCGTAAGTCGGCAATTGCGACCATATTAAAATTATATGAAATCTGCAAATCAGTATTTTTGAATAAATAATTCAAAATACCTTCGGCGTCAGCGTTCCGCTTCAATTCCACAACAATTCGTAACCCCATCCGGTCAGTCTCATCACGTACTTCAGAAATACCATCGACTTTTTTAGTCACGCGTAACTCATCGATTTTCTTAACTAACAATGCCTTATTCACTTCGTAAGGCAATTCAGTAATAATAATCTGTTGCCGTTGACTACGCATGGATTCAATTGCCGTCTTTGAACGCAGCACCACACGTCCACGGCCAGTTTGATAAGCCTCTTTAATACCAGCAGCACCTTGTAAGATACCACCTGTTGGAAAATCTGGTCCCGGAACAAACCGCATTAAATCATCCAAAGTTGCCTCAGGATGAGCCATGAGATAAATAACCGCATCAATCACTTCACCTAAATTATGTGGTGGAATTTCAGTCGCGTAACCTGCGGAAATACCCGATGACCCATTAACCAATAGATTTGGGAAATGAGCCGGTAAGACAGTTGGTTCTTCCGTTGTATCATCGAAATTTAAGACCATATTAACCGTCTTTTTATCAATATCGCGTAATAACTCGCTAGCAATTTTACTTAAACGTGCTTCGGTATAACGCATTGCGGCTGGTGGATCACCGTCCATTGAACCATTATTACCGTGCATCTCGACTAAAGGTTCACGCAACTTCCAGGTTTGACTCATGCGGACCATTGATTCATAAATTGAGCTATCACCATGGGGATGAAAGTTACCCATGACATTCCCAACTGATTTCGCCGACTTACGAAAGTCATGCTCATACGTATTACCGTCTTGATTCATCGCAAACAAAATTCGGCGCTGAACTGGCTTTAAGCCATCACGAATATCCGGCAAAGCCCGCTCTTGAATAATATATTTGGAGTAACGGCTAAAACGTTCACCCATAACGGTTTCAAGTGATAATTCTTCAATTTTTCCTGTTTGATCAGCCATTAACTTCACTCACCTTTATGATGTTCAACTTGTTTCAAAAGATCTTGTTCGCCGGTGCTAACTTGATGAGCATCATCAGCCGCTGTTGTATCTAAGATACTGCCAGCTTCACTCATCGTAAACTTCACGTTTTGTTCAATCCAACGTCTTCTTGGGGCTACTTTGTCGCCCATTAAGGTTGTCACGCGCTTTTCAGCCAATGTAGCATCATCGACTTTAACTCGAATCAACGTCCGTGTCTCTGGGTTCATGGTGGTTTCCCACAACTGATCAGCGTTCATTTCACCTAAACCTTTAAACCGTTGTAAGCTATAACCTTTACCCATCTCTTTAACGCCTTCGGCTAATTGATTCTCGGTCCACGCATATTCAGTTTTACTCTTAGCACCATGGCCTTTTTGCAGCTTATACAATGGTGGTAAGGCAATATAGACTTTACCAGCATCAATTAACGGCCGCATGTAACGATAAAAGAAGGTCAACAGTAGAATTTGGATATGCGCACCATCATCATCGGCATCGGTCATAATGATGATTTTGTCATAATTACTGTCTTCAACCTTAAATTCAGGTCCAACCCCAGCACCAATTGTGTAAATCATCGTGTTAATTTCTTCATTTTTAATAATATCTTGCAGTTTTGCCTTCTGAGTATTCAATACTTTACCACGTAAAGGTAGAATGGCCTGGAAGCGGCGGTCACGTCCCTGCTTAGCTGAGCCGCCGGCAGAGTCACCTTCGACTAAGTAAAGTTCGTTTTTCTTTGGGTTACGTGATTGGGCGGGTGTTAATTTACCAGAAAGCAACCCATCATTCTTTTTGCGCTTCTTACCATTACGACTCTCATCACGAGCCTTACGCGCCGCATTACGAGCTTCACGGGCTTTAATGGCTTTATTAACGAGCATTTGTGCTAGGTCACCATTTTCTAGCAAGTAGAAGGACAACTGTTCGTAAATTAAGCCATCAACTGCTGACCGTGCTTGGGGTGTTCCCAAACGACCTTTCGTCTGGCCTTCAAATTGCAAAATTTCTTCGGGAATACGAACTGATAAGACGCAACTTAATCCTTCGCGAACATCGCTACCTTCCAAGTTCTTATCCTTCTCTTTTAATAGACCAACTTTACGAGCATAGTCATTAAAAGCCTTAGTTAACCCAGACTTCATCCCAACTTCATGAGTACCGCCATCACCTGTCCGCACGTTGTTGACGAAGGAAATGATATTTTCAGAGTAACCATCGTTGTATTGGCCAGCAAACTCAATTTCAATCTCATCACGAGTGCCTTCAATACTAATGACATCTGACAAGGTATCCTTATCTTCATTTAAGTAACGGACAAATGATTGTAAGCCATCATCAAATTTGAAAATATCTTGGCGTTCTTCTTCACCACGTTTATCGGTTAAGGTGATTTCTAAACCCTTGAGTAAGAAGGCTGACTCACGTAAACGTTCAGCCAACGTGTCGTAATTAAAATTAACCGTTGAAAAGATTTCTGGGTCAGGCATAAAGGTTAAGGTCGTACCGGATTTAATTTTAGCTCGGTCAACTTTCTTCAAGCTACCATCTGGATGGCCGCCATTAACAAATTTCTCGCGGTATAATTCATGATCGCGAGCAACTTCAATCGTTAACCAACTGGAAAGGGCATTAACAACTGAGGCCCCAACACCGTGTAACCCACCTGATGTCTTATAGTTATTCTCGGTGAATTTACCGCCGGCATGTAAAACCGTCAAAATAACTTCAATGGTTGGGCGACCAGAAGCATGCATGCCTGTTGGCATTCCTCGTCCTTGGTCACTAACTGTTAAGCTACCGTCAGCATTAATGACGACATCAATTTTTTTACCGAAACCGGCCAAGGCCTCATCAACCGCATTATCAACGATTTCGTAAACCAAATGATGCAGTCCACGCGCGTCCGTAGAACCAATATACATTCCCGGGCGCTTGCGTACTGCCTCTAATCCTTCTAATATTTGAATTGAACTATCATCATATTGTGCTTTTTTTGCCATGTTACCCTCCATTTGTCTTAATCAAGACGAATGTATGTTCTATTAGCAATAGCCTAATGGAACCATGACGATCTGTCAACTGGACTAACCTGATCGTTTATTTCCAAGAGGCTATTCATTAATCAAGAATTTTTAAATTTTTAATCAAACTACCACGGATCAAATCATTCATGGTACAATTAGTCGCATGTATCGGAGGAATCAATTTGAAATTTGCAGTCTTATTAATTTTAGCATATATTATTGGATCTTTTCCCTCAGGCGTGGTAATTGGCAAACTTTTTTATCATAAAGATATTCGCCAATACGGTAGTGGCAACATTGGCACCACTAATACTTACCGCGTTTTAGGCCGCGTTGCGGGAACTGTCGTCTTGTTTTGTGATATTTTAAAAGGCTCACTTGCTGCTGCCTTACCGATTTGGTTTCATTTCACTCCACCGCATTACTTGGTCCTAGTCTTTGGCTTGGCAGCTATTTTAGGTCACTCTTTTTCAATCTTCTTGAAATTTAAGGGTGGTAAAGCCGTGGCCACAAGCGCAGGGATCTTGTTAACTTATAACCCGCACTTTTTCATTATCGCAGTCGCTATTTTTGTCACGATTTTGTGCCTGTCCAGTATGGTTAGTGTTGCTAGTATGTTAGGTATGGTGTTAATCACGCTAACGTCGTTTTATTATCACGATTGGTTCTTAACGCTGGTGGCTTTTGCCTTAACAATCTTTATCTTTTACCGGCACCGGGAAAACATTAAACGAATTCGTACACATAATGAAAATTTAGTCCCATTTGGTTGGTATTACCACCACAAGAAAAAGGAATGATCAATGATCATTCCTTTTTTTGTTAGGCTGAAATTAAAAGTGATGCCACCACGCAAGACACCTTAAAAAGGGTGAAGGACAAGAATTACTTAAATGAGATTGAATATTTTGCTTTAAATTCACCGTTTGGATCAAGTTTGTTAATTCCCAGCTTTTCAGTTAATTCACCACTAGCATCAGTTGGATCTGCGATGCCCCACCATGGTTCGATACAGATGTAGTCACCCGTTGTCGGATAAGCAGACCAAATCCCCACATAAGGTGCGTCTTTAGTCTTTAAGCAAATACCATGATCGGTTTTATCAGATAGAATTTGAACTTCGTTAGCATCTGGTAATTGGAAAATCAACGCATCATCTTTGAAGACATCATGATTAATCTGCCAATCAACATCGGTTGGTGCTAACGTCCGTTTAGCATAATTAATTCTACCGTTTTCACCAAGCGGAATTTGAATTCGACTCTTACTTGGTTTAAAGCGTAAGAAATAGTCTTCAAACTTAGCGTCATCAGCTAAAGGCACCCGGAAACCAGGGTGACCACCAACGCTAAAGTACAAAGGTTCCGTTGTACTTGGGTTTGTCACATAATAGCTAACTTTAATTAACTGATTAATTAAAGAATATTTAACCCGAAATTCAAATTTAAAAGGATAAATTGCCCGAGTTGCCTCTGAATCTTTGAGTAAAAAGGTAATACTGTGGTCTGTTTGACGTTCAACTTCGAACTCGTTATCACGTGCAAACCCGTGTTGAGTCATGTGGTAAGTTTGACCTTGGTAGCGATATTCGTCATTCTTCAAACGGCCTACAATTGGAAATAGTACTGGCGCATGGCGACCCCAAACTTTCGGATCTGCTTGCCATAAAAACTCATAACGGTTATGTTGACCAACAACACTTTGTAATTCAGCACCCTTGGTATTCATAATCACACGGTAAAATTCATTATTTAATTCGATTTGCATTTTATCACCACTCACTAAAGGATATATTTAGTTAAATCTTGATCGGCAACAATGTTATCAATCCGATCAGCGACATACTTCTCAGTAATCATGATCTCACCCATTTGCATATCTGGGCCATCAAATAGAACCTCTTCAAGCACTTTTTCGAGAATTGTTGCTAGACGCCGAGCACCAATATTATCAGTTCGTTTATTGACGTCATCAGCAGTCTCAGCAATTTTGTCGATAGCTTCTTTAGTAAATGTTAGCTTAACGCCATCAGCTCCAACTAAAGCGATGTATTGTTTAATTAAAGCTGAACGTGGCTCAGTTAGAATTTCAACAAAATCGTCTTTTGTTAAATCATTCAACTCAACTCGAATTGGGAAACGACCTTGTAATTCAGGAATCAAATCACTTGGTTTAGTTTGAGCAAACGCCCCAGAACCGACAAACAAGACATGACTAGTATCTAAGGGACCGTATTTCGTGTTTACTTGTGAGCCTTCAACGATTGGTAAAATATCACGTTGAACCCCTTCGCGGGAAACATCGCCAGAGTTTTTACTCTTAGAAGATAATTTATCAATTTCATCAATGAAGATAATACCATCATCTTGAGCGCGTTGAATCGCACGTTGATAAAGATCGTCTTGGTTAACTAACTTTTCAGAATATTGCTTAATCAAAACTTCACGCGCTTCTTTAACAGGCAGTGTACGCGAAATTTTACGTTTCGGCGTAATTTGACCAAGCATGTCGCCCATGTCAACACCCATACTGCCCATCATATCACTCATTTGATTGGCCTTCTTGGGTTCATCAACTTTAACAGTTACTTCTCGATTTTCTAGTAACCCTTTTTCTAGCTTCTCAGCTAGATCCATGCGTTGATCGAGCACTTCAGAAGAAACGTTCTTGTTGTCGTTATCTTCTTCGGTCTCTTGGTCGGGTTGTTGGGTCATCAATTGATTCATCATTTGCATGATGTTATTAGGCTGAGCTTGTTTCTTCTCTTTTTTCTCACCAGGTGCTAATAAGCGAATTAACTTCTTATTAGCTTCCTTTTCAGCTTGGACACGAACTTTAGCATAGGCTTCTTTTTGTTCGATGCCAACGGCCGTTTCTGCTAAATCACGGACCATAGCTTCAACGTCACGACCAACATAACCAACTTCGGTAAATTTCGTTGCTTCTACTTTAACAAAAGGTGCATTAACGATTGCAGCTAAGCGGCGGGCAATTTCGGTTTTACCGACACCAGTAGGTCCAATCATTAATAAGTTCTTAGGGGTAATATCATGTTGCATTTGTTCGCTTAATTGATGACGACGATAACGATTGTACAAGGCAATCGCAACGGCACGTTTGGCATCATGTTGGCCGATAACATATTCATCTAAAGCTGCAACAATTTCTCTTGGTGTTCTTTCCAAAGGCATTTATCTGTCTCCTTTAAAATTGATCCGTCATAATATCATGATTGGTGAAAATGTCGATTGATCCCGCGATGTCAACAGCTTCACGAGCAATCTCTTGGGCGCTCATCTCTTCGGCGTGACGAGTCATGGCAATGGCTGCGGCCTGGGCAAAGTAACCACCAGAACCAATTGACACAACATTTTCATCAGGTTCAATCACTTCACCATTACCAGAAATCAATAGTAAGTTATGTCGGTCAAAAGCAATTAACATGGCTTCAAGCTTTTGTAGGGTCGGATCTTTGCGCCAATCTTGGGCAAGTTCCACAGCTGAACGTCGTAAGTCGCCACCGTATGCTTTTAGTTTCTTTTCTAACCAATCAGCAAGGGTGAAGGCATCTGCCACACCACCGGCAAAACCAATAATAACGTTGTTATCATAGATACGGCGAATTTTGTGAGCCGTTCCTTTGGAAATATATTTCTCACCCATTGTTACTTGACCATCGCCAGCGATGGCAATTTGATCGTGATGTTTAACTGCAACAATTGTTGTCATAATTTGACCTCACTTAATTTTTATTCTGTTTATTTTTTTCAGTTGCGCGCGGGAAAAATTGTTGATAGTCCGACTGCAAATGCTGCATAGTGACATGCGTATAAATTTGTGTTGAGGATAAGCTCGCATGACCTAATAACTCCTGAACCGTCCGCAAGTCTGCACCGTGATCCAACAAATGCGTGGCAAAAGTGTGCCGTAACATATGCGGATGAATATCACTGGTTAAACTGGATTTTTTAATGACTTGTTCTAACGCATAGGCGATGCCTCGCGGTGTGATTGGCTTACCAAAACGATTCAGGAACACAAAATCTGGGTCAGATTGCGCTTTCAATAATTTCTGACGTCCATCAGCAAGATAGGTTTCTAGGGCACGTTGTGCATGATGACCAAAGGGTACATAGCGATCTTTATTACCTTTCCCATGGACCAACACAATCCGCATCGAAAAATCTAATTGCGACAGCGTTAAGTTGGCAACTTCACTCACCCGCATACCCGTCGCATAAAAGAGTTCTAACAATGCGCGGTTACGTTGTGTCAGCGGCTCGTCACCTTGAACTGAATCAAAAAGCACTTGCATTTCCTGTTCATAAAAAAAGCGCGGTAAAGTTTTAGACTGGCCTTTAATTTGAACAGCCACAAATGGATTTTGTGATACTAGCTTACGATTTTCTAAATAGCGATAAAAGGACCTTAAGGCTGAAATTTTACGACTAATTGTGGTCCTTGATAACTTTTTGCGTGTTAAATCGGCTAAATAAGTCTCCACTTCAAATTGATGAACATCTTGATAGGAAGCAAGTCCGCCGTTATTTTCTAGAAAAGTCGTAAAATCGTGAATATCATCTAAATAGGCAATTTCTGTTAATTCAGAATATTGCCGTTCAACTACTAAATAGCGGGCAAAACTGTCCACCCACTCAATTTCTGCCATAAAAAAACCTCCAGCCAATATCTCTACTTTAACATATTGTCGGAAGGTTTCGAGTAAAAAGTATTAAGCGTTAACTTCAACAGCAGTTTGATCGATCAAATCAAGTGCTCGTTTAGCTAAAGCTTGGTAACGTTCTTTTTTATCACGGATTTTTTCAGGTAGCGGTGCTAGAATCCCGAAGTTGGCATTCATTGGTTGGAAATGCTTACCATTCGTGTGGGTGATGTAGTTTGCCATTGAACCGATGGCAGTTGCGGAATCTAGTGTTAACGTTGCTTGTCCTTGAGCCATTCGGGCAGCATTAATTCCTGCTAAAAGACCACTAGCAGCACTTTCAACATAGCCTTCGACACCAGTCATTTGTCCAGCAAAGAATAGGCCAGCTTTTTGCTTAGATTCATACGTTGGTTGCAAAACTTCAGGTGAATTCATGAAGGTATTGCGATGCATGACCCCATAACGAACAAATTCAGCCTTTTCTAAACCGGGAATCATGCGGAAAACGCGACGTTGTTCGCCCCATTTCAAATGTGTTTGGAATCCGACAATATTATACAAACTGCCCGCTGCATTATC
The DNA here is from genome assembly GCF_001436095.1 of Lapidilactobacillus dextrinicus DSM 20335. Lineage (GTDB taxonomy): Bacteria > Bacillota > Bacilli > Lactobacillales > Lactobacillaceae > Lapidilactobacillus > Lapidilactobacillus dextrinicus. The sequence continues at coordinate 108,170 of NZ_AYYK01000004.1, read as the reverse complement.
CTGTCGTAATTGGACAACCGCATAAGGACGTTGATCAGTTTTAGGATCTTCTAGACCAACGGGCTTCATCGGTCCAAATAACATTGTCTTTTCGCCACGACGAGCCATTACTTCAATCGGCATACAGCCTTCAAAGACTTGATCATCTTCAAAACCATGCATTTCAGCTTGTTCTGCAGTAGCTAGTGCATCACGGAAAGCCATGAATTCATCACGGGTCATGGGACAATTTAAATAAGCTGCCTCACCCTTATCATAGCGAGATTTCAAATAAACTTTATCAAAATCAATTGATTCTTTTGTCAAAATAGGCGCTGCTGCGTCATAAAAATGCAACCCTTCAGCACCATTTAATTGTTGAATTTGCTCAGCCATCGCTGGTGATGTTAAAGGTCCAGTTGCAACCACCGTGATACCTTTTGGAAATTCACTCAATTCTTCAGCGATCACTTCAATATTAGGATGCTCCCGAAGTGTTGTGGTGATTTGACCAGAAAAGTCATCACGATCAACAGCTAAAGCACCACCGGCTGGTACGGCATTAGCATCTGCTGAGGTCATCACTAAAGAATTTAGCCGGCGCATTTCTTCTTTTAATAAGCCAACGGCATTCGTGATTTGATTAGCGCGCAATGAATTAGTACAAACTAATTCTGCAAACTGATCCGTATGATGCGCAGGTGTTGATTTTACCGGCCGCATTTCATACAAACGTACTTTAACGCCACGCTGGGCAATTTGCCAAGCCGCTTCGGAACCAGCTAAGCCGGCGCCAACAACATTAACAACAGGCATATCTGTCATTTAATAACCATCCTTTATTATTAGAGTGCAAAAAGCCATGGGTTAGTGACGTGGATTTAAATGAGAAAATCATTGCGCATTAATGCAAGGAGATTCGCGCTTAAATTCACTGTCACCAGTAGCTTGCAGCACGTTTCAATTAGCGTGTACCATGTGATGAATTGACTGAAACACAATCTAAGTCTTATTTCTGCACTTGTTCTTCATAGTCACCGTTTGGACAAATCACTTGGCGACCGCCTTTAACTTTCTTCTCAACTAGGTAATGACCGTCAACGGGACAATCACGACCGACTGGTTTATCCCAAGAGACGAAATCGCAATCTGGGAAGCGGGAGCAACCATAGAAGATCCGATTACGTTTTGATTTGCGTTCAATCACTTGGCCTTCGCCACATTTAGGACAAACAACGCCAATCTCTTTGACAATTGCTTTAGTATTCCGACAATCTGGGAAACGACTGCAAGCATAAAACTTACCAAATCGTCCCATTTTAATCACCATTGGTGCGCCACAGATATCACAGTCAAAACCGGCTGGCTCATCTTTAATTTGAATTTTTTCGATACCTTTTTCAGCCTTGTCTAACTCTTGAGCAAATGGCTTATAGTAACGATCGACCACATCGACCCAATTCTCTTTAGCTGCCTCAATACCATCTAATTCATCTTCCAACTTGGCTGTAAAATCAATATTAACAATATCAGGGAAGAATTCTTCGATAATTTTATCAACGATTTCACCCAGCTCGGTTGGTTCAAAACTCTTACCGTTTAATTTAACGTAGTAGCGCTTTTGAATGGTATCGATTGTTGGGGCGTAAGTTGATGGTCGGCCAACACCGTTTTCTTCCAATGCTTTAACCAAACTAGCTTCGGTATAGCGAGCTGGTGGCTGTGTGAAATGTTGTTGGGGGTCAGTTTTGACCAATTTAACATCATCGCCTACTTCCAACTTAGGCAAACGATTATCTTTAGATTCATCCGTTGCGGATTGATAAATCTTGGTAAAGCCAGCAAACTTCATCTGAGAACCATTAGCACGAAAAATAACGCCATTTTGTTCTAAATTAACGGTCACCGTATCAAAAACCGCTGGTGTCATTTGACTAGCAACGAAGCGGGACCAAATCAATTGATACAAACGGAATTGGTCGCGCGTGAGTACATCCTTTAAAGAATCAGGCGTGCGCATCACTGAACTAGGCCGAATGGCTTCATGGGCATCTTGTGCACCTTCAGGATTCTTTGTCTTACGTAACTTAGTGGCTGCGTATTCTTCACCCAGTGTTTCATGTAAATACGTGGCAGCTTCATGCTTAGCCACAGAAGAAATACGGGTAGAATCGGTACGCATATAGGTAATTAACCCAACCGTACCTTCTTTACCACCTAAGTTAATACCTTCATACAATTGCTGTGCAATCATCATTGTTTTACGTGTTTTATAGTTCAAACGGCGGTTGGCTTCTTGTTGTAATGAACTAGTCGTAAATGGTGCAGCTGGGAAACGTTTACGTTCTTTTTTCGTCACATTTTGAACTGCAAATGGCTTATCCTTATCAACTTTACTTAAAACTGCTTGAACAGCGTTATTATCAGCTAATGGCTGCTTCTTGCCGTCAAAACCGTAGAAATTAGCGGCAAACTTCTTGCCCCGTCCTTTTTGGAATTCAGCAGCTAAACTCCAATATTCTTCCGGAACAAAAGCGTTAATAGCTTTTTCGCGGTCAATCACCAGTTTCAAGGCAATTGATTGTACCCGACCGGCACTAAGCCCTTTTTTAACTTTAGCCCAGAGAATCGGACTAATTGAATAACCCACTAAGCGGTCTAAAATCCGACGTGCTTGTTGAGCATCAACTAAGTTCATATCAATGCTACGGGGTGTTTTAAAAGCGTTCTTAACAGCATCTTTCGTAATTTCATTGAAGACAACACGATTGTTGTCTTCGGGACTTAAATTAAGCAAATGGGAAACATGCCAAGCAATCGCCTCACCCTCACGATCGGGATCGGCTGCTAGATAAATATGATCAGCTTTTTTAGCCGCTGACTTCAGCCCTTTGATCACATCACCTTTACCACGAATCGAAATATAACGTGGTTCATAATCGTTTTCGATGTCAATACCCATTTGACTCTTAGGTAAATCTCGAACATGTCCTAAACTGGCAACGACTTTATAATTTCGACCGAGATACTTTTCAATTGTTTTGGCTTTTGCTGGGGATTCCACAATCACAAGATTCTTCGTGGCCATGCAAAAACTCCTTTCCTAAATCCGTTATCTACTATAATAACCGTCAAAATACGGCGGTGATCAAATCGGAAATAATCATAAGCTAGATTTTAGCTACTTGTCAACTATCAGAAATTTTTAATCCAACAAATTTGATCATTTTTTAGCAAATTAACGGTTTAAAAAAGGACACATCAACTAGTGATTGAGCGATAAATCATCCAGTAGATCACTAGCTTTTAAAACCGGCATGGCTCCTGCTTGAATTAATTGATTGGTGCCAACAGACAATGGTGAAAATAAGCCACCGGGGATAGCATAAACATTGCGATTTTCTTGTAATGCTAAATTTGCTGTAATTAACGAACCACTTCGTTGTTTGGCTTCTGTCACCAAAGTACCTTCAGTTAACCCCGCAATAATGCGATTACGCTGAGGAAAATGAAACTTCTGCGGTGGTGAATCGGGTAGATATTCTGATAACAATAGTCCTTCACGACTGATTTGTTCTTGTAAAGATTGATTAGCTGACGGATAAACGACATTAAGGCCATTACCAATCACCGCAATTGTTGAGCCCCTAACAGATAAAGTCTCCTGATGAACAAGTGTATCCACACCTGCAGCTAAGCCACTAACCGTTACCCAACCAGCTGCTACTAATTCTGGCAGCATGCGCCGTAAACAGTGCTGACTATAGGTCGTACACATACGCGCACCCACAATTGCTAATTTACGACGTGCTAATAATTCCCGCCGACCACGGTAAAAAAGCAACACTGGTGGTTGATAAATTTCAGCTAACTCGATTGGATAATCTGAATCAAAAATAGTTAAATAGTTCTCAGTTGTTTTAGTTGGTTCTAGCCAACTTGGATAAACAGTCAATTGTGTACGCAAAAATAAATTTAATGTCTCCCAATGACTAAAAATTTCTGTATCTGGCTTCATCTGCAACAACTTGACTAAATTTAGTTGCTCGCGATAATGCCAATTTTTATTCATTTTGGCTGCTAGTAAAATCTCATTTTTCTCCATAAAAAAATCACCTACGTTGATAAATACGTAGATGATTAATAGAATTTTTAAATTAACGATTATACTTGGCAACCGGACTAAAGGATTGACGATGAATCGGTGTACTCCCCAGTGCAACCAAACCAGCTAAATGTTTCTTCGTGCCATAACCGGCATTATCTTTAAAGTCATAACCTGGATAAACACGGTCATACATTGCCATTAAGTGATCCCGGACTTGCTTAGCGACAATACTAGCTGCAGCAATACTGGCCGATTTAGCATCACCCTTAATTAACTTACGTTGGGGTAAATCAACCGGTACATGCATTGCATCGACTAATAAATATTGCGGTTGATAATATAAGTGCTGCACCGCTTGGCCCATTGCCAATTCAGTCGCATGATAAATGTTCTCTCGATCAATCATCTGGGCATCGGCAATCCCAATACTAATATCAATTGCAGCACCACAAATCTTTAAATAAAGTTCTTCACGTTTTTTGGCAGAAAGTTGTTTAGAGTCATTGACGTCTAAAACCGCAAAGTCATGAGGCAAAATTACCGCGGCTGTGATTACCGGACCAGCTAAAGGCCCCCGCCCAACCTCATCAATGCCAGCAATTAACGGATATTGCGGCCATAATTCATGTTCCATAACCAAGCGTTGTTGCAGTGACTGCTGGCGCTTAACTAACTTCTCTTGTTGCCGCTGAAATTGTTGCAAAGCTGTTTGGACGCCTTTACGCGGATCGGCTGCTAATTGTGCTAACAATTCCGGACTGGGCTGCTCAGATAATTGGGCTTTAATTTCCTTAATTGAAGCTGTCAATAGCTAAGCCTCCGTCGCACTAACGGGCGCTTGTTCTAAGGTAATACGGCCTAAACTGCCCTTGCGCAAATCAAAAATAATTTTTTGAGCCATCCGTTCATATTCATCTTTAAAGCCAAATTTCTTAGTTAGTGCCAAGAGCAGATCTGGGTCAGATAATTCTAATTGCTTAGGACCCACACCAAGCTTTTCCGTCAATACTTGTGGATAGTAGTTGCGGAAATAATCTAAAGCAAACAAAGTGACATCATCTTCATGATAAAGCCCTTCTTTGATCGCACCAGTCAGTGCGAGTTTGACCCCGATTTCTTGATCGTCAAACTTAGGCCACAAAATTCCGGGTGTATCTAAAATTTCCAAGTTTTGCTTAGTCTTTAGCCAATTTTGATTCTTCGTGACGCCCGGACGATTGCCAGTAACGGCAACATTTTTACCAACTAAACGATTAAGAAAAGTTGATTTACCTGAATTAGGCACACCCATACACATTGCTCGAATTGTCATATTTTTAATCCCACGTTGAGCACGCAATGCTAATTTTTCCTTCAAAATTTCATTCGCCTTTTGTTGAACTAGATTTAACGGGTTTTGGTGTTGCGCATCAGTTACAATTGTCGGTTGCCCTTGTGCTTCATAATATTGTTGCCAAGCCTTAGTTTGCTTAGGATCTGCCAAATCAGTCTTATTCAGAACCAACAAATGTGGCTTTTGTTGGACAATTTCATTCATCATCGGATTACGTGAACTCTCAGGAATCCGCGCATCACAAATCTCGATGACCAAATCAACTAACTTTAATTGTTCTTGAATTTCCCGACGAGCCTTGGCCATATGCCCAGGGAACCATTGGATAGTTGCCATAAATTATAACCTCTTCTATATCAAGGGTTTGCAGCCCTAAATTTCGTATCGCGCTCTTTCAGATTGTCAAACAAATTTGAAAGTCATTATTACATATTATTGGTAAAAAATTTGCACAGCATTTTTTTACCATAATGTTGATATTGTACTGTTAGCAACTTACATTCTAACATTTTTGAGATTTGATTACCTTAATTCTTGTTAAACAGGAATTCCATCTATATGATCTTGGTTAGGATACATTCAAAATATTTATTTTAAAATCGACACCCGTAACTCTTGAATGTTTGGCCAGATTGCTTAATGTAACGATCAATAATCTGTTGCGTGTGATCAGTACTACCGTCATTAACAATAATTACCTCATAATCAAAATGTGTTCCTTAAAATGCTAACGATTTTAAACAACGATCAACATATTTTTCTTCATTGAACGCCGTGACAATAATCGATAACTTCATTTCTTCACTTTCTTTTCAAGTTAAATTATTCACCATTTCAGTTTTAGAATAGCGCTGTTTAATCTGGTTGTACCTAGCTAAATAATAGTCAAAATAATCACGGGATATAAAAAAGGCTTGTATTACAAGCCCAATAAAACTGTTAGCTATTAAAATTTATCGTTCATTGAGATAATCACTTAGAAAATCGTGCCCAAAATAGCAAAGGCCAATAAGAATAAAAGGCAGTGCTAGTAAGAGATCATCCGTTAGAATTTCACCATTATTGAATATGAACAATATTAAGACGCCAAACGTGGTAATGATAATTGATCGATATTTTTTTAGAAAAATTGCGGTTTTGCTCTGGCTATGCTTACTAACAAAATAAAGAATAATTGAAAATAAAATTAACAACGTCGTCATTATTAAATCCCCTTCTCAACAAGATTTTATCATTAACTCAATTAGACTTACCTAATGTCCTAACTTATGATGATTGTTTTTAACTGGCGCAATTTTTTGGCCTTTATTGTTTAAGATAACCGTGTGGACGTGACTATCTTGATAAGATTGATAACCCATAATTACAGCGAAGCTAGCAACGATGATGATTAATAAGATCAACACCAATTTTTTTCTTTTTTTCATTGTTATCCTCCAGAATAGGCAGGCATAAAAAATCATTATTAAAATCGTTCTATATTATGCATAGTATAACTATTTGTTGCTGATAGTCAATTTTAAATTGACATATTTTTATACATTACACCTAATAATTCCCTTTAAATAGGTAATTCAAGGTTACGAAACTATTTCTAAAAGAAGATTGACTATTATTCACATAAAGACTATATGAAGGCGTTATTAAAACATACAGAACGACGGGTGATGAATTATGATCAAAAATAAACAGCAAGCGAATCAAAAAACGACTCAACGTGGGCAAAACTTTACTAACGCCCTAAACCTTGAGACATTACCAAAAGCAATTGAAAATAACGCCTATATTCCTGCGTTGCTGATCTTAGAAAACGGAGCCATCAGTACACCACGCTATGGTGGTCAAGAAAATTATCTTACTTTTCAATTACTCTCCAATAAATTAGTCTTTGGCTCTAATAAATCGGACCAACACCTGAGCATTTCTTTATCAGAAAACTATCATGTTGATCCTTCCGTACTTAAAAGACCCACTTTTTATCTAGCTTTTCCTACGGTTGAAGTTTATGTTTTACTCAACATTCAAGATGAGGATAAATCATATCAAATTCTCTGGTCAGATTTCCCTAAGTTATTAAGTTTCATCGACTATCTAAAGAAAGCAGAAATTAATTATACGGTTCCTGATTTTTACCTACAAGTCTTTGAAGAAACTGATGTTAAGAAACTACAACGTCATATTGAAAGAGATAATCGCTTTACCTCAAAAATGTTGCCATCTCTACCACCGTCAACCCGATCTCATCCCTTAACAGAGGATTAATGAAGCAATAAAAAATATAATTGGAGGTTCTCCATATGAATGATTTTGCCTCACCACCATCAAAAATCACCTTGGAAGAACTTCGACAAGATGATGGTACCTACCCAGATTTAAAACGAACTTTTACATCAGTTGAAACTTGCTTAATATTTCTGGGAATTCCTTTTCTTACTTTATATGGCATAGGTGTCATCCTGATGCTAATCGCGTTAACTTGTCATTTTTTCAGCAGATCTTATCGCATTCGTAATCTAACAGATGGTCAAGTTTATCTGATCAGTCGTACTGAATTCAACCAGTATCGTGAATTAACTAAGACTAAATAAAACAGTGCAATAAATTATTGCACTGTTTTTTTAGTGCTTCACTTGGTAATTGCCCACTTATAAGTTGCGATTGGATTGATAATGGTTTACCTTTAAGTTGAATCGTTATTTCTATAATTAAGAGGCAATATTATGTCTAAAAAAGAGTCTGATTCAAACTATCAACAACCTTATCAACCTTCTACTTCCGAAATTAATGATATTAAGTATCAAATACTACTATATACGATCATTATTGGTTTTTTTCTGATATATTATGCGACTAAAAACAAGATGTCTACAAATTATTTCTCAAATCTCTTGATCATAATTGGGAGTGAGCCCCATCTTATTATTTTGTGTATCGTTGCCATTGATCTTGTTCTGTTTAGTAAATTGAGTCATTTAAGTAATAATTCTTCACTTATCATTAAAAATCACCTGATTAAGAAGTATCAAAAAAAGCATCCTCAAACAAAAACTCACAATGATCATAGAACGCCACCTATTAAAGATCCTAGATTTGATGATGATAATAACGCTAGCGAAAGTTATGATGAATATGCTGACCGTAATTACGATGAATATGACGATTGGGGAGAATATTAACTACACAAAAACCGCCCTTTACGGACGGTTTTTGTGTTTTATTTTTGATTACTAAATGTTTGAGAATATCTCGTTAAAATACCATTTACTATAGAACTATCAGCTTATTAATTATTCTGATAGTAGTAATGCTACTGTATTTAGGCTATTTATTGACTATCTCTGAATAATGAACGCAAAATATTTCTAGTTGTTAAAGCGCTCCAACCATATAAGCCTTCGTGATTATAATAAGCTGATTTTGCCTCATCATATGGAACAACTTTAGTTTCTGATCCCCAATACATAAAGGAGATTAATATTAAAAAATAAACGTGCCTTACATGACAGGACACTACTCTTAATTGTCACATTTTCTCTAAACATTGAGAATCACTTAGAAAAACTATTTAATTTTATAAAAATAACATCCTATGACTTGTTTTGTTTCTGGTACACCAGATAAATAAGCCATAGGATGTTTTAGTGTGAGTATAGTTTCAATGTTTTCTTCAATAATTTTTTCGAACACCTCAAACATAAAATTAGGATAGGCGCTTTTTAATGAAAAATCTATCTTCCAGCTTTTAATACTCCCGCTGTAAATACACAACTTCTGTCTCAATCTTAAAGCCGGCCTTAGTGTAGGCCTTAACCGCTGGTATATTTGTTTGATCAACACCTATAACAAAGTCTTTCTGTATTTGTTTACTCAATTCACGAACAATTAAATCAACTAAATAAGTAGCATAACCTTGATTACGATATTCACGTTTAATAAACAGATTATATAAATAGTATTCCGTGCTATTATCGACCGCACAATAACCTATATCTTCATCATTGAGCGTTTTTAAAACAAAACATACTGTCCCGTCGTCATGAAAGGCGGTTGTAATAGCGCGAGTAGCTTCTTCAATATTCATTTCAAATGCCAGCGCATTTAATTCACCAATATTTTCAATATCTGCTTGCTGCAAGCGTTGAAATTTAACCGCGGTTCTATTCGCCAAATCATATTGAGAATGCTGCCAACGCATTTGATATTCATGATCCGTCTCCGCAGTTAAACCAACGTGTTCTAGAAAAGTAGGATTGCTCTTAAGAAAATTCATTTCAGTAATATATTGAAACTTTTGGTACCCAAATTGATGGAGGATAGCTTCACTTTCAAGCATTAGGGTTGTACCATAGCCATTCCTTCGTGACTGAGGTAAAACATTGAGATAAAGTTCGACAATCTCATCCAATTCACCGTCTGCATATAGCATCGAAAATCCCGACAACACATGATTTGCATACAACAAAACAAATGCGGGCATCTCTGAAAGATAATTATATTGGTTACTTAGATATGGTGAACGATATGTCTGATCAGCATGATGAACCGTCTTTAATAGCTGTTGAACATCGTCAATTTGTTGTTGACTAAGCTTGGTTGTTTTTACAATTTCCACAGTCCATCACACCTTCACTTTAAACATTCTTGATGATTAGCCATTTAACCAACTAATTCTTCTTAAGAAAATAATTGCTACAACATCGTCAGAATCTATATGGTAAACAACTAATGAGAAACTTAGACTCTCACTTTCTATTTCTTGTTATTGTTATTTCGCGTTTAAAAACAACTATATTAAAATCGCTCAAAAGAGCCATACTTCCTTTCATGTTGCAGTGCGATATTAAAAATTAACAAACCGATACACAAAAGAATCACATTGATTACGATATAGACCAGTACGGTAATCCATTCAACATCACGTTGCAAATATAACGAACGAGCAATCTCAATTCCTAATCCAAATGGCAAGATAGCTTGAATCCAGGTTGTATAAGGAATGGCCACATTTGCAAATATTAAAATTATGCCCTGAAGTAGAGTCGCCCATTGCCCAATACTTTTAAAAATTAATGAGCCTGCGCCAAAAATTAACCCGATGCCAAACATTCCTAAATTTGAAACAGATGATAGTAGCATAACCAATAGTATTGCATTTAGAAGCGATAATACTGATTGACCAATAACAATAGCAGTAATCAAACTAATAATTAACAAATATCCAAAAGTAATTAGGTTAGTAACCCAACTTCTAACCATAATAAGAACCCAAAGCGGAAATCTCGATTGTATTTCAGTCTCTAAAATACCTGCTCGAGAATCACTCTCAATTGTTTGTGTAGAAATATCCATCGCCACTACGCCAACATTCCAGAACATATACCCTATTAATATAAGGATAGTGCCGTCATTAGTGTGATAACTTTGATTAATTACCGTAACATCGGCAAAGAATAAAACAGCAATATATGCAAGAGTGAATATTACAAAATCACTTAATGTCGAAGCTAAATACTTATATCGTGTCTTAGCCTCCATTTCAAGTTCTGTTTTCACCATACTTAATATCGAAGATAACTTTGTCATCTAGGCACCTCGATTGTATAAATGTTGATAAATTTGCCTCAATTCAAGTTCATCGAGTGATTTATTTAAAGTTTTTAAAATGTGTCCATCTGCTATAAAAATATATTGACTTACAACGTTGGCAAGCAAGCTAGGATCATGGGAAGAGACGATAACTTTTTTATTATTGCCGTTACTAATATTCTGAATAAATTGCATTAAATTAGCCTGGGAATCAATATCTAATCCATTTGAAGGTTCATCCAACAATAGTAATCTTGCGCCAATAGCAACCGCCACCATCAATTCAGATTTTTTCTTCTGCCCAGTTGACATCTGATCGAATTCCTTATCAATAAGATATTCTGCATCGAAATCTATCGCAGTGTCATATAGTAATTTCAGACATTTTGGCACGAATTTACCGCGCAACGCCGCGAAATATTTTAAATTATCTTTAGTAGATAGTTTATTTCTCAACCCTCGTTCACCAGTCGGTACATAATAAGAGTTTCTTTGGGCCCATGCGCTATAATCATAAGCATTCGAAATACTTTTATTTTCAATCAATAATTTACCAGCATTTGGTTCTGTGATGCCACCCAGCATCCGCATTAATGTTGATTTTCCTGCTCCATTTGGACCGATTAGTCCTGTAACACCAGGCTGATTTGAAGTGATTTCAAAATTGCAGTGATATAGGACTTGGTTCTTTCCATAATATTTGGTTATTTCTTGACCAATAATCTTCAATTTAATATTTCTCCTAACAAGACAAACTACTGTTAATTGCAATTAATTTATAAGATAAAAGTCAAGTAAATTGACTTAATATGTTTTTCTAAAAAAATTAAAGCTAATATTCAATGCAAGAGACAGAATCAATTATGAATTAATCAACATACAAATATCAATTATCATCACTTCATAATTATTAAGACAGATTCAAACTATATATCCAAATCATTTTTTTATCGTTAGCTTCGTTTAGATATCGCAATATCTAATAGATAAGAAAGTAAATTAACCTTAATTTAATATCAATACGCTTATAAATAAGCTCTAATACTATCAAACCACCTGCATATCACCATTGTTTAGTTGGTAATGTTGAACTCCATGTTGTTTAATATCTTTTTCGTTATATTGATGAGCAACCTCAATTACTGTACAAGGTAGCTGCCAAATAAGCTCTCGAATTTGTTTTGTCATCCAAGTTCGATGTAGCCTCATCAAGTAAAATAATCTTCTTATTGAACAAAAGAGCTCTAGCGATTTCTACACGTTGACGCTGCCCTCCTGACAGTAACGCCCCGCCTTCACCATATCTTTGATCTAATAAGTCAGGACCCAGTTCATTGATCAAACCAACTTTATCTAGAACAGATAGACAATCCTTATTACTAAATGATTTACCAAGTGAAAGATTGAATCGTAGGGTATCATCAAAAAGATAAGGATCTTGTTGAATATAGGCTATTGATTTGAATTACTAACTTCTTGCTGCCCAATAGTGATTTCCCCACTTGTCGGTTTTAGAAATCCTTGAATTAAATTTAATAGCTTCGTTTTGCCGCTACCTGATGCTCCTGTAAATAGAAACTTAGATCCAAAAGGAATTTTTAATGAAAGATCATTTAATATATTTTTACCATTTTTAAACTTGAAACCGACATTCGTTATCTCCAATTCAGGTTGATCATCAGGATTGACATCAATTTTATCTGAGAATTGAATGACTTGTTCATGTAAATCTTTGCGAATCCCCTCCGTCGTCTTCATCTGATTTAGATATTGAGCTGCGTTACGCAATGGACCAACAACACGATCACTAGCTAAAAAGATACCAATAATAACCGATGCTGAAACCTGATTATTAACAATGAAAAAAAGCCCTGCTCCTAATGGCAAAAGAAAACTCAGCATTGAAAGCATTACAGTGACAAACATCGCAGCTACTTGACGATTATTCATTTTTTCATAGGAAGTCTCTTCAGTAGTAAGATAGTTTGCTGTATCCTGATACATTGTTTTTTGAGCATGATAAGTACGAATCGAATTAATTCCTTTAAATAAATCAGTTACTTTGCTTAAAAAGCGACTACTATCACTTTGCCAAATTTCAGCTGCATCTGTTAGCTTTTTACTGAATAATTTTGGCGTCATCACTGGTAATAATGAAAATAAGATAAAAAGTAAGCCCACTGGTAAATTTAACGTCAGGACATAGATTGCCGAAACAATGCCTGTTAATAATGAACCAATTAATTCAAATATTAAAGTAAAATAATTGCTTTCAATTAATTTGAAATCATTAAAAATCTGGGACACCTTGTTATTAGCATCATCATTAAATTTATTATTATTTAATTGTGAATAAAGAAAATTGCGTTTTAAGTGTATGTTCATAATTTTAATCGCACGATTCTTGAAAAGTTCTTTCAAAACAATAGCTGAATATACCAAAAATAGCGATCCTAAGCTTAATCCAATATAAATCATGACATCGCTGTTTGTTGATTTACTGTTAAACCTAGTGATATTCGAAATCACAGCAGCTAGAACAACCCCATCGAAAGACGCGATAATCATTGCTAACATTATTAAAACAATCAATATCGGAGGTAACCATTTCAATACAGTTTTTAATCTCATGAACTTTCATCCTCTCATTGATCAAGTATCAATAGAATTATTAAAATAGCCAATATTTTATAATATATTTTTAATAATTTTATCATTTAATATAGTATTGTCAATATTTTTTAAAGAAGCCTACTGATAATTGATACTTAATCTAATAATATAAACTACCGCCAATATTTAAATATTAGCGGTAGTTTATATTATTAAAGTCTCTTCTAACTATTTCTTTTTAATTAGTCAAGCGACATGCCAAAAAATTGGCCAGTGACCAAAATATAATCACTAGGTTGTAATTTTGCTTTAGTCATCAATATTGTTTTAATATTGGCAACACTCGTTGTTGAGCGAAAACGTATCTCTTTACCAGTGCCAACTTCAGTTAGATGTGTGAATGCTGTATTATCTTCCAGAGTCTTAATTAAAGCTGCTAAATCTTTTTGGCGCTGCGAAAAAGTTAAAAGATATTCTGGTCCATATTGATTAAAAATACCGATTTTAACCATTATGTATCCTCCAAGTCTAATTTAGAATAAAGTCCATTTTTAAAAAATGAATTGTTTCTATTCCACGTACTAATGGTAAAGAATTAGAAACCGTATCTAATATTTGATATGGCTGTTAACTCCTTAAGTTTACTTGATTGAAAGCTGGATAAAGTAAGTCCATTTTTTACAATAATATTTGCAATATCTATATTCATTCGACTTAAGATGAAGGAAACAGGAGTCTGTTGCTTTTCCAGTTCATACTTATACTGCAATAATACATCTTGTAATGCATTATTATCTGAACTTTTATATAAATCATGCAGTAAGTCATCAATGATTGCTAACGCTTGATATGCTCTGTCTGTTCCACCTGAAAACCATTTTAATTTAGACATGATAATTACTCCCTGACACATAGAATCATCTAAAATTTATACAAACTGTTAATTATCGGTTGTTCCATACCGTTTTTCTACCTACGATAGTTTTTAGTTCATTTTTGTTTAACATTTTATAACTTAGCATAATAGTATTCCTTCTATTCAATTTCTCGTAAGCCGGTCTTACAAATGATTTTCGTTTATAATTCATTTGTCTCACGAGTAGGTTCCTCCTTTAAATAAACACATTATATCACTTTGAAAAAATAAAAATTTCACAATATTTAAAATCCGGTTGGCACTTTAGCAGTCCCTCATTTCGCATTCGTAACCAGACCACCGGTGAAGTCTACATGATGAAGCGGTCCGAATTTAAACACTATCGTCAACTAATGAAGACAAATAAAAAGTGAAGCAAAAATGCTTCACTTTTTATTTTGATAGGAATAAACGCTGAACAATTACTCGGCGAGACTAACTTTTTTCTGATGGTATTTAACAACGATCGCTAAGCTAATCCCGATAATCGTAATCGCGATGTTCAAAAGAATAATTAAACGTGGCGCATTGTTAGCTGACAGCTTGGTAATGTAAGCAGCCAATGATAAAACAACATAGTTGGCGACACTAGACGCAATCATCACTAGCGAAGTCGCCGTTCCCTTGTTTTGAGGAAAGAAAGCAATCGTTGTGGAAGTGGCTAATTGTAAAACACCGCCGGCAGCTGAATAACCAATGACAAAACTACCAATATATAACACCAGCGGCGTTTGGATAAAGTAACAGAGTATCAACATCACTACTGCAATACTAGGATACAGGATTAAAATCGTTGTTTCAGCAAGACCCTCATGAATTAAGCGCGCCGTTACTAAAACAGCCAATACAGCACCCGCAGCATAGAATGATTGCAAAATACTTGGGTCCTTGACACCATAACTCGCCCCTAACTCTTGGTTACAATTTAACCACAACATAAAGGTTGTGGAACTTGTAAAACCAATCATAATTGCAGCAAGAGACGCAGGTGTAAACCGCATTCTCTTTTTTTCACGATTTGTACCCCCATTTGTGCTATGCTGCTGAACTGCTTGGTTAGGAAATGGCAAGAAAACTAATAACAATGCTGCAACGAGCATAGCCGTCCCACAAACGATAAAAATCGTATGATATGACATTTGGGCCAGTGCTACCCAACCAATGAGAAATGGCAATAAGAATTGTGCTGTTGCCATAGCAAATTTAGTAAATAAATTGGCGATTGAAGCTGATTGGGGAAACATCTCCATTAAACTTGGTGACACACAGGTATCCAGAAATGAATTAGCCACGCCATTTAGAACACCAATAGCATAAGCCAACCAATAATTCCGACTAAAAGCAATGCCAAAGAAGAAAACAGCATAGAGCCCCACGCCAATCAAGCCACTGATTCGACGGCCTAATTTATCTGAAACCAGTCCAGCAACCGGATAAGCAATGATGCGACCTAATCCAAAAGCCGCAACTACGGAAACAACCATACTAATATTAACGCCACCTGATGGTAAGGTTGTCGCACCCCAAGCTTCGGCAAACTGAATTTTATATTGACTCAATATCGATGACGCGATGCCCAACATCGCGTACGAAAAATACAAAATAAGCGCTGTGGGCAAATATTTATTGGAACTTTTCATCTTCATGACTCCTAATTAAAAAAGGATTCTTCAATTTTTATCGGCCTAAACAATACCTAATCTCACAGGCCTTAGATATCATATCATATAACCATCGCTGAAAAAGCGAAGCTACAAACTTTCACGTCAAATCCAATCAACAATTTTTAATTACAGGCTTATTGTGTTTGATTTGTAAGCGCATTATACTGATATAGTATTTATTCTGATTAAAGAAGGTACACTTAATAATGGATCAATTACAACACAAGGTGCTTTACGGATTTGGTGATTCCCTGATTGCCGGTCACGAATTACATATTGGCTTATTAGATGATTTTGCCCAGCGGCATCAATTAGAATTTCATAATTTTGCTGCGAATGGTGCAACCATTATTCCCACTCAGCCTGCTGATCACACTTGGGCAAGTGAAAATCAGGTGCCCGATCTAGCAACCCAAATTAAAGCAGCACCAGCTATTCAACCAGACTTAATTATTTTCGACGGTACGACGAATGACGCCATTTCCTACGTGGATCAATTACGCCCACTAGGACAAATTGCAGCTGATTTTCTTCCGATTAGTTTTGATACCAATACTTATTGTGGCTGCTTTGAATTAGTCCTGCAGCTATTACGTTCCCGCTATCCGTTAACGCCAATCTACTTCGTAGGCGTCCACCATATGCCAGCGATTCCACTAGAACGCCAAGATAAAATTCAAGCGACAGCAGCAAAGATTTGTGGTAAATGGGGTATACCCGTCATTGACCTTTATCACGCCGGTCAGATCAATACTTTTATTGCTGAACAGGCGCGACAATATTCATATAATAATGGTCAACAACCTCATGCCGGTGGTGATGGCACCCATTTAAACGCTGAAGGATATCAACGTTTCTATACCCCGATGTTAGAAGCAAAGATTACCCCTGAATTTAATGATTGAGTGTTTATTTCAAAATGGGCTTTGTATTATCACTTTTTCTGTCAGAGCTGATCTATTCAAAAGAGAATAAATAAAGTTAATGCTAAATCATCGTGGAATACAAAATACACACTTAATGTAACTAGCCAACTAATCATTAGAACGACCATTTTTCAATTTGCTATTCTAGCTATACGATAAATATATAAATATGGTGCAATTTTCATAATTTTTAACAAAATCAACTGATATTGCGTCATATTTTTATATTTTTCGTATCCAAATTTCGCTATTTTTATTTTGAAAGGATATATTATCCGAACATCTTAAAATAAATTACTATGAATTTCGGTATACCATTAGAAAATATCGTCATATAAAATTTAAGGCAAAAAAGTAGCTCATGTATTGATACATAAGCTACTTTGGATAATTTATCTTTAATCATTGTATGCATCATTGCTTAACTGATGACTATATTACCTACCAGATCACATCAAGCCGAATTTCTTAAAATGTGCAGCTAAATAATCGAGCGTTAAACTATTAGGATCTTTAACCAGTTGCTTAGGGGTACCACTGGCCATCAATTGCCCGCCAGCTTCACCACCACGCGGACCAAGGTCAATTAAATAGTCAGCGTTGGTCATCAAATCAAGATCATGGGTAATGATGATAATTGTAGCCCCTTTTTCTTTCAACTTATTCATCACATCAAGTAACGTTTGCACATCGCGAGGATGTAACCCGACTGATGGCTCATCAAAAACAAACAACGTCTTCGTTTGTAATTTACTTAAATGATTGACTAACTTCAAACGTTGGGCTTCCCCACCTGATAAACCGGGTGTACTCTCACCTAAATGTAAATAGTTCAGGCCAATCTCATCAAGTAACTGTAACTGCTTTTCAATTTTAGGCACATCTTTGAAGACTTCTAAAGCATCTTTAACTGACAAGTTCAAGAGATCAACAATACTGTAACCCTGCCACCGAATTTCTTGAATCTCATCTTTATAACGAGTCCCGTGACAATACGGACAAGTTTCTTCCATGTCGGGCAAATATTGAATATCCAGTGAAATTGTCCCCACACCACCACAGTGCTCACAAGCTCCTTGTTTATTATTGTATGAGAAATAAGCAATGCCATATTTCTTAGCCTTAGATTCCGGTAAATCCGCAAAAATTCGCCGAATATTATCCATAATCGTCGTATACGTTGCTAAACTAGAACGTAAATTTTTGCCAATTGGCTTGGCGTTCACACTAACAACCTCAGTTAATTTAGTTTCCAAATGTTTGACTTGCTTAGGCAAGGCTTGCTTTGCTTTTTTAGCTTGGATGGCTGGGACTAAGCTATCCAGAATCAAACTGGTCTTGCCCGCACCTGAAAAACCCGTGACAGTTGTAATTTGATTACCTGGTATTGTGACACTAATATCATGCAGATTAAAGTAGTGATTAACTTCTAATTGCGTCGTTAAACAATCAGTATTTTTAGCAGGTTTAACTTTATCATGCATAATATTTGCTTGTCCGGACATGTACGGACCAATTAATGACTGTGGATTGTGCTGTAAAGCTTGTGGTGTCCCTTCAGCAATAATTCGTCCACCCGCATCGCCTGATCCCGGACCAACTTCAATCACCCAATCGGCGGCTTCAATAATGTCAACTTCGTGATCGACCACAACCAATGAATTCCCTTGAGCAATTAATTCCCTAAAGATATTAATTAACCCCTTAATGTTATCCGGATGTAGACCAATTGAGGGCTCATCTAAAACATATAACACACCTGTTGTTTCAGTCCTTAAGGTCTTGGCCAGTTGAATCCGTTGTAATTCACCAGTTGACAAAGTATTGCCATTACGAGCCAAGGTTAAGTAATCCAGGCCTAGCTCTAATAATGGTCGCAAAGTCTCAGTTAGATTTTGAAACAATACTTGTACCATCGCTTGCATTTCTGTTGGCAATTGTTTCTTAGTCGTCGCTTCCCAGTCCGCCAGCTTACCTAATGCTAAATTGGAAACTTCGGCGATGTTTAAATCACCAACTAATTGGGTTAACAAATCTGGATTTAAACGTGTACCGTGACAAGTTGGACAAACCGATAAGTGAAAGAAATGATTAATCTTAGCGATTGCTCGTTCACTTTTTGAAGTTTTTAATGAGTCATAGACAGCTTCATAAGCATTCTCATATAAGGTTTTATCGGTATGAAAAACACGTCCCGTTGAGGTTCTAAAATCAACTGGATACTGCTTTTTCTCGCCATGAAGCACAATTTCTTTTTCTTCAGTAGTTAAATTTTTATAAGGAACATTAATTCGCACACCTAATGTTTCGGCAACCATTGGCATGAAGTTACGACCTGGTAAATGCCAAGAAGCAACTGCGCCCTCTGCCAAACTAAGATTTTCATCACCAATTAATTTACTTGGATCCAGTTCGCGAACTTGGCCAGTCCCATGACACTGAGGACAAGCACCACCAGCATTAAAGGCGAAGTCTTCTGCTGATTTCGCCATAAATTCCACGCCACATGTAGGACAAGTAATTAGCCCCATCTGTTCACCAGATAAATCCATGGCTTGGGCAATTTTTAAGCTAGGTTTAATGCGATGGCCATTGGGACAAAGCGCCGAGCCTAAACGGGAAAAAATTAGTCGGATCACATTAAATAATTCACTCATCGAGCCGACCGTCGAACGTTCTGAAGGCACATTAGGTCGTTGCCGCAATGCAATTGCTGAAGGAATATGTCTAACCTCTTGTACTTGTGAACGTTTATTCTGCGTAATTCGACGTCGCGTATAAGTAGATAAGGCGTCTAAATAACGCCGCGACCCTTCAGCATATAGAATCCCCATCGCCAGCGAACTCTTGCCAGAACCAGATGGGCCAGAAATTGCGACAAACTGATTCAAGGGAATATTCACATTAATGTTTTTTAAGTTATGAACATTGCCACCGCGAACTTCAATTTGTGTAACTTTATTTACCATTATTGAACCTCTTTTTCTATAATGCTTTTGCCGTACTGTCCGATAAATTCATAGCATAATATCGAATATACGCAATTATTTGATTAATCTTGACCAGAATAATTGCGATATCGGCATGTGACAGACTACCACTTTAAATTATACACCTGATTATTTCTTAGCAGATTTTACGAGTCTGTTGACGATATATTGATCAGGAATTTGTGGTCGAATTACTAAGGCCCACAATTGAGTTGCACAAGAGCGACCTGTTTCATTATTAATTAACATTTATTGAACACTTACCGACAATAGCTTACTTGACACTGTAGCTTCACGCGACAGTCAATAAATACAGGTTTCGCCTGTCGGTACTAAAAAAATCTGCTAACAAAAATTGTTAGCAGATTTCATATCACTAATTAATCATTTTCATTTAACCAATTATCCAATAGCGAAATAAATTCGTCGTGTTGGTCAAGTAACGCTAAGTGGCGGCTATTACCAAATAAGTGCCATTTAGCTCCTGGAATGTGGTCAACAACAGACTTGGCAATTAATGGTGTACACAAATCATCCGTCCCACTAGTAACCATTGCTGGAATTTGAATTTTATAAAGTTGATCTGTCACTTCAAAGTCACTAATTGAACCATTCTCGGTGAATTCATTCGGACCCTCGGCAATAAAACTAGCCCGTTGTCCGTTAGTTGGACGTTGCATTGGTTCAGGCAACTTCGATTTATCTGTTTCCCAAGCATAAGCATCCATATAACGTTCATTAGCTGCTAAATACTTCGCACCAGTAAAATCATTATTAGCTTCAGCATCAGCAATAGCCTGTTGATCTTCAGGACTTAAGTATTTAATTAAACGATGTTGTTCTTGTGTCCATAATTTAATTGAGGCTGGCGAGCTATTAATCATGACACTCTTAACGCCTTGAGGATTGTAGCTTGTCAAGTAAAACATTGCTAACATGCCGCCCCATGATTGACCAGAAAGATGAATTTGATCAAGCTGTAAATATTTGCGTAACGCAATTAGCTCTTCAGCCCAAGTTTCTTTAACATAAACTGATTCATCTTCTGGTAATGATGATTTACCACAACCAACTTGATCGTACATAATTAATTGCCGCCCACTTTTTTCAGCATAATCATCTAGTAATTCATAATAATTATGTGACGAGCCGGGCCCCCCATGTAATAACACCAGTGGTGCTTTTTTCGGATTAGCGTCTCCAACAATCCGATAGTAAGTTTGATATTCACGAAATGGCATATAGCCTTCAACAACTTTTGTCATAAAATCCTCCTGTACGTCATTGGTTACCTACTATCATACGCCTGTCTTCCATGATCGACCAGGTTAAATTAGAAAAAAATGGCAAAACAATAAATTTTGCCATCTTATTAATCGCTGATAATTGCGAAAAAGGTCATTAACAATCACAATGACTGTTAACGACCTTTTTTATTTTAGTTCAATTTCGGATAAAATTTGACGATTCTGACGAGCAACTGAATAGTGATTCTCGGCTCGTGGTGCATAGTGTTTGAGCTTAATGACTTGAACATCCGCTGCTACTTGAAATTCTGGATAGAACTGACATAACTTAGCAAAATCATCTTGTGTATTTTTACCAAACAATAATAGGTACTTAGGTTTTAAGGCATGATATTCCGCCATAAACAACTCAATACTGCGTTGAAAAATTTCTGCTAAATCAATCCCAACGACTTGAGCGCGTTCTTCATCTCTAAGTTGCAAGCGAGACTGGGGCAATGTACTGCGAAAGAGACGATGAACTAAGTTAGAATCTGTTAAGTGCAAATCTTTAAACAAATCACTCATATAAGCACCTTCGGCAAAAGTTCCCTTGAGTGTGGCCGGAATATATTTATCATTAGACTTCTTAATTGTCTCATGAAAATTCGACCAAGGAATTGTACTATCATTACCACGATTTGACATGTTATAGCCCATCATCATCACATCGGAATTAATTATTTGGGCTGCTTCATTAAGATTTGCCAATCTTTTGGCAAACGGGGCAATACCCACATCATGATAATCAATCTCTTCACGTTCAATTGCTGCTGGTGTTACGTTATATAATGCAAAACTAGCAAAGTTTTTCGCGTCACTAGGTAAAGCTCGTAGTGCCGCTAAATTTTTCTCGAAACTTGCCATGGCTAACTCCTTAATTCATATTTATTCAGCGGTAACGGCTTTAATCCCAGCAATCATGGTATTATCGTGGTTAATCAAGTAAGTGGCAACTTCAGTATAAAGTGCCGTTCGTGTCGTATCTTCAAACACACCATCTTGTTTTGCCAATTTAGCCTTAGCTTGTAATTGTTTAACAGCGGCCACTGTTTGATCATCATAAATACTCGTCACTTTAACGGAATAACCAAGATTTTTGAGATTAGTTTGCAATAACTCAACTTGATTGCCGACGCTGCCTAACTTCAATGTCTTACCGCTGGAAATCAAACCCAGTTTAGCTAATTCTGGATAATCTGCCTTGATGTCTGGTGTAATGCCTTTTTTATTGATCCAACTACCATTTGGGGTTAACCATTTGGCTGTGGTAAATTTCATTTCACTATCATTATTTAGTGGAATCACCGTTTGGACAGTGCCTTTACCGTATGTTTGTGTGCCAACAATTTTAACATGGGCTGATTGTTGCAAAGCCGCACTGAAAATCTCAGCAGCACTAGCACTACCACTATCGGCTAACACAACAACTGGTTCAGTGACTTTAAAACCATCATCATAAGATTTGCCAGCTTTATAAACCTCGGCCTTACCCGTTCGAGCCTTAACCTGCATGATAATCTGACCGTTCTTTAAAAACATACTTGAAATTGCTAAGGCACTATTCATTAAACCACCAGGATTACCACGAACGTCAATAACAAAGCGAGTGGCACCTTCTTGACGTAACTGTTTAATTGTCTTCTTCATGCCACTAGCCGTATTTTCAGCAAAAGTGGAAATTTGAATTTGTCCAATTGTTTTATCGCTGGGCGCAAGTTGGCCAGTCACTGAAGCCTGATCAACTTTACCACGCTTCACTTTAATGGTGAAAGTCGCAGCACCACGTTTGATTTCTAATGTTACTTTAGTGCCTTTAGTACCGCGTATCTTGCTAACCGCTTGATCAACGCTTAAATTAGCCGTAGACTTGCCATTAATCTTCATAATCAAATCATTGGCCTTTAAACCGGCTTTTTCGGCTGGTGAGCCTTTAATTGGTGACACGATTTTAATGGCCTGCTCTGACTTCTGCACCTCTGCCCCGATTCCTTCAAATGAACCAGAAGTTGAATCATTTAAGCTGCTGGTTTGGTCAACATCTAAATACTGTGAGAAGGGATCGTCCAATGAATTTAACATTCCTTCAACGGCACCATTAACCAATTGTTTCTGACTAACTTTTTGATAATAATTAGTTTTAACCGTTTGGTAAACGCCCAGCACTTCATTAAGTTCGTTGTTCAATCGTAAAGTCGGTTGGATTTGATGCATTACGATTAACACCCCGGCAATCATCCCAACGGCCAAAGCCACCAAGATACTAAACCAATAAGTAAAGCGCGTAAAACGTTTAACGCGTGGTCGACGCCGTTTCTTTGACGAATGACTTGTCGTTGGTTCTACTCCTTCAGTAGTTGTTGCCTTTAAATCTTGACCAGATTCAACTTGATCCTCAGATTGAGGTGTATTTTGCTTATCTGCCAATTTAATCCTCCGCTATGCTTCACTATCTAAATACATTTGATATGCTTGATCAAAAATCGTCATGCTTGATAAATAACCGCCATTTAATTCTAAATAACGTGAAATCACATCATAATCTCGTTCCTGTTTAGGAAAACTATGATCATAAAAGGCGTTATTGGCAAATTCGGCAACTTCTTCATGACTATTAGGATTACGCAAAGTCATTAAAAATTGATAAAACGAACGTCTTAGTTCCATGTTGTCACCCCTTAATCTGGTATAAAAGCACTAAAATCAATTTTATCATCATCTAAATCAATATGATCGGCTCTAAAGCTCATGCCATTATCAGTTTTATACTGGCTAAGATGAATGGTAATGGTTTCTTTTTTACTACTTAATGTCACCCACTTCGGTAAGTTATAGTCATTGCCGACAAAGTTTAAGAC
This sequence comes from Lapidilactobacillus dextrinicus DSM 20335, assembly GCF_001436095.1. Taxonomy (GTDB): domain Bacteria; phylum Bacillota; class Bacilli; order Lactobacillales; family Lactobacillaceae; genus Lapidilactobacillus; species Lapidilactobacillus dextrinicus. The sequence goes on along the minus strand of NZ_AYYK01000004.1, from coordinate 83,911 downwards.
GGTACTAACTGGAACTGGCAAAGCACCAATTGCTAGTTTTTTGGCTTTAAGTTGAACATCGCCGTTTTCTAAAACAAACGGATCAAAGTTTAAAGTGAACGGAATATTTGCCCCTAAAAATTTAAACTGGCCGGTTAAAACTGCTTGATCAGTTAGCTTCAACTGATATTTTTGGTCATTGTTTTTGAGATAATCTTTTAAATAGAAGTCAACAATACGATTGACTTGGCTTTTGGTCATTTCAACGCTAAAAACCGGTTCATCACCACGAGCAACAGTTTTACTTGTCGTTGTTGGTGTGGGTTCGATGAAAAGCTTAGTGCCTAAGAAGACCCCTGTCCCTAAAACTAATCCTAATAAAATTAGAAATAGCCACTTCCAAAGATTAATTGATGTTGTTTTTTTAGTCGGACGCTTTGGTGTATCGGTCATAATTGGTCCTCCTTAGTTTTGATAAAGCCAGTTTGCTTTAATGGCTTTAATTTTAGTTACGAATTGATTAGCAATGGCTTGATAGCCCCGATTATTAGGATGAAAATGATCCTTGGTATACAAATAAGGATTTAAAGTGGTCTGCTTTTTCTTATTATTAGCCAGAATCGATTCCTTAGGTTTAGTCATCACGGAATCAATATTAACATAATAAATCTGGCTGAATTGCTTAATCGTTTGTTGAGTCGTGGCATTCCATAAGGTCATACCGGTTTGCAAGTCAGTTAACGTAGGAAAGTAAACGTAAAACGGATTATAAATACTAGCAATCACAATTGGCGCATCTGGATTATATTGCCGAATTGTTTTGATCAAGGCTGTCAAATGCTGTTGGTAAGTTTTACTGGCTTTTTTAATTTTAGCCACACTAACATTGTTAATATTATTGCGCAACTCGTGCATTAAATCATTGGCACCAACGGTCATGGTGATGACGTCCGCAGCTTTTAATCCCTTTTGAATCTTTTCTTGTTGGATTACGCGCGTACGAATTTGTGTTGAAGTGTCACCACTAACCCCAAAGTTATGAGTCGTGACTTGCGTCTGATACTGCAAAGCTAACTCTTTTTTGACTAATGGGACGTAGCCACCACTATTAGTGGCATCGCCTACTCCATGAGTTAATGAATCACCAATTGCTGTTAGTGTTACTTTTTTTTTGATAACTTTTTTAGTTGCTGTTGTTTTTGGTTCCGTTGTATTTTGAAAATGTGGTCTTTTAACCAATCCATTTAACACTAGAAACACAACGAGCGCGCTAACCAAAACGATTAAAACAGTTTGTGTAACTTTTATTATTTTTTTCAACGTTCTTCCCAACTCTTATGAATTCGCTAGTTATTAAAAGAATCTGGGACGAAAATCCCAGATCCGGATTAAATTTATTTGTTAATGTTGCTTAAGCTGTATAGAATATCACGGCTAAAGCACCAGCACCTGTATGGGTGGCCACAACTGGTGAAGTTGGCGCCACTAAAATTGAAATTTCAGGGAAAATGGCATTTAATTGTTCTTTAATCTTATTAGCTAACCCTAAATCATCAGCATGAGAAATCCCAATCCCTAGAATTGGTGCAGTTGTTTCTTTCATTTGATTAACTAAATCGTTATAAAAATTATTGATTGTCTTAATTCCGCGGCCCTTATGAATTGGTACGATAGCATTATCTTCAAACTTCAAAACAACTTTAATGTTTAATAAGTTTGATAATAAACCAGAAACTTTACTTAAACGACCACCTTTAACCAAATTATTCAAACTTGAAACAGACAAGAATAACTTAGTGTGTTCCTTAATCTTTTCCATAGCGGCAATAATTTCATCACGCTCTTTGCCAGCTTGCGCTAACTTAGCAGCTTCAATAACTTGAAAAGCCATTGCTCGGTCAATATATTCACTGTCAATAACGGTTACAGCAGCTTTAGAAATTTGAGCTGCTTGACGTGCCGCATTTACCGTGCCACTTAAACCATGGGACATATGCACTGAAAGAATTTCGCTACCATCAGCGGATAGTTCGTCATAAAGATCCAAAAAAGTCCCAATTGATGGCTGACTAGTCTGCGGTAAGTTTTTAGCTTCGGCCATTTTGGCCATAAATTCAGGTCGGGTAATGTTAACGCCATCAGTATAAATCATTTTATCAATGACAATGGTTAAAGGAACCACATGAATTTCATATTTTTTTGCTTCTTCATCTGTTAATTGGATGGATGAATCAGTAACAATCTTAATTTTATTAGTCATGGATAGCTTCCTCCGAAAATCGATCAAAATATCATTCAGAATATTATTCTAATTGCAGATAATCGTAATACAGAACGTACGAATTGTCTATTAATAGCCTATACTAAAACTTCTGCTTAACAGCGTTTGCTAAATTGCCATCAACAATAAATATTATAACATGGTATTGAATTAACTCACCAATAAATATTTATCTTTACATCTAATTATCAAAACTAGATGATAACAAAAATTAATTTGTTGTTCTTGTTTTAGCTTAACCCCGGTGATACTCATTAAAACTAAATTCTGGCGTTGTTGCAGTTACCGGGTGAACTTGTTGTTTCACTAAATTAAACTTCGACCAAGGCAATGTCGGCATGTAAACATCGCCTTGATAACTAGCTTTAATCGTAGTTTGATACAGGACATCAACTGAATCAACAAAGGTCTCAAATAACGAAACGCCACCGATTACTAAATAGTTTTGCTCTGGCGCAGCAGCAATTGCCGAACGAATCGCAGTTATCTGATTAAAGACGCGAACACTGTCAGGGAATTGGTCAGCAGCTTGCGTCGTTAAGACCCAATTTTGCCGCCGTGGTAGTGGACCGTTAGGAAATGAGTCATAAGTTTTTCGGCCCATAATGATGGTCTGTCCCACTGTTAATGCTTGAAAATGTTTTAAATCGGCCGGTAAATGCCAAGGTAGTTGGCCATGATCACCAATTAAATGCTGTTGATCTTCTGCCCAAATGAATGCTAACAAAGTATCACTCCTAAACTGCGACTGGCGCAGAAATTGCTGGTGCTGGGTCATAGCCAATTAACTTAATATCTTTCATTGTATAATCCGCTAAATCTGGCTTAATTTCATCAGTTAACCAAAGCGTTGGTGCGGCTTTAGGTGTCCGCTGTAATTGTTGGTTAACTTGGTCAATATGATTGTGATAAATATGAGCATCACCAAACGTATGAATGAATTCACCAACTTGTAACCCAGTTTGATGTGCTACTAAATGAGTCAGTAGTGCATAGCTGGCAATATTAAAAGGCACGCCCAAAAAGATATCTGCACTTCGTTGGTACAACTGCAAAGATAACTTACCATCATTTACATAAAATTGGAACAGCGTATGACATGGTGGTAAAGCCATTTGTGGAACATCCTCAGGATTCCAGGCACTAACAATTAACCGGCGTGAATCTGGATTAGTTTTAATCTGTTGAATGACATCGACCAGTTGATCAATTGTTTCATGACGACTTGTTTCCCAAGCGCGCCATTGCCGACCATAAATTGGACCTAATTCACCATACTTAGCAGCAAAATCTGTATCAGCTAAAATCTGGTCACAGAAAAGTTGATGCTGTTCTTGATAAACTTTAGCAAATTCTGCATCAGCTAACGCTTGATGAGCAAAATTAGTCATATCTGGACCTTGATAATCAGCACTTTTGACATAATTTTCAAAAGCCCATTCATCCCAAATATGATTCTTGTGTTGTAAAAGGTAACGAATATTCGTGTCACCCTTTAAAAACCACAATAACTCACTTTTAATTAAGCCAAACGGCACTTTTTTGGTAGTTAATATGGGGAACCCGGCTTGTAAATCAAAATGAATTTGATAACCAAAAATACTGTTCGTTCCGGTATTAGTCCGATCATGTTTGCGGTGGCCCTGAGTTAAAACAGTGCTAGCAAATTGTAAATACTTCTCTTCATTAGGATTCACGATGAGTCCCTCTTTCTCAATCAGTTTGTTGTTTAATCCACTCAATTAATGCTTCATTATGATTAACGACTTCACCCATGACGACTGCGTGTTCAACTTGGTTTAACCATTGCCCAATTTCTGGGCCAGGTTTAAGACCTAACTTTTGAATTAACGTTTGTCCATCAATGGCTAGTTCGTGACGATTTTTGATAGGAAGATTCTGGTAATGAATGGCCAATTGAGTAAAGTCAGCATCCAATTGTAAAATAGGCCAAATGGTGGCTAACCGCTCAATAATGGTAGCATCCACTTGGTAAAGTTGGCTAGCACCAGGCTGTGGGTTTGTTTGTAACAACCGACTAAAAGCTAACGTATGCTGACTATCAGCAATCACTTCATTAGCTGATTTCCAGCTGTGTAAGAGCTGCTGTTGTTGTGCTAGAGTTAGACTAAACCCCTCACCTAAAAGCGTCCAGATTGCTGCCTCGTCCATTAAGGGCTGTTGTGTGGCAACAAATTTAGGATAATTACCAGTTAAGTAATCTTTAAAGAAGGGTGTGTTTTTAATCAAGCCGGTGGCAACAAATAACTTCCAACCAATTAACCAGTTTGCACTCAACATCATCTTTTCAAATTCAGTATGAATACGTTCAACGGCAATCTTTTGCAAAAGCTCAGCGTTGTGTAGTAAGCTGACATAAGTATCTGTGGTAATATCAAAGCCGAGCTGACTAGCAAAACGAACGGCACGCATCATTCTTAAAGCATCTTCATGGAACCGTTCATCTGCATTACCAACAGCGCGAATCGTTTGTGCTGCTAAATCAGCTAACCCATCAAATTCATCAATCACTAGGCCGTCAGCACGAACAGCTAAGGCGTTAATGGTAAAATCACGTCGTTGTAAATCTTGTTTAAGTGAGCGCACGAAAGTAACGTGATCTGGTCGGCGGAAATCTTGATAACCCGATTCAGTTCTAAAAGTTGTCACTTCATAGCCAATACCATGTTGCATGACGGTGACTGTTCCATGTTTAATGCCGGTATCAATAGTTTTAGGAAAAATTTCTTTAATTTCTGCAGGAAAGGCGCTAGTTGCAATATCTACATCTGCAATAGCTTTTCCTAACAGCGTATCGCGCACAGAACCGCCGACAAAATAAGCTTCGTATCCGTGAGCCTCAATTTGTTGTAAAATAGGTAGTGCCTGTTGAAATTCATTGGGAAACGCTGTTAAATACATGTCAACACCTGTCCTTGATTAACTCATTTAATCATTATAGTTTCTATTGTAAAACTGCACAGAAATGAGTGCAATTTTTGAATCATAATCTTCAATAATTAATAAGATTTGCCTAATTATAAAAAATCAAAGTGGAGGTATGAATATGACAAATATCGATTGGAAAACTGTGGATTGGAAAACCACGCTTCGTGAATTTATCATGATTATACTCGGCGCCTTAATCTATGGCTTCGGTTTAGTTGCGATTAACATCAAAAACAACTTAGCCGAAGGTGGTATGACTGGTGTTACTTTGATTTTGCGGGCATGGTGGCATTTAGACCCGGCCTACTCAACAATCTTTTTAAACATTCCACTTATTATTCTAGGCTACCATTTTTTAGGTCGTAAAGGAATGATCTATACTATTTTTGGTACATTGGCTTTATCCGGTTCACTGTGGATGTGGCAGCGAGTTCCTTTCATGCTTAACATTAACTTACACCATGATTTATTCATTGCTGGTGTTTTGGCGGGGATTTTTGGTGGTTTTGGTTCAGGTTTAATCTATCGCTATGGTGGTACAACCGGTGGTAGCGACGTGATTGCTCGTATCCTTGAATTAGAGCGTGGTATCCCCATGGGCCGAACTTTACTGGCCATTGATGTGATTGTACTGTTAACTTCGCTTACTTACTTAGATATTGAACATATGATGTATACGTTGCTTTCATCTTTTGTTTTTTCAAGGATTGTTGATGCCACTCAAGACGGTAGTTACTCTGCTAAGGGATTATTAATTATCAGCGAAAAGCATGAAGAAATTGCCCATGCGCTCATGAATGAATTGGAACGTGGCGCCACTTTCTTAAGCGCTGAGGGTGGCTACCAACATGACCGCCGACCAATTGTCTATTGTGTCGTGGCACCTAGCGAAGTTGTTCAAGCTAAAAAAATTATTATGAATTTAGATTCGAGTGCCTTTATCTCAATAATTGATGTGCATGAAGCTGTTGGTGAAGGCTTTACTTATATGCGCAAACCAACGCATAATTTACTTTCACTACGTACCACTAAAAAATAAAGAAAGAAGCAGACAATTTGTCTGCTTCTTTTTATTTACATATTTTTAATTCTAAAAATCGTTATCTTCTAATTCTAAAAGCAGCGCTTGAAAATCATCATCATCAGGAACTAATTTTAAATATTGTTGCACGGCCATTTTTAATTCATCTTTAGCTGCTTGAGACTGTAAGAACAACGCGAACTGTTTCATAAATTGTGGATTGTCTTTTAAATTAGGATAAGCAATAAAATAATTTTCGCGTGCTTGATCAACCTCATCCAACTGATCATAAGCCTGTGCTAATTCCCAATTAACTTGTGGGTCAGCTTCATCTTCTTGTTCAGCAACAGCCGCTAGTAACTCGACACTATCTTGAGCGCGACCAGCCCGCAAATAATGCTCACCTAACATTAGCCGTAATGACTGCGCTTCTGGATCAATCGTAAGCCCCTTCTTGAGTAAGTCTTCCACTTGATGCTTAGCGCCAACTTTAGCCGCTGCTTGGGCACCCAGACGATACAACTCAAGATTAAACTCATCATAACCCAGCCCCACTTGAGCTGTTTGCAAGGCTTGATCGTAGCGACCTAATGTTGATTGACTTTGCACCAAAGGACGATAAAGCGAACTATAATCAGCATTTTGTTGTTGCAAGCGTGTTAAAATCTTGATTGCTTTTTCATCATCATTTACCTGCTGATACAAGACGCCTAGTTCAAATAGTTGATCATCGGTCGCTAAATTTTCTGTTAGTTTTTCATCAATGGCAATGGCTTCTTCATACTGACCCAATCCCGATAAACACTGAGCTAAACGTTGCTGAATTGAAACCTGCGCAAAGTAATCAACACCGGCTTCAGTCAAGCTTTGGTAGTATGGCAGTGCTTCTTGGTAGCGACCTAAACTTAAATATAGCTCACCTAACGCAAAATCCACAACCGGTTCGTCTGGCAACAAGGCCTTAGCAGTCAATAACTTTTGTTCACTAACCTCTGGCAAATTCAAAGATTGATAAAGATCAGCCGCTGTTAGTAAACTTTGCGGATAAACTTCTGAACTTTGCGAAATATGGTCAAGTTGCAGCAAGGCCTCATCCGTTTGATCATCACTAATGGCCAATTCCGCCAAAATTAAACGAACATCATCTGCGTCAGGATATTTCTGCAATAACTTTTCTGCAATCCGGCGGGCCTGATTATTAAACCCAATTGCTTGTAACTCCTCGGCTAAACTAAATAAAGTATCGTCATCATCATGGCGCAATGCTGATGCGAATTTCTTCTTAGCTTCATCTAAATCTTGATCCTCTAACGCCTGCAGCATTTCTTCCGAATAAGTCATAGAGTACCTCGCTACTTTCTAATGTTTTTAATTAACGTTCAATAAAACTTAACCTATTAATTATAGCGAATAATTAATAACGGCGCTATTGTCACAACTTTTTAGTTTATTCTAGCAGACCTCTTCTTATTAGTTTAATAATTTAATTCTACCATGCTACGGCTCCGAAAAATTGCCAGGTGGAACGTAGTGGACACTATTTGAAGCCAATTGCTAATTGTCTTCAAACTAGGTCTTACTGTAATTGCTAAAGCAATAACAGTAATTTCACCACTGACCGGCATTTTCCTACGCTGCTTAAATTTAATTTGGCATCAATAAAATCTAGCTGCATCAACTTGCTAGTTCCGCCGAGTTTATTTAGTGATGGAGTGAGATGCTGGTCAGCCGCGGAATTATTGTTAATGGTTGACCATTTACAATAAAGTTTGTATTTAAGACAAATTGGTTTTAATTTGGCTTAAATCAAAGCTCGCAGCGTTACACCAGCAATTTCACAGAGGCATCAAGAACGTCACTTTGAATATTTAGCTAAAAATTCAGAACAACAAAAAAAGACCGACACAATTGTCGGCCTTAGTACTTCAATGTAATGTTAAATTCTTATTTAACAGCATCCTTCAAAGCCTTACCTGGCTTGAATGCAGGTACAGTGCTTGCAGGGATTTCGATTTCAGCACCAGTTTGAGGGTTGCGGCCTTTACGAGCTGCACGTTGACGAACTTCGAAGTTACCAAAGCCGATCAATTGAACCTTCTCACCCTTAGCAAGTGTTGATTGGATTGAACTAAATACAGCGTCAACTGCAGCAGTTGCGTCTTTCTTAGTTAAACCAGTCTTTGATGCTACGTTATCGATTAATTCTGCTTTATTTGCCATGAATTTCACCTCCTGGGGTCAAGCTTCACGAGCCTGAACATTTCACTTTTGCTGGCGCAAAAATGATGAAACAATGATGCTTCTCTATCACTATTCCATTACTAAAGTTACCATAGAAACCCCTATTCTACAAGGTTTTTTTGTAAAAACAACGGATATTTATCAAGGCTTTAATCGATGAAATGCATTTTTGAGAAAAACATTTCAGAATTGATAAAATTAACCCATTATTTCAAAAAAATCCAATTAAATCGCGGTTTAATCAGGTTGCTCTCAAGCAATATATCTCCAATATTCAATCAGCCTCTATGCCACAAAATTTACTTGCGTTGACGTGGAATTAAGTGAATTGGTGTCCCAGAAAAATCAAAACTATCCCGTAATTGATTAATTAGGAAACGTTGGTATGAAAAATGAAATAACTCTGGATCATTAACAAAGGCCACAAAAGTCGGTGGCTTAATCGCAACTTGTGTTAAGTAATAAACACGCAAACGTTTGCCTTTAACCGTTGGCGTTGGCGTAATGGCCACGGCCCGTAATAACACATCATTCAATACTGATGATTGAACCCGACGCTGTTGGTTAACTGAAACTGTCTTAATCATGTCTGGTAAAACATTTAAACGTTGCTTAGTCAATGCAGAAACAAAGACAATTGGTGCGTAATCTAAATATTGCAATTCCGAACGCAATTTGTCGGTAAATTTCTGCATGGAATAAGTATCTTTTTTGACCAAATCCCATTTGTTAACGACAATAATGATTGCCCGACCAGCTTCGTGAGCATAGCCAGCAACTTTCTTATCTTGTTCACGTAAGCCTTCTTCACCATCAATGACGAATAAAACAACATCAGAACGATCAATTGCACTTTGGGCCCGCATAACTGCGTATTTTTCAGTAGATTCCCAAACTTTACCACGTTTACGGATGCCGGCAGTATCAATCATGGTAAACTTCTGACCATCATCATCAGTAAATTGCGTATCGATTGCATCACGAGTTGTACCTTCAATATCAGAAACAATTACCCGATGTTCACCCAAAATCGCATTAACTAATGAGGATTTACCAACGTTAGGACGACCAATCAAACTAAACTTGATTGTATCGTCTTCTTCATTGTCCTTTTCTAATGGGAACTTAGTGACAACAGCATCTAATAAATCACCAATTCCAGTTCCTTGTGCACCAGACACTGGAATTGGATCGCCAAAGCCCAACGAATAGAAGTCATAAATATCTTGACGTTGTTCAGGATTATCAGTTTTATTAACGGCTAACACAACATCTTTTTTGGCACGATAAAGAATTTGGGCAACGCGCTCATCAATATCGGTGACACCTTCACGAGCGCTTACCATGAAGATAATCACATCAGCTTCTTCAATAGCAATTTCAGCTTGCATACGAATTTGATCAACAAATGGCTGATCTGTAAAATCAATCCCACCAGTATCAATCATACTAAATTCATGATTTAGCCAAGAACCGTGGGCATAAATACGGTCGCGTGTGACGCCAGGTGTATCTTCAACGATTGAGATACGTTGGCGGGCAATACGATTAAAAACAGTCGATTTACCTACATTAGGTCGACCGACAATAGCGACGACTGGTAATGCCATATTAACTCACCTCACTACTTAATTTTGTTTTCTCATAAAAAAGGAGTCGGACCAGATAAAGGTCCCAACTCCTTTTATCATATCATTAATTTAAACGAAGTTCTGCTTGCAATCAAGTGATTACTTGTCAGAATCGTCTTCGATATCTTTAGCAGCATCGCCTAATAATTCGCCAAAGCTAAAACCAGTATCAGTTTCAGGTAAGACATAGTTATCTTCACTATCATCTTGTGCTTGGTTATCACGATCATTTTCGCTAGCTGGCTTTTCAGTCAAAGCTTTGATTGATAATGATAAACGACGATTTTCTGGATCAACGCTTAAAACTTTAACCTTAACATCTTGGCCTTCTTTAAGCACATCATTAGGTGTAGCAATATGTTGATGTGAGATTTGCGAAATATGAACCAAGCCTTCAATACCAGGGGCAACTTCGACAAAAGCACCAAATGTTGTTAAACGTTTAACTTTACCGTCAATAGCTGCACCAACAGGGGCAACTTCAGTAACAGAATCCCAAGGTCCTGGTTGTAAAGCTTTCATTGATAAGGAAATACGGTTACGATCAGCATCCACACTTAAAACCTTAACTTTAACTTCTTCACCAACTTTTAAGACATCACTTGGCTTGTCAACACGTTGATGTGAAATTTCAGAGATATGAACTAAACCATCAACACCACCAAGGTCAACAAAAGCACCAAAGTTAGTTAAACGAGCAACTTTACCTTCGATTTCATCACCAGGTAAAATCTTAGCAAATAATTCTTCACGTTTAGCTTCTTTTTCTTTTTGAACTAATGCCTTACGAGATAAGATCAAACGATTTTCGCTTGGTTCAATTTCGATGATTTTAACATCAAAAGTTTGACCAACATATTCTTTCAAATCATCAACGAAATGATCTGAAACCATTGAGGCTGGGATGAAGCCACGAACACCAGCATCAACAACCAAACCGCCTTTAACGACTTCTTTAACCGTTACAGGGATTGCTTCGCCAGCTTTAAACTTAGCTTCGATATCACTCCATACTTTGCGTGCTTCTAGGCGACGCTTAGAAAGTAAGTAGCTACCGTTTTCTTTATCATGACCAATGCTGGCAATGACAACTAAATCGATGACATCACCGACTTTAGCTTGATCTTCAATATTAGCACTGCGATCACTGGTAAGTTCTTTCAATGGCACAACACCTTCAACACCAGTACCTTGAATGCCAACAACTAATTGACCATCATCAATGGCTAATACTTCACCTTTAACGACGTCACCAATTTTGACTTCATGTACACTGTCGAGTGCTTTTTCCATTTCGCTTTGACTGTAATCTTGCTCTGACATAATTAATCCTCCCACGCTATAACATCATATTAATTTTAGTTGATATTGCTCCAACAAGCTAGTAAAAAGTGTTGAAACTCGCAAAAATAGTTATCTTGCGTTATTTGCTAGTTCGACAATCTTATCAACGACTTGCTGAATACTAAGATTTGTTGAATCAATTTCGCTGGCATCCGTTGCTTTAGTTAGCGGTGAAATCTCGCGATGAGAATCTTTATAATCGCGAATTTCAATCTCTTCTTGTAACTTAGCTAGCGGTGTCATAATCCCTTTTTGAATATTCTCATCATAACGACGACGTGCACGTTCACTTGCCGAAGCGATTAAGAAGACTTTAACTTCTGCATTCGGTAAAACAGTTGTACCAATATCACGACCGTCCATGACAATATCATGGTCGCCAGCAATCTTACGTTGTTGACGTACTAACTCTTCACGAATTTTAGGTAATGCTGAAACTTGTGAAACGTTATTAGTAATTTCTGGTGTCCGAATAGCTAGGGTCACGTCTTCATCATTAAGAAAGACCAGTTGACCTTTTTCAGAAGGTTTAAAACTAATTTCAGATTGACTTAACTTAGCTAAAATTTGCTCCTCGTCACCATAGTCAATCCCATTTTCTTTTGCTAAAACTGTTGCGGCACGATACATTGCCCCAGTATCACAATATATAAAACCTAATTTTTGTGCGACTTTTTTGGCAACCGTACTTTTACCTGCTGATGATGGTCCATCAATTGCAATTTGCAATGAACAAATGCCTCCTGCTTAAATAATTATTTAACTCGAATTGTTTGGCCTGGTGCAATTGAAGAACCAGGTTGTAAGCCGTTTAAGGCAAGTAATTCGTCCAATGTTAAGCCGTGGTTAACGGCGATTCGATACAAGTTGTCCCCGGCATTAATTGTGTATGTGCTGGCCGTAGATGTGCTTGGTGTGCTGCTTGAAGATGATGAGCTTGAAGCATACACAGAGCTACTTGAAGCACTTGAACTACTTGGTGCAACATAAACTGAACTACTGCTTGAGCTAGAACTACTTGAAATGCTTGAGCTGCTTGAAACACTAGATGAGCTACTTGAAGATGATGATTCTGAAACTTCTGAACTTGAGCTAGAAGATTTAGAAGATGACGATTTCTTAGAACTTGATTTTTTAGATGACTTCTTAGAACTTGACTTCTTCTTTTCAGAACTTGAGCTAGATTTCTTGGATGATTTCTTGGAGCTAACCACAATCTGCGTACCATTGTCATTATTTCCATTTTGTGCAGAAACCCAAGCCCAAACGGTTGTCCCAATTACAGCTAATAAAATAACAACTAAGATAGAAACGAAAACTTTATTACCCCGATCCCGCTTTTTACTAGCGACACGTGATAAGTTGCCGTCTTCATCCCGATCATTATCAAAACTATTTTCCCAAGGACGTTCAGGATTAGTTTCGTTCTGATCGTTTTTTTCGTTATCATGATCTTTATTCATAACTGACCCTCCATTTGTTTATGTTTAATTTTATCATAGTCAGAACGGAAATAATTTAAAAACTGCTAAAGAATAGCGACTTTTTACCGATTTTTCAAAGTCTAACGAACCATTCACTATTATGACTCATCTGTCTCTGTCAAATCAACAAATAATTGTGGCCAAATCTGTCCGGCGGATAAAAGCTGGGTTGTTGGAGATTCAGTTGTTAAAGTTGGTAATGTTAATTTGCTCAAGAGTTCAGATAAGGTCAGTGCTTGCGAAGTGCTACAACAATGTTCATCATGTTGGATGGTTTGCGATTGATGATCGAAGTAATCGCAAACTTGTTGCCGTAAACAAGTGGTTGAATTCAAAAAACGCCAAAACTGCTGCACTTGATTAGCCCGAACTCGTTGTGTTTTCGTCAAGGTTGCAATCACTTCATCTTCAGTAAAATCAGCCCGTTGATAAGCTTGCAGTACGTCAAGCTGACTTGGCGAATCCTGCAATGTCGCATCCAAAATTTGGTGATAAAAATGTGAAACGGTTTGCGGCTGAATCTGATTAGCCTGCTGACGCGTTAATAAGCGCTGAAAATCATTTTGATGAACGAAGATCAAGGTTAACGCTTGTTGCCCATCGCGGCCGGCACGACCAATTTCTTGTAAATAATTTTCAAAATTGGCTGGCATTTCGTAATGAATTAATAACCGGACATTATCTTTATTAATCCCCATGCCAAAAGCACTCGTTGCTACAACCACATCTAATTGATCGCGCATAAATAACTGCTGCACTTGTTGACGAGCCAGATTATCCATACCAGCATGATAAAATGCCACTGGCCGCTTAGTTGCCCCAGCAATTTTTAAAGCCAGCTCCTCAGCTTGCTTGCGCGTAGCCACATAAATTAAAGTTGGCCAACGTGGTACTAATAATTGCTGCAATATTTGCCACTTATCATCATCCCGTTGAACAAATTCAGTCCGTAAATATAAATTCGGACGGTCAACAGAATCTCGATAAATATAAACGGCTTGATGAGAAAATAATTGGTGCTTAATATCAGTGCAAACTTGATCAGTTGCTGTCGCCGTTAAAGCGAGTGTCACTTGTGGTTTTATTTGTTGACTAACTGTTCCCAAGCGTAAATAATCTGGTCGAAAATCTGGACCCCAGCCTGAAATACAATGAGCTTCGTCCACCACAAATAAACCAATATTTACTTCTTCTAGTCGACGAATAATCTGCGGTTGGCAAAGTGTTTCTGGTGCTACGAATAAAAATTTATAGTCAGCTAAATGTGCTAAAATATAGCGTCGATCTTGGGCATTTAACCGACTATTTAAGACGGTCGCCTTGCCTAAATGAGCAGCCTGAATCCGTTCTAATTGATCTGACATTAAAGAAATCAATGGACTGACAATAATAAATAAGCCCTCTATATGCGGTGCCAAAAATTGGTAAATTAATGATTTACCGCTCCCTGTTGGTAAGACACCTAATGCATTTTGTCCATCCAGAATTGCTTGCAATAACTCTGCTTGACCAGGTCGAAATTCAGTGAACTTAAAGCGTGTTTTTAACTCTGCCTGTAATGTTTGCTTAGTCATTTTTTCGCCTCTGTGCTTGAATTTCTGATAATCGTTGCGCAAAATAACTTTCCGGATTAACCGCAATGAGTTGTTGCAGTGGCAAAGATTCAAAGTTAAAATCCGGTACTAAAATAGCAGCCTCCAATAAATGCTCCAGCAATGTCCCCTCTTTTTGATAACTATTCTGGACAATAGTTGACCACGGTTGATCAGCTTGCCAAAGCGCATAAGTATGTTCAGCCCCGCGTGACAATGGCGAAGGCGCTGCAGGAAAAACTTGGCGCAGCGGCGATTGTTGAGGTAAAAAAGTAATATCATGCATAAATTGACTTAGTGCCGCAATGCGCTTTAAGCTTAATTCATCTGCTGTTAAATTTAGGTCTAATCCCAATTGAAAGTCCGAAGTACCAGCATAAGCGTTACTTCGCAATGAATTAGCCAATAAGTCTGCTAGGTCTTTGGGCAGTCCTGTCACTGTGGCAATTAAATCTTTAACAAATTGGTGTTGCTGCCGACGACCGCTACGATAAAACCACTGTCGAATCTCGGCTTGCACTAAAGGTTGCGTTGCCAGTGGCGCATAGTGTCGTTGTTGGTGTTGATAATTACTAATGACTTGAACGCTTAGTAGTAGTCGCTCCCATTGTAGTTGCCAATCACCATCACGCCAATAATCATAAGTCTGCGGCCAGATTTGACGCTGAAGTAGCTGAACTTGTGCCAATTGCCCCAGCGCAGTTAAACGAATGGTTTTGGTCTCTGACTGAACTTTTAAATATTGTTGGCTCATTAATTGCTGCAAAGCTGCTTGATAATCAGCTTGCAGTAGTTTAGGATAAAAATGAAAATAAGGCAATAAATCATAAGTTAACCCTGCCAATAAATTGGAAACCGTGCGCTTACCGGTTAAAATATAATAAATGGCTTGATAACGACGCGGTTTTCTAGAAAATAAGGGCAACAGCAAATCTGCCTGCAAAATAACACCACCAAAAGAAGGATCAAAATGTATACTAAAGTACTTTCAGAACAATGTATTGCTTGTGGCCTGTGCCAATTAAAAGCACCAGATATTTTTGAATATGATGAAGATGGCATCGCCTATGTCAAACTTGACAACAACCTAGGAACTAAAGACATTCCCCTGCCTTTATTAGCGCAATTCAAAGATGCTTATACAGCTTGCCCAACAGGCGCGATTGTTCGTTCAGAGGTCCCTTTTCCTAAGGATAACAAAAAATAATCGGAAAGCCAATTAGGCGCTTAATGATCAGTGCTAATAAGTTGAAGAATTGTCGTTAAGCAATAATGACTAATGCGCTCAATATTTGTTAAACCTCATTCAAATTAAAACTGACCTAAATCCTTGTACGGATTTAGGTCAGTTTTTGATTAGTTTATATTTTTAATTTAAATCATTTACGAGTTGCTCGTTGTTGCAACAACCATGGTCCAATTTTAGCATAAATTAATGTAAATAGCGCCGTGATTAATGCGCCTTTGATCAAGTTAAAGGGAATAATGGCCATTAATACATATTTCAAATAATCCATACCTAATTTAATGCCCGTGACGTTAACATATAAAGGCGTCAGGATAAAATAATTCATCACAGCCATAACCAAAGTTAAAGCCAAGGTACTGCAAACAATCATGCCTAATCTTTGCCACAATCTGGTTTGACGTTTCATGAAGAACGCCATAACCAAAATCAAAGTAATACTAGCACTCACTGAGCCAAGTTCACCAAGCAAAGATGGTGCTGCAAAACCGGTCATAATCAAATGTAAAAATGCTCGAATTAAAGCTGCCCCAATGGCTCCACTAATGCCAAATAAATACAAACCACACAGGACAATTAAGTCACTGAAATCCAATTTTAAAAAAGGAAATCCGGGTAAGATTGGTATTTCAACCAACATCACCAAATAACTTAAAACACCAAAGATACTAGTACCAACCAAAGTCCGTAATTTATGATCACGCACGTAAACCGTCTCCTTTAACGGTTGTCTCCGGTTCAGCCTTATCTTAATTACTTACTTAAATCATGACTTGGTTAGTCTCACCATTCAAGTAAATAAATTTGGTCACAAAAAAACTGCTAGTCAGGGACTAACAGTCAAATTGTCTACACAAATAAGACTGTCTTCTTTCATCTAGACTATACTATCGGTATTGGAATTACACCAATTCAACTACATCGCTGTAGGTCGCGGACTTTACCGCCGGTCGGGAATTACACCCTGCCCTGAAGACAAACCAAATATTTAATTACATTTTAACTATAGCAAAGCAATACTTAATTGGCAACTGAAGTTATTCGCGCTTTCATTATTAACGTGACTTATTCTGACCACGAGCTAATTCTAGCAAATGTTCAACTTCACTATTGCTTAAGCGGCGTGCTTCACCAGGTTGCAAACCACTCAAATCAATAAAAGCAACTTGTTCACGTTTTAATTTCATCACCGAGTGACCCACATCACGGAGCATTAACTTAACTTGATGATTCATACCTTCATGAATTGTTAAACCCACCAACGCTGTATTTTTAGCTTGATTCCGATTTTCAATCCATACCTTAGCTGGTGCGGTTTTACGACCGTGAATTGAGACCCCTTCACGCAATTTTTTTAATGCCTGTGCATTTGGAATACCTTCCACTTTGGCGTAATAAGTTTTATCAATTCGGAATTTAGGATGCATCAATAAGTTGGCTAATTCACCATCATTAGTAACTAATAATAAACCTGACGTATCATAATCTAACCGTCCAATTGGGTACAAACGCAGATCCTTATCAGCAAAATAATCAGTCACGACTTTACGATGTTTATCATCGCTAACTGCCGAAATAACACCACGTGGCTTATAAAAAGCATAAGTAACGGTCTTTTGATGTTTATCAATGGGAACCCCATCAACTTCAATTTTTACTTTTGGATCAACTTTAGTACCTAATTCGCGAACAATCTCACCGTTAACGGTCACTCGACCGGTTTTAATTAATTCTTCTGCTTTACGACGTGAAGTTACGCCAGCATTGGCAATAACTTTTTGCAGGCGTTGCTCAGTCTGTGTCGGTTTCATCTATTAGCTCCTCTTCCTCTGTTGTTTCTGGTTGTCTATCTTTAAAAAATAAATCTAAATTGCCACTTGCATCATATTGACCGGCATTAAATTCTGTCAATTCTGGTAATTCATCTAATGAATCTAACCCAAAATAATTGAGAAAATAATCAGTCGTTCCATAAAGAATGGGCCGTCCGGCTACCTCTTTACGACCAGTTTCTTGAATCATTTGTCGGGCAACTAAGGTTTGCAAAGCTCCTGAGCTATGAACACCACGAATTTGGTCAATTTCAATGCGCGTAACTGGTTGTTTGTAGGCAACAATCGCCATGGTTTCTAGGGCAGCTTGGCTTAAACTTGTTGGTTGGTGTTCACTGAAATACTGATGAAGAATCGGGGCAAATTTAGGTTTAGTCGCAAGTTGATAAGTATCATGATGATGAATTAATGTTAAACCGCCATCATGACTTTCATAAAACTCTGTTAATTCAGCTAACAACTGACGCAAGGCACTAACGTGAATGCCTAAAATGGCCGCTAAATTTTTAAGTGAAATACCTTCATCACCTAATGTATACAAGATACTTTCAATTTCACCTTGATACTGAATCAAGCGACGACCTCCCCACTGACAAGAATTTCATCATCTTTAGTTGCCTGAAAACAAGTAATCACTTTGTTCTTCATTAACTCTAGACAGGCAAGAAACAAAATAATCACCTGTTCACGACTAACCGGTGTTTGTAACAACGCTGTAAATTTAAGTTGCTGAGGGCCCGCTGCCAAAACTTGTTGCTTAACCCAATCTTGTGCTTCTTCAATTGAAAAAACATCTCGATCAATAGTTTGATTAACAAAGGCCTGATCTTGAGCTTGTTGATTCAAAAGGTGGGCCAATGCCGCTGCCATTTCAGTTGTGGTAACTAAATCTTTAGGCAAAGGTTGTACTGGTTGTTTAGGCAAAGCACTCATTTCTTTTGTGAAATAACGGGCCCGCTGTTGTGCCTTTTGACCTAAATAATGACTAACTTCTTGATAAGTCTGATAAGCCAACAATTGGTCAACTAAGGCTTGGCGTGGATCTTCAGGCTCAACACTACCTTGATCAAGTTGTTCAACTTTTGACTGGGGCAATAATAAACGGCTTTTAATGGCCATTAAAGTGGACGCCATTACTAAATATTCACCGGCCACATCTAATGCTAATTGTTCCATTTCATTGAGGTAGGTTAAATATTGATCAGTAATTTGTGCAATTGGGATATCATAAATATCAATTTCTTGTGTTTTAATCAAATGAAGCAATAAGTCTAATGGACCAGCAAATTTAGTTAACTGAAGCTGTAACTCTGCTGCCATATTTAATCCTCATCACGCTGTTCTTGACTGTGATGCTGTTCCCAACTCGTCAATAAATCACTCATACTCATCGGCGCCATAATACGTTTGTCAGTATACGTGTCAGCTAATGCATCCAAAACTGCAAACTGACTCTCTTGATTACGATAATCCGGCGTAAAGGCTAAATGACGCAATAAAACAAAATTATCATCCAGTTCCACACCACAAATACCGACAAAGTCACCTTGATGATTCTTCCAAAGGTAAAGTTGTAAGTTATCTTCTACGTTATAGGATTGAAGTTCTGCAGACAGGCGATCAAAATCTTTCAAATCTGGCGTATATGATAATAGCCCCAGAGCAATTTTTTGATAATCCTGTTTATACTTCACTAACATGTAATGCCTCCATTGCGTTTGACCCGTTTAATCGCGGGGATGCGACTTTTGATAAACATCTAATAATCGCTGTTGGGTAATGTGCGTGTAAATTTGTGTTGTTGAAATATCACTATGACCTAATAACTCTTGAACAATTCGTAAATCGGCACCATTTTCTAATAAATGGGTGGCAAAAGAATGCCGCAAAGTATGAGGTGTCACATCTTTATCAATGCCCACTTGACTAATGTATTTCTTAATCATTTTCCAAATTGCCTGACGTGACAAGCCATGACCATGAAAGTTTAAAAACAATGTGCTTTCATAATGTTGTGAGCGAATTAATTGCGGCCGACTGTCTGTCAAATAGCGCTGCAAATAATCAATCGCGACATCCCCAATTGGCAATAATCGTTCTTTGTTACCTTTACCAATCGTTTGAATTAATTTCATTTCCAGATGTAAATCCGACAATTGCAGATGAACTAATTCACTCACCCGCAACCCCGTTGCATACATAACCTCTAAAATAGCCCGATCGCGTAAGCCTAAGGGTTTATTGACATTGGGTGCGGCTAATAATTGTTCAACTTCAGTCATGGTTAAAGCCACTGGTAAATGTTGACCTCGTTTAGGTGACGGAATGGTCTCCATCGGATTATGCTGAATAACCCCATGAGCTAACAGCCAACGGTAAAAATGACGCAGACTTGAAACAGCACGCATGCGACTAGCCTCGGCTTTTTTTTCAATCACTAATTGATTCAAATATAAACTAATCATATCCGAATCTTCTGTAAACTGATCGAGCTTCTGAGCTTGTAGCCAATTAATATAATGAACCAAATCGCGTCGATAACTGGCAATGCTATTTTCTGCTAAGCCTTGTTCAATTGTTAAAGATCGTAAATAATCGTTTAACGCATTATTCACGGTATTCCAAGCCTTTGTCTGTTAATTTTGTCCCATTAACATCAGTGGTAATTAAACGATGCTTTAATAAATTACCTAAAGCCCGTTTGAATGCACCCTTGCTAATACCAAAATAACTCTTAATTTCAGCAGGATCACTCTTATCATGATAAATAAATGAATGTTGCGGACTTTGTTGTAAAACAGCCATTAACATTTTGGCATCATCTTCGATCTCGACAAATGCAAGGGGACGCAAACTTACTGACAAGCGGCCATCTTGCATGCGACCAATAACACGACCGCTAACCTTTTGACCTAAATGCGGTTCATCTTCGCGTTCACTTTCATGAACAAAGCCTAGCCGATAATCGTCTAACAATAAGAAGGAGCCAACTCGTTTAGTTAGATAAACAGTACCCTTAACTGTTTCATTACGTTCAAAACTAGCTGAAAAATGACCGATAGCTTTAAATAAATCATCATTAGCCAGTTGTGCCCATAAGCGATTCTTATGGTCAACTTTTAAACCAACCATTAGGCGATCGTCTTTTTGAGGCCATAATTCGTGCTGTAATGGTAAGTCATCCAGTGACAAAACAATATCTTTGTCAGGCAAGCCAATATCGATAAAGACGCCTAAATCACGCCGAACATCAACAACTGTCCCAAACGAAAAGCGGTCAAAACCAACCGCTGGTATTTCTGTGGTAATTACCCATTGGTTTTTCATATTTTCGTAAACAAAACCAGTTATTTCATCTTTTAAACGCCAATCTTCTTTTTTACTGTGAACATGTAATGTTTGTCCATCAACCTGTGCAAAAAATTCATGATCATCATTTTGATCACTTATCGCTGCTGTTATTATCGTACCTGAATTTATCATTTTTACCTCACAATCGGTTAATTACCGAATTTACTAACATTAATAAAATATAAGTCATACCTGATGCAATGACGGGGCCGGCAGCAATCCCTCTAAAGACGACGACGCCCACAATCGTACCAAATACTAAAGCCACTGTAATTTCTGGACTTTGTGCCAATAAACCAACACCCCGGGCTGACAGCACTGCAACCAGTATGCCACAAAACACGGCAATGTATCCTGCAGGTGTTTTGAAAGCATTTAATAAATCATGAAAACCGATTCTACCCGTTGCAATTGGCACTAAAATAGCGATAGAAATGATGGTTACACCCCAATTGATACCTTGTGCGTCAATCAGATTAAATAATCGATCTGACTGAGGTAACAATTTAATCACTAACACCACTACCGCCGCAATAATTAATGAATGATTTTGACTCAGTAAGGCAACTGCCAAAACTAAGCCAAGAAAAAGCCAACTCTCCAAAAAGGTTCACCTGCTTCCAGTAAATGAACTATACGCTCATTGTACCAAAAATCAAGGTTTCTGTATATGTCGCCAACAGACCACCTTGCTAATTTGTGAAAGAATTTGATATTCATGTGTACTCCGCATACTTTATCTTACCAACAATTAATATTTTTCGTAACATTTTAATTGTTGCCTATTAATAAATTCTTTTACTTATGATGACTTTTAAGGTCACAAAAAAAGAACCTGTCGTTTTAAAAATGACAGGTTCTTTTTATTACAATTAACTGTAATTAATTAAAGATTAAAGTGAGTTAGAAACACCACGGTAGATAATACCACGACGTGAGTCAACAGTGATCAATTCACCATCTTTAACAAGTGAAGTTGCGTCAGCAGCGCCAACAACAACAGGAATACCCATTGCAATACCAACAACTGCAGCGTGTGAAGTTAAACCGCCTGTTTCAACAACGATTGCACTTGCTTTTTCGATTGCAGGTAAGTAGTCTTTGTCAGTTGTCTTAACAACAAGAACACTACCTTCAGTAGCTTTGTCTACTGCTTCTTTAGCACTGTTTGCAACAATAGCTTTGCCAACAACAGTTTCATCGCCAACACCTTGGCCTTGAGCTAACTTAGAACCAATTAATTGGACCTTCATCAAGTTAGTTGTACCAGCTTCACCAACAGGAACGCCGGCAACGATCAAAATCAAATCGCCTTCTTTAGCGAAACCAAGATCTTGGGCTTTTTGAGCAGCAATTTCGAACATTTCATCAGTTGATTCAGGCTTGTCAGCCAATACTGGTGTAACGCCCCAAGTAACAGTTAAGCTACGTTGTACCTTTTCGTCAAATGTAACAGCTAAGATGTTTGCATTTGGACGATATTTAGAAATCATACGAGCTGAATAGCCTGATGAAGTAGCAACAACAATTGCACTAACGTGTAATTCTTCAGCAGTACGTACAACAGATTCGCCAATTGATTCAGTGGCATTTGAACCCTTGTATTCTTCGAAACGTTGTAATGCTAAAGTGTTGCGTTTCTTCATTTCTTCTTCAGTACGTTCGTCAATACGAGCCATAGTTGCAACAGATTCTACTGGGTAGTCACCGTTAGCACTTTCACCAGAAAGCATTGTAGCATCAGTACCATCCATTACTGAGTTAGCAACGTCGGTAACTTCGGCACGTGTAGGACGTGGGTTTTCTTGCATTGAATCAAGCATTTGTGTTGCAGTAATAACTGGTTTGCCTAAAGCATTGCATTTTTGAATCAAAGCTTTTTGAACAAATGGTACGTTTTCGAATGGAATTTCAACACCCATGTCACCACGAGCAATCATCAAACCATCAGAAACTTTAAGAATGTCATCGATGTTATCGATACCTTCTTGTGATTCAATCTTAGGGAAGATCTTAACGTTTGTTGAGTTCTTTTCTTCAAGAATTTCGCGAATATCAAGAACATCTTGAGCTTTACGAACGAAACTTGCAGAAATAAAGTTGATATCGTTGTCGCAACCGAAACGAATATCATCAGCGTCTTTTTCAGTAATACCTGGGAGACGGATTTCAACGCCAGGAGCGTTAACACCCTTCTTAGAACCAATCTTACCTTCGTTTTGAACTTCGGTAACTAATTCTTTGTTAGCTTCGTCTTTAGCAGTGATCTTAAGGTCAACTAAACCATCATCGATCAAGACATGTCCACCAACATGTGTATCGTCATAAAGACCAGGATAAGTAACTGCGATCTTTTCTGGGTTACCAATAACAGTAGGATCCATTGAAATACGGATAACGTCACCAGTCTTAGCGATAAACTTACCGCCTTCTTGGTCAGTTGTACGGATTTCAGCACCCTTAGTATCAAGAACGATACCAACTAATTTACCAGTAATCTTTTCAGCTTCGCGAACCATGTTCATCCGGCTTAAATGTTCTTCATGGTCACCATGAGAGAAGTTAAAGCGGAATACGTTAGCACCAGCTTCGATTAACTTAACGATAGTATCTGTAGAATTACTTGCAGGTCCAAGTGTAGAAACAATCTTGGTCTTTTTCATGTAAAAAAACGCTCCTCACATATTTTTTTAAAGACAATTCAATGTTATTTTACCATATTAAAATTACAACAACTAGTTTTTCTGATGATTAATCTTTTTGATTAAACTTATTGTTCATATCATAAAGACTTAAATCAGCATGATGTTTTTCGTCGAATAAATCTTCCATCGCATGTTCAGTAATTTGGTTGTTTTCGATACCGACAGCCAAACCGCCCTTACCAGCTAATAACAATTCAACGGCATAATTGCCCATCTTGCTAGCTAGAACACGATCACGGGCAGTTGGTGAACCACCACGTTGAACGTGACCAATTGTTGTTGCGCGTGAATCAAAGTCGCCATGTTTGTCCAATTCAGCTTTGAATTCTTGAGCACTCATAACACCTTCAGCAATGACGATAACGGCATTGTCATGACCAGCTTCACGATAAGTTTCAAGTTGTTTAGCAATAGCATCAATATCGTAATCTTCTTCAGGAACGACAATTGCTTCTGCACCAGCTGCAACACCAGCCCATAAGGCTAAGTCACCAGCGCCACGGCCCATTACTTCAACAACAAAGACACGTTGATGACTTGTCGCTGTATCGCGAATCTTATCAATAGCATCAACAGCAGTCGTTAAAGCTGTGTCAAAACCAATGGTAAAGTCTGTATAAGGCACATCATTATCAATTGTACCTGGCAAACCAACAGCATTATAGCCATGTTCAGTCAAACGTAAAGCGCCGTGGTAAGAACCGTCACCACCAACAACTACTAAAGCTTCAATACCAAACTTTTTGAGTTGTTCAATTCCCTTTAATTGTCCCTCTACCTGAGCAAATTCAGGATAGCGAGCAGAATATAAGAATGTGCCACCACGTGAAATCTTGTCAGACAAAACTTCGCGAGTTAATGGGAAAATATCGCCTGCAACTAAGCCGGCAAAACCATAATTAATCCCGTAAACTTCGAGACCTTCATCAAATGCACGTAACGCAACGGCACGAACAGCAGCGTTCATACCTGGAGCATCGCCGCCACTTGTCAAAATACCGATCTTTTTCATTTCTTCACCTCAGATTAATCATATCTCATTGTCAAGCACTAATCATAGCTATACGCTAACCAATACTTAAAAAAACTAATCCAATCTTGTTTTCTTCATTTACATTGAGCTATACCAATTCAACCGAATGTTATTTATACCAATGTAACGAGGAATCTAGTTAGTAACGGTTATGCATTAGGCCTAACCTGACCATAACAATACTACCACCTTTACAGAAAATTGTCTGCTAATATTAGCATTAAAAACCAATTTTCAGAAAAAAAACTAAATTACTGCTTAGCCACCACATTTTCAGAACCTAACAACTCAGCCAATTGTGCAATTAAATCGCCACTTACTTGAACTTGATAACGTTGTGATAATTTAATGGTACGCTGTCCCGTAACAAAATGAACAATCACCGGTGAAAAACCATGATGAGCTAATAAAATTGTTTTCATTTGATCGCGAACTTCCAGTTGATCTTTTTCAGTTGAAATTTGCAAATAAAGCGTGGCTACCTTTTGGTCCGGTTGCGTTTCTTCAATCGCATCAGCAATAAATGGGCGTTTTTGATCGCGATTAGTGCGTTGATCAAGTTTACCCTTAACTAAAATCACCTTACCCGCTGCTAAAATTGGTGCAGCATGATGAAAAGCACGCGGAAAAACAGTAATTTCAATATCATCAGTTAAATCTTCCGCACTAACAAAGGCCATTTGCTCACCTCGCTTAGTTCGAATCACCTTAACATGATGAATATAAACTAATAAAGTAGCCGGTTGATTAGTCAAGCGTTGAATTGTTGTAACCCGTTCACGACTAAAGGTCTGTTGATACCCCGAAAGTGGGTGACCAGAAACATAAACTCCGAGTAATTCTTTTTCTAATTCTAGCCGTTCTTGTTGGCTATAATCAGCAACTTGCTCAACTTTTGGTGCCAAAACATCAAATAACGGCACACTATCACCAGATAATTGTAAACTTTCGATTAGATTCTCAACATTAGTTACGACTTGTTTGCGATTCTGGTCAAAACTATCAAAGCAGCCAACCTTGGCCAACGTCATAATCGGTTCTAACTTCAAGAATCTAGATGTTTGCCGTTTCAAAAAATCATTTAAATCTTGATAACGACCATTAGCCTGACGCTCATCCAGTAAGGCATGAATAAAATCACGACGAATCCCCTTAATAACTTCAAAACCAAAGCGAACGATCCCATCATGCAATGTAAAAGACGTTTGACTTAAATTAATATCCGGACCGGCAACTTCAATTTTGCGGTTACGCAGTTCTTGTAAATACGCTGCCGTCTTACGTTCATTATTTAGATTGGCATTAAGTAGCGATAAGAAAAATTCTGCCGGAAAATGGACTTTCAAGTAGGCTAACCAAAAAGCAACCATACTATAAGCAACGGCATGAGACTTATTAAAGCCATAGTTAGCAAAGCGTTCGATATAATCATAAACCGTCATCGCAACATCAGTTGAGTAACCTTGCTTTTGTGCACCGGCAATAAAACTTTCCCGGGCATTATCTAAATCTGCCTTCTTCTTTTTACTGACAGCACGGCGAAGAATATCGGCTTGACCCATTGTAAAGCCGCCCATTTCAACGGCAACTTGCATCACTTGTTCCTGATAAACCAATACACCATAAGTATCGCCTAACGTATTAGCCAATTCTGGCACTGGATAAGCTACTTTTTCCTGACCATTTTTACGGGCGATAAATGTGGGAATGTTTTCCATCGGACCTGGGCGATATAAGGCGTTAGTCGCAACAATATCGTCAAAGCTCGTTGGTTTTAACTTGATTAAAACATTGCGAATACCACTGGATTCAAACTGGAAAACACCATCGGTATCACCTTTTTGAAATAGCTGCAATGTTTTTTGATCTGCCAGATCAATCTTACGCGGATCAAAATCTTGTTGTTCAGGATAATGTTCACGAATGGCTTGAACGGTTTTATCGAGAATGGTTAAATTACGTAACCCTAAGAAGTCCATCTTTAACAAGCCTAACGCTTCAACGTCACCCTTAGGCAACTGCGTTAATTTAATCCCGTCACTACCATTTTGAACGGGTACTGTGTCAGTTAAAGCTCGTTCGCCTAAAACAATCCCCGCCGCATGGGTAGAATAATGCCGGGGTAGTCCCTCGATTGCCAAAGCCGTTTTAAAAAGTAGTTTGTTTAATTCGCTAGCTGCTACTAAATTCTTAAGACCTTCAGACTGTTGATAAGCAACTCGTAACGTGATATTTAGTTGATTAGGGATTGCTCGTGACCATTCACTCATTTCACTTTGCATCAAGTTAAAAGTACGTCCCACATCACGCAAGGCTTGTTTGGCTGCCATTGTACCAAACGTGATAATCTGCGCCATATGGGTGTCACCATAACGATCATGCATATATTCAATCAGTTCATCACGACGATCATCAGGAATATCCAAGTCAATATCCGGCATGCTGACACGATCCGGATTTAAAAAACGTTCAAACAGTAAATGATATTTTAAGGGATCAACTTCTGTAATGCCTAAAGTATAAGCAACTAACGAGCCGGCTGCTGAGCCACGACCAGGACCCGTCATAATTTTCTGTCGGTGGGCATAGCGGATCACATCCCAAACAATTAGGAAATAATCGGCGAAACCCATTGAATTAATAATCTTTAATTCGCGATTCAACCTTTGCTGATATGCTGGCAATACTTGATCTGACAAGCGTCGTTTAAGCCCAGTTTGTGCTAAACCTCGTAAATATTGTTCGGCGTTAACATCTTCAGGTACAGCAAAATGAGGCAATTGAGCACGTTTAAATTCCAGTTCCACCTGGCAACGGTCAGCAATAGTAGCCGTCATTGTCGCTGCATCTTTTAAGCCAGCACGTTCAAAGCGGGCTTGCACTTGGTCTGGTGTATCAAGATAAAAAGTCCCCTGCTGTTGCGCACGAACAACTGGCGCTTCAATTTGCTCGCCAGCATCAATAGCTGCTAACACTTCGTTAGCAAAAGCATCGCTGGCTTTTAAATAGCGCACATCATCTAAGGCAACTAATGGGTAATTCAACTCCTGTGCCAATGCTTCAATCTGTTGTTGACTGGTCCGTGATGATTGCCGCGTTGAAATCCCCACATAGAAACGCTCAACCGCGTCTGGCAGATACTGTACTAATTGTTCCTGCCAAGCATGTTGCGCTGTTGCTTCAGCGACTAATAAGGCCTTAGTCTCACCTGTTTGTGGTGGCATAATCACGATAAGATGCTTTAAATATGGTGCTATATCTGACCAACTTAATTGTTCCTGCGTCATTTTTAACGAAGAAATTCTAAACAAGTCATGATAACCTTGATTATCTTGTGCGAGTAAAATAACTTCATACTGATGATCTGTCGTCATGAGGCCAGATAATTGCAGCGTTAAGCCAATGATTGGCTTAATCTGTGCAGCTTTAGCAGCACGAAAGAAATGAACAACACCATACATTGTATTCAAATCAGTCAAAGCCAATGCATGATAGCCCATTTCTTGCGCCTGCTTCACTAAATCATCAATCTTATTCGAACTTTGTAATAAACTAAAGCAACTGCGCACCTGCAAATTAACAAACGTCATGAGTATGCCTCCCTATATCATTATTATAGCAGAAGCCTGTCCGCCACGGTCGCAAAATACCTGTGAACCTTAATTTGAGCGGTCAATCATTTAACTAAACTCTCCTAAAAATATTAGTAAGTTTGTTGGCCGTTTGCTTGTTTTTATGCTAAAATCATTGTGCAAGTGAAAGAAGGTTTAACCATGAAACGTGTCGTTGTTGTCGTTTGGGCGATCATTCTGGGAATTATTGCCGGATTCATTGGCGCAAAGTTGGATCAAAATGCCGTTAATATTGGCTTAAGTGTCGTTGTCTTTGCCATCTTTGGTTTAATTCTTAATTTCGTTCCCGAAATTATGAAGGGTACTGAACCAGCGAGTGATGATGAATCAAAAAACAATTAAAATAAGTGTCTAGATGTTAAAAAACATCTGGCACTTATTTTTTTGCGTTTTTACAATCAACTTCTGACCAAAATAAACTAAGTTTAGTACAAAGAATATCCATATTGTTGTGCCAATAAAAAACCATGGTCAACCGCGGAATTATTGGTAGCTGTGCCACTTACAATAAAGCTTGTATTTGAGACAATTGGTTTTAATTTGACTCAAATCAAACTCGCAGCGTTCCACCACGTATTTTCCGGAGGTACGAAGAAGGAAGATTTTAATCTAAACACTATTTTTCGTTCCAACTCAATCACTAAATAAGCACAAAAAAACACCCATCTGCATAAGCAAATGAGTGTCTTTAATGTTGAAGATTAGTTAATTAACCAATCTAGTTCAGCTTTATTTAATTGTTGCTTTTAAAACTTCATCATCGGCAGCAACTTGACGACCGCCCTTTTCAGCTTTCAAGTAAGAAACAGCTGCCATATTCGTAATCACAACTAACATGGTTGACACCTTACCAGCAGCCTTAATGGCAGCTAAATCAACGTCAGCTAAATCAGCGCCGTGTTCAACGACTTGACCTTCAGTAACATGAACTGTAAATGGTTTACCTTCAAGTTCAACAGTATCTAAGCCCATATGAACTAGAACTTCCAAGCCATTGCTTGTCTTAATACCTAAAGCATGTTTAGTTGGGAAGATAGTTGTAATTTCACCGCTAACTGGTGCCACGATGTGACCGTTAACTGGTTCAACTGCGAAGCCATCACCAATCATTTTTTGGGCGAAAGTTGGATCACTAACTTCTTCAATATCAAGTAGTTCACCATCAACAACACTATAGAATTCATCCGTAGCACCTGAATTAACATTAGCTACAGTTTCTTCTGGTGCTTCGGTTGCGCTAGCACCTTTAACATCAGTAATTGGTGCTTTAGCTGTGTAAAGTTTTGCCAGTGCATCTGCTGTAAATTGAACTTCAGTACCAATAATAATTTGTAAATTAGTTGCATCTAAAACGTTAATACCCATTGCACCAGCAGATTTAATAGCATTTCGGTTAATTGTACCAGTATCTTTTAATTGTAACCGTAATCGCGTCGTACAATTATCAATATTCGTAATATTATCACTACCACCAATTGCTGCATAAATCTTCTTAGCTTGGATCATATATTTGTCATCAGAAGCATCTGTGGCAACTTCGATATCATCGTCAGGGCCATTATCAGTATCTTCTTCACGACCTGGTGTCATTAAGTTGAACTTCTTAATGGCAAAGTCAAAGCCAAAATAATAAATAACTGCCATTACTAAGCCTTGAACAATTAACATATATGGTTGGTTGGCGATTGGATTCTTAAAACTTAAGATAAAGTCAACCAACCCAGCACTAAAGGCAAAGCCGGCTGTCCAATGCATCATGGCTGCAAAAGCCAAGGACAAGCCAGTGAAAATAGCGTGTAAAACATAAAGTGGCCAAGCAACAAACATGAATGAGAATTCGAGCGGTTCAGTAACGCCGGTGAAAAAGGCAGCAAAGGCGCCAGCCATCATCAATGAAGCTGTGACCTTTTTCTTTTCAGGACGAGCGTTACGATAAATCGCATAAGCACCAGCAGGTAACCCAAACATCATAACTGGGAAGAAACCAGCTTGATACATACCAGTAATACCTTTAGTACCTTGAGAAGCCAAGAATTTACCAATATCGTTAATACCAGCAACATCAAACCA
Organism: Lapidilactobacillus dextrinicus DSM 20335; assembly: GCF_001436095.1. Classification (GTDB taxonomy): domain Bacteria; phylum Bacillota; class Bacilli; order Lactobacillales; family Lactobacillaceae; genus Lapidilactobacillus; species Lapidilactobacillus dextrinicus. Next base: position 53,520 of record NZ_AYYK01000004.1, on the reverse strand, counting down.
GAAAACAGAGTTCAAAGCTTGGTGTAAACCAGTTGGAATTAACAAACGGTTGAAGAAACCGTAGATACCAGCACCAACAGCGCCCATACCAACGAAAGTCTTACCAAAAGCAACTAAGGCTTCATAAACTGGCGGCCAAACAAACATTAAAATGATTGTTACACCTAACATAACAATTGAAGCCATGATTGGCACTAAGCGTTTACCACTAAAGAATGATAATGCCATTGGTAATTTTGTTTCATGGAAACGATTATATAATGCTGCTGCGATTAAACCAGCAATAATACCAATAAACACATTTCCAGCGATATGACTAAATGCAGGATCAACTGCAGTTTCTTTGATCCCCTTCAAAGTTGCGACAGATGCAGGTGATAAAATTGAAACAGGAACAAAGTAAGCGACAACGCCAGCTAAAGCAGCAGAGCCGTCTTTGTCCTTAGACATGCCCAACGCAAGACCAACAGCAAATAATAATGCTAGTTGGCCCAAGATGGCATTACCGCCTGCTTGTAAGAAGGCAGAAACAGCGCCTGGATTAGCCGAAGCCCACCAGTTACCAATACCAACCAACAATGAGGCCGCAGGTAAAACGGCGACGGGAAGTTGCAATGAACGTCCCATTCGTTGAAGATATGACTTCATTGTAAAAACACCCCTATAAAATTATTTAATTGCTCAACTACTATAACGCTACTAAGATCATTTATCAATAGTATCAAGGGATCTAGAGATTGGTCTAGACTAAAATTGTGATTAAGAATACTCTTTTTTTATTCAAAAAATTTTTTGGTCCAGGAAAAAGGTATATACCAATATTGACGCTAACAAAACTTGTTCTAACAGTAAATTGTATTTTCTACCTTTAATTTTGATAATAAAACACCACCTCGATTTAATTCGAAGTGGTGTTTATTGATCAATATCACGAAAAAAGTCACTAACTTTAATCAACAATTGAATTACTGGATGAGTTAATGACTTGGAAATTCTGTTCTGTCTCCGCTTTAACCACTGGATGTTCTCTTAAATAATCAGCGATAATTTCGGTCATGTCTTCAGTAACTTCACGTACGATTTTATCTGCAGTAAACATTTGATAATTACCACCACCAACAGCGCGATATTGGTTAACGACAACCTCTAATTGATCACTTGCTTGAATTGGCTGCCCAGCATAAGTTAATTCAGTAATGCGCTGGCCTTGAGGTTGTGCAACATCAATGATGTAATGAATACCCGCATACATATCGTAATTATAGTGTTGTGGTTTAGGTCGTTCGAACTTAGGATTAACACCAATTTTACCTTCAGCAGTTAAAGCAAAATAATTAGCAGATTGCTCTAACGCAGCACGTAAATCAGCCCCACTTAAATGCACAACGGCTAAAGTATTGGGATAAATATAGTTGGTTAAAACCGATCTAAAAGTAATCGTTGAGCCGAATCCTTGCCCATCATTATTAAATAACGCTGTACCTGAAATTTTAGTATTAGTCGCGGCGCGTTGAACATCTTGAACAAATTGAATATATGGATGTGGTTTTAGCCGAACAGCAAAAGGATCCGTAATCGTTAAGTCGCCCTCAGTCGTTCCTAAAGGTTGATCTAACCAATCTTCAACATTTTCATTATCTGCCAATAAAGCTGGTGTTAAATCTTCAGTAGAAGCAGCTGTTGCCGTGCTCAACAATTCAGCATCGGCTGCTAGTACACTTTTATCATCAGCCAACGTTAAGGTAATCTTACCAACATATGCTGCTTTAGAGCCAGGTTGAGTCGTGGGAATACCTTGATGAACCGTCGCAATTTCCCGATGTTGGTGCCCAGTTACTAACGCATCAATACCTGGAACTTCGGTCAATAATTGATAGCCCTCATTTTCACCAGTTAAAGCTTCCGTTGGCTTGCCGCTTTCAATATCGCGTTCAAAACCACCATGATAAGCCACAACGACAATATCCGCTTGTTCTCGCAATTCAGGAACATACTTTTTGGCAGCGGCTAACGCTGATGTAAAGTGTAAACCAGCTAAATGTTCAGGTGATTCCCAATGAGGGATATATTGTGTTGTTAAGCCTAAGACCGCAACTTTCAAACCCTCAAGCTCAAAAATTTCATATGGATCGCCAAAAGCGGGTGTGCCATCATCGTTTAAAATATTGGCACACAAAAAATGTCGGGTACTTGATTTAATTGCGTTGGTTAAATAATCTTTGCCATAGTTAAATTCATGATTACCGACAATACCAACTTGATAAGGCAAACTATTATAAACTGAAGTCATACCTGTATACTGTTGTGCAACTTTAGCTTGATAGTAGGCAAATGCTGAGCCTTGTAAAAAGTCCCCGTTCTCAATCACCAAAACCGGACCAGTTGCTGCAGCTTTTTCTCGATTAATCACAGTTGCGGCTTTAGTTAACCCAAAATTGGCATCTAATTGACGATCACGATAATCCGTTGGCAATAGATAACCATGTGTATCACTCGTTGACAAAATTGTTAATTTCAAAATTAGCCCTCTTTTGTTCCTTGCTGTGTTTCCAACTTCTCTAGTAATTTTAAGACAATAATCCGTTGCACAACGGTACTGCAAGCTAGTTTAACTAAGTTACTGGCTTCAACCACAATATTATCTTTAGTAGGTTGACTAATCACGACTTCTTGTTGGAAATCACCAATTACATCATGAATTGTCTTAAGGAAGATCGTCACGAAATAATCATAACCTTGCCCTTTAGCTTTAGACTGAGTAATTAAAATAAACGCAGCTTTAATATCTGAAATTGCAAAAACACTCTTTAAAATAGCAATAACCACTAAACTAGCAATTTGCTCTTGACCATACTTTTTCTTAATCGGTGGTGCTAACAGACCGGATTTAACGTAATTATTAATCATTGCTGGTGTCACTGCATCAAATTCTAGTGGTTCCAGCATTTGGTTAATATAACTAACCACTTGATCCATATAAAGATCAAACTTAGGTAGTTCACTCCAACGGGGAATTGATAAAAGTTGAATCTGTTTTAAGTAGTCTGTAAATTGTTTGTTTTCCATTTAAGCCACCTCACTATTAACATTTTAACACATAATTACTAATACTAGATAAAGTTACTTCAATTCATTATCATCAACTGAATAACTTATGAGCTGGCTGACTGATCTTGGTTTCAATTAAATCACGATTTATCAATTTTTGAGCACAAAAAAAGCCGAACAAAAATGTTCAGCTCTCATTTGCGCAAATGAGATTAAGATACCGAATTATTTAGCTTCTTGTTCTTCCTTTTTAAGAACTTGAGCGCCCTTGTAAAAGCCTTTTGGTGAAACATGATGGCTTAAACGGTATTCGCCATTAGCAGCATCGAATTGTAAATTAGGTGTTTGCAATTTGATATGTCCGCGACGTTGGCGTTTCTTTTGCTTTGAAGTACGACGTGCAGGTACAGCCATGTTAAAAACTCCTTTTCAGAAAACTATTATTTCAGTTAAAGTAACTTAAAAGCTAAAAAGCTTTTTTGTTCACCTAACTATAATACTATCAATACTATGGTAACGCAAGGGAAATCTTTGCTATTCCTTAGACTGACTATGATCTATCATCCAATAAAAAGTCGCAAATGTCAAAAGAATTTATGCAGTTGGTTGATCATTTTGTAATTGTGCCAATTGCTCTTGTAATTCACTGATTGTTTTGGATTGTGATTCAATTTGAGTTTGCGCATCAGCTTGTGCTTTAGTTACTGCTGCTGCAATTTGTTCTTGTTGATTTTCCTTAAGCGTTGCTAATTCTTTTTGTGTTTGCTTAGCCTGACGTTTCAAGCTCATGGTTGTGCCAGTTGAAAGTAACACAGCAATTAAAGCACCTAAAACTAAGCAAATTAATAAAATTAAAATCAAAGGCAATTCAACTTTGGCAAACCCAAAATTAATCGCAATGGTTTCCACATTCATAATCGCAAAAATAACGACAATTAACGCTAAAATTAACCCCAATACAAAACCCGTTTGCCTTCTCATGACATCTCGCTCCTTTATTTTTGATTACCTATTGTGCCAGCAAGAAAGTCGCCCAACTTTGGTGCCAGTGGATATAATCTAGCTGCTGCTTCCATAAACCAAGGTGCATTAATTTCGCGAACTGGCTTACCAAAACTAGCTACAATCTTATACGCTAATTTTTCTGGATCTAATGATAGCCAAGCAATTTTTTGCAGATATTGAGCACCAGAATCAGCCGTTTTAAAGAATTCAGTATCAACTGGTCCCGGATTAACAGTAGTCACCTTAACCCCTAGCGGCTTTAATTCCAGACGCAAAGAATTAGAAAAGGCAATTACTGCTGCTTTAGTTGCGGCATAAACGGCAGATTTAGGTGTCTGAATTTTACCAGCCATCGAACCAATGTTGACAATATGCCCCTTGGTTTCAAATAACATTGGTGCCAACATTCGTGTTAATAACATCGTACCCAAAACATTCACCCGAAACATTTTGGTAATGCGCTCAAGTGGAATCTCCGCAAAAGTTTCAAAATCACCAAAACCAGCTGCATTAACCAGCACATCAAACCGATTAGTCTCTGAATTAATCCGAGCAACAACGCGTTTGATATCTGCTAACTGACTGACATCTGCCTGAATAGCCGTAGCTTGAGCTAAGGACAAATTAGCACATTCTGTTCGAACCTCTTCTAACAAAGCTAACCGTCGAGCCACCAAAAAGACTCGTGCGCCGCGACTGGCAGATTCCAAAGCAATATCACGACCAATTCCTGATGACGCGCCCGTAATCACAACCACTTTGCCTCTTAAAGTTCGATAATCATTTACCATGATTTTCCTCACTCCTTAATTGCGTTTGGTAATGGAATCTCAATAATATCAAAATCATTAACGACCTTGCTGTTAGGGAATATTTCCCGTGCTTCAGTTTGCAGTTGGTGTGCAGCACGGCCAAGATAACGTGCAGAGATGTGTGTCATTAACAATTGTTTACAATTAGCCAACCGTGCAATTTGCGCTGCTTGCGTTGAAGTTGAGTGATAGTATTGCCGTGCTAACTTACTTTCATGTTGGCCAAAGGTACTCTCATGTACTAGGACATCGGCATCTTGTGCTAACTGTAACGTGTGATCTGTCTTGCGAGTATCACCCATAATAGCAACAATTCGACCAGGACGACTTGGCGCAACATAATCAGGACCATGTAAAACGCGACCATCAGCTAATGTGACATCAGCGCCTGCTTTTAATTTACCATAGATTGGGCCAGAAGGAACCTGTTCTGCTAATAATTTATCAACTAATAATTCTCCTGAGAAATCTGCCTCTTGAATACGATACCCAAAACTATCGATTCTATGATCAAGTTTCATTTCTGTAACTGTCATATTGTGATCACTAAAAATGACCCCAGGTTCTGTGATTTCATGATAATTAATGCGATAACTTAAGCGAGTGCCAGTCACTGCCAATGAAGTTTGAACATACTTTTTAATGCCAACTGGTCCGTAAAGATCAAGCGCAGTATCTCCACCTTGGTTAGAGCGACTTGTTAAAAAACCAGGTAAACCAAAAATATGATCACCATGTAAATGAGTGATAAATATTTTGGTAATTTTGCGTGGTTTAATCGTTGTTCGCAAAATTTGTTGTTGGGTACCTTCACCGCAATCAAATAACCAAATCTCATTACGCTCTGCTAATAACTTCAAAGCGATACTAGTGACATTGCGATTACGTGCAGGCACACCTGCTCCTGTTCCAAGAAATTCAATCTCCATTAACTACGCTCACCTTCATTGTCATAACTTTTATTTTTGATCTTTTAAAAGATCCTTTAAAACTGCTTTTGCCACAAACGCTGTGTAATATGGCGAACCCTTAGGATTAGGATGGACATGATCATTAGCAAACCAAGAAGGATGTTTCTTAGCATAGCTGTACCAATCAATCACCTTGAGGTTTTTATATTTCTTCTCAGCTGCCGCTAATTTCTCATTCACTTCATTTTGCCATGAACGCGTTGGTACATAAGCATTAATCCAATAAATCTTTCGTTTAGGTCCTAGTTTGTTCATCATCCTGCTCAGATCATTAGTTGTAAAATCACCGTTAGTTCCTAAACCAAGCAATACAACATCAGTCAATGCTCCCTTATCGGCAATTTGATCAACAATCGGTAAAGCTTGGTACAATTGGCGACTAACATCAGCGTCCAAATACATATTAGGGAAAATCCGTTTATAGCCTTCCGCACTACCCAACATCACTGAATCGCCCACACCAGTGATTGAGAGATTCTTAGCTAATTTCAACTCAGCGTTGGTTAAGCCTAACTTACGCAAGTCAGCATCGCTAGAATCCTGACCAATTTGTGCATCTCTAATTAAATTAGAGCGACTAATCGACAAACTGTAAGATTTATCAGATTTTGCTTTCTCACTTTGTGATTTAGAAGCTTTCATCTTGGCAATTAATGCCTTATTTTGTTTGGCAGTTTTCTTCTTGTTGGCCTTAATGGTTGTGGCCACACCAGACTTATTGGCATTATCGTTAGTAACGCCAAAAGCCGTCAAAACACCAACAGAACCTGTTATAAAAATCAAAGCTAGCACACCAACCATAGCACGATACTGCATTAAGGCCCGTGAGTTCTTAGGCAAGAAAAGCCATCTAAACATATCTTTAATGTCTTGCCAAGTTAATTTACCGAGATTAGTTTCAACAACCCGATAAGACAATTCACTAATCAATAAGATCAAGATAACTTCAATAACTGGATACAAGATCTGATGATCCGCAATATCCGTAAAACGAGTTTCAAAGAAAATCATTACTGGGAATTGATACAAATAAATTCCGTAACTACGAGAACCTAACCACTTAAAAACAGGATTAGTTAAAATACGATTCCAATTTGACCCAGGATGAGCAACGGCTGCTGTTAACAATACTGTAAACAGCGTAAACAAAACCATGCCGCCACGATATAAAAAGGCCGATTGAGCACTGGATACTAATAAGAGGATCAGCATCCCTAATAAACCAATTGCACCCATACCATCAAGGAAATAACGTACCTGTTGATTAACCTTTTGTTTAAGGCGATTACTAGGCCAAATAATGGCTAAAGCACAGCCTAATAAAATCGAAAACATTCGCGTATCCGTGCCGTAATAAATACGGCTGGGATCAGCATTAGGTGCATATAAAACCGCCATTAAAATAGCAGAAAAAGCCGTTAAGCTCAAGGTCACACCTAATAACGTGCCACGTTTACGTTTAAGCTTAAGCAATAAAATAATTAATAACGGCCATAATAAGTAGAATTGGCCCTCAATCGACAAAGTCCATAAATGCGTAAATGGTGATTCATTATTAGCAAAACGTTCAAAATAAGACTGACCGTTAGCAATTTGCCACCAGTTATAAACATAGAGTAAGTTTGTTGCCACAATTTGTTGTAAATGATACAACAAGTTGCGTTGGAATAAGACAATGTAGGCGGATGTGGCCAACAACATAGTTAATAGTGTTGGATACAGGCGCTTAACTCGCCTTAACCAAAAATTCTTATAATCGAATGTACCAAGTTTAGTTTCATCTATTAATAAATGATCTGTAATTAAATAACCGGAAATGACCATGAAAATAGGGACACCTAAAAAACCGCCTTTAAAGATGCCAGGATTCAAATGATACAAGATGACTGCAATAACGCCGATTGCGCGTAGGCCATCAAATCCAGTAATATAACGCTTTTTAATTTTCTTAGGTTTAACTGGTTGTTGCATGAATTTGCACCCTAATTCTATCCATTAATTAATTGTGGTTTATTCAACAAAGTCAAAGCTAAAGTCAGCAATGACAATTGTATCGCCATTTTCGGCACCAGCATCGCGTAATGCTTCTTCAATGCCCCAGTTTTGCAAGGCTCGTGCAAAACGCATAATACCATCTTGATGGTCTAAATTAGTCATCTTGACAAATTTTTCAATTCTTTCACCAGTAACTGTGAAGACATGCTCATCTGTTTCAGTAATTTCAAAGTCACGTTTTGAATCATCATACTGATAAGTTACATCATCAGTTTCAACTGGCGTAGTTAAAACAGCCTTAGGTGTGCGTTCTAACACGTCACCAGCAGTTTGTAATAATACCTGAACACCATCATGCGTGATGCTAGAAATTGGTAAGACGGTTACTTCATGGTCAACTTTGGCTGCTAATTGCTCTTTAAATTCAGCTAAACGCTCTGCTGAGCCTTCAATATCCATCTTAGTTGGCACAATAATTTCCGGACGGTTCAACAAGCCTTCATCATATTGTTCCAATTCATGACGAATTTGTTGATAATCTTCCCAAGGATCACGGCCGTTTTCGGGATCCATATCAACTAAGTGCAAGATAACGCGTGTTCGTTCAATATGACGTAAGAACTGAATCCCTAAGCCGACACCTTGAGCAGCACCCGTAATTAAACCGGGTAAATCTGCCATGACATAGTCCCGACCATCGTTTAATTGCACCATTCCTAAGTTTGGTACCAGCGTCGTAAAATGATAAGCAGCAATTTTAGGCTTGGCAGAAGTTGCGACTGATAATAAGGTTGATTTCCCAACTGAAGGGAAGCCAACTAACCCAACATCAGCCAAAATCTTTAATTCCAATTGTAAAGTTAATTCTTGACCAGGTTCACCATTTTCGGCAATCTCTGGAGCAGTATTACGTGAAGTCTTGAAATGAATATTACCACGGCCACCACGACCACCTTTGGCAACAACTAGCTCTTGGCCATCTTCAACTAAGTCACCTAAAAAAGCGCCCGTTTCAAAGTTAGTCACACTAGTACCAGTTGGTACTTTAATATAGGTATTTTCAGCACCACGGCCGTACATGCCTTTGATTTGGCCATTTTGACCAGAATCTGCTTTAAAATGACGCCGGTAGCGGAAATCTAATAACGTTCGGACACCTTCATCTGCAACTAAAATGACATCGCCACCGCGACCGCCATCACCACCAGATGGGCCGCCCATTGGTACAAACTTTTCATGACGAAAAGCAACTGAACCATCGCCGCCCTTACCGGCTTTCACTTCAATTCTAATTTGATCGACAAACATTGTTGTCCTCCTGAGTTTCTTCTTTTGAAAAGTATTAATGAAATTTCTGAAAATTAAGTTATCACGTTTGAAAAGACTAAAAGTAAAAAGTTCATTCACTATAATAACAAATTTTGACGCAAAAATCTTAGATTAACCTATAAACAAACAAATAAGTTTTTAATAAGCTATTTATCTAAATTTATTTTTTTACTATCGGATTATTAATTTTCGGGATGAAAAAGCTTAAAATAATTATTAATTGACTGCTTTTGATTGGTTATGGAAGATTTTGCTTGTTTTTATTATTGGTAGCGTTTATAATCATTTCGAGGTGATGTAAATGCTTACCGCACAGCGCTATCAAATTATTTTACAAGCCTTAAATGAGGCAGGTATTTGTAAGTTAAATGAACTGGTGCATTTAACTGATGCTTCAGAGTCGACTATTCGTCGTGACTTAGATGAATTAGAAACACAGGGTCTGTTAGAGCGTATCCATGGTGGTGCCCAACTTATCACCCATTTAACTGTTGATCAAGCTCAAAATGACCGTGAGCAACTGCATCGCAGTGAAAAAGAAAAGATTGCCAAGTATGCTGTTGATAATTTTGTCGCAGATGGTCAAGTGATCTACTTGGATGCTGGGACAACAGTTCAAGAAGTAATCCCCTACTTAGCGCGTTTTCATGATTTAAATCTCATCACCAATAGTGTTACCACCGCTTTAAAACTCTCTGAGCAAAACCTACACGTCTTCTTGCCAGGCGGACATTTAAAAAGCACCACTAAAGCTTTAGTTGGTTCTGCTACGATGTCAGCATTAGCAAATTTTCATTTTGATCTGGCGTTCATTGGCAGCAACGGTATCGCTGGCTCAGGTGACCTAATGACCCCAGATATTGATGAGGCCGACATTAAGCAAGCCGTTATTGCTAGTAGTACGAAAAAGGTTGTTTTAAGCGATGTTTCCAAATTTCAACAAGTTGCCTTTGCAACCTTCGGTAATCTTAATCAGGTTGATCTATTAGTTACCGGGACATTAGTACCAAAATTAAAAACACATTTCAAACAAAAAAATATAAAGGAGCTGGATTCATGATTTATACAGTGACTGTTAATCCGGCAATTGACTATGTCGTGCAAACAGATCATTTGCAATTAGGCTTAGTGAATCGCCTGCAACATACCAACTTCATTGCTGGTGGAAAAGGCATTAACGTTTCTAAAATTCTCAACCAACTTGATTGTCAAAATACTGCTTGGGGGTTCTTGGGCGGTTTTACCGGTCAGTTCTTAACAACAACCTTAAAAAACGAGCAGATTAATTCTGACTTTACAAGTATTGCTGACAACACACGGATCAACGTTAAACTAAAAAGCGATCAAGAAACAGAAATGAATGCTGCTGGCCCTCATGTGACCGAACAAGAATTAACAGCGTTTAAACGTCAGTTTGAACAAGTTAAAGCTGGTGATACAGTTGTTTTTTCTGGGAGCTTACTCCCCCAATTAACTAATGATTTTTACTTAGAATTAATTGATCTAGTCGTTGCTCAAGGTGCAGAATTTGCCATTGATACTACTGGCCAAGCTCTACTAGATACCTTAGCTAAAAAACCATTAGTGATTAAACCAAACCATCATGAGTTAGCAGACTTGTTCAAGACAACTTTGCATAATGATGAAGAATTACTAAGTTATGCTGCTAAGTTACAACAACTTGGTGCCAAGCATGTCTTGATTTCCATGGCAGGCGCCGGTGCTTATTATCTTTCCCCAGAGCACATCTATCATTCAGCCGCACCAAAGGGCCACGTGGTTAATTCTGTTGGTGCTGGTGATTCAATGCTTGCTGGTTTCATTGGTGAGTTTAGCAAACATCAAGATCCAGAAACGGCTTTTAAATATGGTTTAGCCTGCGGTAGCGCCACAGCTTTTACTGAAGATATCGCAACAATTGATCAAATTAACGCCCTATTACCACAAATCAAAATTGATTTAGTTAAATAATGTTTTGGATGGAGGTTTACCAATGAAAATTCAAGATTTATTGCTCAAAGATGCCATGATTATGGACCTACAAGCAACCACAAAAGAAGCAGCCATTGATGAAATGATTGCGCGTTACCATCAAGTTGGGGTTGTTGATGACGTTAACAATTATCGTGACGCAATATTAAAACGTGAAGCTGAATCAACAACTGGTATTGGCGATGGCATTGCCATGCCTCATGCTAAAGTAAGTTCAGTTAAAAAAGCAGCCGTATTATTTGCTAAAAGTGACCAAGGTGTTGATTACAATGCCCTTGATGGCCAACCGGTCCATTTGTTCTTTATGATTGCTGCTCCTGAGGGCGCAAATAATGAACATCTACAAGCCTTGTCTGCTTTATCTTCATTATTAATTAATCCTGATCTAGTTGCCGCTCTCAAGAAAGCAAAGACCCCTGATGAAGTTCAACAACTTTTCAGTGATGCCCAAGCTAAAAAAGATGTTGAAGAACAAGCTCGTGAAGCTAAAGAAGCTGCTGAAGCTGCACCAAAAGCTAAAGAACAAGCAACCAATAATGATCGCCCCTATATCGTAGCTGTTACTGCTTGTCCAACTGGCATTGCGCACACTTATATGGCCGAAGCTGCTTTAATCGATGAAGCTAAAAAGATGGACGTTGACATCAAGGTTGAAACAAACGGTTCTGAAGGCGTTAAACATCTGTTAACTGCTGATGAAATCAAACGTGCTGCTGGCGTCATTGTTGCTGCCGATAAGAAAGTTGAAATGGCTCGTTTCAATGGTAAGCCATTATTGAATCGTCCAGTAATTGATGGCATTAAAAAACCTCATGAATTAATTGAGACTGTCATCGAAGGTAAAGCCCCAACTTATACCACTGACGAAACTGCCACTAACAAAGATGACGGCAATACTAAATCAGCTGGTAGCCAGCTCTATGGTCAATTAATGAATGGTATTTCTAACATGTTGCCATTCGTTGTTGCCGGTGGTATTGTCATGGCACTTTCCTTCTTGATTGAACGTTTCGTTGGCGATCAATCAATGTGGTATACTTTCCCTAATCAAATTGGTAATGCTGCTTTCAGTTTCTTAATTCCTGTTTTATCCGCTTATATTGCTGAAGCAATTGGTGATCGTCCTGCCTTAATGCCAGGTTTTGTTGGTGGGTATATGGCCAGTCAAGCAACCATGAGTGTTTTGCCTTCTAAGAGTCCTGCCGGTTTCTTGGGTGGTTTAGTTGCTGGTTTCCTTGCTGGTTATATCGTCATTTTAATGAAAAAAGTCTTCAAGAATTTGCCAAAGACATTTGATGGATTGAAACCAATCTTTATCTATCCTATTCTGGGCTTGTTAATTGTTGGCGCTTTGATGTACTTTATCATCGATCCCGTCTTCGGTATGATTAACCACGCAATCACAGCGTTCTTGAATAACATGGGGACTAGCAATGCGGTAGTTCTTGGTGCTTTACTAGCTGGAATGATGGCAATCGATATGGGTGGTCCTTTCAACAAAGCAGCTTATGTCTTTGCTATTGGTGCTTTTGAAACAACCCAAAACGGTGCCTTAATGGCAGCTGTCATGGTCGGTGGTATGGTACCACCACTAGCAATCGCCATTGCTACAACGTTCTGGCCTAAAAAATGGACCACTCAAGAACGTAATTCTGGTTTAAGTAACTACTTATTAGGTATTTCGTTCATCACTGAAGGTGCAATTCCATTTGCTGCTGCTGATCCATTGCATATTATTACATCTAGTGTGATTGGTGCAGCTATTGGTGGTGGCTTGACGCAATTAATGCACGTCAATGTTCCTGCACCTCACGGTGGTTTGTTCGTGATCTTCTTAGCTAACAATCCATTTGGTTATTTAATCTCAGTCGTTGTTGGTGCAGTCATTGCCGGTGTTATCCTCGGCCTATGGAAAAAACCACTAGCAACAACAGAAGATACTACAATTACAAATAATTAATTGAATTAACAATAAAAAATCATGTTATATCAGGTCATCTTATCTGAGTAACATGATTTTTTTATGCATCGATTTAAAAATCGATCGTATCTAGTCGTTTAACCCAACGTCATTAAATCATCAATAAAATCCACCTTTAAAAGCTAGATAAAATTGCGAAGCACCTTTCGTGACCTTCTTTGCTCTAGCCTGATAAGCTAAAAGTAAATGAATTTAGGAGGACTTGGTTGTGGGAAAATATGGTAAATTTTTATTGATGATTGCCGTCAGCACATTGATCATGTATGGTCTGATGTTCTTGAATATCTTTTCATTTGCACACGTGCATATCAGTCTAACTCGAATTTATATGGCCTTAATGATGGGCGCAGCTATGGCAATCATCATGTTACTTTTTATGTGGCAGATGTATTCAAATAAACGAAAAAATGGTTTAATTTTAGTTATTTCCGCATTTATTTTTGTCGGTTCTTTATGGATGGTCCGGACCCAGACCAGTGTTTCGGATGTTGCTTGGCTGAAGGCGATGATTCCCCATCACAGTATTGCCATTCTGACCAGTTCTCAAGCCGACCTGGAAGACCCAGAAGTACAAAAATTAGCAGATCAAATCATCGCGACTCAGAAAAAAGAAATTAAGCAAATGGAAAAAATAATTGATCGGCTTCAAAAAGATTGATCCAAGTAAAAAAACGGTAAGCAGTTGGTGCGTTCCACCAGCGCTTACCGTTTTTACTTGGAATCATTAACTTATTAACCTCATCCACTAAAAAGGATCTCATCGTGATTATTTTTTAATTTTCTTCTTCGGTTAAATGACCAGCATCAAGTTCGGACGTTTCTTCATCAGTATCAACCTGATCAGTTTCACCATAGCGCTGAGCATCGTGAATGCCCTGATCGCCATGAGCAACTGTCGAATCTTCATTTTCTGTCAGTCGAGCCGTATCAAGTTCTGATGTTTCTTCGTCAGTATTAACCTGTTCATCGTCCCCGTAGCGTTTAGCATCATGAATGCCTTTAGCTTCTTGATGACTTTCACTTTGATAATCACCAGTGTAGTTCTCGTTTTTCTCTAGCGTTTGTTCATGTTTTCGTTCTGCCAGAGTCTTGTCGTTTTCATCGTGATGTTGTTCATGCGTCATCTAAATTCCTCCTTCAAGGTACATCCTATTATTTGGTTACATCTTAATCATAGCAAGACGGTTAAGAACAGAGCAACGATTATGCTTTTTTGTCTTTATAGCCCCTTTCACTAAAAAAAGACCCCCATCTTAATTAAGATGAAGGCCTAACTATTCTTGAGATATCTGATCAGACTAGCAAGGTTATTCGCTTTTAATCAAGTACGTCATTTTCAGGCTTACCAGTTTTTAGTTTTTCTCAAATACGCGCAAAACTAAAGACAGAATTAAAGTTAGCGCAAAATAAATTAGAGACGCAATCACTAATGGTAAGAATGGCTTGAAACTTGACCCTTGAACGACACTCGTTTGGAACATTAATTCACCAACACCTATCACACTGACAATTGCTGATTCTTTCAAAAGTGAGATAAATTCATTACCTAAAGCGGGTAAAATCGTTTTAACTGCTTGTGGTAAGACGACTAACCGCATTGTTTGCTTACTTGATAAGCCTAATGAACGTGCAGCCTCGCTTTGGCCTTTAGCAACCGATTGAATCCCTGACCGAATAACTTCAGAAACATAAGCACCAGAGTTTAAGGATAAGGCTAAGGCAGCAGAGGCAAAGGCTGAAACATTTAAGTGAATGACTTGTGTACCAAAATAAATCATGAACACTTGAACTAATAACGGTGTTCCCCGGAAATACTGAATGTAAACAACGGCAATACCTTTAATTAGCTTATTTTTAGCCCGTTTCATCAATGCTAGCAAGGTACCCAATAAACTACCAAAGAAGACACCTAAAATCGTTAGTACGATGGTAATACCCGTGCCTTTGAGGAAATAACTACCATAGGCTTGCCAGAAATTCTGTTTAGAAAACATCAAAGTATTAGCAGTCTTTTGCCATTTAGCAAACTGACCATTTTTTTGAACTGTCTTGATTGTTTTGTTCACGTTAGCTAAGTAAGCTGGTGCACCCTTAGCAACAGCTACCGCACAACCATAATCAGCGTTGGTAAATTTGACGTTAGCCAAGGTTAAGGCTTTGTTGGTTTGAACATAAGCGTTGGCCACTGGTGCTTCTACAACAACCGCATTTAACTTCTTTTGTTGTAGATTTAAAATTAAATCTGTGACCTTTTCTAGTGAAACGACCTTAGCCCCGCTTAATTCATCTTTAGCCGTTTGTTCTTGAGTAGTTTGCTTTTGGACACCGACTTTTTGACCTTTAAATGCCATAACACTGCGATATTTATTTTCTTCACCTTTACGAACGATGACTTTTTGCGCCACGGTTAAATATGGTTGTGAAAAAGCAACTTCCTTTTCACGTTCAGGTGTAGGTGTCATCGCAGAGACAATCATATCGACTTTACCAGTCTTTAAGCTCCCTAATAACGAATCAAACCCCAGTTCCTTAATCCGTAATTCAACACCGATATCTTTAGCAACTTGACGCGCTAAATCAATATCAAAACCGACAACTTTATCTTCACCATTAATAGTTTTATGAAATTCATAAGGTGGATAATCGGCAGAAACGCCTAAAACCATATAACCGCGTTTTTTAATAGCTGTTAATTTAGCATCTGTTTTTGGAGCAGCCGCTGTTTCTTGCTGTGGAGCAATCGCGATACTGCTGACAAGTAGTGTTAGACACAGCAGCACCCAAATGAGTAAATGATGTTTTTTTGTTTTCATTTTGATAACTTCCCCTAAAAATATAATAGCAGTAGTATACAACATATTTAATATTTATGCACGTATTTTCTTTAAAAAGTTATTTTTATTCATTAATTACTTTGCTAAATATAAAAAGCCGTGAAAACAAAATGAAAATTCGCTCTGTTTTCACGGCTTAATTTAATTTATTGAATTGATAATTTAATTGTTTGCGCAATTGTTTTGGAAATACCTAATGCCTCGATATCTTCTAAGGACGCCTCTTTAATTTTTTTCAAGGAACCAAATTGTTTTAACAACTTAGTTCTAGTTTTAGGTCCAACCCCTTGAATTGTTTCCAGACGTGAGGATAAGCTATTCTTATTATGAGTCTGACGATGAAAAGTAATCGCAAAGCGATGAACTTCATCTTGAATTCGCTGTAAGAGATAGAAGCCTTGTGACTTCGGATCTAGCTCAACAGGTGTTCCTTCTTCACCATAGATCAATTGCGCGGTTTTATGCTTGTCGTTTTTTACCATACCGGCAACTGGAACTTGCAAGTTTAATTCGTTCTCTAAAACATCTTTGGCAGCATTCATTTCAATAATGCCACCATCCATTAGAATTAAATCCGGCATAGGTTTATTCTCTTTAAGCAAGCGGGTAAAGCGACGGCGAATCACTTCGCGAGTATTGGCAGCTTCATCAGCGCCCTCTTGATGCTCAACAGCACCTTTGAGTTTGTACTTACGATAATTGGTTTTATCCGGCCGACCGTCAAAGAAACTAACCATTGCTGACACCGGATCAGCACCTTGAATGTGTGAATGGTCAAACGCCACTAAAACATGACCATTAGGCAGGCCCAAAGCATTTAAGATTTCATTTTGGGCGCCAATTGTTTGCCGTTCGTCTAATTCTAGTAGTCGGAATTTTTCATCTAAAACTAATTTGGCATTTTTATTCGCTAGTTCTAATAATTCACGTTTTTGTCCGCGGCTCGGTGTCCGCACTGGCACATTTAAAATTGCAGCCAAATCATCTTTTTCAATCGTTTTGGGCACCAGAATTTCTTTAGGTAGCACATTATTCTTACGATTATAAAATTGTAAGATGAAAGTTGCTAACTCTTCTTCAGGCGTGCTGACAATTGGTATCATTCGCTTTTCACGTTTCATTAGACGCGCTTGTCGAATAAAGAAGATCTGAATAGACAGCCAACCTTTATCAACATAGTAACCAATAATATCACGCGGCGTATTATCAGTTGAAATGATCTTTTGTTTTTCAACGGTTGCTTCAATATAATGCAACTGATCGCGTAATTCTGCCGCTCGTTCAAATTTTAATTCTTGGGCAGCCGTATCCATTTCACTGGTCAACTGACGCTTAATGGCTCCCACATGGCCATTTAAAAAACGTTTGATTTTTTCAATTTGACGTTGATACTCAGCTTCAGGCACTTCTTTAAAACAAGCACCTAAACACTGTCCCATATGATAATACAAACAAGGACGACCTAGATGACCTGAACAACGACGCAATGGATAAACCTTCTGAATAAAATGCATCGTTTCTTCGGCAGCATATACATTAGTATAGGGGCCAAAGTAATAAGCGCCATCCTTTTTGATTTGACCTGTGATTTGAATCATCGGATCACGTTCATTGGTAATTTTAATATAAGGATAGCCAGTACCTTGTTTTAAACGAATATTGTAATAAGGTTGATGTTTTTGAATTAAAGTAATTTCTAAGAGGAATGCTTCTTTATTCGTACTGGTAATAATCGTTTCAAAGTCAACAATTTCAGAAACTAATCGCTCCGTTTTACCTGTATGACTACTCTTAAAATAAGATCGGACTCGATTTTTTAAGTTTTTTGCCTTACCAACATAGATAATCTGCGCATTGATGTTTTTCATCAAATAACAACCAGGTAAATCTGGCAGCAAGGCCAATTTATGTTCAATATGTTCAGATGTCAAAATTAGCCTCCTATTTTAAATATGGGTGGTGAATTTAATCCATCATGATAGCAAACTATTAAGTAACTGTCCTTACTCATTGTCACACCACCGTCTATCTCAAATCACACAAAAAGCTACAATACACTCATAGTATTGTAGCTTAGAAATGGTTAAAGATAAACTATTCTGACCTGATTAGCTCGCTAATATTTTAGATAAGAAGTCTTTAGTACGAGCCTCTTGAGGATGATCAAAAACTTGTTCTGGCGTTCCTTTTTCGATTAATTGACCTTGGTCCATGAACCAAACTTGATCGGCAACGTTTTTAGCAAAGCCCATTTCATGCGTGACAATAACCATGGTCATCCCTGTTTGCGCCAAGTCCTTAATAACATTTAAAACTTCGCCAACCATTTCTGGATCAAGTGCAGAAGTTGGTTCATCAAATAGCATCACATCTGGATTCATGGCTAGCGCACGGGCAATAGCCACCCGTTGTTGCTGACCACCAGATAAACTCGTTGGTTGTGCATCGGCCTTATCTGCCAGACCAACTTGTGCCAACAAGGCTCTACTTTTTTGAGTTGCTTCAGTTTCAGAAATTCCCTGAACGTACATTGGTGCCAAGTTGAGATTTTGTAAAACGGAATAGTTAGCAAACAAATTGAACGATTGGAAAACCATCCCCATTTTCTCGCGGATTTTATCCAATTGTTCTTCTGAAAGTTGATTAACCACTTGGCCTTCGAAACTAACTGTACCACTTGTTGAGGTTTCTAAAGAGTTTAAACAGCGTAAATATGTACTCTTACCACTCCCTGAAGGACCAATAACCACGATCACTTCACCTTTTTCAATCTTTGAATCGATTCCTTTTAAAATCTGATTGTTGCCAAAACTTTTCGTGAGTTGTTGTGTTTCTAAAATTGTCGTCATTTTATCACCTACATTATTAATGAAAGAATTGTAGCATATAATTTATAAATATACAAATATATTATTATTTAGCTGTGTTTTTGTATATTTATACTTATTACTGTAAATCTGGCAAGCAACATTTTGGCAATTAAAATAATTTATGTTAAAATACACTCAAATAGATCGGCAGGTGAAACAAATGGCGCTTACTATTAAACGTGATGATAAATTAACCAGTCTTTTTGATAAGTTTGCAACCTTGCCCGAAGATAAGAAAAAATCCGAGGTTCTTGATTCAGTTGATCAAGCCGCAAATAAAAAAGAAAATAAATCAGAAAAATAATTAAAAAAATATCCTGTCATTAATGAATTACAATTAATGACAGGATATTTTTATTTAATCTTCAATTTTGGTTTGACTGGTTTCAGAGATCCATTGCCAAATCTCAGCTCTTCCCTCACCCGTCATCGCACTAAATGGAATTAACGGTGCATCACTTGGCATTTGTAACACCTTGCGAATCCGTTGTAAGTTGCCGGCCCGATGATTATGTGTAACCTTATCAATTTTGGTGGCCACAACTAAAATCGGTAAATCATAATAATCAACATAATGATACATTGATTCATCATCATCACTAGGATCATGGCGCGAATCAACTAAGATAACCGCACCCATTAACTCTTGTCGATTGGTTAGATAATGCTCAATAATTTGCCCGAATTGCTCACGTTGTTTCTTAGAAACCTTCGCATACCCATAACCCGGCACATCAACCAAATTTAATTTATGATTAACTTGATAAAAGTTCAAGGTTTGCGTCTTACCTGGAGAACTTGACGTTCGCGCCAAACTCTTGCGTTGCAAAAGTTTATTAATTAAAGAAGATTTACCTACATTTGACCGGCCTGATAAAACAATCTCTGGCAAGCCATCTTTAGGATATTGCTTCTCATCAACAGCACTGATTAACATTTGTGCATCTGTAATCTTCATGATTCACCTCATTAATTAAAATAGTGCTTAAGAAAAAGTTGGGACAATTATCATTTAGTCCCAACTTTTATTTTGTAGTTTAAAAGTATATTTCTTCGTGTCCACAGCGTTCCAACAGCACATTGCATTGGTACGAAGAAGCACACCAATCAACAATCATCCTACGAAGCTTTTTCGCTATTATCAAAAACCAATTCTGGCTTTTGACGGCCGTCGACGACTGGTTTAGTAATAATTACTTTTTCAACATTTTCCTTTTCAGGTAATTCAAACATCGTATCTTCCATGACGCTTTCCATAATTGAACGTAAACCACGAGCACCGGTGTCACGCTCAATTGCTTCATGAGCAATTGCGTGTAAGGCACCTTCTGTGAATTCAAGTTCAACCCCGTCAAGTGAAATGAGCTTCTGATATTGTTTAACTAGCGCATTCTTAGGCTTCGTCAAAATTTGTACTAAATCAGATTCTGTTAACTTATTCAATGCTGAAATAATAGGAATCCGACCAATGAATTCGGGAATAATACCGAACTTCATCAAATCTTCAGGAATAATTTGTTGCATAACGTGTTCAGCATCAAATTCTTCTTGACGATTTTCGGCAGAACCAAATCCAATAACTTGTTCACCTAAACGATTACGCACAATGTTTTCAATACCGTCAAAAGCACCACCAACGATAAAGAGAATATTGGTTGTATCGATTTGAATAAATTCTTGTTGTGGATGCTTACGCCCACCCTGAGGTGGCACGTTAGCAATTGTACCTTCAAGAATTTTTAACAGTGCTTGTTGAACCCCTTCGCCAGATACATCACGTGTAATTGACACATTCTCGCTCTTCTTAGCGATTTTATCAATTTCATCGATATAAACAATCCCGCGTTGAGCCCGTTCAACATCATAGTCAGCGTTCTGCAATAGCTTCAAGAGAATATTCTCAACGTCTTCGCCAACATAGCCTGCTTCGGTTAATGTGGTCGCATCGGCAATTGCGAAAGGCACGTTTAAAATCCGGGCTAAACTTTGTGCTAAGAACGTTTTACCTGAACCAGTTGGTCCAATTAACGCAATATTACTCTTTTGTAATTCAGTATCGCCTTCTTCAGCGATTGCCATGTGATTAACACGTTTGTAATGATTATAAACGGCAACAGAGAGTGCCTTTTTAGCCGCACCTTGGCCAATCACATACTCATTTAAGAAATCAAGAATTTCACGAGGTTTTGGTACCTTGACATTTTGTTCAACAGCGTCAGCACGCAATTCATCATCCAAAATATCTTGGCATAAAGCAATACATTCATTACAGATATAAACACCGGGGCCAGCAATGATCTTTTGTACTTGGTCCTGTGTTTTGCCACAGAATGAACATTTAACTGTACCAGTGGTCTGCATATTATCAAACATTTTTTGTCCACCTTTGCTGAACATAATTTATGAGTAAGATAGCATAGCTTATCCGTGCTGTAAAGTAATTAACTTGGTAACGCTAACTTTCATTAGTGTTGCCAGCACAATGTTCGCTACTTTTATCTTAACAACAACGACTTAAAATGAACAGAAAAAGGATTGGTATCAATTGCTTGCT
This sequence comes from Lapidilactobacillus dextrinicus DSM 20335, assembly GCF_001436095.1. GTDB lineage: Bacteria > Bacillota > Bacilli > Lactobacillales > Lactobacillaceae > Lapidilactobacillus > Lapidilactobacillus dextrinicus. Next base: position 32,129 of record NZ_AYYK01000004.1, on the reverse strand, counting down.
ACCAACCCTCTTGCTTTTCACTAAGTCAATTAAAAATAACTATTCTTGAACAGCTGAATCAGTAATGATATCAATGGCTTTCTTAATACCAATATCATGTTTCAACATGTCATCAGTTAAAGCTTGGCGTACAGCATCTTTTTCCATGTTGTAGTCAGCTGCCAATGTATCAATTTCATGATCGATTTCTTCTTGTGAAGGTTCGATATCTTCAGCCTTGACAATGGCATTAAGTACCAAGTCAGTGCGAACGCGTTGATCAGCATCATTTTCGAATTGCTTGTGCAAATCTTCTTCAGTTGTACCTGTTAATTGATAGTACATCTTAGGATCGATGCCTTGGCGTTGCATATTGCCTAAATATTGATCCATTTGGTTATGAACTTCAGATTCGATCATAGCTTGTGGTAATTCTTTGATTTCAGCGTTAGCGACAGCTTTGTCGATAGCTGCATTTTGAACGGCTGCTTCAGCTTCTTCTTTCTTGCTCTTTTCAAGTTGTTCTTTAGTCTTAGCTTTTAATTCGATTAAAGTTTCAACTTCTTCGTCGATGTCTTTAGCAAAGTCATCGTCAAGTTCAGGTAATTCTTTAGTCTTAACTTCATGCATTGTTGTTGCAAAAGTAGCTTCCTTACCAGCAAGTTCCTTAGCTTGGTAATCTTCTGGGAAAGTAACAACAACATCAAATTCGTCGCCAGCTTTGTGACCAATTAATTGATCTTCAAAGCCAGGGATGAATGTGTTAGAGCCAATTCCGATTGAGTGGTTTTCAGCAGCGCCACCATCAAATGCCTCGCCGTCAACTGTACCTTTGTAATCGATTGTGACAGTGTCACCTTTTTCGCTAACGCCGTCTTCTTTAAGAACTAATTCAGCTTGTTGTTCGCGACGTTTTTCTAATTCAGCGTCAACATCTGCATCAGTTACTTCAGTATTTTGCTTAGGAACAGTCAAACCTTTATATTCGCCTAAAACGACTTCTGGTTTAACGGTAACTTTAGCTTTAAGTACCCAAGGTTCGTTAGGATCCATCTTTTCGACACTGATTTCAGGTTGATCAACGGGTTCGATACCGGCTTCGTCAATAGCTGCTTCATAAACATCTGGTAATACAATGTTCAAAGCATCTTCATATAATGAAGCTTCACCGTACATCTTGTTAAATACTTGGCGAGAAACCTTACCTTTACGGAAGCCAGGTACGCTTAAGTTCTTCTTAACGCGAGCAAAAGCTGCATCTAAACCTTCGTTAATTTTGTTAATTGAAATTTCAAATGTAAGTTCACCATCGTTGGTGCCCTTCTTTTCCCATTTGGCAGACATAAATATACCTCCGATATCTTGTATCGTTCTCTTTTTACATACCAATTTATCTTATCGTATTTACACTAAAATGTAAATAAAACTCGTCTAAAAAAGAACGTTGATCCTGTTTAATTCGTTAGTTTAACTTGCTTTTTTGGCCACAGCATTTCACCATGTTGTGATAAAAAAAGAATGAGACAATGCAACTATTGTCTCACTCTTTTGAAACTTTATGTGTTTTAATGACTACATCATACCGCCCATACCAGCACCTGGCATTTGTGGAGCTTCAGGTTTTTCTGGTTCTGGTTTGTCAGCAACAACAGCTTCAGTTGTCAATAACAAAGCAGCGACACTAGCAGCATTTTGTAATGCTGAACGAGTTACCTTAGTTGGGTCGATGATACCAGCTTCAACCATGTTTTCCCACTTATCAGTAGCAGCGTTGTAGCCAATTTCAACTTTTTCTTCTTTCAAACGGTTAACAATAACTGAACCTTCAAGACCAGCATTTTCAGCAATTTGACGAACTGGTTCTTCTAAGGCACGTAAAACAATATTGATACCTGTTTGAACATCGCCTTCTTCGCTTAACTTAGCAACAGCAGGGATAACGTCAACCAAGGCAGTACCACCACCGGCAACGTAGCCTTCTTCAACAGCTGCACGAGTTGCATTCAAAGCATCTTCAATACGATATTTACGTTCTTTTAATTCAGTTTCAGTAGCAGCGCCGACATTAATAACCGCAACACCACCAGCTAATTTAGCTAAACGTTCTTGAAGTTTTTCACGATCAAAATCAGAAGTTGTTTCAGCAATTTGTTTCTTGATTAAATCAACACGTTCGCTGATAGCATCTTTAGCACCAGCACCTTCAACAATTGTTGTGTTGTCTTTAGTAACTGTAACTTTACCAGCTTGACCTAATTGTTCAAGCTTAGTATCTTTCAATTCAAGACCTAAGTCACCAGTAATCACTGTGGCACCAGTTAAAATAGCAATATCTTCCAATTGAGCCTTACGACGATCGCCAAAGCCAGGAGCTTTAACAGCAACAACGTTGAAAGTACCACGGATCTTGTTCAAAACAAGTGTTGGTAAAGCTTCGCCGTCAACATCATCAGCAATGATTAACAATGACTTACCTTGTTGAACGATTTCTTGTAACATTGGCAAAATTTCTTGAATGTTAGAAATCTTCTTATCAGTTACTAAGATATATGGATTATCAAGGTCAGCTTCCATCTTATCGTTGTCAGTTACCATGTATTGTGACAAATAGCCACGATCAAATTGCATACCTTCAACAACGCTTAAGTCAGTTTCGATCCCTTTAGATTCTTCAATTGTGATGACACCATCATGACCAACTTTTTCCATAGCGTCAGCAATTAACTTACCAACTTCTTCACTAGCAGAAGATACAGAAGCAACTTGGGCAATTTGAGCTTTGTCGTCAACTTTATGAGAGATCTTGTGTAATTCATCAACAGCAGCGTTAGTAGCTAATTCGATACCACGACGAATGCCGACAGGGTTAGCACCGGCAGTGACGTTCTTCATGCCTTCGCGAATAATTGATTGTGCCAAAACAGTGGCAGTAGTTGTACCATCACCGGCAATATCATTTGTTTTTGAAGCAACTTCGGCAACTAATTTAGCACCCATGTTTTCAAAGTGATCTTCTAATTCAATATCCTTAGCGATAGTCACACCATCGTTAGTGATTTCTGGTGAACCATATGATTTTTCAAGGACAACGTTGCGGCCTTTAGGTCCTAATGTTGTTTTAACTGTATTTGCTAATTGATCAACGCCACGAAGCATTGCTGCACGTGCGTCTTCAGAAAACTTAACTTCTTTTGCCATCTTAAAACCCACCTTATATCAATGTAATAATGATTTATCGTTCAATTCTTTAATGAGATGATGAAACTGGTTTGTTAACTAATTAGTCAACAACTGCCATTAAATCTTTGTCGTGAAGGACTAAATAAGTTTCACCCTCGTATTTAACTTCAGAACCAGCATACTTATCAAACATTACTGTTTGACCTTCTTTAACTGAAACAGGAATTACTTTACCATCATCAGTTGTCCGACCGGTACCAATTGCAACAACAGTACCTGTTTGAGGCTTTTCCTTTGCATTGCTGGCTAAGACAATACCGCCAACGGTTTCTTCTTCCTGCTTATCAACAGTTACGATAATACGATCTCCTAAAGGTTTTAACATAGAAAATCCCTCCGTTAACATTTAATTTTATTAATTAATTTAGCACTCTTAATGTCCAAGTGCTAACCACAAGAAATATCATAACATTATTGGAAATGAATGCAAGTATTTACCCTTTAGATTTCAATAATTTTATTGGCACCTGCTATAATCGTGAATTCACTAATTGGCAGTGCTTTTTAAATGGGTTAAAAATTGATATGATAAGGATATGTTTTTTAGAAAGGAACGCTCATGAAAAATAAAAAAGCTCTCTCAAAAATCATCTCTATTTTAATTATCTACCTCATCATTATGATTCTACCCTCAGTAGCCATCTTAGTATTTAACCTTAAGGGAACAACAGCTATTAATTGGCAAGTGATCATCACCTTGATCGGTGTTATTTTTATGTTGTGGTATGATCGTCAGTCTGATCGCAAAGCAGAATTAACGCTAGATCAAAAAATATCTCTAGCTGACACCAGTCTTTACGGTATTGGCGGTATGTTACTAATGTATGCAGCCGAGATTACAGCTTCATTAGCCATTATTATTTTATTTGGCCAACCAACTGCTTCACAAAACACACAAATGATTCTGACGATTGTTCATAAAGCCCCATTATTCATCGTTTACGGCGTTGTCTTAGCACCGATTATGGAAGAGTTAGTTTTCCGCAAAGCAATCTATGGTGTTGGTCGTCAAATCATTAATCCAACTGGTGCCATGCTAACTTCAGCGTTGTTATTCGGATTGGCTCATAACGATAACCAATATTTAATTGTTTATTGCTCATTGGGCTTAGTTCTTTGTTGGTTATACAAACGAACTGGCTCAATTAAAGTTAATATGATTGCTCACGGTTTATTCAATGGGATTACCATGGCATTAGCTTTACTAACTTTCAAATAAGCTAATATGCGATTTTATGACAAATCGCACAGTATTTGGGCACAAAAAAAGAATGGCTGTTAAACCATTCTTCACAATTCTAATCATTTAGATCAGTTGTTGTTAAATTTTCTTTAGCTAATGGATTGATTAAACTGCCATCTTCCTTGAAGTTATCTAAGAAATAAATCAAGGTTTGTAATTCGTTGGCAAGATCAACATTGTGAACCCGAATTTCTTCTGGAACATTAACTCGGATTGGTGTAAAGTTCAAAATACCACGAATGCCAATTTTAACTAATTCATCCGTAATTTCTTGGGCATGTTCCATTGGAACAGACAAAATGACGATATCAATCTGTTGTTGTTCCAATTGATCTTTCAATTCAGCCATCTTATAAATAGGCACACCACTTTGAATCGTCCCTGTAATTTCAGGGTTAATATCAAAAGCTGCACTAATTCGAATATTATTCGTTTGGCGGAAATTATAGTTCAATAAAGCATGACCTAAATTACCAACACCAATTAACGCAACATTGGTTAGACGATCTTGGTTCAATAGGCGTTTAAAGAAGGCTAATAATGACTCAACGTCATAACCATAGCCACGCTTACCTAATGCGCCAAAATAAGAAAAGTCACGACGAATTGTCGCACTATCTACTTTTACTGCCTCAGATAAATCTGCAGAAGAGAATTTAGTTTTTTCGCTATCATGCAAAAATTGCAGATAACGATAGTATAATGGTAACCGGCGAGCGGTTGCTTTGGGAATCTTTACTTCAGCCATTGCTGAAACACCTCAGACTTTCAAACAATTTATTTGGTACGATAGTTCTGTCAATTATCATTATGAATTATTCCACAATTTCGGTAAATAAACAACAATATTTATGTTATGTATCATAGTTATTTCGTGAATTTTTTTCAAGCAAAGTCACTTGTTGCCCAAATGACGCAATTATACAACTTGAAAATCACATTTTTAAAAATAATTAAGTTTTCATTAATTTAGATTAAATCGCTCTGGAGGTTATTATGATTATTCTACAAGCACAGCAAGTTGCCCGATTCTTTGGTGCTGAAGTGCTCTTTGATAAAGTAAATCTTGAGGTTCAAGATCATGCACGAATTGGTTTAGTCGGCGTAAACGGCGCTGGCAAATCAACCCTATTACGGATTATTGCCGAGATTGATCCACCTGACCAAGGTCAAATCGTCATGAATAAGGGCATTACCTTAGGCTATTTGGCCCAGAATAGCGGCCTTGACTCAAGTAAGACCGTCTACGCAGAAATGTTAACGGTCTTCACTGACTTGCAAAAAATGGCGCAGCAACTTAAAGATATTGAATTACAACTCATTGATCATCCGACCGATGCTAGCTTACTTGCTAATTATGATACTTTACAAACAACTTTTAAGGCCCAAAATGGCTACAGTTATGAAACAGAAATTAAAACAGTTTTGAATGGTTTTCAATTTCCTGAAGAAACTTATCAGATGTCAGTGGCGTCATTATCTGGTGGCGAACGTTCTCGTTTGGCCTTAGCCAAAATTTTATTGCAAAAACCTGATATTTTAATTTTGGATGAGCCCACTAACCACCTTGATATTGAAACGTTAAACTGGTTAGAAAATTACCTACAAGGCTATCCTGGCGCACTACTAACAGTTTCTCATGACCAATACTTCTTAGATCACGTTACTAAAGAGATCTACGCCCTCTCTCGTCATCAATTAAAACATTATCGGGGCAATTACACGAATTATCTCGAGCAGGCTGCAGCTGAACTTAAACATGCTGAAAAAGAATACGAAATGCAGCAAACTGAGATTAAGAAATTACAAACTTTTGTCGACAAAAATTTAAGCCGTGCTTCCACCACAAAGCGTGCTCAAGCGCGTCAAAAACAATTGGACAAAATGGTTCGCTTGGAAAAGCCGAAAAATGCTGAACAGTCAGCTCATTTCCGTTTTGAGATTACCGAAGAGACAGGTAAGGAAGTTTTAATGGTCAAAGATTTGGCCGTTGGTTATGATGAAGTGATGTCGCGACCGATTACCTTTGATGTTCGTAAACAGCAACGCGTGGCTATTATTGGTGCTAATGGGATTGGTAAGTCAACTTTGATTAAGACATTGCTTGGTGAAATTCCCGCTTTAGCTGGTACGTTTAAATTTGGTGCTAACGTTGCTATTGGTTACTACGATCAGAACCAAGATCAACTTGATCCTAAAAAGACCGTTTTAGATACCATTTGGGACGAACACCCACTGTTACCAGAACAACAAATTCGTAACGTATTGGGTAGTTTCCTGTTTCGTGGTGATGATGTACAAAAAGTCGTTCACCAGCTTTCCGGTGGTGAAAAAGCACGATTACTTTTAACTAAACTGGCTATGGAAAAACGAAATGTTTTAATCATGGACGAACCTACTAACCACTTAGATATTCAAAGTAAAGAAGTTTTGGAAGAAGCTTTAGCTAACTTTGCAGGGACGTTAATTTTTGTTTCCCATGACCGTTACTTTATTAATAGTTTAGCTGAAATGGTGGTTGATATTGATGCTAATGGCAGTCACCTCTATGCTGGTAATTACGATTTCTATTTAGAAAAACGCGCTGAAACATCAACAACTGAATCGCCAAAACAGACAGAACCCATTAGTGATAACCAAGCGGCCTTTATCGCGGATAAAAATAAGCAAAAAGAAATTCGTAAAGTTAAACGTGCCGTTGAAAGTGCTGAGAAACAATTGAATGAGTTAGGTGCTGAAAACGATCGTATTCAATTAGCTATGACCCAACCTGAAGTGCTTAATGATTTCCAAAAATTAGCAGATTTACAAGCTGAATTAGAAAAAAATGAACAACAACAAGAAGAAGTAGAAGCGCTTTGGTTGCAAGCATCAGAAGAACTAGAAAGCTTAACCTAATTAGTGCGTGACTATTTAAAATAATAAAAAAACTGTCTGAGAAAATTTCTCAGACAGTTTTTTATTAAGTTTAATTAGGCCATTAACTTTTCAGCTTGACCTAAAACAGATTCGCCATCCATCATGCCATAAGCGCGCATGTCGATAACTTCAACAGGAATATTCTTGTCAGCAAGTTTTTGTTGGAATTGGCTCAACATGAAACGAACTTGTGGTCCAAGCAATAAAACATCAACATCATTTTGTGATAAGGCGTTATCAGCATCGCCAGCAGCAGTTGCAAAGATCTTTGCATCGATTCCTTTTGCTTCTGCAGCTTTTTGCATTTTTGTAACTAATAAACTAGTAGACATACCAGCACTACATACTAACATAATTGTTTTTTCAGCCATTGTAAAAACGCTCCTTTAATGTTTACATGAAAGTATTAATCGCTTTCAATATATGAAAAGCATAGCTCAATTTGGTGGCGCTGTCAATCTTTTATCATCAAAAATGAGAACGTTCCCTCAATTAATTGAACGCGCTTTTTTAAGCCAAAAAAATAGGACCTTTACCAACGAATTTCACTCGCGTTGACAAACGTCCTATTCATTAAACTAAGTCTAAACTAGGGACCGCATTTAAAGACAAATCAGCAAATGGTGCCTTCGTTGCTAATTGAACTGAAGCTGCAGCTCCAATCATTGCGGCATTATCCCCACATAAGCGTAATGGCGGAATAATAAGTTCAATTGCTGGCTGTTCTATTGCTAAGGTTGCAGTTAACTTCTCCCGCAGTCCTTGATTAGCGGCAACACCACCAGCAACCACCAATTGCTTAACAGGGTGTTCCGCAAGAGCGCGCATGGTTTTACCAACCAACACATCACTAACACTAGCTTGAAAGCTAGCGGCTAAATCTTTGCGGTCTAATGTTTCACCTAATTGATCAGCATGATGTACGGTATTGATGAAGGCACTCTTTAACCCACTAAAACTAAAGTCTAAATTATCTTCATCTAACATTGCTCGAGGAAAATTAAAGGTATCCTGCCCTTGATGAGCTAAAGCATCAACTTCTTTGCCAGCAGGATAAGTAATCCCTAAGACACGGCCAATCTTGTCATAGGCTTCACCAGCAGCATCATCACGCGTCTCCCCTAATAATTGATACTCATTAGGTTCATTAACTAAAACTAACTCAGTATGGCCGCCAGAGACGACTAAGGCCATAAAAGGATAGCTTAGCGGCGTTATTAATTGTGCCGCATAAATATGTCCTGCCAAGTGATTAACGGGAATCAGCGGCAAATGGTGAGCAAATGAGATAGCTTTAGCCGCACAGATCCCAATTAACAATGAGCCGACTAAGCCTGGACCATAAGTGACAGCAACAGCTGTTAAATCTTCATAATCGACTTCAGCTTCTGCCATTGCTAATTTCGTACAGTTTAAAACTTGTTCAACATGGTGACGGCTAGCTACTTCAGGAACAACCCCGCCAAAGCGTTGGTGACTTTTAATTTGCGTTGCAATAATGTTGCTTAAAATCCGATGACCATTTTCAATAACTGCAACACTGGTTTCATCACAACTACTCTCAAATGCTAAAATAAGTTCACGTTGTTTATTTATCAATTTATTCACTCTACTTTTTTGAACACACCAATTAATCGACCAAAAGTAATGCCATTGAGACAGCATCCTCATGATCAGCGGTATAGTAATTTTTTTTAATCTTGCGGTCAACAAATCCCAGTTGATGATATAAATGTTGCGCTTGCACGTTAGAAACTTTGGCTTCAAGTGTCACAATCGAACAATTGGCTTGACGAGCTTGGTTAATCATAAACAGCATCAGTTGTTTGCCTAAGCCATTATTTTGCCAGCGTTGTCGAATCGCAACGTTGGTAACATGCAATTCTAGATCATTGTACCAAGCACCAATGAAGCCAATTAATTCATCAGCTGGTGTAAATAAGCCAACATATAAGTGACGGTCGCGTTTATTGACCTCATTTAAAAAGACCAGGCGATTCCAAGGAGCTTGACCTTGATAAACGTCTCGTTGAATTGCCATGAGTTGATCCAAATCTGCTGATCTTAAACGCCGCAATTGATAAGTAACACCTTGGTGATCAAGATCGGCGGCATTGAACTGGTCAATACTGACCCTTTCTTTAACTGTTGGTTGAAAGAAACTTTTAAACTTGTTCAACATAATGATCAGATTCCTCGTGAGGATGTTGCGCTAACCAATTAACTTCCGCTTCAGTTTTTCGTAAATAAGTTGGAACAAAATGATCCAAATCTGCCACTGGTTCTTGATTGATAATCAGCTGACTAAATTCGCCAGCCAGCGGTAAGGTTTCACTACCGCTTGCAAAATGACAAGTCTTCTCACTTAATTGTTCTGTGAAAAAAGTTTGTTGTTCTACTGTGATTTGACCACCAAAGAAAATTTGTTTAGTGGCGTTTTGCTTAATTTGATCAACAATTTCAGTTCGATCTAAATAAGCGTCACTGGCGATTTGGTGTAATTGACCAGCTTGCCATTGATAACAGCCAGCAAAAAAATGATTCCGTCTAGCATCAATCAAAGGAATAATCAATGCTCCTTCGTTTTGACGCCAAGGTAAAGTTAAAGCAGCCAAACTAGAAACAGCATAAACTGGCTTGTTCAATGTCCAAGCTAACGTTTTAGCCGTTGTGACAGCAATTCGAACCCCGGTATAAGATCCCGGACCTGCTGCAACAATCAATTGATCGATAGCTTCAATTGTCACTTGCGCCAATTTTAAGGCTTCAGCAATAGCTGGCATCAGTGTCACACTATGATTTTTTTGACGTGAAGTTTGAATTGTGGCCAAAGGTTGACCATCATTAATGACTGCAACACTCAAGGGAATCGCAGATGTGTCTAGTGCGAGGGTTAACAACAACAACGCCTCTTTCTATTAGATAATAAAAACATTCTACCACAAAATAAAAAATCGCGTACCTTTGAAAAACGTACACGATTAATTGCTAGAATTATTAAGTAACTTAAGTTAAACGCTCTGTTAAATGTAGTCGTTCGCTAACTTGAAGAATATAGTAAATACCTAAATAATAAATAGGAATCATAATCAGCTCTTTAGGCAACCGCGTCATGAACAATGGCCAAAATGGTGTTTTATACATCCAATAAAGTAACCACGTATTTAAAACTAGGTTGATCCCTAAATTAACGATTAATGAAATCGCTAAAACCCGCCATTTCTTAATCGTTGGCATGGTCCGATGATCTAATAACCAACCATACAACACACCGCTAAGAATCGCCACGATTGTAAAGGCTGGGTTAAATGGACCATTAGGAAATAGCGAGGCACTTAAAATATCGCTAATCCCACCAGCAATTCCTGCATATAAGGGACCATACCAGTAACCAATTAAGGCACTGATTAAAAACGTTGCACTAAGTTGTAAATAACTCGTACCAAAAGAAAAACGTCCCACCACTAAGCGAACAGCAATGAGAATTGCCAGAAAAACCAACCGCGTTAATGACGACTGGCGTTTTGTAATACTATTCATTTCGACCACTCCTTTTTTTGGAGCGCCACGATATTGCTATTGCGGCGAATGCGGCAACTAAATCGCGGGAAATCCCTTTGTCTGACGTTCACATTCCGTTCCATCAGCACTTAACGCTTAGTCGCCTACTCCGAATATTAATGATGATATTACTTTTGACATCAGACCACAAGTAATCTGTCTTATTAATGAATTATTGCCAAGTAATGGTTGCTTCAGCAGCTAATTGTTCACCATTACGTATTTGATGATGACTAGTTAACTCATTTAGTTGCGCCCGACTAACGATTTCATCGCCGTAAGTTACTTCATTGTCATATTTAATCGACATTGATTTAACCGTATGCGACTTCAAAAACGCTAATGGCAAACTGTCCAGCATCCAATCAAAATAATGAGCATTATTAACATGATGATTCGTATCAATATCGAAGTAACGAACTCGGAAGACTTTATTTAAATTATCAGCTTTTGTCCAGTCCACCTTAGGGATTCTTGGGAAACGCACAACTTCAGGTTTGAATTCCGAAGCAATTTTAGCTGTTAATACTTCAGGCAAATGAACCATTTTACGCGTGGCAAAACTGATTACTACCCAGACACTACGCACAAAAGCAAGTTCGTTATCTTGATCGTCATACAACCAAAAATCACGATAACAGAAAAACTTGTTGTACTGTGTGGCGCGAGTGACGACGCGAACTTGTTCGTGAAGTTGTGGTAAACGGGTAATTTCAATCTGATATTGGGTGGTAACCCAACCCATTCCTAAACTCAACATAAATTTGGGACCAACGTCTAACGACGTTAATTGTTGTTCTGAACAAAGCACCAAATGGTTCATTAATGCTGATAAATGCAAAGTTCCGGCGGCATCACATTCGTAAAAGGGCACGGTGAATGTTTCTGAATAATCTTGAACCGACATGTTTGATACTCCTTTATTAATTTAAAAATTAAATCAAATCATTTTGATAATTGATGATAAATTGCATAGATATCTTGACGTGATCGTTGTAACTCTTGCGCCACTATTTTAATCGCGGCATTAGGCTTTTTGCCTTGTTCAATTAAAGCCGTCACTTTATCAATAATGGCTTGATCACTTAATTCGGCCAGTTCCGTTGGCTCAGCAACATGGCCACTGATAACAATCACGTATTCACCACGAGGATCATGTTCACTATACCAAGCGATTAATTCCCCAATTGTTCCCCGCTCAAATGATTCGTGAAGTTTAGTTAATTCTCGTCCTAAACAAATTGGCCGATCGTTACCAAAAACAGATGCTAAATCAGCTAGTGTTCGCTGTAAATGATGTGGTGATTCATAGAGAATCACTGTTTCTGGTCGTTGTGCCAATTGCTGCAAGGCAACTTGTAATTCTTTATTTTTCCGTGGCAAAAAACCATAAAAATAAAATGGTTGTGGTTCAATTCCTGAAGCAATAAGTGCCGTTAATCCAGCATTAGCACCTGGTAATGGGACAACCGCAATGTCTGCCGCTATTGCTGCTTTAACTAACTCCTTACCAGGATCAGAAATTGATGGCATCCCCGCATCAGATACTTGGGCAATGGAGACCCCAGCTGTTAACTTAGCCAACAGTTCAGGAATCCGTTGTTGTGTGTTGTGCTCATGAAAACTTATTTGTGGTGTTTCAATTTTAAAATAAGCCAATAACTTACCCGTATTACGGGTATCTTCAGCAGCAATTAAATCCACTTCTTGTAAAGTTTTAATTGACCGCATTGTCATATCATCAAGATTACCAATCGGCGTTGGCACCAAAAAAAGAGTGCCTTGATCAGCAGCTGCAAAACTCTTTTGAATTTGCAACGAACAGGCCCCCTTTTATACTCGTGAACTCGTGCGATCACCGTTGCCATAAATAATACTCGTGCAAAAGGCACAAGGTTCATTATTTTCACGGCGCGCACCATACATTTCATTACAGATGTGAAAACCAGAATCGTATAACTTTTCTAGATTACGGCGCGATGGCAACATTTCTGGCTTATCAATTTGCTTATTTTGACCAGAAAGTTGATCCAAGCGACCTCTTAAATGTTTATTTTCAATCATTAGCTCTGCGTTTTGTTCTAGTACGCGATTTAATTCTTGCCGAAAAGCATTTAAATCGCGCGCTAGGCTGTCTGCTTCCGTCGCTAAGCGTTGAAAATCTGTAAACGGATCTTGATTCATGCGCAATTTACCTCTTTAAAATGAATCTAAAAATCGACAAATTATTTTTAGTTTGTAACACAAATCATCGCTTGAACACTCGCCAGTCTATTAGGCTAAAACAACTAATAGACGTAACGTCGTATATTCAAGCACATTTTGAAAGCTGACATTAGCCTCTTGCATACTTCGCAGTCCTAAAACAATCTCTAATAAAGCAGTCACCTGTTGGGTAGAGAATTGATTAGCAAACTGCTGTAAATTTTCTTGTTGGTTAGTCCAATTCAAAGGTCGATTAAGTGCAAATTTTACAGTAAATAAATCACTAAGCGCCGCCAACAATAGGTCTGGTAGCAACTGTTGTAGTTTCTGTTCTTTAAAAGTCGACAAAATTTGCGTCTGGACCAATGTAAAAGCCGAATCTTTACGCGCTAAAATTTGCGTTAACCAGCGCCAAAACGTTTGTTGGAGCTGCACTGCATCAACTTGTTCTAACCAGCCTTGAATATCTTCAAGTGAAAATTGGGTGGTACTTAAGACGTGACTGAAAGTTGAATCGACACCCAATTGCTGAATCGCCTGTTCGCGAGTAGCCAAGGTTGGTGATTGTAGCGTAACAATTTGTAGGCGTGATTGAATTGTCGGTAAAATTCTGGCCAACCGCGTAGTCGTTAAGATAATCACGACTTGACTCGCTGGTTCTTCTAAGAATTTCAACAAAGAATTAGCTGCCGCCGGCGTCATTTTATCAGCATCTTGAATCACAAAGACACGTTGACGGCCTTCAAGACCGCTCTTAGAGAGTTCTTGTTTTAAACCGCGAATTTCATCAACCCCGATTGTTCGTGTTGCTCGTTGAATCACTAAGTAATCAGGATTATTGCCTTCTTCAATTCGGCGGCATTCAGCACACTCACCACAAGGCTGGCCATCTTTGACATTTGTACAAAATAGACGTTGGGCTATCCATTGAGCCAACGTCATTTTTCCCGAGTTTGTAGCACCAACGAATAAGTAGGCATGACTTAATTCATTAGCTGCAATTACTGTGGCAAAATGTTGTTCTAAGGTTTCTAAGCTTGCTTTCAAATTTTCAGCCGGCCTTAGAAATGATGGAACTCATCAACGGGCATGACAAAAACAGTGGCGCCGCCAACTTGAACTTCAATCGGATAAGGCATGGTACTATCACCCATTGGATCAAGGTTAGCTGGTGGTGTAATAAACTGTTGCCGAGCATGGGACGTTTGTTTAATGATCGACATCACTTCCTCAACGCGATCATCTTCAATACCAATAATGAAAGTCGTATTTCCTGACTTTAAAAAACCACCAGTCGTTGATAATTTCGTTGCTCTAATATTGGCATCAATAAATTCGTTACTTAAAATATTAGCATCTTTATCTTGAACGATTGCGAGAATTAATTTCATAATTAGTACCTCCTGCCTTTATTTTACCAGTTGTTGAATTTTTGCGAAACACTTAGCCACGACGTCATCAATTGGTTGAGTCGCATCAACCAACGCAATACGATCTTCGTTTTCTTCGACTAACTTCAAATAAGCCTCACGTACTCTTTGATGAAAAGCTAATTCTTGGCCCTCTAAACGATCAAACCCTGCTCCCAGTTTTTTAACGCGTTGTAAGCCGATTTCAACAGGTACATCAAGATACAACGTTAACTGTGGTAACTGACCTTGAATAGCAAAGTCGTTTAATTGCTTAACCTTTTCCATCCCTAATTGACGACCATTACCTTGATAAGCAATTGAGCTGTCTACATAACGATCACAGAGCACAATCTGATCAGCTGCTAAAGCAGGTTGAATCACTTCGATTAAATGTTGGCGTCGTGAGGCTGCATAAAGCAAAGCTTCCGTCCAATCATCCATTTCTGTATGTTTAGGATCAAGAATTAATTGGCGAATCTCTTCGGCAATTTCACTACCGCCAGGTTCACGCGTTACCAGTACTTCTTTGTTGGTAATCGTGGCGATTTTTTTAAGTAAAGCCTCAATGACGGTGGTCTTACCAGCGCCATCAGGCCCTTCAAATGAAATAAAAATACCAGACATTCTTTATCCCCCAGCGTACCAACAAGGCCATCAATTCCTGACTAAATCGCATTCTCAGATTTATCAGTTAGACCTTGGACACATATTACATTTCTTGACGACCTTCAACCGCGCGTTGTAAGGTCATTTCATCTGCATATTCAATATCAGAACCAACAGAGAGACCATGTGCTAAGCGAGTCACTTTAATACCTGCTGGTTTAATTAAACGCGCTAAATACATTGCCGTTGACTCACCTTCTGGTGAAGCATTTGTGGCAATGATTACCTCGTTAACCTCTGATTTTTGCAGACGTTTAATTAGTGGTGCAATGTTTAAATCCTCTGGCCCTTTACCGTCCATTGGTGATAACACACCATGTAAAACGTGATAAAGGCCCTGATAGTCGTTCATTTTTTCTAACGCCATAATATCTTTAGGCTGTTCAACAACCAAAATTTTAGATTGGTCACGATTAGCATCACGACAAATCTCACACGGATCTTCATCTGTAATATTACCGCAAATCGAGCAATAGTGAAGATCGCGCTTAGCAGCTAATAAGCTCTCCGCAAATTCTTTAACGTCTTCTTCATCCATATCAATCGTAAAGAATGCTAAGCGGGTCGCTGTTTTACTACCAATTCCTGGTAATTTCATGTAACTTTCGATTAATTTAGCAATTGCTTCTGGATATTGCATGGAAATCACACTTTTACATTAAGCCACGAGTATATTTACCCATGGTTTTTTCAGTGGTTGTGTCAATATCTTTCAATACTTGATTAACAGCCTGAATCATTAAATCTTGTAACATTTCTGGATCTTCTGGATCGATCACTTTTGGATCAATAGTTAAATCAGTGATGTGGCGATCACCCGTCATTGTTACTTGAACAAGATCATCACTTGAAGTTGCTGTGAATTCACGTGCTTCTAATTCAGCTTGTTCCTTTTGCATTTCTTTTTGCATTTTTTGCATCTTACGCATCATACCGGCCATATTACCTGGATTTGCTCTCATTATTATCGTTCCTTTCAATTTTCACTTATTCATCATTTGATTTAAATTAGGTTAAATCAGCTTCATTAACATTAATTGGCTTCTACCTTAACGATTTTATCACCAAAAAGTTTCGTTGCCTCAGCAACAATAGTAGGTTGCGCTAGTTCAGCTGGCGGTGTTGCCTGTGTCGTCGGCTTTTCGGTCTTTCCTTGTCGTAAAGTAGCAATATATTCTTTGCGGATCTTAGGCCATTGATCTTTTTGCACTAAGATAATATCGGCCTCATTTTGCATTAAGGCGTTCAATTCCTGCTTTAAAGCATCTTGTAAGTCTTGATCCGTCGTTGCCGTTCTTAACGTAAACTCATAAGTAAAAGCCACGACAATCGCATCAGCACTAGCCGCAACTGGTTGCGAAACTTTCATCATCGCCCTTTTAGCCGGAGTTAGTTTAGACAGTAAATCTGGCCAAACATCACGAACAGCGGTCAAACTTTCCTTAGTTGCATTTTCTAACACATGATAAACTTGTTGGCGATTAATTTTCACATCAGTTTTATGAACTGGCGTACTAGCTTTTGGCATTGTTGTTCGTGGCGAAACCGCAACACCATGATTTTCAAGTTTACTCAATTGTTGTTTTAATTCCGCAACTTGAGTCTGCAGTTTTTCAACTTCGGCCTGATTAGCTGCCGCCCCTTCTGAAACCGGAGCAGCGGTTTTAGCTACGTTAGCCAATTTAACCGTCATCACTTCTAAAAACAGTTCACTATGCGCACTATTTTTAAGTTGCAATTGAATCTCATTAGTTAAATCAATCATCTGATATAATTGCGCACTTTGAATCTGAGCTGCCGCTGTAATGAGATCTGCATCTAATTGACGGTAAGACATTTGCGTTAATAATTGGGCATCATTCTTTTGCAACAATAAGTCACGCAATAATTCAATAATTCCCTCAATCAAGCGATTAGCAGAACACCCATCGGCAAACAAGGTGTTAATTGTCTGCAAGGCTTCGGTCACATTCTGATTAAAGATTGCACTTAAATAATGAGCTAATGACTGATCATCAGCATCGCCAGTAACTTCTAGTGCATTTTCTAAGCTAACATGATCATTACCAAATGATAACACTTGATCCAAAATACTTAACGCATCCCTCATACCACCATCAGCAGCTCGACTAATAACCGCAATTGCTTGATCGTCGTAGCTAATATTCTTTTCAGTTAAAATATGAATTAGCTGCTCAGCAATATCATCAGCTGAAATACGCCTAAAATTAAACCGTTGCGTCCGAGAAATAATGGTTGCGGGAACTTTTTGAATTTCTGTTGTTGCTAAAATGAAGACCACATGAGCTGGTGGTTCCTCCAAAGTCTTTAACAAGGCGTTGAAAGCACCAGTTGACAGCATATGAACTTCATCAATAATATAAACTTTATATTTTGCTTGAGTTGGTGGGTATTTCACTTTATCACGAATATCGCGAATTTCATCGACACCATTATTGGAAGCCGCATCAATCTCAATAATATCTGTTAATCGATTCTCGTTAATGGCGACACAGTTTTCACAATGGTTGCAGGGTTCACCGTCTTGACTATCCAAACAATTAATCGCCTTAGCAAAAATTTTGGCACAAGAAGTTTTACCTGTGCCGCGGGGGCCGGCAAATAAATAGGCATGACTAATCTGATCAGTCGTGATCGAATTTTTTAATGTTTGAGTGACAATTTTTTGCCCAACGACCTGTTGGAAATTCTGCGGCCGCCAAACACGATACAATGCTTGATATGCCATAAAACTCCTTCTTTTCAACGCAGAAAATAACTTAATTTAAGAAAATTCGTATCACTTAACTTTAACAAAAATGAACCATAATTGCTATCAACCAAACTATAAAAATCAGAATCCACTACGATTATTTTGAATCTGTCATCTTAAAATATGCGCTAGCAATTACTAATCATACCATTAAAAAAACAACTCAAATTTTCTATAAAATCTGAGTTGTTTTTTTATTATGCTTTTTCAGCAGGAGCAACATCGGCCAAGGTTTGATTAATTAATGCTTGTAGGCTATCAATGCCATATTTTTCCATGACCGCTGGTAAGTCAGCGATAATATCCGTACAAGCCGTTGGCTGGCCATAGGTTGCTGCACCAATTTGAACAGCATTAGCACCAGCAATCAACATCTCTAAAACATCTTCAGCACTAAAATTGCCACCAACACCAATAATTGGTAAGCGCGATTGTTGCCGCACCTGCCGAATCATTCGAACGGCAATCGGATGAAGTGCAGCACCTGACAAACCACCAGTCCCATTAGCCAATAATGGTTGCCGGGTTGCTAAATCGAAACTTAATCCCGTCAACGTATTGATCATGGTGAAGCCATCAGCCCCACCACGTTCAGCCGCGGCAGCAATGACCGTAATATCGGTGACGTTAGGTGTTAATTTCATCATAATTGGTTTATCCACCGCTGCTTTAATTCGGCGAGTTAGCTGTTCAACTACAACCGGATCTGTCCCAAAAGCTAGCCCACCATGCGCAACGTTGGGACAAGAAATATTAATTTCTAATAATGCGACATTGGCGGCACTGGCCATTTTTTGTGCAACTGTGACATATTCATCTTCAGTTGCACCAGCAACACTGCCAACAATCGGTAAAGTAGGATAATGAGTAGCCAACCAAGGTAACTTTTCTTCAAGGACGACTTCAATTCCGGGGTTCTTGAGACCAACTGCGTTCAACCAACCACCTGTTGTATGCGCCGTTGTTGGCCAAGCATTACCAACTTTTGTCTCAGCAGTTGTTGACTTGATGACTAAGGCTCCCAGTGCCTCTAAATCTAATTGTTGAGCCAGCTCTTGCCCATAAGCTGCTGTCCCACTGGCTGGCATCACTGGATTGTTCAATGTGATGCCAGGTAATTTCACTGATAGGTCTGTCATTACCTTTACCTCTTTTAAGTTAAATTTTGTGTGACAAAAGATTGTGCTTCAAGAACCTGTAAAATTGCAGCCACCGTATCTAAAGCT
This sequence comes from Lapidilactobacillus dextrinicus DSM 20335, assembly GCF_001436095.1. Taxonomy (GTDB): domain Bacteria; phylum Bacillota; class Bacilli; order Lactobacillales; family Lactobacillaceae; genus Lapidilactobacillus; species Lapidilactobacillus dextrinicus. The sequence continues at coordinate 12,905 of NZ_AYYK01000004.1, read as the reverse complement.
GTCAGTAGTGGCAACCCGTGCATAATGGCAGCATTACGAATAACTGTACCGTCTGCCAGGCTTTGATGCTCATCAGAGATTGTGTTCACCACTAATTGAATTTGATTATTGGCAATTTGCTCTAAAATACCATCTGCTTGTTCAATCCGTCCAACTTCACTGACAGCTAAATCATGACTAGCAAAATATTGGGCGGTGCCACTCGTTGCTAAAATTCGGTAGCCCAATTCACGAAAACGGCGACCTAAGTCTAACGCTTCGGCCTTATCACCATCTTTAACGGTCATTAAAACCGTGCCATGTTCTGGTACATGCATCTTAGCAGCTTCAAAGGCTTTATACAGTGCTTTGGCCATTTGTCGATCGCTACCCATTACTTCACCAGTTGATTTCATTTCTGGTCCTAATAGACTATCAACATCAGCCAATTTAGAGAAGGAGAAAACTGGTGCCTTAACATGAACCAACTCACCCGGTTGGACAAGTCCGTTTTGGTAACCCTGATCGGCCAAAGAAATCCCGAGAATGGCCCGAGTTGCCACTTGCGCCATCGGAATATCTGTAACTTTACTTAAAAATGGCACTGTGCGGCTGGCTCGCGGATTGACTTCAATCACATAAACTTGGTCATCATGAATGACAAACTGAATATTCATCATCCCCACACAATTCAAATCTTTCGCTAATTGCTCAGTGTAGGTCACAATCTGTTCCTGAATAGCAGCTGATAAAGACCGGGGTGGATAAACCGCCATCGAATCGCCAGAATGAACACCGGCACGTTCAATATGTTCCATAATGCCAGGAATTAAGACATTTTGACCATCACAAATTGCATCAACTTCACATTCTTTACCAACTAAATATTGATCAACTAAGACTGGATGATCATGTGACACTTGCACTGCATTATGCATGTAATAATCTAAGTCTTTGGCTTGTTTAACAATCTCCATTGCCCGACCACCTAAAACATAACTTGGTCGCACTAAAACTGGATAACCAATTTTTTCGGCAATAGCTAAAGCTCCAGCAGCGTCAGTCGCAGTTCCGCCATCTGGTTGCGGAATTTGTGCCTTTTTAATAACCTGATCGAATTCATCACGATCTTCCGCACGATTAATATCATTAACGCTTGTGCCTAAGATTTTAATGCCTCGGGCTGCTAACGGTTCCGCTAAATTAATAGCTGTTTGTCCCCCAAATTGAACAATCACACCTTCAGGCTTTTCAAGGTCAATGACATTTAAGACATCTTCTAAAGTCAAAGGCTCAAAATATAATTTGTCCGAAATAGAAAAGTCAGTTGAAACTGTTTCAGGATTACTATTCATAATAATCGCTTCATAACCGGCCTTTTGAATGGCCTTAACTGAATGAACCGTTGCGTAATCAAACTCAACCCCTTGCCCAATTCGAATCGGACCAGAACCAATTACTAGGATTGATGGTTTAGTTGAAACCCGACTTTCGTTTTCTTGTTCATAAGTGCCATAAAAATACGGTGTTGTAGAAGCAAACTCTGCAGCACAAGTATCAACCATTTTATAAACTGGCAAAATTTGCTGCTCTTGCCGTAATTGGCGCACTTGATCGGCCGACATATGCCAAAGTTCAGCAATTGTTGCATCAGCAAAACCATTTTGCTTGGCTGCTAATAATGTTGCTAAATTTTGAGGATTATTCTTTAAAGATTGTTCTAGTTCAATTAGGTGTAACAATTTGTCGAGGAAGAAGAGATCAATTTTGGTTAACTCACTTAGTCCTTCAATGCTATAACCTCGGCGAATTGCTTCCGCAATATAAAACAAACGATCATCTTGTGCTTGGATTAAACCATTACTTAATTGTTCTTCAGTTAAATCGTGTAAGTCAGGTTTATCTAAGCCAATTAGTCCAATCTCTAGTGAACGAACGGCTTTTAAGGTGGCTTCTTCGATATTACGACCAATGGCCATTACTTCACCAGTTGCCTTCATCTGTGTGCCTAGCTTGCGATCAGCGTGACTGAACTTATCGAATGGCCACCGTGGAATTTTGCAAACCACATAATCCAAGGCTGGTTCAAATTCGGCATAAGTTGTTTCTGTAACTGGATTTTTAATTTCATCTAAAGTTAAGCCTACTGCAATTTTAGCCGCCATTTTGGCAATTGGATAACCGGTTGCTTTAGAAGCTAGCGCACTTGAACGACTAACACGAGGATTCACTTCAATAATATAGTATTGATAGCTATGTGGATCTAGTGCTAGTTGAACGTTGCAACCACCTTCGATTTTCAACGCTCGAATAATTTTTAACGAAGTATCGCGCAACATTTGCACTTCTCGGTCAGTTAAAGTTTGCACCGGCGCATAAACAATCGAATCACCAGTATGAATTCCCACTGGATCGAAGTTTTCCATGTTACAAACCACCATCGCATTATCAGCAGCATCACGCATAACTTCGAACTCGATTTCTTTATAACCGGCAATGCTTTGCTCAATTAAGACTTGTGTGACCGGTGATAAACTCAAGCCATTCTCAGCGATCGCCATTAATTCTGCTTCGTTATTGGCAATGCCACCGCCAGTGCCACCCATTGTAAAAGCCGGCCGGACAATCACTGGATAACCGGTTTGTTTAGCAAATGCTAAAGCTTCTTCAACTGTTCGTGCAATCGCGGATTCGGGAACTGGTTCCCCTAGTTCATTCATCAAGGCTCTAAACTGCTCTCGATCTTCTGCTTGATCAATGGCCGTTAACTTAGTTCCTAGTAACTCAATTTGTAACTCTTCAAGAATTCCTGATTCATTTAATTCCATTGCCATATTAAGACCTTGTTGACCACCTAATGTCGGTAAAATCGCATCAGGTAATTCTTTACGTAAAATCTGCGTAACAAATTGTAACGTAATCGGTTCAATATAAACTTTATCGGCAATTTCTTGATCCGTCATAATTGTGGCCGGATTTGAGTTAACCAAGACAACTTGATAACCTAATTCTTTTAAGGCCAAGCAAGCTTGAGTACCAGAGTAATCAAACTCAGCGGCCTGACCAATAATAATTGGCCCCGAGCCAATCACCATAATTTTTTTAATATCTGTTCGTTTAGGCATGATGACGATTCCTTTCTTGAGCCGTTAGTTTATGGGTATCAATTAAATCCATGAATTCATCGAATAAATGTGCAGCATCATGTGGACCAGGTGCAGCATCTGGATGATATTGGACTGAGAAAGCCGGATACTGGCGATGTCGTAACCCTTCAACTGTTTGATCATTAATTTCTTCATGGGTCACCATTAATTCAGTTGCCGCTAAAGATTGACGTTCAACTGCGTAGCCGTGATTTTGTGAAGTAAAATCAATCCGACCAGTAGCAATTTCACGAACAGGATGATTAAACCCGCGATGACCAAACTTCATTTTGAAAGTATCGGCACCATTAGCTAAAGCAAATAACTGATGCCCTAAACAAATACCAAAAACAGGCACACTTCGCTCTACCTCACGAATCATGGCTAAAGCGCTGGGAACAGCTTTAGGATCACCAGGTCCATTAGAGAGTAAAACGCCATCAGGATAAAGTGCGAGCACGTCCGCCGCTGTTGCTGTTGCCGGCAAAACCGTCACATTACATTGCCGTTGATTTAGTTCGCGTAAAATAGAATGCTTCAGGCCAAAATCAACCACCACAATCTTACGTCCCATTGCTGGGCTTGGATATGGCGTTTGCGTGGTACTCGTTGCTACCTGATTTGTTGGCAAAATCGTGGCTTGTAGTTGGGCAACTGTTTCTTCAGTTACTTCATTGACTAATGTGGCTTTCAATGCCCCTTTTTCACGAATGTGACGCGTAACTGCTCGTGTATCAATACCACTAATCCCAGGAATTTGATGTTGCTTTAAGTAATCATCCAGCGATAAATCGGCGCGCCAATTACTGGACCGACGCGCTAATTCATGAACCACGATCCCCCGACAAGTGGGCGTAATTGATTCGCTGTCATCACGATTCATGCCATAATTACCAATCAATGGGTACGTGAACATTAAAATCTCGCCGTTATAAGATTGATCAGTAATCGATTCTTGATAACCTGACATTCCCGTACTAAAAACCAACTCACCAGTCGCCACAACATCAGCACCAAAAGCCTCGCCTACATATTGTTGACCATCTTCTAACACTAAATATCGTTTCATGCTCTCTGCTCCTGTTCATAAACAATTTTGCCATCAACGAATGTCTTGATCGTTCTTCCCAATACTTGATCGCCAATAAATGGGGAATTCTGTCCTTTAGATTGCATTTCTGCAGCTTTAATTTCATATGGTTGTGTAACGTTTAAGACAACTAAATCAGCTGGCAATCCTACGGCAATGCGACCGGCATTCTGCAGGTTAAAAACTTGTGCTGGTTTCACACTAAGCCAGTTAATGAGTTGGTTTAACGTACAAATTCCCGACTTTACTAAGTGGGTATAACATTCAGCAAAGGCCGTTTCTAAGCCTGTGATTCCAAAGGCAGCTGTTAACATTGAGCCAGTTTTTTCTGCAATTGTGTGGGGCGCATGATCAGTGGCAATCATGTCAATCGTGCCATCCAATAACCCTGCTAACAATGCTTGGCGATCTTCTGGTCGGCGTAAAGGTGGATTCATTTTTAACATGGGATTATCGGTGGTAATCATGGTTTCATCTAAGAACAGATGATGCGGACTTGCTTCTGCCGTCACATGAACACCGGCAGCTTTGGCCTGTCGAATTAGATCGACACTTGTTGCTGTGGAAACATGGCAGACATGATAATGAACACCCGTCGCCCCTGCCAAAACCAAGTCACGTGCCAACTGCGCCGTTTCACTAATTTCTGGGATACCTGGCAACCCTAATTTATCTGCAGTTGCTCCAGCATTCATGACCCCGTCACCTTTAAGACCGGCATCTTCAACATGTGCGCAAATCGGCAAATCAACTTCGTGTGCTGCCTGCATGGCTGCGACCATTTCCGTTGCCGTTTGAATACCTGAACCGTCATTACTAAAACCAAAAGCCCCTACTTCTTTAAGCGCTTGAAAATCAACCAGAGGGCCATCTTCACGGTTCACCGTAATCGTGGCATATTGTTTAATATGGACGACGCCATCCTCACGATTCAAGGTCAACATTTTTTGAAATTGGTTAGCATTATCAGGAACCGGGATTAAGTTAGGCATCGCCGCCACTGTTGTAAAACCGCCATGGGCTGCGGCTAAGCTACCGGTTTTAATCGTTTCTTTAGCAGTAAATCCTGGTTGGCGAAAATGAACATGAACATCAATTAAACCCGGAGCAACAATATTACCGGCAACGTCGATAATTTGATCGGTCGTTGCCAGTTCTTGATCAAGCTCTGATCCGATTGCTTTAATTCGACCATCTTCGATTAAAATATCAGTGGCCTCTTGACCTGTTGGCAAAATGACCCTGCCATTAATTAATAAAGTTTTCATCAGTTACACTCCTAACTCAATCGGTTCAATTAGATTTTTAGCACTCAAGATATCAGCAATAATTGCCATACGCATATACATACCATTACTCATTTGTTGGAAAATTCTAGAGTGAGGACTTTCCACTAAGTCGCTGTCAATTTCAACACCGCGATTAACTGGACCTGGATGCATAATAATCGTCTGTGGTTGCAGTCGCTCAACCCGTTCTGCCGTCAATCCGAAGCGCTCATGATATTCACTGGCATTAAAACCTTCTTCCATTTCAGTACTTAACCGTTCGTGTTGAACCCGTAACAACATCACGACATCTGCTTGATCAACAATTTCATCAACAGTTACATGAGGTCCAAATTGACTGAATTCAACTGGGAACCAAGAATCAGGACCGGCAAAAGCAACTCGTGCACCTAACTTCGTTAACAATTCGGCATTAGAGCGTGCCACCCGAGAATGTGCAATATCACCAATAATGCCAACTTTTAAGCCGGAAAAATGGCCAAATGCTTGATTGATAGTCATCATATCTAATAAAGATTGCGATGGATGTTCGCCGGAACCATCCCCTGCGTTAATTAAACTCAAGGTCAGCTGCTCGGCCAAAATTGGTTCGTAATAAGCATTTTTCGAGTGACGGATGACGGCCAAATCAACGCCAATTGCTTGAATCGTTTTAAGGGTATCAAGTAAGCTCTCTCCTTTAGTCATGGAACTGTCGCTAGCTTGAAACCCAATCACGCCAATTCCTAAACGTTGTTCAGCCATTTCAAAACTCGTATGCGTTCGGGTACTATTCTCAAAAAATAAATTCATGGCATAAACAGGTCGACGTAACTTAATTTGCAGACCATTTTGAAAAGCCGTGGCCAACTTAATCTGATGTAACACAGCCTCTGTGTCTAATTGTTGGGCACTGACTAAATCATGACGATTATTTTTAAGCATTTGTTCAATCCCTCCTAGACGTAAAAAACGCCTAACCACTTTGTTTGCAATTAATTTGCATCCAAAGAGGCTAGGCGTAGGCATACACGAACAACGACCTAATCTGTTCCTCTCTGGAAACAATTAATTAGTTCTCTCAATTAAATTATTTTATTTGGTTAATTTTTCAATGGTGACACTGTCGTGGCCGTCGACTTCACTAACTTCAACATGAACTTGTTCATCTAAAGAAGTGGGAATATTCTTACCGATAAAATCAGGACGAATTGGTAATTCGCGGTGACCCCGATCCACTAAAACGGCTAATGAGATCTTAGCTGGTCGACCTAAATCCATCAGTTCATCTAAGGCAGCACGAACTGTCCGGCCGGTAAATAATACATCATCAATTAAGATAATATGTTTGCCAGTAATATCTACCGGAATATCAGCAGCTTTAACATCAGGATCAGCAGTGACGCTCGCAGCATGATAGTCGTCGCGATATAAAGTAATATCTAAACTACCAACTGGTACTTCAATATTTTCAAGTTGAGCCAGACGAGTAGCTAAACGTTGGGCAATATAAATGCCACGAGTTTTAATCCCTACAAAAACAAGATTATCGACACCTTTATTCTTTTCGATAATTTCATACGTAATTCTAGTTAATACTCGGCGCATTGTCATTGCATCAATAATTTCGCGTGCCATCTTCCCACTCACTTTCTAATTAATTTAAGGCATAAAAAAAGCTCTGTCTTTTCCTATGAAAAGCTACAGAACGGCCTAAAAATCTTCATCCATCCTTATTAGCCTCACGGGACTAAGTTAAAGGTATCTCTTAACTTGTCATTAAGTCTAGATGAATCCTGTTATCATGTCAAGGGTAAATGTAAATTTTGCTTAGATGATTAGTATAAGTATCAGTTCACCCAGAATATGAGCTTGTGCCTCTTCGTGCCTCCGGGAAATGCGCTAGTGGAACGCTGCGAGCGTTGGTTTGAGCCGATTAAAAATCAAATCGTCTCAAACACAAGCTTTATTGTAAGTGACAAGTCACTAACAACAATTCCGCGGCTGACCGCGATTTTCCTCCGGCACTGACAAAAGAGTTGTGGTCTGATTTAGCTGCAGTTTTACACTTCTAAAATTGAAAGTCATCCAACCACTCGTCAATTTAGCGCTGGAGTAAAATTGCCATCAGTGGTGAAATTACTGTTAGCAATTTATTGCTTACAGTAAGACCTTTCTTGAAGACAATCTCTGATTGGCTTCAAGTAGCGTCCACCACGTTCCATGAGCGACTTTTCAGAAGCGCGAAGAACAACCAAATAGCAGTCTTAATTGCCAAATTTGAGCAAAAAAAATAAGGCACATGATCCAACAACCTTAGTGCTGCTTCCTTCCGGATCTGACACAATTCGAGAGCGGATCATTGCCCTAGCCTTTCGGCATCTATTATTGTACAAAACTTTTTAAAAAAAAGCCAGCTATTTCTGTGCTTTTTTCCGGGCCTTTTGTTGCGCCCGAATTTTTCTAAAGAAGTCGCGCAGCATTTGTTTGGATTCACCTTCATTGAGATGAGCGTAAACCCGCGGTTGGTGATTAAAACGAGTATCCGCTAAAAGATTAACTAAACTCCCTGCTGCACCTGCTTTAGGATCCATAGCGCCATAATAAACTTCGGCCATACGGCTATTAATAATTGCCCCAGCACACATTGGACACGGTTCCAACGTCACAAATAAACGTGCACGTTCTAAACGCCAACTACCTACTACTTGACAAGCTTTTTTAATCGCCATTAACTCAGCATGATCAGTTGCGTCTTGACTCGTTTCTCGTAAGTTATGAGCTGTCGCAATAATTCGCCCATCTAGTTCAATTACAGCGCCGATGGGAACTTCACCAATGTTCTCGGCCAGTTGAGCTTGTTGCAAGGCTTGTTGCATGTATTCTTTTTTTTGCGCTGATGTTAAGGGTGCAAGTGCTTCCAAATTTTGACTGACCTTTCTTCTTAAAAATGTTAAACTTGATTTAAAGATGGTGAAACTATGAAAAACAATGAATTACTAACACGCATTCGCAATGCATTTCCGAATGCCAAATCGTTAAATGGTCCTAGTACAGACACAGCTGAAGAAAAAGTTCTCTCTTTTGCTGGTGCTTGGTTAGCTTTTAGAAAAAATGATTTAACAGCTGAACAACTCACAATTTTGCAAACATTAAGTGATCAAAACTTTGACGATCAACGTTCAACTAATCCGTGGTATCGTTTTTTGACTCATCAGACTAATGATGTTCCCAACAGTGCTGAACAAATTAAACAAGTGCGATTGATTCAAATTCATTTAACTTTCCACGATACAACCAACACGACTGAACTAACAACAGCGCTGAAAAGCCTCTTTAATTGTATCATCGCCAGTTTTTATTTAAATTCAAGGACTTTAATCATTGTACAAACCAAAGACCAGCAAGTGCTCTCTAATGACGAATTAGAAAGTATTCTCCAAACTGTTGAAAGCGACTTTTTTGTTAAAGTTCAACTGTTTTTAGGTAATTTTTGGCCAATTGATCAACAGTTGCCTTTAATTTTTAATGAGGAACAGGCTGTTTTTGCTAAATCAACTGTGCCAGTTAGTACCCTTTCTTCACTAGCCTTGGATTATTATGCCCGGCCCCAATTACGACGTTCATCACTAGCCCAGCAGCTAACAACTATCATTCGCCAAGAGGCCGATATTCAAGATGTCATTATTGCCTTATATCATAATGCTGGTAATCTCAGCTCTGCAGCCAAACAATTATTTATTCATCGAAATACTTTACAGTATCGTTTGGAACGGTTTCGTGATTTAACCAGTTTTAATTTGAAAAACATGGATGATCTAGTCTTGTGTTACCTGCTAATTACATCATTTAACGATTAAAAAACGGATTTTGCTTGTAAAATATAGTAACCTTTATCGCGTTTAATTACTTCAACATTAGGGTACACCGTTGCTAAATTCTTTTTAGCCGAAGGTGCGCCCTGCTTTTTTTGTAAAACGGCGAAGAAACTACCTTCTTCTGTTAAGAACTTTTGACTCGTTAATAAAATATCGTCGACCACTTTTTTCCCGGCGCGAATTGGTGGGTTCGTGATAATAAAATCGAATTTTTGCGTCTCGGCTAAAGCTGAATAAGCATCACTTTTAAGAATTGTGACTTGATCAGCGACTTGATTCTTAACCGCATTGTCCCGAGCTAAGTCTAAAGCTCGCTCATTAACATCAACCATGGTCACTGTTGCATCAGGAAATAATTTTGCTAATGATAAGCCAATCGGCCCATAACCACAACCCACATCTAGAATCGAGATTGCTTGACTCGCATGTGCTTTAATAATTGGTAAAACTGCCTTCAACAAAACCAAAGTGCCATAATCAACGCGTTGCCGTGAAAAAACACCACTATCTGTTGTTAAGGTTAAATTCGCCGTTGCTAAATTTAATTGTACGTCCTGTAATTCATGTTCAAGTGCTTCATTATCTTCAAAATATTGATGTGCCATTTGTTTACTCCCAGATTATCTCATCAGATTGCGTCACTATTTAACGGTCATTAACCACTTAGTCTATTGAATTATTTTACCGCAGCCCTATTAAAGTTGCTATGACTAATTAGCCTAAACCGCTTTAAATCCTTTTGATTGAAAATTGAATCTTTTTAAGTTGGAAAAAGACAAATCCCATAAATTTTGAGATTTGTCTTTTAATTATGATAGTAGTTACGCTTTACCCAAAATGATTATTTAAAAAAGTGGGCTGAAAAGCTTGTCTATTTAGTGCATTATTTTCTAATTTTGCCCTCAATTAATTCTCGCGTTTAATCATATCAGCATATTTAACTTTAAGTTTTGCCAGTTGTAAGCCTAAGGTCCAGCCAATAACGGTTAACCCCGTAATTAATAACGCTGGCAGCCAGTCAAATTGCCAAAAAGTAAGAAATGTTAACGACTTTTTATTATGAATGATTTTGTGATCATAACCACTGTCTTTAAAGTTTTTGATTCTTATCCTCTCGATCAAGCCACACATCATAAACTACAAAGAGTAGTAATCCTAGTAAAATAATATAAAGTGTTAGGAATCTACCCCGATCATGCCAGAACGGTATCTTAGTCATTGTAATTGTTTTATCCCATGAGCTGTTTGCACGAATAGGTAGAATCATTGTTTTTGAATGATTGTGCTGATAACCCGGAGGTAACTGAATTGTAAGAACTTCCCCTGTTAACCCCGCAATATTTGCAGTTGTCACACTTTCTCCATTTTCATTATTGAAAAATAATGTCATTTGATGCTGCTCTGGAGTCACCTTAATATTAATTGTTTGTGCAAATGATCGATCAAAGATATAGGTTCGAGGGTTATTAGCCAGTGTTCGATAACCTTCTGTTGAGGCATGCGAAATATCATATGAATCATTATATGGTGAGGTAATCTGCTCTGTTGCGACAACTTGGTTTGTCTTGACATTAACATAGCGAATTAACGCATTACGGAGCCACGGCTTATTTGCTGGTAGATTATCATTATTAGGTTTGAAATCTTGACCGTAAAGTTTATTTTTTGCCGTTAGATCAACAAAATTTTCTGTCTTTAACACTACTTTTGGCGCAATAGGAATAAATTTTCGTTGGAATTTGCCTAAATATTTATCATAAGTATTGATGACCCAATTTACCAAAGCAAAATTCTTTTCAGGGACTTTATGCAAAGATGCTGAATTGTCTAAATAAACACGCGTTAAACCGTAATATTTTGCAAACCACGTATTAGCCCATTCTTTTTGGGGATGATCACTTGCCACTAGATAAGGAGTACCATCATAAGCATTATAAGGATTGGTGGTAATCGGCATGCCAGGTACTCGGGCTGTTGTTTGCTCCTTGTTTTTTGCATCGCGAGCAATAGCCTGCGCGCTGTAAAAGTATTGATAGGAATTTTGAATATCCTTTAAATTATAGGTATAACTAGGAATGACAACAAATCCAACTCCTAACACTGCAATAATTAAAGGAAACATTGTCTTGAAGCTTTGTAAGCGCAGCTCTTGCCATGCTTCAATCAACATTAACAGAGCTATTATAAATAAAATATTACTGGCGAACCAAAGCCTTGCAGGAGTTATTGGTGAAGCCATAATGGCACCACAACCTAATAATCCAGCACCAGAGAAAAATAAACCCATCACACTTAAAGACTCGACTGTGTTATCCATTTGCTGTCGGCGTAAAAAAAGAAGCAAGATTAGCACAAAAATAGCTAACAGTAAAAAGCCTGAATAATGAATCGTTCCAAAAACAACAGCGCTCAAATGCTGAATAAATCCAGTAGCTTGCCCATAATTCTGTGTTTCAGCAGATCCTGATGAAAGTGATAATTGGGTAATAAAACCAACCAGTGCCCCAAGCACACCAGCTGCTTGGGTTAATACACCTGCACCATGTGACTTTCTGTAATTATAAACCGTGAATAGCAAAGCAACTAAAACAGCCGTTGCACCACCAACTTCATTGGTTAGTCCTGCAAAAAGTCCTAGTACAAATAAACCAAAACCAATCCAATCGTTTTTACTTCCCATATCAAATCTGAACGGCAAGAAAAAACAAATAATTACTACCGTTGGCCAAAGATAGTTCGCAGCACCACTTACCCAAAGCACTGTCGTTCCAATTCCCGGCAGAAAAAACCACATTAACAAAAATGTTAGCAGTAAATGAATTGGTTTGAGAAATGCTTTTCGCCCACTAACCAAAATGTTTAACAATAACCCCACTAATACAAAAATAAGTGAATTAAGAATATTAAACAGTGTCTTGGGTATTTGCATAGCCAAAATTTCAAAAATGATTGAAGTCATCCGCGCATTCCAAATCGACATATGCGTGTAAACCGCTGAAACAAAGTCCCATAGATTATGATACTCATTCAAATAACGACTTGGCCAAGCCCCAGTATAGACAAAATGATACAGAAAGTCATCACCTGTATAACCTGTAAATTGATTTAAATTCAAAATAAACAGGTAAATAATACCCATAACCAAACCGCTGAATCCTAACAGCAATACATTGTATTTCTTTTTCATTGTTTCGATAACCTGACAAAACTGTTTATAAAGTCTAATTAATGATTGACTAATAAATAACACAGTTTACCCTAACCAATGTATTTTTATTTCTTTTAATCATTTTAACAATGACCCCCCTGGTAGATAAATTAACACTATACCATTATACTGTTTTACTTGATAAATTGTGATTAAAAATATCTAAAGTAATACAGATTCAATATTGTGTTAATTAAATCAATACGAGTAACAATCTATTTAAAAGTTAACAAATGCCAATATTCCAAAAAAGTAAAAGCGAGTCTCAAATCAACGAACTTAGGAACTGAAGTTATAATTTGATACAGATATATAAAAGCACTTTCGAAAAAAGTA
>NZ_AYYK01000025.1:0-96223 GCF_001436095.1 Lapidilactobacillus dextrinicus DSM 20335 | reverse complement strand
GTTAAGACACTGCCCTTTCACGGCGGTAACATGGGTTCAAATCCCGTACGGGTCATGGTATTATTAAGTTAATACTTTTATATTTTCAGCTTATGGAGGATTACCCAAGTCCGGCTGAAGGGAACGGTCTTGAAAACCGTCAGGCGGGTCAAACCGCGCGTGGGTTCGAATCCCACATCCTCCTTTATCTTATCGCGGGATGGAGCAGTCTGGTAGCTCGTCGGGCTCATAACCCGAAGGTCGCAGGTTCAAACCCTGCTCCCGCAATATGGTTCCATGGTCTAGTTGGTTAGGACGCCTGCCTGTCACGCAGGAGATCACGGGTTCGAGTCCCGTTGGGACCGTAGTTTGGCTCGGTAGCTCAGTTGGTAGAGCAATGGATTGAAGCTCCATGTGTCGGCAGTTCGATTCTGTCCCGCGCCATTTTATTTTTTTGGAGGAGTAGCGAAGAGGCTAAACGCGGCGGACTGTAAATCCGCTCCTTCGGGTTCGGTGGTTCGAATCCACTCTCCTCCATCAATAGGGATATAGTTCAATGGTAGAATAGCGGTCTCCAAAACCGTAGATGTGGGTTCAACTCCTACTATCCCTGTTTACAATTTATGGCGGTATTGGTGAAGTGGTTAACACACCGGTTTGTGGCACCGGCACACGTGGGTTCGATCCCCACATACCGCCCTTTTATTGGGTTATAGCCAAGCGGTAAGGCAATGGACTTTGACTCCATCATGCGCTGGTTCGAATCCAGCTAACCCAATTCAGTTTTATAGCTGATATTATCTTAATAGTTTTTGTGGTGGTATAGCCAAGTGGTAAGGCATGGGTCTGCAAAACCTTGATCGTCGGTTCAAATCCGATTACCACCTTTTGGCTTACAAAGCCGCGTATATTTTTGCCGGTGTGGCGGAATTGGCAGACGCGCTGGACTCAAAATCCAGTGCCCGTTGAGGGCGTATCGGTTCGACCCCGATCACCGGTATCATACATAGTTATAACACTGAGAAATCAGTGTTCTTTTTGTTTTGTAAAGTTATAACAAATCATATAGTTATTTACTTGGACTAACAATGGACTAATTTCAAGCTTATTTAACAAAATAAGCTTGAAATTAGTCTATTTTTGTATATTGAGAGAGAATACTATTATTAGAGCACAAGATATAATCATCTAAGAGAAAAGTGATCACGATTATATCAAAATACAAGTGTTAAATAGCAAAACATTTTAAACCTATTTTCTTAAAAATAACAGAGCTATATTGTTTGACCAAATTTGACTAATGTGTTAAATTAGCAAAGTAGTTTATTGAGTGCTAAAATACTAGTACGAACTAAACTTATCGATATAAAATCAAGGAGGCAATACTATATGTTAGTGCCAACAGTTATTGAACAAACTTCTCGCGGCGAACGTGCTTATGATATTTATTCACGTTTGTTAAAAGACCGCATCATCATGCTTTCTGGTGAAATCAACGATCAGACTGCTAACTCAATTATTGCGCAATTGCTTTTCTTAGATGCGCAAGATTCAACTAAGGATATTTCAATTTACATTAATTCTCCTGGTGGCGTGATTACATCAGGCTTGGCAATCATGGATACGATGAACTTTATCAAGTCAGATGTTTCAACAATTGCTATTGGTATGGCAGCTTCAATGGCCAGTGTCTTATTAGCAGCTGGTACAAAAGGGAAGCGTTATGCATTACCTAATTCAACTGTTTTAATTCACCAACCATTAGGCGGTGCTCAAGGCCAAGCAACTGAAATTGAAATAGCAGCAGAAGAAATCTTAAAGACACGCAAAAAGATGAATAAGATTTTAGCTGATGCAACTGGTCAGTCTATTGAAACAATCCAAAGAGATACTGAACGTGATCATTATATGACTGCGCCAGAAGCAAAAGAATATGGTTTGATTGATCAAATTATGACTAATATGCAAGACAAATAGTTATATTACGTTGTTTCATTAATAAAATGATATTCATATTGAGTCAATAGCCGCTGATTAATCAGCGGCTATTCTTTTATAAATTTATGAAGTAGTAGGGTAATTTTAAGATTAAATATGTGAAAAAGTTTATTTGTGAAAAAGTCGAATGAAGTTCTTGCAAACATAAATAGGTGTTGTTATAATAAGTTTGTTCCTTGATAAGAGTATGCACTTTTGTGTGATCTCTTTATTTTTTGCAAGGGATGGGTCTATAAACGACACCGATGGACAATAATTGTCCCACAGGGGAGGTCCAATGGACGTGCAAAATGATTTAACGTGGATTGAGCAACTTGCTCCAGATTTTCTGACGACGATCAGACAACGTTATTTAATTTTGCAACGCATTCACTGGTTGGGCCCGGTTGGACGGCGCACATTAGCTCAAGAGCTAGAATTAAGTGAGCGTGTCTTAAGAACTGAGACTGACTTGTTGAAGGCTTCTGGATTGATATTATCGTCAAAATCAGGTATGGTGTTAACTGAGGGTGGCCAAGAAGTCTTAACTAAGCTTGATGGTATCATGTCGAGCTTAATGGGATTTCCACAAAAAGAAAAGCGACTTTCAAAACTGCTTGGAATTGATCATGTTCTTATTGTTTCTGGTAACAGCGATCAACAGCCTCAAGTCTTACATCGACTTGGTCAGTTGCTAAATAGTACCTTATCAATGTTATTGCCTGATGGACGTAACGTGATAGCGGCTATGGGTGGTACGACAATGGCCGCTGTTGCTCAGGAACTGACACCGGTCCTCTCAAAGGATCGACAATTGCTGTTTGTTCCAGCACGAGGTGGTGTCGGTGAACGTGTTGACATTCAAGCTAACGCTATTTGTTCACAGATGGCTCAGAATACAGGTGGCGAACATCGTAGCTTGTATGTTCCTGAGAATGTCAGTGAACAGACTTATGAACCATTGCTTAAAGAGCCTTCAATTAAACCGGTTCTAGATTTAATTGCAAGCGCTAATGTTGTGGTTCATAGTATTGGTGGCGCAATGACAATGGCTAGTCGTCGTCATATGCCGACAGAAGTTGTCACTAAGTTACAACAAGACCATGCCGTTGCTGAAGCGTTTGGCTATTTCTTCGATGAAGATGGTCAAGTTGTTTACAAGATACCACGAATTGGATTACAAATTCTGGATCTTACTGAAATTCCGTATGTATTTGCAATTGCAGCTGGTGCCAACAAGGCTAAGGCGGTACAAGCATACATGCACAACGCTCCTCATCAAACTTGGTTTATTACCGATGAGGCTGCTGCTAACTCGCTTTTAAAAGGGGCAACCTTTTAAAAAAGTTTTTAAATTTTTTATTTCCTGAAGGAGGAAATTTTGTATGACTGTAAAGATTGGTATTAACGGTTTCGGACGTATTGGACGTTTAGCATTCCGTCGTATTTTGGAACTTGGTGCAAAATCAAGTGATATCGAAGTAGTTGCTATCAACGACTTAACTTCACCTGCTATGCTTGCACACTTACTTAAATATGATTCAACTCATGGTACTTTGGATGCTGAAGTCAGCGCAACTGAAGATTCAATCATTGTAAATGGTAAAACATACCATGTATACGCAGAACCTCAAGCACAAAATATTCCTTGGGTTAAAAATGACGGCGTTGACTTTGTTCTTGAATGTACTGGTTTCTACACTTCAAAAGCAAAAGCACAAGCTCATTTGGATGCTGGCGCAAAACGTGTCTTGATTTCTGCTCCTGCTGGTAGCGACCTTAAGACAATCGTTTACTCTGTAAACGAAGACGAATTGACTGCTGATGACACAATTGTTTCTGCAGGTTCTTGCACAACTAACTCATTAGCTCCATTTGCACAGGCTTTGAACAATGAATTTGGTATCGAAGTTGGTACTATGACAACTATCCATGCTTATACTTCAACTCAAATGCTTCTTGATGGCCCAGAACGTAAGGGTAATGTTCGTGCAGCTCGTGCAGCCGCAATTAACACTATTCCTCATTCAACTGGTGCTGCTAAGGCTATTGGTTTAGTATTACCTGAATTACAAGGTAAATTACAAGGCCATGCACAACGTGTTGGTGTTCCTGATGGTTCAGTTACTGAATTGGTTTCTATTTTAAGCAAGCCAGTTAAAGATGCTGACGAAGTAAATGCTGCAGTTAAGAAATATACTATCGACAACCCTTCATTTGGTTACAACGAAGATAGCATTGTATCTAGTGACATTATTGGCACTACTTACGGTTCAATCTTTGACCCAACTCAAACTGAAGTTACTACAGTTGGCGACAAGCAATTAGTTAAGACTGTTGCATGGTATGATAACGAATACGGCTTTACTTGCCAAATGGTTCGTACTTTACTCAAATTTGCAACTCTTTAATTAAAAACTTCAACATTATAAAACGTTGATTTTTGAGGCGGAGGGAGGTCGACTCCCTTCGCCTTTTATTTTTGAAATTTATCCTTGGAGGTTGTCCACAATGGCAAAATTAATTGTTTCTGATGTCGATGTTAAAGACAAAAAAGTTTTGATCCGTGTAGATTTTAATGTTCCAATTAAAAATGGTGTGATCGGTAATGATAACCGTATTGTTGCTGCTTTACCAACAATCAAGTATGTTATCGAAAACGGTGGCAAAGCAATCTTGCTTTCTCACTTAGGCCGTATCAAGAGTGACGAAGATAAGAAAGAATTAAGCCTCCGTCCTGTTGCTGAACGTTTATCTGAATTACTTGGTAAAGACGTTAAGTTCGTACCATCTAATGAAGGTGCTGAATTAGAAACAGCTATCAACGATATGAAAGACGGCGACGTTATCTTAATGGAAAACACTCGTTTCCAAGATATCGACAATGACTTTGGCAAACGTGAAAGCAAGAACGATCCTAAATTAGGCGAATACTGGGCTTCTTTAGGCGACGTTTATATCAACGATGCATTTGGTACTGCTCACCGTGCACATGCTTCTAACGTTGGTATTGCAACTGCTATGAAGGCTGCTGGCAAGCCTGCTGCAGCTGGCTACTTGATGGAAAAAGAAATTAAGTTCTTAGGCGATGCTGTTGATAATCCTGTTCACCCATTCGTTACAATCTTGGGCGGTGCTAAGGTTTCTGACAAGATCGGCGTTATCGAAAACTTAATTCCTAAATCAGACCACATCTTAATCGGTGGCGGTATGGCTTATACTTTCTTAGCTGCTCAAGGCCACAAGATTGGTAAGTCATTATTCGAAGCTGACAAAGTTGAATTGGCTAAAGAATTATTAGAAAAAGCAGGCGACAAGATTGTCTTACCTGTTGATAACATTGCTGCTGCAGAATTCTCAAATGATGCTAAGCATGAAGTTGTCGGCCAAGATATTCCTGATGGCGAAATGGGCTTAGACATTGGTCCTAAGACAATCTCATTGTTCAAGGACATCTTAAAAGATGCTAAGACAGTTGTTTGGAATGGTCCTATGGGCGCATTTGAAATGAGCAACTATGCTGAAGGTACACTTGAAGTTGGCCGTGCATTAGGCGAATTGAAAGATGCTTCAACAATCATCGGTGGTGGTGATTCAGCTGCTGCTGCAATTCAATTAGGTATTGCTGATCAAATCACACATATTTCTACTGGTGGTGGCGCTTCTCTTGAATATCTTGAAGGTAAGGAATTACCTGGTATCGCTGCTATTTCTGACAAATAATTTTTGAGGTGAATAATTTTGCGTAAACCAATTATTGCTGGTAACTGGAAAATGAACAAGAATCCTCAAGAAACTCAAGAATTTCTTGATGGTATCAAGGGTAAACTTCCTGCTGCCGATAAAGTTGAATCTGTTATCGCTGCACCTGCCATTGATTTAACAACTTTGATGGCTTTTGCTAAAGATTCAGATTTAAAAGTTGCTGCTGAAAACTGCTACTTTGAAGACGAAGGTGCTTTTACTGGTGAAACTTCACCTAAAGCATTGTCTGAAATGGGTGTTAACTATGTTGTTATCGGCCATTCAGAACGTCGTGGCTATTTCCACGAAACTGATGAAGATATCAACAAGAAAGCTAAAGCTATCTTCAGAAACAATATGTTACCAATCATTTGCTGTGGTGAAAGCTTAGAAACTCGTGAAGCTGGTACTCAAAATGACTGGGTTGTTGCTCAAATTAAAGCTGCACTTGAAGGCTTAACTGCTGACCAAGTTGCCAATACTGTCATTGCTTACGAACCAATCTGGGCAATTGGTACTGGTAAGACTGCTTCTGCTGACCAAGCACAAGAAATGTGCCACGTTATCCGTGAAACAGTTAAAGATCTTTATAACGAACAAACTGCCGAAAATGTTCGTATTCAATACGGTGGCTCTGTAAAACCTGCTAACGTTAAAGAATTAATGGCTAAACCTGATATTGATGGTGGTTTGGTTGGCGGTGCCAGCATGGAACCTGAATCATTCTTAGCTTTAGTTAATTATCAAGATTAATCGCAAAATTTTTGTTATTTCTTGGCAAAATTTGCTAAAATATGAATGTATCAATTTTCTGAAAAAAAGGAGCAAAACACATGTCTGTAATTACTGATGTTTTAGGCCGCGAAGTCTTAGATTCTCGTGGTAACCCAACTGTCGAAGTTGAAGTTTATACTGAATTAGGTGGCTTTGGCCGCGCAATCGTTCCTTCAGGTGCTTCAACTGGCGAACACGAAGCCGTTGAATTACGTGATGGCGACAAATCTCGCTTCGGTGGCAAAGGTGTATTAAAAGCCGTTGCTAACGTTAACGACGCAATTGCTAAAGAAGTTATTGGAATGGACGTTACTGATCAACGTGCTTTGGACCAAGCAATGATCGACTTAGACGGCACTCCTAACAAAGGTAAATTAGGTGCTAACGCAATCTTAGGCGTTTCATTGGCTGCTGCTCGTGCTGCTGCTGACGAATTAGGCCAACCATTATACGAATATCTTGGCGGCCCTAACGCTCACGTATTGCCAACACCAATGATGAACGTTATTAACGGTGGTGCTCACTCAGATAACAAGGTTGACTTCCAAGAATTCATGATTATGCCTGTTGGTGCAAAATCAGTTCACGAAGCAATCCGTATGGGTTCAGAAACTTTCCAAGCTTTGAAGAGCTTGTTAGCTGCTGACGGTAAAGCAACTTCTGTTGGTGATGAAGGTGGTTTTGCACCTGACTTTGCAAACAACGAAGAACCTTTACAATACTTGATTAACGCTATTGAAAAAGCTGGTTACAAACCTGGCGAAGATATTTCAATCGCAATCGACGTTGCTGCTTCAGAACTTTGGAACGAAGAAGACAAGACTTACAAATTACGTTGGTCAACTGGTGAAGAATTCAGCACACCTGACTTCGTTAAATATCTTGAAGGTTTAGCTGACAAATACCCAATCATTTCTATCGAAGATCCTATCGATGAAAATAACTGGGAAGATTGGGCAGAAATCACTAAAGCACTTGGCAAGAAAGTACAACTTGTTGGTGACGATTTCTTTGTAACAAACACACAATACCTTGAAAAAGGTATCAAGATGGGTGCTGCAAACTCAATCTTAATCAAAGTTAACCAAATCGGTACTTTAACTGAAACATTTGAAGCTATCGAAATGGCTAAAGAAGCAGGCTACACTGCTATTGTTTCACACCGTTCAGGTGAAACTGAAGATACAACAATTGCTGACTTAGTTGTTGCAACTAACGCTGGCCAAATCAAGACTGGTTCAATGAGCCGTACTGATCGTATTGCTAAATACAATCAATTAATGCGCATTGAAGACCAACTTGCTGATGCTTCAGCATACAAAGGTATCCACAGCTTCTACAACTTAGGCAAATAATTGCTTAAATAAAAGCTCTCTACATTAGTAGAGGGCTTTTTTGTTGCCAATAATTACTAATAATCTTCTTAAAAAATACGGGTTGTCGGGTTAAGGACTGGAAAAATTTGTTCAACTGTGATATTGTTTTATGAGTAAGATTTTGTAGAAGTTTTCGGAGGCCAGACAATTGTACGACATCATTCAAACGTTACTTATTATTGATTCAATTGCAATCATCATTGCCGTTATGATGCAACCAACTAAACAACAAGACGCACTGAATGCTCTTTCTGGTGGTGCCGGTGATTTGTTTGGTGCAACGAAGAAACGCGGGTTTGAAGCTGTCATGGAAAAAGTAACTGCCGTATTGGGTGTTATTTTCTTTGTGTTGGCACTCGTGTTAGTTTATTTGTCATCACATTAAACCTTAACGCGAAACGCTGCTCCTGCAATTGCAGGAGCTTTTTTTATAGAACATTGCTTAAAATACTGAGCAGTGTTGGCTGACAAATAGCTTCAATAAAATTTATGATAAAATCAGTTCTAATTAGATTAGACAATATTGCCAAACATGAATGGCTTTGTCATTCTGAATTTTGCAATATTGTCTAATAAAATTTCACTGGAACTGAATTAAAAATAGCGAGGTATTAAATGACACAAAAAGATTATTTAACTGCAGAAGTTTTAGAGATTTTCCGTCATAATCCTGAACGTAAATATGATGTTCAAGATATCAATGACATCATGAAATTAAAAGGTGCAACGGCTTTTAAACGATTAGTCAAAGTTTTGGCTACACTTGAAGGCGAAAACTTAATTACGATCAATAATGGCGGTCGTTATAAATTAACACCAACGACTGAAGAAGTTATTGGTAAGTTTGCTGCCAATGATAAAGGCTTTGGCTTCGTCCGTGTTGAAGTTGAAGATGATAACAAAGAAGAAGTGCCTGATATTTTTGTGCCTAAGCAAAGCACTTTACATGCTTTACAAGGTGATCGGGTTAAAGTCAAAATTGTAAAAAAGGCAAACCCCTGGAACGATAAAGGACCAGAAGGCGAAGTTGCTGAGATTTTAGAACATGGTGTAACTGACTTGGTCGGCGAATTCCAGCCTTATAGTGATGTTCAAATTAAAAAGACCGGATTGATTGGTTATGTTCGTAGCCATGACAAAAAATTAGCTAGCTATCCTGTTTATATTAAAGATACTGGTATCCACCCACAAATGGGTGATATGGTTCAAGTAGATATTACAGAATATCCTAGTAATGAATTCCCAACACGGATGTTAGGTATTGCTGTTAAGACTTTAGGCAACAAGAATGATCCTGGGGTCGATATTATGTCGATCGTCTATTCCCATGGTGTGCGGACAGAGTTTCCCGATGATGCCATTGCTCAATCAGAAGCAACTCCGGATGAATTGCAACCAACTGATTGGGTAAATCGTCGTGATTTAACAAGCGATGTTGTTGTGACAATTGATGGCGATGATTCGAAAGACTTCGATGATGCCGTTGGCTTAACCCGTTTAGCAAATGGTAACTTTAAATTAGGTGTCCATATTGCCGATGTTAGCCATTACGTTACGGAAGATTCACCACTGGATACAGAAGCATATGAGCGTGGTACCAGTACTTATTTAACTGATCGTGTGATTCCGATGTTGCCTTTCCGTCTTTCAAATGGCATTTGTTCATTAAATCCAGGCGAAAATCGCTTAACTTTAAGTTGTATTATGGAAATTAACCAAAAAGGCGAAGTTGTTAATCACGAGATTTTCCCAAGTGTTATTCGTTCTAATGCCCGAATGACTTACAATAATGTTAACAAGATTGTTGAAGATCATGATCCAGCAGTATCTAAAGAATATGCGACCTTCTTACCAATGTTTGAAGATATGGCTGAGTTACATCAAATCTTATTCAAGCGTCGTCATGAACGTGGTGCAATTGATTTTGAAGAGACTGAAGCTAAGATCGTTGTTGATGAAAAAGGTTGGCCAATTGATATTGTTTTGCGGGATCGGGGCACTTCAGAACGTATGATTGAATCATTTATGTTAGCAGCTAATGAAACGGTTGCTGAACATTTCAACAAACTTCATGTTCCATTTTTGTATCGGGTCCATGAAACACCTGATGCAGAAAAAGTGAAGAGCTTCTTTGAATTCGTTTCTGCTTTTGGAATTGTGGGTCATGGTCAAGCTGATAACATCAAACCAATTGAATTACAAAAAGCTTTGGCTAAGGTTGTTGGTACCCCTGAGGAGATGGTTGTGACAACCATGTTATTACGGAGTATGAAACAAGCGCGTTATTCAGTTGATCAGTTAGGTCACTTTGGGTTAGGTGCTGAATATTATACTCATTTCACTTCACCAATTCGTCGTTATCCAGATTTGATGGTTCACCGTTTGATTCATAGTTATGCATCAGAAGGTATGGGTGATAAGGTTAAGGCTAAATGGGCTGAACAATTACCAGAAGTTGCCATTCAAACCTCAACTCAAGAGCGTCGTTCAATTGATACTGAACGCGATGTGGATGATTTGAAGAAAGCCCAATATATGACAGACAAAGTTGGCCAAGAGTTCAAAGGAGTTATTGCTTCAGTCACGAAGTTTGGAATGTTTGTCTCATTGGAGAATACGGTTGAAGGTTTGATTCATATTTCTAATATGCGCGATGATTATTATGAATATGATGAGAAACAAATGACTTTAACTGGTTCTAAGACGCATAATACCTATAAAATTGGTCAAGAAATCCAAATTAAAGTTCTTCGGGCTGATCCTGATCAAGGTCAGATTGATTTTATCATTGCTGGACAAGAACCGGCACCTCAAGAAAATTCACGACCTAAGGCACGAACTAGTTCACATCATGGTAAATATGAACGGCGGACAAATCAACGACAAACGAAGTCTTCTGATCGTTCATCTCGTTCAAATCGTAAACGTTAACTCATAAAGTAGGTGATCTAAATGGCAAAAAAGCATGCAGAAAAACCTAAAAATCAAGTAGCAACTAATCGCAAGGCTCGACATGACTATACGATTTCTGAAACATATGAAGCAGGAATCGTTTTAACTGGCACGGAGATCAAATCGGTTCGAGCTGGTAAAATCAATCTTAAGGACGGCTTTGCTCAAGTACGCCATGGTGAGTTATGGTTGGAAAACGTCCATATTAGTCCTTATGATGCGGGCAATCAGTTTAATCAAGATCCCTTGCGTAACCGCAAGTTACTACTACACAAACGAGAAATTGCTAAGTTAGCTGGTATTATTCAGGACAAGGGAACAACTATCGTACCGCTAAAAGCTTATTTGAAACATGGCTATGCGAAAGTGTTGTTAGGTGTGGCCAAAGGTAAGCACGAATATGATAAGCGAGAAACAATTAAACGTCGTGAACAAGATCGTGAAATGCAGCGTGTCTTAAAGAATAATTTTTAAATGAAGAAAGCTATTTATACAATATTGTAGAAATAGCTTTTTTAGATGATCAAAATTAAGAAATTATTAACTATCTTATCGATTAACATTCACAATTGTGTGCTAAGATATTCGAAAATGACTATTATTTAACTTCAAGGAGTATTTATGTCGAAACATTCGCAAACTGAACAACCTCAGGATCAAGCGACCAATTATCTACCTAAAAAACGACGTCATAAAAAGAAACCAGTCTTTAAAATCGTAGGCTTGATTATTTTAGCGCTACTATTGGCGTTAGGTGCTTATGGCCTGCATCTATATCAGCAAACCAAGTCAGCCGCCGAAAAAACTTATTCCTCAGTTAATAAAGTAAACGAGGCGGCTTTAACCTCAAAGGTTGCCAGTCAAGATCCAATCTCAATTTTGTTATTGGGGACTGATACTGGTGCTGAGGGGCGGACTGAAGTTAATGGCAATTCAGATACGATCATCATTGTTACGGTTAATCCTAAGACTAAGCGTACGACAATGACCAGTATTCCGCGTGATACAATGGCTCAAATGGTTGGAACCTCTTCGTATAATTTCCGTAAAATTAATGCGGCCTATGATATTGGGGGCGCAAAAATGGCGTTAAACTCTGTTTCCAAGTTGGTTAATGTGCCATTAACGAATTATGTTAGTGTTAACATGGGCGGCTTGGAAGAAATTGTTAAGGCAGTCGGAGGTGTAGATGTAACGCCTACCTTAACTTTTTCATATGGTGGTTATCACTTCACTAAGGGTAAAAAGATTCATTTAAATGGTAAGGCTGCGTTGGCCTATTCACGGATGCGCCACGAGGATCCGCAAGGGGATTACGGGCGCCAAGCAAGACAACGACAAATTATTGAAGCGATTATCAAGTCAGCGGTATCAACAGGCACACTGACTAATTTCCAGTCCTTTTTAGATTCAATTTCTAATAACGTGACCACGAATTTAACTTTTGACCAAATGGTGGCTATTTTTAAAGATTATCGCGGTGCTGCCAAAAAGATAAAGAGCGATCATTTACAAGGTATTAGTGGTTGGTGGGGATCAGCTTCCATTCAAGTTGCATCTACAACAGAATTACAACGTGTTTCTGATAATATTCGATCTGAATTAGGATTAGCTAAAGAGACAGTTAGTAACGAAACAACTCGTCAAAATACGTTAAACGCTGCTTATGGGTTTAACTTTGATCACCCCATGACAGAACAGAACTTTACGGTTTTTTCGCAGTCAGATAACTAGGCAATATTTTGCAAAAAAATTAAATAAAACTATTGACCAATAAAGCATTATTTTATATACTTATTATTGCTGATACGATGGCCCGTTGGTCAAGTGGTTAAGACACTGCCCTTTCACGGCGGTAACATGGGTTCAAATCCCGTACGGGTCATTGGAGGTTTAGCTCAGCTGGGAGAGCATCTGCCTTACAAGCAGAGGGTCACAGGTTCGAGCCCTGTAACCTCCATCATTTAAAAACGGATGATTAATCTTTAGATTAGTCATCCGTTTTTTTATATTCTGATCGTTATGATAAATAAAAGCAGCAGACAATTATTGTCTGCTGCTTTTTAAGCTGTTAAATCAAACTAACTAAGGACAAGACGATCAATAGTAATGTTGGAAATTGATTTAAATTGCGGCGTTTGGGATAGGCAACGGTGCTAATTAATAAAAGAATAATCATGATCACAGTCGCTGGAAAACTTATAATATGACCGGAACTAAGTAAGATGACTGCAACAATACCAATAAACGGCCATAAAAAATCTAGAAAGTTCCTAATTGGTAAGCTAAAGATAATTTTGACGAGGTAAAGGACACCAATTAGCAAAACTTCCTTAACGGTCATGGATTCCACGACTGTATCTAAGATAGTGATGGTTAAAAATAACGGGATCACGCCTTGCTCTAATACTTGCGTTATTTTATCGTTTAACTTTGGTGTGCGGTCGGTCATTAAATAAATGATATATTGCATTAATAACAACAAGGCGATAATGAACATTTTTTTCCAAAGTAATAATAAAATTGGTATTAGCAACAAGACGTGATAGATCATTCGTGGAGTTGGCCAAAAATCTGTTGCCTCAATACTGAAGACATAAATTAAGGCAAACAAGCTAACGATCATAAAATCAAGTGGTGCAATTGGTTTAAAGCTACGATTAATCAGAAACGGCAGTAAAATAATGCCAATTAATTCAATGACAATTCTTAAAATCAAGAAATCAATGGTTTTGGTTGTGTGTTTATTCAAGTCGATAACCTCCAGACTATGCTACTAATCGTAATATTTTTGGCGTGCAAGGTCAATTCGTAAAATTATTCATGTTCAATCAATAAATTAAATATTTAAGGGGTTGTTGTCGCTAATTTACCAGATTATTGAATGATTGGCTTTAATTAAAGTAATGGATATGCTAAACTTACTTAGTTACATTTCCGATGGGGTCCAGAAATGGAGCTGCCTTGTAACCTGAAAGGGGAAAAATATGAAAAATCGTCATCTTTTTACTTCAGAATCCGTTTCTGAAGGTCATCCAGATAAAATTGCTGATCAAATTTCTGATGCAATCTTGGATGCAATTTTAACACAAGATCCAAAGGCACGGGTTGCCTGTGAGACAACCGTGACAACTGGATTAGTATTAATTGTCGGTGAAATCACCACGACAGCTTATGTGGATATTCAAGCGATTGCCCGACAAACAATTATTGATGCAGGCTATGATCGTAGCGAGTATGGCTTTGACGGCCATAATTGCGCTGTTTTAGTCGCTTTAGATGAACAGTCACCAGATATTGCTCAAGGTGTTAATGATGCCATAGAAGCACGCTCAGAGGCTTCTATTGATCCGCTTGATCAAATTGGTGCTGGCGATCAAGGTATGATGTTTGGTTTTGCTGTTGACGAAACACCTGAACTAATGCCGCTGCCTATTTCTTTAGCACATGCTTTAATGCGACGTACAGCTAAGTTGCGTAAAGAAAATATTTTACCTTATCTTCGGCCGGATGCAAAAGCCCAAGTTACCGTTGAATATGATGAAGCAACTGGTACGATTCCACAACGAATTGATACTGTTGTTTTGAGTACACAACATGATGCTGAAACTGATTTGACCACTTTGGCCAATGATGTGATTGAACAAATTATCAAACCAACCTTACCTGCAGAACTAGTTGATGCTGAGACCAAGTTCTTAATTAATCCAACTGGTCGTTTTGTTATCGGGGGACCTTCCGCCGATTCTGGTTTAACAGGTCGCAAGATTATTGTCGATACTTATGGTGGCTATGCTCGTCATGGTGGCGGTGCGTTTTCTGGTAAGGATCCGACAAAAGTTGACCGTTCCGCAAGCTACGCAGCTCGTTACGTTGCTAAAAATATTGTAGCAGCTGGTTTAGCACATAAATGTGAAGTACAATTAGCTTATGCTATTGGTGTAGCACAACCGGTATCAATTAATATTGATACTTTTGGAACCAGTGACTATACAGAAACGGAATTAATTGCTGCTGTTCGGGCTAACTTTGATTTACGGCCGGCCGGCATTATTAAAATGTTAGATTTACAACGGCCAATTTATAAGCAAATTGCTGCTTATGGCCATTTTGGACGTACAGATGTGGCATTACCTTGGGAAATGACTGATAAAGTGCAAGCTTTACAGAATTTTCTTAAGTAATTGCTCCGAGTGACTTAAGAGGCGATCCGATTGGATGTATTCCAATTGGATCTTTTTTTAGGCCTAGTTATTGAATTTTTATTGGGCAGGCGATGTTAGAATTGCCTATTATTTTGAATTGAGGTCATTATGAAGAAGAAACAAACAAATTTAGTCTTAGTTACAATTGCAATTTTTGTAGCCACCTTTATGACAGCTATTGAGGGAACAATCGTTTCCACGGCTATGCCAACAATTATTGGTAGTCTACACGGCATTTCGTTAATGAATTGGGTCTTTTCAATTTATTTATTAACATCATCAATTGCTACGCCAATTTATGGGAAATTATCAGATCGTGTGGGTCGTAAGCCAATCTTTATCGTCGGGATTGTTATCTTTTTAATTGGTTCGAGTTTAGCTGGCTTATCTGACTCAATGTTGACATTAATTTTAGCACGGGCATTGCAGGGAATTGGCGCTGGTGCGATTCAACCAATGACGTTTACAATGATTGCCGATATTTATCCCTTTGAAAAACGGGCTAAAGTGTTGGGCTTAAATGGTTCGGCTTGGGGAATTGCTTCAATCATTGCACCATTGTTGGGTGGTTATATCGTTCAACATTTATCTTGGCACTGGATCTTCTTTATCAATGTGCCTGTTGGCTTGATCACGTTACTATTAGTCATATTCTTCTTTCATGAAGATCGTCAAGCTGAAAAGGCACCAATCGATTATGGTGGCGCGGCAACTTTAAGTGTTGTCTTATTATCCTTAATGTTACTGGCCCAAAGTATTGGTACTGACTCGAATTTACTAGTTAATGGTGTTCGGCTGTTAATTGCGGTTGTTGCTGCTTGGTTATTTATTCGCTGTGAAAAACGTGCTAAAGATCCGTTAATTCCACTACAATTATTTAAAAATCATTTATTCTTAGGCCAAAATTTAGTCGCAGCACTGGTCAGTGGCGTTTTAATTGGTTTTGAAGTTTACATTCCAATGTGGATGCAAGGTATTTTAGGCTTGCCTGCCTCAATGGGTGGTTTTGCCGTTACGCCAAGTTCGGTCATGTGGATTTTAGGTTCATTTTTGGCTGGTAAATTAATTTTGAAACGGACCGCACCACAAATCATCATGGGTAGCTTAACGATTATTTTAATTGGGATTTCGATTCTGGGCTTCTTACCAATGGGAACCCAATTCTATGTTTTCTTATTGGTTGCTGCTCTTTTAGGAACTGGTTTTGGGATTACGATTACCACGACTACGGTGACGGTACAAAATGTTGTGGCTGAAGATGAGCTAGGTGTTGCCACTTCGCTTAATACATTATCTAGAACCCTTGGTCAAACAATTATGATGTCAACTTTTGGTGTCATCCAAAATGCCTTATTTGCTAGTGGTATTAAGAGCGATCCACGAATGAAACTTTCAATGTTAAATCAATTGATTAATCCAGAGACAGCTAAACAAATCTCTGCTGATCTCTTACCAGAATTACGCGCAGTCCTATTAAACGCCATGCATGGCGTTTATTGGGTGGGTATGTTACTAACGGTTATTGCCTTAATTGTTAACTTCTGGTCAGGACGACAAGCTCAAAAGACTACACATTAAGTTTAAACAATAGAACCTCCTCTGAATTTTTTAATTCAGAGGAGGTTCTATTGTTTACTGTAAATTAGACTGTCTTATCTCAGGCTTTAAATACGTTTTAGCTGCGATTAACCAAAGAATGGTTAAGTTCCCTAATGCTAGTAAGAAACCGGCTGTAACGTCACTTGGATAATGTACTTGGACGTACAGGCGACTAATCCCTAATAGTAAGAGCATGATCAACATGATGCCAATCCATAAATGATGCCAGGACTTTTTCTTAATCAAAAAGTGACCAATCAGAATTAAACTACCAAAGAACATCACGGCCGCTGTTGCGTGACCACTAGGAAAACTATAACCAGTTTCAACAACGAGATGAGGCAATGAAGGCCGTGGCCGTTGAACAATACTTTTAACAAAATGATTAATCAAATTACCAATCACCATATTAATGGCAAGAAAAACACTCCAACGCCAGTGCCTGACGAATATCAAAATCAAGACTATTGCTAGTGTGATCATTGAAATGATTAGCGGATTACCGATTTTGGTATAAAGTGTAAAGAAAGGTGTGCTGTTAGGATGCAATGGCTTAAGCCAATGATAGATTGTCTTATCGTATTGATGAATCCAGGCTGCTTGACTGGTTACACCCCAATAAAAAACAGCAAAGCTAGCATAGCATAGAATAATTAAACTCCCTAAAAACTGATGTTGTCGTTTCATAACTTCACCTACGGACATTTTTATGTTCATTATAGCAAACTATTTATCATCAAGTTGAACTAAGGCTGATTGCCATGATGGCTTACTGAAATAAAACCGGACTTATGCTAAAATATGACTAAATGAAAAGGGGTAGATCATGCGAATTATTTTTATTGGCGATGTTATGGGACCGATTGGTCAAGAAACATTAACCACTTATTTACCAAAGTTAAAGGCTAAGTATCGGCCACAATTAACCATCGTCAACGGTGAGAATATTGCAATGGGTAAGGGCATTACTAAGTCGTTGTATAAAACTATTTTAACAGCTGGTGCTGATGTGGTGACCATGGGGAACCATACGTTTGATAAAGACGATATTTACGAATTTATTGACGATGCTAATAAGTTAATTCGCCCAGCTAATTTTCCTGCACAACATACACCAGGCAAAGGGTACGTGTTGACTAAAGTTAATCAAACCACCGTTGGGGTGATTAACTTGCAAGGACGTGTCTTTCTTGATAGTATTGATGATCCTTTTGCCAAAGTTGATGAGATTTTAGCTGAGATTCAAGCTCAATGTGATTATATTTTCTTAGATTTTCATGCGGAGACAACCAGTGAAAAAGAAGCGATGGGTTATTATGTTGACGGTCGCGTTACGGCGGTCGTCGGTACCCATACCCATGTTCAAACAAATGATGCCAAGATTTTACCTAAGGGAACAGCTTATTTAACAGATGTTGGTATGACCGGTCCTTACGATGAGATTTTAGGTATGCGTAAAGAAAGAGTGATTGAACGTTTCTTGAATCACCGCCCAGTTCGTTTTGAAACACCTTTATCTGGTCGTGGTCAGCTTAATGGTTGCGTGATTGATTTTTCATCAACCAAAAACGCTGCTCGCAAAATTGAATTAATCCAGATTACCCCAGATCAGCCGTTTTTAGAGTAGGAGTCGTTACAATATGCCACAAACAACTAAAGATACACCAATGATGCAGCAATACTGGGCAATCAAAAAAGATTACCAGGATGCTTTTTTGTTTTATCGAATTGGTGATTTTTACGAATTATTTGATGAGGATGCCATTAAAGGCTCACAATTGTTGGAATTAACTTTAACCGCCCGCAACAAAAGTGCCAAAGATCCGATTCCGATGTGTGGTGTGCCACATCATGCTGCTCAAAACTATATCGATATTTTAATTGATAAGGGTTATAAAGTCGCGATTTGTGAGCAAGTTGAAGATCCTAAGCAGGCTCAAGGTATGGTTAAACGAGAAGTGATTCAATTAATCACACCGGGTACGATGATGGATCAAAATGCTAGTACTGCTAAACAAAACAACTATTTAACAGCCTTAACGCTAATTGACGAGCTTTATGGCTTGGCTTATTCAGATTTAACAACTGGTGAAGTGCGGACCACTACTTTGCATACGTTTAACGAAGTCATTAATGAGTTATTAAATCTCAATACTAAAGAAGTCGTTGTCGATGCTAATATTTCTGAACAAGAACAACAGCAATTGCAATCGCTAGGCATGATGATTTCTCACGATAAAGTGTTGCAAGAGTCTAGCGAATTTAACTTTGTTAATCAAAAATTGACTAAGCAAGGTGAACAAGCAGCCTTAAAAATTCTAATTAGTTATTTGTTAGAAACGCAAAAACGCACCCTTAGCCATTTACAACAAGCAGAGTCATATGAAATCGATCAATACTTACGCTTAAATCATAGTGCGAAAGCTAATCTGGAATTATTCGAATCGTTGCGAACCAGCAAGCGCGAAGGTACTTTGCTTTGGTTGTTAGATAAAACCAAGACAGCAATGGGTGGTCGCTTATTAAAGCAATGGCTAAATCGACCACTATTAAATGCTAAATTGTTACAACAACGCCAAGAAATTGTAGCCACGTTAATTGATCATTATTTTGAACGGGCGACTTTACAACAAGCTTTGCAGAAGGTTTATGATTTGGAACGTTTAGCTGGCCGCATTGCTTTTGGGAGCGCTAATGGTCGTGATCTTATTCAATTGGCTAACTCTTTAAAACAAATTCCGACAATTAAAGAAGTTTTGCAACAATTACCTGAGCCAACGTTACAGAAATTAGGCACGTCCTTGGATGATTTAGCCGATATTCGTGATTTGATTCAACGGGCTATTAGTGAAGATGCACCAATCTCAACAACTGAAGGTAACATCATCAACGATGGTTTTAACCAGCAACTTGATGAGTATCGCGATGCGGTTAACAATGGTCAAAACTTCTTAGTGCAACTAGAAGCAGAAGAACGGAAAAAGACAGGTATTTCCACACTAAAAGTTGGCTATACTCGAGTGTTCGGTTATTACATTGAAGTAACCAATGCTAACAAAAAGAACGTACCAACTGATCGTTATCAACGTAAACAAACGCTAACGAATGCGGAACGTTATATTACGCCAGAATTAAAGGATCACGAGGCCTTAATTTTACAGGCTAAAGAAAAATCAACAGAGTTGGAATATCAACTTTTTACAACGGTTCGTGAACAAATCAAAGCCCAAACTGAACGTATTCAAGCATTAGCTAAACAAATTGCAGCTTTAGATGTTTTGCAAGGTTTTGCAGTTGTCAGCGAGAACAATCATTATGTTCGACCGGAATTATCAACGAAGCAGCAAGATGTTGAGATCATTAATGGTCGCCATCCAGTTGTTGAGCAAGTTTTGGCAGCTAATGAATTTATTCCTAATTCCGTGGAAATGAAAAAGGACACGGATATTTTGTTGATTACTGGTCCGAACATGTCTGGTAAAAGTACCTACATGCGTCAATTAGGCTTGATTGTGATTATGGCCCAAGTCGGTTGCTTTGTGCCAGCTGATCGAGCTCAGTTACCTATTTTTGACCAAATTTTCACGCGGATTGGTGCTGCCGATGATTTAATTTCTGGTGAGAGTACTTTTATGGTAGAAATGAAGGAAGCTAACGATGCATTGTTGCACGGCACCCGGCATAGTTTGCTATTATTTGATGAATTGGGTCGAGGTACCGCAACTTATGATGGGATTGCCTTAGCTGACGCTATTATTGAGTATATTCATGATCATTTAGGTGCTAAGACTTTATTTTCAACGCATTATCATGAATTAACACAATTAGCAGAGCGACTTCCCAAGTTACGTAATGTTCACGTTGGTGCTACTGAAGAAAATGGTAAGTTAATCTTCTTACATCAAGTATTAGCTGGCCCGGCGGATAAGTCCTACGGGATCCACGTTGCGAAATTAGCTGGTTTACCTAATGATGTTACACAGCATGCAGCTCAAGTGTTATCAGTCTTAGAAGCTGAAGGCAGTGATTTGGTTAACGATTTACCAACGCCAGAACAATTGCCGTTATTTAGAATTGCTGAAGAACCTGAGCCAAAAATAGAACCAAAACAAACAACGCAAGCTGAGGCGATGTCTCCAGAAGTTAGTGCGTTGTTAGCGGAAATTAAAAACACCAATTTAATGCAAGCTACACCAATTGAAGCCATGAATTTAATTAACCAATGGCAACAAGAACTTAATCAACAGAACCATTAATGAATTATTGATTTTAATTAACTGAAGACGCAAGGGAAAAGGGAGGCACGGTCAATGGGAAAAATTCATCAATTATCTGAACTACTAAGTAACCAGATCGCAGCTGGGGAAGTGATTGAACGACCTGCCTCTGTGGTTAAGGAATTAGTCGAGAATGCAGTTGATGCTGGTGCGACAAAAATTCAAGTTTTTCTCAAAGATTCTGGATTAACTGAGATTCAAGTTATTGATAATGGCTCCGGTTTTGCACCAGATGATTTAGAGATTGCCTTTTTGCGTCATACAACCAGTAAGATTGCTTCACGTGAAGATCTTTTTCGGGTTCATTCTTTAGGATTTCGTGGTGAGGCTTTGGCTAGTATCGCCGCTGTTGCCCATGTAACTTTAAAGACGAGCACCGGTCAACCAGAAAGTGGTCGTGAAATGGTTGTTTCTGCTGGTGAATCAGAAATTCATCTGGCTAGTCATCCTCAAGGGACAACCATTACTGTTCGTGATTTGTTTTATAATACGCCAGCCCGTTTGAAGTACTTGAAGTCGGTTGCAACAGAACTTTCTCATATTGCAGATGTCGTTAATCGAATTGCTCTGAGTTATCCTGAAGTTGCTTTAACGTTGGTCAATGATGGCAATCAAATGTTAAGTACCGCTGGCAATGGCAAATTACAGCAAACGATCGCAGGAATTTATGGGTTAAGTGTGGCACGTGAATTAGTCGCCATTAAGGGTGCCGACTTAGATTTTGAAATTGAGGGTTATATTTCCCGACCAGCGGTAACGCGGGCTAGCAAGAATTATTTGTCGTTTCTCATTAATGGTCGGTATATTAAGAATTTTCAATTAAACAAAGCGTTAATTGAAGGTTATGGTTCAAAATTAATGGTTGGTCGTTATCCAGTGGCCGTTATTAACATTAAAATGGATCCACTACTTGTCGATGTCAACGTTCATCCGACTAAACGTGAGGTGCGATTAAGTAAGGAACCAGAATTAACGAAGTTATTAACCAAGATTGTTCGTGAAACGTTAGGAAAAGAGAATTTAATTCCCGACGCCATGAAGAATTTGCAGAGTCATCGGACAACAGTTGACCTGGACCAACTACAAAACGATTTGGAACAAGCTAGCTCACCACAACGACAACAATATCAACAACGCGACCATGTTGCTGAAACGTTGCCTCAGTACCAAACAAATTCAATAACACCAAAACCTAAATCAGCTTTTGGAAAAGCATTGCAGAATTCAGTGGTTCCCTCAACTCAAGCAACTCAACAGGCTACTAATTGGGAACCTATTCCCCAAGTGAATACGGATCAGTCAATTTTTAAAGATCCTGATCAATTGGCGAGTTGGGATGATTGGTTGGCAAATGATCCGCAACCACGTGCTTTTTCACAGCAAACAGAACCACTCAACGAAACTGAATTACTACCAAATGAAAAAACAACGGAACAGCGGTTTCCAGATTTAAATTATATTGGTCAGATTCACGGTACCTTTTTAATTGCTGAAAGTGCCGACGGTTTTTATATTTTAGATCAACATGCAGCGCAAGAACGAGTTAAGTATGAATATTACCGTGTTGAGATTGGTAAAGTTTCGCAAGATCAGCAAAACTTATTAGTGCCAATTGTTTTGAATTATTCTGCGGCGGACTTTGTACGTATTAAAGCGCATCTTGATTTGCTAAGTAATGTGGGCATTCAACTTGAAATTTTCGGTGAAAATAGTTTTATTGTGCATACTCATCCAACTTGGTTTGTTGCAGGACAAGAAGAAGCAACGATCGCTGAAATGATTGATTACTTCTTAGCTGATGGCAATATTTCTGTTGCTAAATTCCGAGAAAAAACGGCGATTATGATGAGCTGTAAACGTTCGATTAAAGCTAACCATCATTTGGAACCAACTCAAGCAAAACAATTATTACGAGATTTAGCTCAAGCTGAAAATCCATTTAATTGTCCGCACGGTCGGCCTGTGTTAGTTCATTTTAGTGATCAAGATTTAGGCAAAATGTTTAAACGGATTCAAGATCCGCATCAACATTGGGATGGCGAATAAAGTTTAACAAGAATTAAGCGACCAATTAATAGTTAAATTGACTTGATGAACTCATCATTAATTTTTAGCTGGTTAAGCTACTGTAAAAGACGGTTCACACGAACAGTTGTTTTGTGTTAGAATTTTTGTTAGGTTCTAGAAAGAGGTTAGAAATGTACGAATATTTAAATGGCGTTGTAACGGTAGTGAAACCGACATATCTCGTCTTAGAAGTTAACGGTATTGGTTATAAACTGCTAGTGGGGAATCCGTATGCCTATCAGGTAGAACAATCTACTAAAATTTATGTTGAGCAAGTTATTCGCGATACTGAGCAAGTACTTTATGGTTTTATTGATGAAGCTGAGAAGAACTTGTTCGATCAGTTAACGAGTGTAGCTGGTATCGGTCCCAAGAGTGCTTTAGCAATCCTGGCGGCTAATGATCAAAACGGCTTAACATTAGCTATTGCCAATGGTGACGTTAAGTTCTTGACTAAATTTCCCGGTGTTGGTAAAAAAACAGCGCAACAAATTATTCTTGATCTTAAAGATAAAATTGCTGTGGCTGATCAAGATGTTCTCAAAACCGGGACAAGTGAACAACCTGATTTACTTGGTCTGGATGCCGACTTTGCCGATGGCTTAGCTGCTTTAGCCGCGTTAGGTTATTCTAATAAGGAACTAGATCGAATCAAAGATAAGTTAAAAGCTCAAGCACTGCAAGGGCCAGATGAATATGTTCGTGCTGGTCTTAAATTATTAAGTCATTAATAACAATGTTTTTTTAATCAATCAAGTAAGGAGGTGGCAAGATGACAGATTATAATAATCCAGACGAGCGAATTATTAGTGATGAACCACTTGACGATTCTGAAAATGCGATTGAAAAATCGCTACGGCCTCATTATTTAGCTGAATATATTGGTCAAAGCAAGATTAAAACTGAGTTGCAGATTTATATTGCGGCGGCTAAACAGCGTCAAGAAGCAATGGATCATGCTTTATTATTCGGGCCACCAGGTCTTGGTAAAACCACTTTGGCTTTGGTCATTGCCAATGAACTAGGGGTTAACCTGCGCACAACTTCTGGTCCCGCCATTGAAAAAGCTGGCGATTTATTATCGGTACTAAGTGAATTACAAGCCGGTGATGTCTTATTTATTGATGAAATTCATCGCTTACCACGCGCTGTGGAAGAAACGCTCTATTCAGCGATGGAAGATTTTTATGTCGATATTATTGTTGGTCAAGGACCAACTGCTCATCCGGTTCATTTCCCATTGCCACCATTTACATTAATTGGGGCAACAACGCGAGCTGGTTTATTGTCAGCGCCATTGCGTGATCGTTTTGGTATTTTGGCGGCATTGAATTATTATGACGCTCACGATTTACAAGAGATTGTTCTGCGCTCAGCGGATGTTTTACAAACGCGAATTACACCAGAAGCTGCGCTAGAAGTTGCCTTAAGAGCGCGTGGTACGCCGCGAGTGGCGAATCGTTTGTTGAAACGAATTCGTGATTTTGCTGAAGTTTCCCATCAAGAAGAGATTGATCAAGATCTTGCAGCAACTGCCTTAACACAATTACGTGTCGATCGTTCAGGATTAGATCAAGTTGACCGACGTTTATTAACCATGATGATTAATTTGTATAACGGTGGTCCGGTTGGTTTAAAGACAATTGCAGTCAATATTGGTGAAGATGTCGAGACTGTCGAAACCATGTATGAACCGTTCTTGTTGCAGAATGGCTTTTTGAAACGAACTAGCCGCGGCCGCATGGTCACACCTAAAGCTTATCAACATTTGGGAATTCCCTTTCCAGAAAATAATAAATAAAAAGAGGAAAAGTAATGCTTACAACTGAAGATTTTGACTATGATTTACCTCAAGAATTAATTGCCCAAACCCCAATTGCTAAACGTGATAATTCACGAATGTTAGTGTTGGATCATCAAACCGGCGCAATGGAAGACAAGCACTTCTACGATATTATTGATCAACTCAATCCTGGTGACGCAGTGGTTATGAATAATAGCCGTGTTATGCCTGCACGTATTTATGGTGTTAAGGCAGATACTGGTGGTCATGAAGAAGTTTTATTATTACGCAATACAGAAGGCGACGAATGGGAAACATTGATGAAACCAGCTCGTCATGCCCATGTTGGTACTAAAGTTGTTTTTGGTAATGGCGAATTAACGGCAACAGTTACTAAAGAACTAGAACATGGCGGTCGTATGATTAAATTTGATTATGACGGTATCTTCTTAGAAATTCTAGAAAAGCTTGGCGAAATGCCTTTACCACCATACATTAAAGAAAAACTAGATGACCCTGAACGTTATCAAACTGTTTATTCAAAAGAATTAGGTTCTGCTGCAGCACCAACTGCCGGCTTGCACTGGACTAAAAAATTATTACAAAAAGTTCAAGATAAAGGTGTTAAATTAGTTTACTTAACCCTTCATGTTGGCTTAGGGACTTTCCGGCCAGTAACTGAAGATAATATTGAAGATCATAAAATGCACAGCGAGTTCTATCAATTCAGCCAAGAAGCAGCCGATACGTTAAACGAAGTTCGTAAAAATGGCGGTCGCATTATTGCAACTGGGACCACTTCAATTCGTACTTTGGAAACTGTCGCTACTAAATTTAATGGTGAATTAAAAGAAGATAGTGGCTGGACTGATATCTTTATCAAACCAGGTTATGAATGGAAGGCGGTTAATGCTTTCATTACTAACTTCCATTTACCTAAATCAACTTTGGTCATGTTAGTTGCTTCGTTCACTGGCCGCGACAATATTTTAAATGCCTATCAACATGCTATCGACGAGAAGTATCGTTTCTTTAGTTTTGGCGATGCAATGTTCATTAAGTAGAGGAATGATTAAATGACAGAACCAATCCGTTATCACTTGATCAAAAAAGAAAAGCATACTGGTGCCCGCTTAGGTGAGTTGATCACGCCTCATGGCACTTTTCCTACCCCCATGTTTATGCCTGTCGGGACTCAAGCATCGGTTAAATCAATTGCGCCAGAAGAATTAGACGAGATGGGTGCTGGCGTTATTTTAGCTAACACGTATCATCTTTGGTTGCGTCCTGGACAAGAAATTGTTAAAGAAGCTGGTGGACTGCATAAGTTCATGAACTGGGATAAGGGGATTTTAACTGATTCCGGCGGCTTTCAAGTCTTTTCGTTGGCTAAAATTCGCGATATTACTGAAGAAGGCGTTCATTTCCGTAGTCATTTAAGCGGTGAGAAACTCTTCTTATCTCCAGAAAAAGCCATCGAGATTGAGAACGATCTTGGTCCAGATATCATGATGAGTTTTGACGAATGTCCGCCATATTATGAAAGTTATGATTACGTCAAGAAGTCGATTGAACGTACATCGCGTTGGGCTGAGCGGGGCTTAAAGGCTCATCGTAATCCTGATACGCAAGGTTTATTTGGTATTGTCCAAGGTGCAGGCTTTAAAGATTTACGTAAACAAAGTGCTGCTGAATTAACGGCGATGGATTTTCCAGGTTACTCCATTGGTGGCTTATCAGTAGGTGAGTCCAAGGCTGAAATGAATGAAATGCTCGAATTTACAACACCATTATTGCCAGAAACTAAACCACGTTACTTAATGGGCGTTGGTTCACCGGATGCTTTAATTGATGGTGTGATTCGTGGAATTGATATGTTTGATTGCGTCTTACCAACCCGGATTGCGCGTAATGGTACTTGTATGACATCGCATGGTCGCTTAGTGGTCAAAAATGCGGCCTATGCACATGATTTTGGTCCAATCGACGATAATTGCGATTGTTACACATGTCGTAACTTTAGTCGGGCATATGTGCGTCACTTAATTAAGGCTGATGAAACTTTCGGTTTGCGGTTAACGTCATATCATAATTTGTACTTCTTATTGCATACGATGAAGCAAGTGCGTCAAGCTATCATGGATGATAACTTACTTGATTTTCGTGCAGAATTTTTCGAAAATTATGGCTTTAACAAGCCTAATGCTCGTAATTTCTAAAGAACTATAAAGATCGTAATGGCGTAACTATTTTTGGTGAACACTGGAACTTTAAGGCTGCCTTTGGTACAGTATAATTAGTCATCATAAAAAATAACGAGGTGTAAGGATTGAATAGTCTTTTATTAGCAGCAGCAGCTGCAAACCCAACAGGTGGTAGCTTTTCATTTTTAATTATCATTGCAATTATGTTTGCAATCATGTACTTTACGATGATTCGCCCAGGTAAGAAACAACAAACTCAACGTCAAACCATGCTTGATGGCATGAAAAAAGGCGATGCTGTTGTAACAATCGGCGGATTACATGGTGTTATCGACACGATCAATGCTGCTGATGGTACAGTTGTCATTGATGCTGATGGTATCTTATTAACTTTTAACCGCACAGCGATTCGTGACGTTAAACCTGGCGTTGGTGCTACAGCAGCACCTGCTGCACCAGTAGCAAAGGAAGAAACAACAGTTACAGAAGAACCAACTGTTGATACTCACGAAGAAAATAGTGACGATTCAGAAACTAAGTAATTAATTTTTTGATTTCGTATATTAAATCCCAAACTTGTTTTGGGATTTTTTTATGCCTAAAAATAGGCTTTTTCAGTTGATTTGCGTAGGGATTAGCCGATAATTTTAAAAATTGGTGAAATAATTCACGGAAAACCCTTTACAAACAAAATGAAATAGGGTAATATAATTTTTGTGAAATGGATAACTAATTTGTGAAATTCTGAGGAGGATTCACCCATGTCAAAGACTGAAACAAAGACAAACGAAGTTAGTACGATGATCGAAGAACTTGTTGCAAAGGCGAATAAAGCGCTTGATATTTTAGAAGACTTTAATCAAGAACAAATCGACCACATTGTGCACCAAATGGCAATCGCTGGCTTAAATGATCATATGAAATTAGCTAAAATGGCCGTTGAAGAAACTGGCCGCGGTGTTTATGAAGACAAAGCCGTTAAAAATATGTTTGCAACTGAAGAAATTTGGAACTCAATTAAAAACAATAAAACTGTTGGCGTTATTGAAAAAGATGAAGACCACAAATTAGTTAAAATTGCTGAACCTCTTGGCGTTTTAGCCGGTGTTACACCAACAACTAACCCAACTTCAACAACAATGATGAACGCATTAATTGCAATTAAAACTCGTAATCCAATTATCTTTGCATTCCATCCAGCCGCTCAAAAATGTTCTGCTGCTGCCTTAGATTGCATCCGGGTTGCTGCTGAAGAAGCTGGCTTACCTGAAGGCGCCTTAGCATATGTTTCAACACCAAGTATTGAAGCAACACAAACTTTAATGAATCACCCTGGTGTTGCTTCAGTTATCGCAACTGGTGGCCCTGGCATGGTTAAAGCTGCTTACTCAACTGGTAAACCTGCTTTAGGCGTTGGACCTGGTAACGTACCTTCTTACATTGAAAAGACAGCTAATATTAAACAAGCCGTTAATGATACATTGGTTTCTAAATCATTTGATAACGGTATGGTTTGTGCTTCTGAACAAGCAATCATTGTTGACCATGAAATCTATAACGATGTTTTAGCAGAATTAAAGGCACAACATGCCTATGTGGCAAATGAAGAAGAAGTTAAACGCTTGACTGAAGTTGTCATTGATCCTGTTAAACATGCCGTTAATGGTAAAATTGTTGGTCATTCAGCAATCGAAATTGCCGGTTTAGCTGGCATCACTGTACCTAATGACACTGTTGTCTTGGTTACACCAATTGATGGTGTTGGCGATGAATTTCCACTATCACGTGAAAAATTATCCCCAGTTTTGGCAATGGTTAAAGCTAAAGATCACAAAGATGGTTTTGCACTTTGCCAAGCGATGCTTGAATTAGGTGGTAAAGGTCATTCTGCTGCTATTCACACTGCTGATGAAGATTTAAGTATTGATTTTGGTACTAAGATGCATGCATCACGGATTTTAGTTAACCAACCATCTACTTTTGGTGGTATTGGTGATCTTTACAACAATATGATCCCATCTATGACATTGGGTTGTGGTTCTTACGGACATAACTCAGTCTCACATAACGTTGGTGCATTTGACTTATTAAACATTAAGACAGTTGCAATGCGTCGTAACAACATGCAATGGGTAAAGTTGCCTTCTAAAATCTACTTCGAAAAAAACTCAGTTAACTATCTGGAAAAGATGGAAGGCTTAAAACGGGTTTTTATCGTAGGTGATCAAGGTATGGCTAAACTTGGCTATGTCAAAAAAGTAGAAGATACTTTGAATCGCCGCCAAGAGCCAGTTATTTTCCAAACTTTCGTTGATGTTGAACCTGATCCATCTTCAGACACAGTTTATAAAGGTGCTGAAGCAATGCGTTCCTTCAAACCTGATACGATCATTGCTATCGGTGGTGGTTCAGTTATGGATGCAGCTAAAGGTATGTGGTTATTCTACTCACATCCAGATGCTTCATTCTGGGGCGCTAAGCAAAAATTCATGGATATTCGTAAGCGGACCTACAAGTTCCCAACTATGGATGATGTTAAGTTAGTATGTATTCCAACAACTTCAGGTACTGGTTCTGAAGTAACACCATTTGCCGTCATTACAGATAGCGAAACAGGTATTAAGTACCCATTAGCTGATTACGCATTAACACCAAACGTTGCAATTGTTGATGCTCAGTTCATCGAAACAGTTCCTAAGACTGTTGTTGCTGACTCTGGTTTAGACGTTTTATGCCACGCAATTGAAAGTTTTGTTTCAACAATGGCTTCTCACTATACTCGTGGTTTAAGCTTACAAGCAGCTAAATTAGTCTTTGATAACTTAAAGAAGAGTTATGAAGGTGACAAAGAAGCTCGCGCTAACATGCATGATGCTTCAACAATGGCTGGTATGGCTTTTGCTAATGCCTTGTTAGGTATTAACCATTCTATTGCTCATAAACTTGGTGGCGAATATCATTTACCTCACGGCCGTGTTATTACAATCACGATGCCACACGTTATTAAATACAACTCATTAGTACCAACTAAACGTCAACCATGGGCTAAGTACAACTACTTCCGTGCTGATGAAGATTACGCTGAAATTGCACGCTACGTTGGCTTGAAAGGTAACACCACTGAAGAATTAGTTGATGCTTTAATTAAGGCAATTGTTGAATTGGCTGAAAGTGTTGGTATTAAAATGTCCTTGAAAGCTCAAGGCGTAACTAAAGAACAAGTAACAAGTGCTGCAGAACGTTTAGCTGAATTAGCTTACGAAGATAACTGCACAATTACAAACCCTAAAGAACCTTTAATTGCAGACATGAAGCAAATTATTTTGGATGAATATGAAGGTCCTAAATCAAGTTTTGCTAAAAAATAATGATTAAATAAGAAATACTCCGAAAATTTTTCGGAGTATTTTTTTGTTAGCTTTAGATTTTAATCCGAATTGTGACAGAATACTTACCAATGTAAAGTTAAAGTGCTTAAAATATAGCTTAACTTAGTGTAGAATAATATAGGTGTAAATACGTTTGGAAGAGGTCAATATAAACTTATGGTGACAGAAAATAAAACGCTAGTTGTTATTTTTGGTGGTTCAGGTGATTTAGCTCATCGAAAATTATATCCAGCATTATTCCAGCTTTATTTAAAGGGGTCTTTAAACAAACACTTTGCCGTCATCGGTACAGCTAGACGTCCAT
Organism: Lapidilactobacillus dextrinicus DSM 20335; assembly: GCF_001436095.1. Classification (GTDB taxonomy): domain Bacteria; phylum Bacillota; class Bacilli; order Lactobacillales; family Lactobacillaceae; genus Lapidilactobacillus; species Lapidilactobacillus dextrinicus. The sequence goes on along the minus strand of NZ_AYYK01000025.1, from coordinate 65,593 downwards.
GGACGCATGAATTCTTCCGTGAAGGTGTGATTGAAAACTTATCTGACGGGACACTTGAGCAACGTCAAGCTTTTGCTGAACATTTCTACTACCAATCGCACGATGTTCAGGATTCAGAACACTACGTTGCCTTAAAAAATGTGATCGATAAATTAGACGACAAATATCAAATTGGCGGCAATCGTCTGTTCTATATGGCAATGGCACCATCATTATTTGGAACCATTGCTGAACATTTACGTTCAGAACATCTGTTAAGTCATGATGGCTATAATCGCTTAATTATTGAGAAGCCATTTGGCCATGATTATGAATCTGCTTTAGCCTTGAATAATGCAATTGTTAATACGTTTGATGAAGATCAAGTCTTTCGGATTGATCATTATCTTGGCAAAGAAATGGTCCAAAATATTCCATGCATCCGTTTTGCTAATCCATTCTTAAATGCTGTTTGGAATCGTGATTATATTGATAATATTCAAATTACATTAGCTGAGTCCTTAGGTGTTGAAGAACGTGGTGGCTATTATGAGACTAGTGGTGCTTTGCGGGATATGGTTCAAAATCATATCATGCAAATTGTGGCCATGCTTGCTTTTCCACGTCCAGAAAAATATGATGATCGCGCGATTAATCAGGCAAAAAGTCAAGTTTTTGCTAGCTTACCAGTTTATACACCTGAACAAGTTCAAGCTAAGTTTGTTCGTGGGCAATATGGTGAAGATGCTTCCGGTAAACAAGCCGCTTACCGCAATGAGGACAAGATTGACGCTAATTCTACGGTTGAAACATTTGTGGCTGGTGAAATTGATTTAGATATGCCACAATGGCAGGGCGTACCCTTCTATGTCAGAACTGGTAAACGATTGCCAGCTAAAAAGACTCGGATTGATGTTGTCTTTAAAGCTGATCAATCTGAACTTTTTACTGAACAACCAGCTAGTCCAGTTTTAACGATTGAAGTTGAACCTGACCTAGGGATTGAGTTGACTTTAAATGGTAAAGAAATTGGAACTAGTAGCTTAATAAAAGTTGATCAATTACAGTATTTATTAAATGAAGATCAACAAAAACAAGTTCCTGATGCTTATGAACGTTTGCTTTTAGAGGCGATGTTAGGCAAGCAAGGTAACTTTGCACAATGGGAAGGTATGACTGGCTCATGGCATTTCGTTGATGCCATTCGCAAAGCTTGGTCACAAGAAAAAGATATTGACTTTCCTAATTATCAGTCCGGTACAATGGGGCCTAAAGCTGCTGATGAGTTATTAAGTAAAACTGGTCGCCATTGGATTTACCAAGGTTAATGATTACTTTATAAAATCCGAATGACTTCTTGTCATTCGGATTTTATGTTTAATGTGCTTGGAGGTGTTGATTTGGCTGAATGGTTAGAAGTGCCACTACAATATCATACAGAACGCAAAATCATTCACGTTGATATGGATGCTTTTTATGCTTCGGTTGAGATTCGGGAACATCCTGAGTTAAAAAATAAAGCTGTTGTAATTGCCCATGATCCACGCAAAAATCATGGGCATGGGGTTGTGACTACGGCTAATTATGTGGCCCGTCGCTATGGTGTTCATTCAGCAATGCCAGCTGCCCAAGCCTTGAAATTAATTCCCAGCAATGAACTGGTTTTTGTACCACCACACTTTGACCTTTACCGTCAAGTTTCTAACCAGGTTCATCAGATTTTTCATCAAGTTACTGAAATGATTGAACCAATTTCGCTAGATGAGGCTTTTTTGGATGTGACCCATAATAAAAAGCAAGAACCAAACACAATTAAATTAGCGAAGTGGATTCAACAACAAATTTTTAAAGAGACGCATTTAACTTGTTCACTGGGTATCTCTTATAATAAATTTTTAGCAAAAGTTGCATCCGATCATAATAAACCTATCGGTCGAACTATTATTCGTCCCGAACAAGCATTGGTTTTTCTCCATGATTTACCAATTGAACAATTTTTTGGTGTTGGTAAAAAAACACAGGCGGTTTTGCATGACTTGAATATTTATACCGGTGGCGATTTAATTAAAGTACCGCAAATGACTTTGATTCGGCGTTTTAACAAAATGGGATTTATAATGTACCAGCATGCACGTGGTGTTGATGATAGTCCAGTTCAAGGTCAACGTAAGCGACGTTCTATTGGTAAAGAACGAACCTATAGTCCAGAGATTCAAGCTGAAGAACGGGTTAAACGTCAATTGCAATTAATTAGTCAACTGGTTGCTGAAGAACTTGCAAAAAAACAATTACATGGACGTGTTTTAGTCCTTAAAATGCGGAATAGTGATTTTGTGACCACGACCAAACGCCAATCTGTTGACCAATATTTAAATGAGGCCGAGCAGATTTTTAAAATTGCTTGGCAGTTGTGGCAAACTTATGGTGATCTTGCAGATGGCATTCGCTTGTTGGGCGTCACTGTTACGGATTTATATCCGCAAAGTTTTGAGAACATTGATTTACCATTATTCGAACAATAATTTGGAACAGCTTTATCAAATTATTGGAAATTTAATGGACTGATTGTGGTATTCTGCTAATAAAGTATGTATACTTAATGTATAAATTAATTGCTAATGCAATGGAATTTAATCATTAGCCGTTCATCCTAAGGTTAAGATGAACGATAAGCTTGAAAGAGTTATGGCATACTAAGTTAAAAGACTAGGTAATCATTCATTAGAGTGATCGTGTGATTCCCGTCTCTGATTAAGTGGGGGCGGGTTTTCGTATGGAAAAAGGAGGATGACTTTGGATATTAAGTCAACGATCGTTAACAGTTTACAATCTGCTTTAGCAGATGAATTATCTGCTGAACAAATTATGAATTTATTGGAAGTTCCCAAGACTTCAAAATTAGGTGATTATGCTTTTCCAACATTTATTTTGGCTAAATCACGCCACCAAGCACCACAAAAAATTGCGGCTGAGTTAGTTGAACAAATTGATAAAGCACCATATGAACAAATTGTTGCAACAGGCGCTTATGTTAACTTTTTCTTAGATAAAGGTGAATTTGCCGAAGCAACTTTACAAGAAGTGATCAGTGCAGGTGATCATTACGGTGACGATAATATTGGTCAGCAAGGTAATGTACCAATTGATATGTCTTCACCTAATATTGCTAAGCCAATGTCAATGGGACACTTACGCTCTACAGTTATTGGTAATTCATTAGCCAATATTTTAGCAAAAATTGGTTACAAACCAATTAAAATTAACTATCTTGGCGACTGGGGTACTCAGTTTGGTAAGTTAATTGTAGGTTATCACAAGTGGGGTAGCGAAGAAGAAATCAAAGCTGACCCAATTGGTAACTTGTTGAAATATTACGTTCAATTCCATGAAGCTGCCGAAGAAGATCCTGAATTAAATGATGAAGGCCGCGCTTGGTTTAAAAAACTAGAAGATGGCGATCCTGAAGCAACTCATTTATGGGAATGGTTCCGTGGTTTGTCATTAGCTGAATTCCAGAAGATTTATGATCGTTTAGGGATTACCTTTGATTCTTACAATGGTGAAGCTTATTACAATGACAAAATGGATCCAGTTGTTGATGAATTGACTGAAAAGGGTTTATTAGAAATGAGCCAAGGTGCTCAAATTGTTGATTTGACAGTTGAAAACTTAACGCCAGCATTGATTAAGCGGACAGATGGCGCAACCTTATATATTACGCGGGATTTAGCAGCAGCTATTGACCGTTATAACCAATTCCACTTTGTTAAATCACTTTATGTTGTTGGTAGCGAACAAACAGAACATTTTAAACAATTAAAAGCCGTTTTGAAGAAAATGGGTGATGATTGGGCCGATGAAATTGTTCATGTACCATTTGGTTTAATTACCAAAGATGGCAAGAAATTATCAACACGTAAGGGTAATGTTGTTTTGCTTGATAAAGTTTTGGACGAAGCTGTTGGTTTGGCTAAAGAACAAATTTCTGCCAAGAACCCTGATTTAGCTAACGCTGATCAAGTTGCTGATCAAGTTGGCGTTGGCGCCGTTGTTTTTCATGATTTGAAGAACGATCGTATGGATAGCTTTGATTTTAGTTTAGGTGAAGTCGTCCGTTTTGAAGGTGAAACTGGTCCTTACGTACAATACTCTAACGCGCGTGCCCAAAGTATCTTGCGTAAAGCACAACGTGGAGTTGATCTTAATGGTCAGTTAACTCTAGCTGATCCCGCCGCTTGGGATACTTTAAAAACTTTAGCTGATTTCCCGGCAACGATTTTACGTGCAGCCCGTGAATATGAACCTTCTGTCATTGCTAAGTACGCATTACGTTTAGCTAAGACCTTTAATAAATACTACGCAAATTCAAAAATCTTGGTTGAAGATGACGAATTAAACGCACGCTTGGCGTTAGTTCAAGCAACTAGCCAAGTCTTAACACAAGCGTTATCCTTGTTAGGTGTGCAAGCACCAACAGAAATGTAGGTGAAGTGTTATGAAGAAAAAAGAGCGTCAGGTTATTTTACAAAAAATTATTCAAGAACATCTGGTTCACACGCAAGAAGAGTTGCAGGCGTATTTGCATGAATATGGTGTACGGACGACTCAGGCAACTTTATCTCGTGATTTGCGCGAATTAAAAATCACTAAAATGCGTGATGAGTATGGTAAGTCGCGTTATTTGAAGTTGTCAACAGAGACAACCGGTGACGCCCAAGCCCGCCTTTTTTCGGCATTAAAAACAGTGACCAAGTCAATTGATACGGTTGAGTTTTTAGTGATTATTCATACGAGCCCAAGTTATGGTAACTTTTTGGCCGCTGCACTTGATGATTTGCGCGATACACCGCCAACTGATATTTTAGGAACAATTGCTGGACATGATACAGTTGTTGCCTTTTGTAAAGATATAGCGCAGGCAGAAACATTGTCTGACTATTTAAAAGATCATTTGCGTTTGCTATAAAAATTTGGCTATTTTTAGTTAAGGAGCAATTATCTTGGCATGGTTAAAGTTTGGCTTTGTCAAAAAATCTGATTCATCAACAATCGTTGCACCTGTTGAAGGCGAAGTTGTTGATTTGCTTAAAGTCCGTGATCCTGTTTTAGCACAAAAGAATTTGGGCGATGGTTTTGCAATAGAACCGACGGATAATTTTATTTACGCACCAGTATCTGGCCAGATTATGTTAGTGGCGTCAACGCAACACGCTATTGGTATTCGCATGACCAATGGGTTAGAAGTGTTACTTCATTTAGGATTAAATACTTCAATGATACCCAGTGGTTCGTTTCATATTCGCGTTAAACGTGGTCAAGAGGTACGCGGTGGGCAACGGATTGCGGCTGCTAATTTTGGTCGCATCCGTGCTCGTGGTTTTGATGATACAGTTGTCGTCACTTTTATCAATTCGGAAGAATTAGCGGCAACTTTAAAAATTGATTATGGACCAGTTGCAGGCGGTCACCGCATTGGCCAGGTAAAATTGTGATATGATAGTTTTGACTAAGTAATCAATTATCTTCTTAACAATGGTTGTCATCATTGTTAAGAAGATGGTTGGTTATTTTTATTTGGTTTCAATTAGGAAAAGAGGAGCTTAATCGTGATTAAAGAATGGGGATTATTAGGAACACTGCGGCATTTTGCTTGTTTAGTTTTTGGGATTGCTTTAATGGCAGCAAGTGTGGCTTTAGCTAAAATTGCGTTATTAGGAACCTCACCAATTTCAAGTATTCCTAATGTTTTAAGTGGATTAACTAGATTGTCAATTGGTCAGTGGACCATTTTCTATATGTTTCTACTCGTCAGTTTAGAATGGCTAGTATTGCGTCGTTATTTTGGCTGGAGTAATGTTATCCAACTGATACCATCAATTTTTTTTGGGACGATGATTGACTGGTTTGTTCAATTGTTTAAGTTTATTAAACCAACTGGTTACTGGCTGCAACTTGGTTTAACTTTAATTAGTATTGTTTTATTAGCAATTGGGGTCTTTTTTGAAGTTAATTCGCAGACATTAATGATGGCCGGCGAGGGGATTGCAGCAGCGATTGCTTTTCGTCGCGATAGACCTTTTGCTAAGACCAAAGTCCGGGTGGATATGGCAATGGTTTTAGGTGCTGTTTTGATTAGTCTAATCTTCAGTCGCCAACTGATTGGTGTTCGTGAAGGGACTATTTTATCAGCGCTATTATCTGGGCGAATTGTTGGCTATATTGAAGAACGATTCCCCCAATTAACCGCTTGGCTTCGCAGATCGGATCCAGAATTATCAAGTGGAAAGTAGCCGTTCAACTTAGAGCCAAGTTGTGAGCGTATTAATTGCAAACGATTACAATCCTTGTTACGATATATATGTAAAGAGGAGCAGGTGCTCAGCTAGACATTAGGTTTAGCAGAAGTACTAGTGATCATTAGTCAAGTGATACTCAACAAAGGCCAAGTTGAGTGGTGTCAGAAGAGAATACTCTGTAGAGTCTGAAGGGCATAACAGCAAGGTTCTCTAGCTTTTGAACTTTAGCAACAGTATCGCGCTGAAGTTGAGTTCGTGATCCAACAGATCGTTAGTATCTAAGTAGATTGTGAATGACCGATTCGTTCGAATGAGAATTTAGGACGTTTCAACAGATAAGGCGATGACGAGTTAGTCATCGTGTTTGAACCAAGTTAACTGATTCGTTCAGTGCTTGGATAAAAAGCAAATTGCCACGGTAGTTGTTAACTGATGTGAATCAGAAGACGTTACCAATAGCATTGACAGCTTAGTCGTAATATCAACGAAGCTGTAGTAAAGACAACAGGCACGACTAGCAAAGGATTTGTCAGCATGATAGCTGTGTTTGTTGAGATAATTGAATAGCATGAGGTGTTAGATATTACGAAAGATATGCAAAACGCATCTGACTTCTCTTTACATCTCCAAAGGGCGACTTAGCTGGTGAATTAGTTCAGCTAGGTCGTCTTTTATTGTAAATAAAGAAAACTTTTCAAAAGTGAAGGTAAGATGAGATAATGAGCATGATTTATACATAAATAATTTTAATAAATTAAGTTAAGTGAATAATCATTAAAAAGTGCGTCGATTTTTGTGCGCTATTATCGTGTTTTGCTAGTACTTGTTTAATTGGTTTTCTCGTGATAATCTGATCATAGTTAATAAAATAAATTCATCTCATTTTTGTTTCAAAGAATGGTTAAATTCGCTATACTAAAGGTCAATAAGATATAATAGCATTAAGAACAGTTATGGGTAGTTGATATTTTTTTAGTTAATAAAGTAAGCGCTATTCTAATTAATGAGAATTCCCATTAATTGTGATGATCATATTACAATTTTATTTCAATTAATGATTTAGTAAACGATGATAAAGCTCTTACATCATGGCTACTGACTAATTAAATCGCTTTTTGACCAATTTTTGGTTTAAATTGACATAAGCTAACTATTTTGTTAAGTTTTATTAAGAATGTTCGTACATTAAATAATTGCTGTTTTATCATTAATTGAGCATAAGTGTCACTTCGCGGGGTTGATACCCCTAATACCATGAGTTGCGTCTCCTAGGACAACTCATTTTAATTAATTCGGTTCTAACGATCCAAAGATTGCTGAACAAACTTTTTTAGGAGGGCTTTACAGAAATGAAAAAAGCAAAAGTTTTCGCTACTGCTGTTTTAACCGCAGTTGTTGCATTAACCTTGGCCGGCTGCGCAGGTAAGAAATCAGGTACGGGCAACTCAGGGAAATCTGAGACGACTAAGCACACTGTTGCATTAATCACTGATACCGGTGGTGTTGATGACCGCTCCTTTAATCAATCCGCATGGGAAGGTCTGCAAGCTTGGGGCAAGTCACATGATTTATCTCGGGGTAATTCAGGATATCAATATTTCCAATCATCTAACGAATCCGATTACATTCCGAATATTAACCAAGCAACACAAGCAGGATTCAAGACAATCTTTGGTATCGGTTATAAGTTACAACCAGCCATTAAGCAATCAGCAAAAGATTCACCTAAGACTAACTTCGTCATTATTGACGACTCAATCGAAGGGGTTAAGAATGTTGTTTCAGCAACGTTTAAAGACAATGAATCATCATATTTAGCTGGTGTAGCAGCAGCATATACGACTAAGACCAACAAGGTTGGTTTTATCGGTGGTGTTAAAGGTGACGTTATTGACCGCTTTGATGCTGGTTTTGCAGCTGGTGTTAAAGAAGGTGCTAAGAAGTTAGGTAAATCAATCACGGTTATTAATCAATATGCAGGTGATTTCAACGCTCCTGACAAGGGTAAATCAATTGCTCAAGGTATGTATTCACAGGGCGCAGATATTATCTTCCATGCTTCTGGTGCAACTGGTAATGGTGTATTCCAAGAAGCTAAGGCTATTAATCAAGATGGTTCTAAGAAAGTATGGGTTATCGGTGTTGACCGTGACCAATCTGCAGAAGGTAAATACAAGACTAAAGATGGTAAATCAGCTAACTTTACTTTGACATCAACACTCAAGGGTGTCGGTGCTGTAACAGAAGATTTATCCAATCAAGCAATGAAGGGTAAGTTCCCTGGTGGCAAGCATTTAACTTACGGTTTGAAGCAAGATGGCGTTGGTTTAACTGACGGTCAACTCTCAACCAAGGCTAAAGATGCTGTTAAGGAAGCTAAACAACAAATTATTGATGGGAAAATTACAGTACCAGAACATCCTGCTAAGTAAAAGCGTATAGATTGACCAGAATACTCCTTCGCTCATGCAGCCGAGGAGTATTTTTGTCAGTATTTAACTTAAAGACAAGCAATTGTCTATGAAGCAGTTCGGTTCTGTATGAAGTGTAGATTCCTAGAAATGTGAGGTCGCAATGACAAAGTCAGAGTATGTAGTTGAAATGCGTAAAATCACTAAAGACTTTGGTGGTTTTAAAGCAAATGATCAAGTCGATCTAAAAGTAAAGCCTGGCGAAATTCATGCTTTATTAGGAGAAAACGGCGCTGGCAAATCAACTTTAATGAATATTTTATCAGGTCTATTAGAGCCAACTTCCGGTGAGATTCTGTTAAACGGTGAACCTGTCAAAATCGATAGTCCCACGGCAGCTAATCGCTTAGGAATAGGTATGGTACATCAACATTTTATGTTGGTAGATGCCTTTACGGTTACCGAAAATATTATTCTTGGTAATGAGCCTAGCCATCTAGGTGTGATTGATCGTAAAAAAGCAACGAAAGAAATTAAAGAATTATCGGATAAATATGGTTTAGCTGTTGATCCAAATGCCAAAGTTCGTGATATTTCAGTTGGGATGCAACAACGTGCCGAAATTCTTAAAACTTTGTATCGTGGTGCTAATATTTTAATTTTTGATGAACCAACCGCTGTTTTAACGCCACAGGAAATTGAAGAATTAATTGGCATTATGAAGAGCTTAGTTGCTGAGGGCAAGTCAATCATTCTCATCACCCATAAACTAGATGAAATTCGCCACGCTGCTGATCGTTGTACAGTTATTCGTCGCGGTAAAAGTATTGACACCGTTGAAGTTAAAGGAACAACCAGTGAAGAACTTGCCGAAATGATGGTAGGCCATAGTGTTACTTTTAAGATCCCTAAGGATCCGGCTAAAATTGGTGCACCAATTTTAAACGTTAAGGGACTTAAGGTTAACGAAAGTCGGGGTCTACCAGCAGTTAAAGGCATTGATTTCACAGTTCATGGTGGCGAAATCTTGGGTATTGCTGGCATTGATGGTAATGGTCAAACAGAACTGATTGAAGCTTTAACTGGCTTGCGAAAAGTAGCGGCTGGTTCAGTCGTTATTCAAGGCAAGGACGTCACGAATGCACCAGTACGAAAGATTACAGAAACAGGAGTGGCGCACGTTCCCGAAGACCGGCAAAAATATGGTCTGGTTCTGCAAATGTCGCTCTCAGAAAATCTGGCTTTACAAACTTATTATCAAAAGCCAATGAGTCGCCATGGTATTTTAAATTATCATGAAATGCGTAAAGAAGCTTTACGATTAATTAGAGAATACGATATTCGTACAACTAATGAGCAGCTCAAGGCTGGTGAGCTTTCTGGTGGTAACCAGCAAAAGGCAATCGTTGCCCGGGAGTTAGATCGTAATGCTGATTTAATCATTGTTTCTCAGCCAACTCGTGGCTTGGACGTCGGTGCGATTGAGTATATTCACCGTCAATTAATCGATCAGCGTGACCAAGGTAAGGCCGTTTTACTTGTTAGTTTTGAATTAGACGAGATTATGAATTTATCAGATCGCATTATTGTGCTTCATGATGGCAAAATTGCCGGCGAAGTTCATCCAGAAACAACCACTGAACAAGAATTAGGTCTATTAATGGCTGGTTCAAGTGTTCAAGCAGCAGCCCAGGAGGTGAAATAATGTTGAAAGTCAGTCAACCTATTAAAAAGATTTTAGTTCCTTTAATTTCTATCTTATTGGGCTTTTTGGTTGGGGCCATTGTGATGCTTATCTTTAGTTATTCACCAATTCAAGCCTACACATCGATGTTCCAAGGCGCTTTAGGCAGTATGTCTGGCATTGGTGAAACCCTTCGCCAAGCAACGCCATTGATCTTTACAGCCTTAGGCTTCTCAGTTGCTTATTCTGCTGGATTTTTCAACATTGGGATGTCCGGTCAAGCTTTGGCTGGTTGGGTGGCTAGTGTTTGGGTAGCTTTGGCTTATCCAAATCTACCAACTTATCTCTTATTGCCGTTGGCCATTATTGTTGGTGCTTTAGCTGGTGGTTTAATTGGTGCAATTCCAGGTGTTTTGCGTGCTTTCTTTGGTACCAGCGAAGTTATCGTGACCATTATGTTGAACTATGTTGTGCTGTACACCAGTACTTATTTATTGCAAAATGTGATGCCAAAAAGTTTTCGTTCCAGTACTGACTCTACCCAAACGATTAGCGCCCATGCTTCATTAAGAATGGGCTGGTTACAAAATATTTTTGGCGGCTCACGAATTAATGCCGGTCTATTTTTAGCTGTCATCGCTATCATTATTTTTTGGATTATGATGAAGAAAACAACACTGGGATTTGAAATCCGTTCAGTGGGTATGAATCCTTTTGCATCAGAATATGCAGGGATGAGCAGTAAGAAAACCATTATTTTATCGATGGTAATTTCTGGTGTTCTTTCTGGCTTAGGTGGGGTTGTTGAAGGTTTAGGGACTTATCAAAACTTCTTCACACAGACATCATCATTATCGATTGGTTTTGATGGCATGTCAGTTGCCTTATTAGGTGGCGGCAGTGCTTTAGGTATTTTATTAGCGTCATTATTATTCAGTATTTTAAAAATCGGTGGTCTGGGAATGCAGACTGGTGCCGGTGTGCCATTTGAAATTGTTAATATTGTGATCGCTGCTATTATTTTCTTCGTGGCAATTGATTATGTCATTGGCTTATTATTTAAGCAGAAAAAAGCTACTGGTACTAATACAGGAGCCAAACCAGAACAAGTCATTCATCAACCGAAAGGAGGATCAGAGATATGAACTGGGTTAGCATGTTATCGTTAATCGTTTCATCAACCTTTGTTTTTTCAACACCTTTGATTTTCACTGCGATTGGTGGTGCATTCTCTGAAAACGGCGGGATCGTTAACGTCGGCTTGGAAGGTATTATGGTTATGGGGGCGTTCAGCTCAGTTGTCTTTAACTTAACTTTTGCTGATACATTTGGTAAAGCCACACCATGGCTGGGCTTAATTGTTGGTGCAGTTGTCGGCATTGCTATTTCTTTATTACATGCCATGGCCACGATTAATTTCCGTGCGGATCACATTATTAGTGGTACGGTGATTAACCTACTAGCACCTGCTTTAAGTGTCTTCTTGGTTAAGGCAATTTATGCAAAAGGTCAAACAGACAATATTGCCCAAAACTTTGGTTACTTTAGTTTTCCAGGTTTGTCTAAAATTCCGGTTATTGGCCAAATTTTCTTTAAAGATACTTCCTTGTTGGCTTATATTGCAATTATTGTGGCCATCTTAGCTTGGTGGATCCTTTATAAGACTCGCTTTGGACTTCATCTTCGTTCTGTTGGTGAAAATCCACAAGCAGCTGACACCTTAGGATTAAATGTTTATCGTTTACGTTATTCCGGTGTGATTATTTCTGGTTTGCTTGGTGGTATTGGTGGCGCCATTTTTGCCCAATCAATCTCTGGTAATTTCTCTGCCGGAACGATCGTGGGTCAAGGTTATATCTCCATGGCGGCGATGATTTTTGGTAAGTGGAATCCAATTGGTGCAATGGGCGCGGCTTTATTTTTCGGTTTTGCCCAAAGTTTGAGTATTATTGGCGGCCAATTACCGGGAATTGCCAAAATTCCAGCTGTTTATCTACAAGTTGCACCCTATGTCTTAACGATTATCGTTTTGGTACTGTTCTTAGGTAAGGCAGTCATGCCAAAAGCTGACGGAACCAACTATGTTAAGTCAAAATAATTTAACTGAATAAGAATTATTATTAAGTAAAATAAAAAAGTTGAAATGCTGATTTAGACAAAATTGTCTGAATAACAGCATTTCAACTTTTTTTAATGAGGAAAATAATCGGGTAACGGGGCTTCAATCGTCTTAGTTGTAAAAGAAAATGGCGGCGTGAAATTAATCTGATCGCCGTGAAGCAACATTTTTTGCTGAGGATGATCAGGATGGTAAAGTGGGTCACCAATAATCGGATGTCCAATGGCAGCTAAGTGAACGCGAATTTGATGCGTGCGACCGGTTTCTAGATCTAAAGCTAATAAGCTTTTACCAGCTTGATGTTTAACCAATTGATAATGAGTGATCGCAGTCAATCCTTGATTAAAATCAACACAGCGTTTGCGTTGATCTACGGGATCTTGACCAATTGGTAAGGTGATTTTACCAGTTGTTAGTTGTTCATGGGAATCTTCAACCCAAGCTAAATAATGTCGTTTCATTGCTTTAGTTGCTAGTTGGCGGTTATAGAGTGGGACAGCAACAGTTGACTTGGCAACCAGCAATGCACCGCTGGTTTGCTGATCTAAACGATGGACAATTAAAATATTAGGATAATGTGCTTGTAGAATATTTAGCATCGTACCATTTTCGTCTGGTCGATTGGGATGAGTTTTAATGCCAGCCGGTTTATTTACCACCAGCGTGGTCTCATCTTCAAATAAAATTTGAGGTTGTTGTGTAAAATCGGGTAAATAGGCTTGTTCATTATCAGTTAAAAAATCAAAATTCAATGTAATAATATCATGCGCTTTAACTTGTTCATCAAAATGATGGTAGCGATGATTGACGTTAATAGCTTGATCAATTCGCAAAAAATGTTGCCATTTCCGGGGGATTAACCAAGACTGTAATAATTGGCGAATTGTTAATGGTTCAAAATTTGGCGGCAGTTCAATTTGAAATTTGGTTTGCAATTTTGTTACTCCTTATGGTTATCTAAAAAAGCATTAAATGCGGCCGCGGCCCGATGGAATATCAACGGTTCATGGTAAAATTGTATTTAATTGGATGGTTGATATGACATGAAACGAAAAGAAAATAAAACAAAAACTAGTGGTGCTGAAAATAAGCATCCTTATCTTAGCCGATTTTGGCAACAATTTAAAGTGGTTTGGCGTCATGCTGAACTAACAAGATGGGTAATATTGACTTTATTACTGGTCTTTTTAGGTGTGTCTACTTTTTATACGATTAAGGCAAAGACCGCCAATGTTGGTGATTTAAAAGCGTCATTAAAGACGACGACTGAAATTATTGATCGTGATGGCGACAAGGCGGGAAGTTTGTATTCTCAAAAGGGAACTTTTGTGGAGCTTTCTAAGATTTCACCGAATATTCAGCACGCTGTAATTGCAACAGAAGATCGTACTTTTTATTCTAATCCTGGTTTTAGTATTAAGGGATTCGCACGTGCAGGGGTTAGTTATGTGATTCACCACGGCAATATTAGTGGTGGTGGTAGTACCATTACTCAGCAATTAGCTAAGAATATGTTGCTCACACAAAAGCAAACTTTTGGCCGCAAACTAACCGAGTTGTTTATGGCAATTGAAATTAATCGGGTCTACAGCAAGCAGGATATTTTGACGATGTATCTTAACAACGCCTATTTTGGTAATGGTGTCTGGGGTGTGCAAGATGCGTCTAAACGCTACTTTGGCAAAAATGCCAGTGAATTAACAGCAGCACAGGGGGCAACTTTGGCCGCAATGCTGCGCAACCCAACTTACTATGATCCTATAAAAAATGCTAGAAATGCGACTAGTCGTCGTAATTTAATTTTAGATTTAGAGACACAAACTAAATATCTTACTACGGCACAAGCTGACACCGCAAAGCAAGAAACACTGACGATTACGAATGCTTACTCTGCAAGTAGTTCTTATCGCTATCCTTATTACTTTGATGCGGTGATTAGTGAAGCCATTAATGACTATGGCATTTCAGAGTCAGATATTTTAAATAAGGGCTATAAAATTTACACTGGTTTGGATCAGAATTATCAAACGCAAATGCAAAATGCTTATGATAATGATTGGCTTTTCCCAAGTAGTGCTGATGGGACGATGGCACAATCTGGATCAGTGGCAGTTAATCCAAATACTGGTGGCGTACTAGCAGTTGTCGGACGTCGTGGGACGCATACCTTTAGAAGTTATAACTATGCAACAATGGCCAAGCGACAACCAGGATCAGCGATTAAACCATTGGCAGTTTATACACCAGCTTTAGAAAATGGATATCATTATGATTCTGAGTTAGTAGACAAGGATATGACTTTTGGTAAGAATAAGTACCATCCAACTAATGTTGACGGCACTTATTTAGGCAAGGTTTCAATGTATCAAGCTTTGGCTGAAAGTCGTAATGTTCCGGCCGTTTGGTTACTTGATCAAATTGGTGTTAATAAAGGTGTAGCTGCGGTTGAAAAATTTGGAATTAAAGTGCCCAAAGCTGATCAAAATTTAGCTTTAGCACTTGGTGGTTTACAGACCGGTGTTTCACCATTACAAATGGCACAAGCTTATACAGCATTTGCTAATAATGGCAAAATGACCACGACTCACTTTATTACTAAAATTGTAGATGCCACTGGGGCCGTTATTGTCGACAATACTAAAGTTAAAACTAAAACTGTGCTTAGTCAAAAGACTGCAGATACAATGACAAGTATGATGTTAGGTGTCTTTAATCAGGGGACCGGTGTTGTGGCCAAACCTGATGGTTACACAGTTGCTGGTAAAACCGGCACAACGGAAGTGCCAGATAGTTACCCAACTAGCGGTGCTAAAGATCAATGGGTTGTTGGTTATACCCCAGATATTGTCGTGTCAACTTGGGTTGGTTATGACAAAACAGATGAATCACATTATTTGACGGGAAGTTATGCAACTCGTATCTTTAAACAAGAGATGACCAATATTTTACCCTATACGCCTAAGACCAGCTTTAAGACGAAAGATGCAGCAACAATTGCCAGTCAAAAATCAACGACAAACTCAAGTAGTAGTGATTGGTTGTCAGATTTTAGTGATAATGTTGGCAAATCTTTTGATAATGCTAAAGATCAGGTTAATGAATGGTATAATGGCATCAAGGGTCTATTTGACCGATAAAAAACAAAGGAGTTAGACAATGACCGTTAATATCTATGATAATGCCAACGAAATGGCAGATGCATTGCGCCAATTGCCACAATTTACTGCTTTACAAGCAGCTTTTGGAAAGATGAAGGCTGATCCAATCGCCTATGGTATGTACCAACAAATGCAACAAATACAAGGCGAATTACAGCAAAAACAAATGTCAGGTCAAGAAGTAACAGATGAAGATGTTCAACAGTTACGTGACCTTGGCGACAAGTTAATGAAAGTTGACATGATGAAAGATTTAATGGATCGTGAGCGTGAAATGAACAGCGTCATGGATGAGATTAATGGGATTGTCACTAAACCAATCACTGATCTATACCGTGGCTAGAAAGGGTGAGCAATCGTGGCAACACAACTTGCTAATCTGAAAAACGGTGAAACTTTTCAGCTAGTCGTCATGATCAAACAAGCTGAAGTTCGCGTTGCTAAAAACGGCAAACGTTTCATTTCTTTAGTATTTCAAGACAAGACTGGTGAAATCTCAGGAATGTATTGGGATGCTAAGGATGAAGATATTCAACATTTTACGAGTGGTAATATTGTTCATCTTGAAGGTCAACGTGATCTTTATAATGGCCAACCCCAAGTTAAAATTACTAAATTGTACCTAGCTGATGCTAGTGAAGGTTTTCAAGCTAGTCAGTTTGTGGCGCGTGCGCCAATGTCAACTGAACAAATGCAAGATGAAATTCAAAAATCCTTATTTGATATTCAAAATGCAAAATGGAATCGAATTGTTCGTTTCTTATTGCAAAAATATCAACGGGAATTTTATAATCATCCTGCAGCAAAGACCAATCACCATAACTTTGCAGGTGGATTAGCTTACCACACATTAAGTATGATGCGATTAGCTAAATCAATTGCCCAGCAATATGAACAATTAAATTATTCATTATTATTAGCGGGCGTGATTTTACATGATTTAGGGAAGACCCTGGAACTTAGTGGTGCAGTTGGTACTGAGTACACTGTTGAGGGGAATTTAATTGGTCACATTGTGCTCATTGATGAAGAAATTGTATTAGCATGCCAAGCGCTTAAAATTGATGGTACGGACGAAGATGTTGTCTTATTGCGACACATGGTTCTTTCACATCACGGCTTGTTAGAATATGGTTCTCCAGAACGACCTAAGTTGTTAGAGGCTGAAGTGTTACATTATATTGATGAACTTGATGCTTCAATTAATATGATTTCTAAAGCAATGGCTAAAACAGAACCGGGTACGTTTAGTGAACGAATTTTTGGCTTAGACAATCGTCAGTTCTACCGTGCCAAAAATTAATTTAATCATATAAAAAAGACTTTGACTCACAAGGATGAGAGTCAAAGTCTTTTTGTATTGAGAAATACTTATTATAATTTTTAGGGTATCATGATTTCACTAAAAAGCCAGTACCTGACTGAGGATCAGTACTGGCAGGTCAAGATTAAGTTGGCTCATGATAATTAACTTATAATTAATCTTGATAATTTATTTATAACATAAATTACGACCTAAATGTTAACTTTTCCACAAAAAAAACGAATTAATTTTAAAAATAGTATAGGCCAATAAGTTTTTTATATGAAATACAATGTTAAGTTCTTTATAGCAAAATTAGCATACAAAAAAAGCTAGGGATCATCCCCTAGCTTTTTTGTAAGTGCTAATTAGTTACTGCTTGATGAGCTAACGTAGTTAGAAAGAACGTTCTTTAAGTCACTGTCTTTAATATCAACGTTTGCTTTCTTGATAACTTTAGCTAAAACTTTTTGCATAACAGTCGAATCTGATAGCCATGTATCATAAAGTTGTGCTTTTAATTCTTTAGTGTGGTCTGACATCTTACCTTTACCAGGGTTCTTGTCCATCTTGATAATGTGGTAGCCATAAGAAGTCTTAACTGGTGTCTTAGTATATTCACCTTGTTTAAGCTTGAAAGCAGCTGCTTTGAAAGTTGAATCAAGTGAAGTATCAGTGTTGTCAAAGGCATCTAACTTACCGCCATTAGACTTAGTACCAGTATCAGTTGATTTAGATTTAGCTAATTTAGCAAAATCTGCACCATCATCTAATTGTTTAATGATAGCTTCTGCTTCTTTCTTAGTTTTAACTAAGATATGAGAAACTGTTACCTTTGGTTGATAAGATTCCCATTGTTTCTTCAATTGTTTTTGGGTTGGTTTCTTGAGATCTTTTAAAGCAGCTTCAGTTAAGAGGTTAGTTTTGATATTATCTTTTAATTGACTCTTTGTTAAATTGTTGCTTGAAAGAACAGATGAAAAACTGCTGCCATATTGTTTCTTCAAAGCATCATATTGTTTGGTTACTTTAGAAGCAGGGACTTTGTCACCATATTGATTATCTAAGGCTTTAGTAATAATCATCGTTTGTAAAGTTGATTGGCCTGATGATGACTTCTTCATTTCTTTGTAATATTCGTCTTGAGTAATTTTACCGCCCTTCATAGAAACAACGGTTTTACTACTACAACCGGCTAATGTTGCAACGGCAACTAAACTAGCTGCAGCAAGTGCGATCTTTTTGATAGATTTTTTCATTGTTTTACTTACACATCCTAATATATTATTGATTTTCATATGGCTCTTAACTCTAGTAAATATAACACATTTGATAAATGATTTAAACGATCGCCCCAAATTTAACGAAATGTTCACAGCTTCATTGCTAAAAATTCATATTTACCCGTTGAAGTTTATATTTTCCTTAATTTAAGCGTCAAAGAAAGATGTTAATACAAAAATAGTCCAGATAATAAGTCTAGACTATTTAAGAATATTTGATTGATTCGTTATTAAGAAAGTTGCTCTAGATCTTTTTGAAGTTGCTCAGTCGTTTCATTAATCTGCTCAAGGCGAGGCTGAGCTTGGAATTCAAAATCAGTTACAGATTGTTGAATATCAGCAATGGTGGGTTTTAAAGTCTGTTCAACTTCTTGTTTCAAATTAACTAAAGCACTTTGGAATTCTTTAACACTGTCTGAAACATTGTTGGTTTGATGGGTTAAATCTTTAAAATAGTCAGCAATACCTTGTTGCCGTTCTTTACCTGTTTTTTCGGTTGTTAAGAGGACGTAAGCCGTTCCTAAAACAGCACCCATTAATAGCCCTTTACCAAATCCAAACTTTGCCATTTAGTTTTCCTCCAATTGGGCTCTAATTTTGCCTGCAATTGCTTCTAAGGCTTCTGAGTCATATTGATCAGTATGATTGCCAAAATGAATAGAGAAGTCATCTTGCTGGCTGTAACGAGGAATGAAGTGAATGTGAGAATGAAAAACAGATTGATAGGCAACCTCGCCATTATTATTGCAGATATTTAAGCCCTTCATTTCTGGAAATGCGGCCTTAACACCGCGGGCAATCAAGGGAACTTTTGAGAAGACACGATTTGCTAAATCAGCATCATAAGCAAAAATATCAGCAACATGTTGTTTGGGGACTAATAGGGTATGACCTGGTGTTGCTTGGGAGATGTCTAAAAATGCTAAGACGTCGTCATCTTCATAAACTTTAACGCTAGGAATATCACCTTTAATTATTTTGCAAAAAATACAATCATCCATATAATTTCACCTTCGTAAATATACTCAAAGCTTGTCAATTCATGCTATCATTATACAAGTAAATTAGGAATTAAACAAAGCTGAGACTAGAAACAAACAAGGATATGAATTGTTTGGTTGTTTAATCATTGTTTTAATAATCATAGATTGGCTTTATGAAAGGAATCCAAATGTTAAAGGTCGAGAATTTAACGGGTGGTTACCAACATTTAAAGATTTTGGGAGATGTTAGTTTTGAAGTCCACGATGGTGAAGTGGTTGGTTTAATCGGCTTAAACGGTGCAGGTAAATCAACGACAATTAAACATATTCTAGGTTTATTACAACCAATTAGTGGCCAAATTGTTTTAAATGATCAGAATTTACAGACGAATTTAACGCGCTATCGCCAGCAAATTGCTTTTGTTCCGGAAACGCCGATTCTTTATCCGGAGTTAACGTTAAAAGAGCACTTAGCTTTAACCATGATGGCTTATCAATTAGATAGTCAATTAGCTTGGCAAAATGCCAATCGGTTATTGAAACTTTTTCGCTTAGATCAAATGTTAGATTGGTTTCCAGTTCACTTCTCTAAAGGTATGCAACAAAAAGTGATGATTGTTAATGCTTTTATGACGGATGCTGACCTGTTAATTATTGATGAACCTTTTACCGGCCTTGATCCATTAGCGGTTCATAATTTGTTAGATTTAATTGCTGAGAAGAAAGCAGCCGGCAAGTCGGTCTTAATGACCACGCATGTGCTAGCAACAGCACAGGCACAAGCTGATCGCTTCATCCTCTTAAATCATGGTCAAATTCGTGCGCAAGGGACAGTTGCCGAGTTAGCTGAACAATTTGGTGTAGCTGAACAAGACCTAGACCAGATTTATTTGCAAATGGCAAAGGAGAATGGCGATGCGTAAGTTCGATGATTTATGGCATACGCGTCAACAAAAACATCTACTGCAGCAAAGTAAATATTTACGCTATGTCTTTAATGACCACTTAATGATTGCTGTCATTTTTTTGTTTGGCGCACTTGCTTATTGGTATAGTCAACAATTACGGTCAATAAGCCATACTTTATGGTGGGCGCCATTATTAACTGCCCTGTTACTATTGCTCGGTTTGTCTATTGGTCACTTGGCAACTTTATTGAAACCAGCTGATCAGATTTTTCTTTTGCCAGCAGAATCAAAGATGCGGCGCTATTTAATTCACGCGCGGCGTTACAGCTTGTTATTGCCGTTGTTCGTTCTCGTGGCTTTAGGAGGTATCTTAACGCCATTTGTGTTACGAGCAACTGCCTTAACAATAACGGAGTGGCTACTAACAATTTTTGGACTGCTTATTTTAAAAGATGTTCATTTATGGTTACAGCTCTTACGCCTTTTCGATTTTCCAGTTCGACAACAACGCCAACTGAACAGTTTATTTTGGGGAATTGCCACGGCTGGTCTGTTATTAAGTGTCTATGGTTGGGGCTGGCTATTTAGTATTTTATCGTTGGGATTAGCAATCTTGTTAGCTGCACAGGCTAAGAAGTTGTTACAACCACAGTGTTTAATGTGGCGGGAAGCCATTTCAAGAGAAAATCGGCGGCAAACTGTGATTGATCGTTTTTATAATTTGTTTGTTGATGTACCTGGTATTAGCAGTTCAGTTCACCGGCGTAAGTGGTTAGATCCACTGGTTCAACTGCTAGCAGGTAAGTCAGAAAACACTTATCGTTTTTTATTTAGTCGTGCTTTTGTGCGTGGTTCTGAATATAGTAATATTTGGTTGCGTTTTTGCTTAGTGGGGGTTATTTTAATTGCCGTTATTAAGCAACCAGTTATTTTATTAATCATTGTCTTGTTATTTTTATTTTTGACAGGCTACCAATTATTGCCTTTGTACTATCATTTCGATCATAATGCCTTGACGACGTTATTACCTGTAACGAGTCAAGCTAAACAAGCAGCATTTATAAAAGTGATGACGCGTGTTTTATTGATTGAATGGTTCGTTGATAGTTTAGCTATTATGTTAAGTTTATTAGGGCAGTGGTGGAGTATTATTATTATTTTAGCTGCACTAGCTTTAATTATGCTTTTCTTGAAAGTTTATTTACCGTTACGATTAAAACAGCACCAGAAAGGAATTAAATAATGCGTCTACGAAACAAACCATGGGTACCAGAATTAATTGAAGCGCATCAAGATTTAATTATTCAAGCACCACAAACTGATTTGGCTGGTCACTGGGCCAAACGTTTTGCTAATCCAGCATTACCGATTGAATTAGAAATTGGTTCTGGCAAGGGGCAATTTATTATCGGCATGGCGCAAGCTCATCCGGAAATTAATTATATTGCGATGGAATTACAATCTGCAGCCATTGGCATGATTTTGCAAAAGCAAATTGATTTGAAATTACCTAACTTACAACTTTTCCTTGGTGACGGGGCAGCAGTTACGGAGTTTTTTGCACCAGGTGAAATTAGTAATTTGTATTTGAATTTTTCTGATCCTTGGCCTAAGAATCGTCACGCAAAGCGGCGTTTAACGTATTCGACATTCTTAGCACAATACCATCAGATTTTAAAAGCAGAGGGGCAATTACGCTTTAAAACTGATAATCAGGGACTGTTTGAATATTCATTACAAAGCTTAAATGCTAGTGGCTGGTTATTTGATTTTATTTCTTTAGATTTACATCGCAGTGAACGGCAAGCAAGTAATGTTGAAACTGAGTATGAACAAAAATTTGCGGCCAAAGGGCAAGTTATTTATGCACTGGATGCACATTTTGAAGGATAAGATAGTATTCTGAATAAGTTAGCCTTTTTGGGGTAAGGAGATAAAGTTGGCAGTTAAAAATAAATATCAAATTGAATTACCACCTGAGGTTATTGAGAGCATGTCTTTAGAACCTGGCCAAGAAGTGCGGATTGCAGTTAAAGATGAAGTGGCAACCATTACGCCAGTTTCTAAAACGCGTGAATTTGTTTATCGGCAAGTGCAATTATGGTCAATTGTTTTGGCAGTATTGACAGCAATCGTTTTTTTTATGGTTGGGCAAGTTAATCATGCTAAGCAAATTCCAATTAGTGGTGATAATTCAATTGCAGCTTGGTTAATTATTGCTAATGCAGTTGTTGGTACGGTGGTTTTTACCGCGTTCTTTATTAAAAGTCGCCGTTCAAAAATTGGGGCACCTTTAGAACGCATTTACTGGCGAAATTTTCCGGTAATCGTTGTGGCTGTCTGGTTAATTTTGGGTTTGGCCTTAATTGGTATTTCTTGGTTAATGGGACAAGTCTTTACAGGGGTATCCTTTGACTTAATGACCTCAAGTTTTATTTTTCTGATCTTTTGTTATATGACGAATTACTTGATGGCTTTGGCGGCAATCAATTTAAATTCACAGATGTTGACAACATTGTTCACCTTAACGATTGTCGGGGGCATGTTCATTTCAATGGCTACCAATGGCGCTAATCATTGGTGGCAATATAATTTGAGCTTTTTAGGAACTAGTGTTGCGAAAAATAGTTGGCAGTTTAATTTCACGCTTATTTTTTCGGCGTTGATTATGGTGGCTTTAATTGATTATCTATTCGTTTCGTTGCGTCAAGTCTATCCTAAGAATTGGCGTTTAATGACGTTACGTGTCTTATTAACTTTAGCGGCCGTGAATTTAGGCGCAGTGGGCGTTTTTCCTAACAATGCTAATTTTCACGTGTTGCACGATCAAATCGCTGGTTTTATGGTTTATTCAATTTTAATTTTAATTATTGGTATTAAATGGTTGCTGCCCAATGTGTCTAAGGAATTTTTGGTGGCTTCGTATATTATTGGTGCTTTTTTGTTTGCCTGCGAGATTGCCTTTCAGGTTGTGGGTTATTTATCATTAACCGCTTTTGAAATTATTGCTTTTGTGGCGGCTTTTGGTTGGGTTATTCTATTATTTCAAAAGATCCGTGAATTAATTGACGGTCGGGAAGTCGTGGTAGAAATTCCACTTAAAATACAAGTCATTGATGAACAAAAGTAATTAAAAAAGGCGTGGGAAATTTCCCGCGCCTTTTAATTAGCACTAAATTATTTAACTTGTTCAAGTTCTAATAATTCTTTATCCTTAGCATCAAAAATAAATTGATATTGAACCAATTCGTCATTTTCTTTGCGAGTAATACCACCAACGTAAACAACGCGACGTTCGTTGCGGAACGTTGTTAAACGTGGTGATGATTCAATCCACGCACCTTCGATGGGGCCTTCCTGTAAGAATAGTCGTTTTAATTCACTTAATAATTGATCAGGAAGACGTTTCATATAGCGATGCCAACAAAAGGCACTAGTTAAACCGATTGCTAAACCTTGTACAAAGCCGAAGCCAGCGTATTTGACAATTTTTTTAGTAGTTTCATCCATGGGATACTTCCTCCGCCAACATGATATTATCTATAGGATACGCTGTTTTGTTGTTAGGAGCAAACAATAGCCACATTGATTTGCTTGCTAACGGGTCACTTTTTAAGTTAAAAAACGAATTGATTGACGCTTACTAAAGGATAGCTTATGATTATCACAGAATGATTTGGAGGTAGCTCATGAAACAATTAGCTGAATTTAATCAACAAGATTTAAACACTGTAACAGCTCACGATAAAACGATTTTATTCTTTACAGCAACTTGGTGTGGTGATTGCCGTTTTATTAAACCAGCAATGCCAGCGATTGAAGCTGAATATCCTGATATTACTTTTGTTGAAGTTGATCGCGATCAATATCTTGAATTAGCTCAAGAATTAGGTATTATGGGAATTCCAAGCTTTGTTGCTTATCAAGATGGCCAAGAAGTTGGTCGTTTTGTAAACAAAGATCGTAAAACTAAGCAAGAAATTGAAAATTTCATTAACGGCTTAGCTTTTACTAAGTAATACTTTAAAAAGTCTGACAATTATCTTACAATATAAAGCGTGCTGAAGTCCGGTTAAAGTTCATCTACCCGTGATTTTTCAACAAGCTTTATTTTTTTGAAAATTAATGAAAAGGAAGTTTTCCGATTGCTGATCTCAAGCTACAATCCCACAGTCCTAGGCGATGTTCTGATTATGGTGACTGGACAAGCAACTAACGCTGAACAAAATGTTGCCACAAACGGTGACGTAACGCGTCTTACCAAAAAAGATAATAACGAATTAGTTGGTGTTAATTTATTTAACGCTTCTCAATATGTTCATGATTTAAAGGGCAACGGCCAAATCCTTTTGACCGAAAGTCAAATTGCTGAAGTTAATGCAGCGGTTAAAAAAGCTGGCTTTGATTTTGAAGTACCTTTTGACAATCAACCTAAATTTGTAATTGGTCATGTTGAAACCTTAGTTGAACATCCTGATTCAGATCATTTACACATTGCCCAAGTTGACCTTGGCACTGAAAAATTACAAATTGTCTGCGGTGCGCCTAATGTTGGTGCTGGTCAAAAAGTTGTCGTTGCAAAAATTGGCGCGATGATGCCTGATGGTAAGATTATTTGGCCAGGTAAATTACGGGGCGTTGAAAGTTACGGTATGATTTGTAGTGCTCATGAATTAGGTTTACCTAATGCACCACAACGACATGGTATTTTAGTTTTAGACGCTGCAAGTCAAACTGGCGCACCCTTTGACTTTGCTGGCGACTATTCTGCTAATTATTAAACGATTACGATAAATTTTTGGAGATAGATGATAAGATGACGGCTGCAGATAAAAAAGTATATTTCATCGGTATTAAAGGGTCAGGCATGAGTGCTTTGGCTTTAATTTTAAAAGACTTAGGTTATGAAGTGGCAGGTTCTGATATTGATCAGTATACTTTCACACAAACACCATTGGAAGAAGCGGGCATACCCATGTATTCCTTTAGTGCTGACAATGTTAAACCAGGTTGGACTTACATTAAGGGAAATGCTTTTCCAGAAACGCATCCAGAAGTAGTTGCTGCTAAAGAACAAGGGGCTAAAATCGTTAGCTATCCTGATTTCTTAAGTGAACTATTAAAGGGTTACGTTAGTATTGGTGTTTCTGGTACGCATGGTAAGACCAGCACAACGGGATTGTTAGCCCATGTTTTAAGTGGTGTGGCTAAAACGTCTTATTTGGTTGGCGATGGTACTGGTAAAGGCGTTGACGATGCGAAGTTCTTTGTTTATGAAGCTGATGAATATCGTCGGCATTTCTTAGCTTATCATCCTGATTATACGATTATGACCAATATCGACTTTGATCATCCTGATTATTATCAAGATGTTAATGATGTGATTAGTGCTTTTCAAACTGAGGCTGATCAAACTCAAAAGGGTATTTTTGCTTGGGGTGAGGATCAAAACATTCGTCAAATTAAAGCCAATGTGCCAATCTATTATTATGGTCTAAATGACGGCGATGATTTCCAAGCAATTAATATCAAACGTACGGACTTGGGTTCTGAATTTGATGTGAAACACGATGGTCAGATTCTGGGTCATTTTGAAATTCGACTCTTTGGCCAACATAATATTTTAAATAGTTTAGCTGTTGTCGGGGTTAGCTATTTAGAAGGTTTATCAATGACTGAAGTTGCAGCAGAATTGTTGACCTTTAAGGGTGTTAAACGCCGCTTTAGTGAGACAGATATTAATCAGTACACGATCATTGATGATTACGCACACCATCCATCTGAAATTAAGGCAACCATTGATGCAGCTCGTCAAAAATATCCTGATAAGAAAATCGTTGCTGTCTTCCAACCACATACTTATAGTCGGACTAAGGCTTTAATGCCTGGCTTTGCTAAGAGTTTAAATTTGGCTGACGAAGTGTTCCTAACTGAGATTTTTGGTTCGGTTCGGGAACATCAAGGTAGTGTTTCAAGCGCTGATTTAGGTGCTTTAATTAATCATGGTGGCTCAGTTATTCACTTAGATGACTTAAGCCCACTGGTTAACGAGAAAGGCGCTGTGATTGTCTTTATGGGTGCAGGCGACATTCAAAAATATGAACAAGCATTTAAAGATCTGATTAATTAGAAAATGATAGATAGTGTCAGTTAAATTTCAGGGCTAAGGCCCAGGATTAACTGACACTATTTTTTTAATTGAAAAGTGGCAATTTTTAATACAAAGTAACCGTTAACATGATAAGATAACAGGGAAACTAATTTTAAGAAATAAATGGAGATCTGTTGAATGCGAATCGAACATGTGGCTTTATTAACACACGATTTAGAAAAGATGCGGACTTTTTATGAACATTATTTTGGTGCGCAAAGTGGGGCTCGTTATGAAAATCCCAATACAAAATTTCAATCATACTTTTTAACCTTTGCTTCTGGTAGCCGGTTAGAAATTACCAGTAAAAAATTTGTTAACCTACAACCTGGTGAAACGTTAGGCTATAGTCATTTGGCAATAGCTGTTGGCGATCAACAAGCTGTTGATGATTTGGCGTTGCGTCTTTCAGAAGATGGTTACCCATTATTAAATGGACCACGGACAACTGGCGATGGTTATTATGAAGCTGTTGTCCAGGATCCAGAAGGTAATTTAATTGAATTAACCACAGAATAAGTTAAAACAGGAGTGTTAACTGTGACTCAAGATTTTGAATATGAACGAATGTTAGCCGGCGACTTATATGTTGCCCGAGATATTTTACCTGAACATAAATCGATTCATGGCAAGATGATTGCTCAGCAAATTAATCAAGTACCCATTGAAAATACGGCTGAAATTGTTCGCTTAGAAAGAACATTATTTGGCAAGGCTGGCAAGAATTTATATGTTAATCCGCCAATAAATGTTGACTATGGTTGCCATATAACAATTGGCGATAATTTTTATGCCAATATGGATTGTATTTTTCTAGATGTTAATCGGGTGACAATTGGTAATAATGTTATGGTTGGACCACGGGTGGGCTTTTATACCGCAGGCCATCCAATTGTGGCTGATATTCGAATTGAAGATTTAGAATTCGGCTCGCCAATTGTAGTGGAAGATAACGTCTGGATTGGCGGCAGTGCCGTTATATTACCAGGTGTGACCATCGGCAAAAATGCGATTGTTGGCGCTGGCGCTGTTGTCACTAAGGATGTACCTGCTAATAGTATTGTGGGTGGGAATCCAGCTAAAGTTATTCGCATGATCAACGATCAAGATCGGCAAAAGTGGGAACAGGCCAAACAAAAATATTGGACCGCTAAAAATCAAGAAAAATAACTAATAAAAAAAGAGTGAGACAAAAGTTGTTTAGGCAATGAGCATTAAACTGAAAGAACCGCTAAATCCGCATTCGGATTTAGCGGTTCTTTCAATGTTAAGCAAAATTGACTGACTTTTGGAACACGTTTAGCAGCCAATATTCGTTAATATTGCCTTCAAATTATTAAGATGTACTTCTGTTCCAGACTTTTTTAGTTGATGTTTTATAAATTTATGCCTTTACAATATGTTTTGAGAATTTAACAGAGCTTTCAAACAGTTAATTAGCTAAAGTTTTCTAGTTTTAATTTAGCTCGTTTATTTTTGTTTCATTCTTTTCTCTGCTAGAATGAAGTTAACGCAATATCTGGGAGGCATATATGTCACAATCTGATCAAAATAAAAAGCTTTTATTACTAGATGGCAACAGCTTGGCATTCCGAGCTTTTTTTGCCTTGCATAATTCACTAGATAAATTCACCAATCAAGAAGGCTTGCATACTAACGCCCTCTATACCTTTAGTAACATGCTAGATAATTTACTAGCTAGTGAACAACCAACCAATGTTTTAGTGGCCTTTGATGCAGGCAAAACAACTTTTCGAACAAAAATGTTTGATGAGTATAAAGGAACGAGAAGCAAAACGCCGGCTGAGCTTTCGGAACAAATGCCTTATTTCAATACATTATTAGATGCTTACGGTATCACTCATTATCAATTAGCTGACTATGAAGCCGATGATATTATTGGGACATTGGCTAAAGAAGCAGTTGGCAAAATGCCTGTTGTTGTTGTAACCGGTGATCGTGACTTAACGCAACTCACAAGTGATAACACTACCGTTAAGGTGAACCGCAAGGGTGTTAATGATGTGGAAGCTTATACACCAGCATACCTCCAAGAAAAATTAGGCTTAACACCAACACAAATCATTGACATGAAGGGCTTAATGGGAGATACCTCGGATAATTATCCTGGTGTGACTAAAGTCGGTGAAAAAACTGCACTCAAGCTATTAGCTGAATATGGCAGCGTTGAGAACTTATATGAGCATGTTGATGAAATGAAAAAGAGCAAGCTTAAAGAAAATTTGATCAACGATAAAGAAAACGCGTTTTTAAGTAAAAAGTTGGCAACAATTAACGTGGAAGCACCATTAACTATTTCTTTAGCTGATACTGAACGTCAGCCTGTTGATGAAGCAGCACTAGTTCAGTTTTATCAACAAATGAATTTCAAATCAAAACTAGCTAAAATGCCACAAAATGATGAAAATGGCGCAGCTATGCCTAAAATGACTGAACTGCCATTTGTCGAATTAACAGAAGCTAATCTAGAAAGAGCGCTGGCTGATAAGAAGCAACGTAGTTTTGTGATCGATATTTTGGGTGATAATTATCATGTCGAGATGCCAATTGGTTTTGCTTTTGGGACTGATGAACAATGGTATTACAGTACTGATTTAGGTTTATTAGAAGCACCAGTGCTTAAAAACTGGCTGCAAGATTCAAAACAACCAAAAGATGTTTTCGATAGTAAAAAAACAATGGTGCTAATGGAGCGTCTAGGCACGCCAATTAATGCGATGACTTTTGATTTATTGCTAGCGTCTTATTTGCTAGATACTAATGATAATAGCAATGATTTAGGAATTTTAGCGCAACAATATGACTATTTCGATGTTCAGACTGATTTAGAAGTTTATGGTAAAGGTGCTAAACGCGCAGTTCCAACTGAACAGGCAGTATTAGGTGAACACTTAGCACGTAAAGCCAAGGCAATTTATGACTTACGTCCGGAATTATTAAAGCAACTTCAGGATAATGATCAAGATCAATTATATGACGAAATTGAAGCACCATTGGCCATTGTTTTAGGTCAAATGGAGCTCGCTGGTATTACGGTTGATAGTCAACGTCTACAACAAATGCAGACGGACTTTGGCAAGACGCTATCAGAAATTGAAGCGTTGATTTATGAAGATGCTGGTCATGAATTTAATATTAATTCGCCTAAACAACTGGGAACGGTCTTGTTTGAAGAATTAAAATTACCAGTGATTAAGAAAAACAAAACGGGTTATTCAACCTCAGTTGAAGTTTTGGAACAATTACAAAGCGCACATCCAATCGTGCAACGTATTTTAACTTATCGGCAAATTTCTAAGTTACAATCAACTTATATCAAGGGTTTGCTTAAAGTCATTCATCCTGATCACAAAGTGCATACGCGTTATTTGCAAACATTGACGCAGACTGGACGCCTATCTTCTGTTGATCCTAACTTGCAAAATATTCCAATTCGGTTGCCAGAAGGTCGCAAAATTCGCCAGGCCTTTGTGCCAAGTCATCCTGACTGGGAGATTTTTTCTAGTGATTACTCGCAAGTGGAATTGCGTGTTTTAGCGCATGTTTCTGGCGATAAGAATATGCAAGCTGCTTTTAAGAGTGGTTATGACATTCACGCGCATACTGCTATGAGTATTTTTGGCTTGAATGATCCTAGTGAAGTAACACCGGATATGCGGCGTCAGGCTAAAGCGACTAACTTTGGGATTGTATATGGGATTAGTGATTATGGCTTATCCAAAAATATTGGAATTTCTCGCAAACAAGCAGCTGCTTTTATTGCGGCATATTTTGAACAATATCCGGATGTTAAGACTTATATTGATGACATCGTGGCTTTGGCAAAAGAACAGGGCTATGTAGAAACAATTATGCACCGACGTCGTTATTTGCCTGATATTAAATCAAAGAACTTTAATTTGCGTTCATTTGCTGAACGAACAGCCATGAACACGCCTATTCAGGGTAGCGCGGCCGATATTATTAAAGTTGCCATGATTAACATGCAAAAGCGTCTGCAAGCTGAAAACTTACAAGCTAAAATGTTATTGCAGGTTCATGATGAATTAATTTTTGAAGCACCTGCATCAGAAATTCCAATTTTGGAAAAATTAGTACCAAGTGTGATGGACTCTGCAGTCAGTTTGGACGTGCCACTAGTTGTTGAAAGTGCCCATGGCAAGACTTGGTATGATGCCAAATAGATTAAGGTCTACTGTGAAATTTAGTTAAGGGGATTAATAGCGTGCCAGAATTACCAGAAGTTGAAACCGTTCGTCGCTCTTTATTAGGTCTAATTCAAAATAAAACAATTAAAGATATCCATGTTTACTACGCTAAAATTATTGTCGGTGATCCGGAAGGTTTTGTGACGGCTTTACAGGGAAGAAAATTACTCACGATTGATCGCCGTGGTAAATACTTGTTATTCCGGTTTGACCATGACTTAACGATGATTAGTCATTTAAGAATGGAAGGGAAGTATTTCGTTCGCCAAGTGACTGAACCTGAGAATAAACACGTTCACGTTGTATTCGAATTTACCGATGGGAGCGCCTTGCAATATCAAGATGTCCGTAAGTTTGGCCGGATGCAACTTGTGCAAACAGGAACGGAAGCGCAAGTTTCTGGGATCAAAGCTTTAGGACCAGAACCTTTCAGCTCCGATTTCAAGGTTGACTCATTTTATACAGCATTACGTCACCATCATAAAGCTATTAAACAAGTTTTACTAGATCAACATGTAGTGACTGGTTTAGGCAATATTTACGTAGATGAGGTTTTGTGGTTAAGTCAAATTAGCCCGTTATTACCAGCTAACGCCATCACGCGCGCGCAAGCTGAGGTTTTACATGATAATATTATTCAAGAATTAAAGATGGCGGTTGATCATGGCGGTACAACGATTCGTAGTTATGTTGACGCTAATGGCAATACTGGCCAATTTCAATTTGATCTCCATGTTTATGGTCGTCAAGGCCAATCTTGTGAGCGCTGTGGCACCACCATTGAAAAAATAAAACTAGGTGGTCGAGGAACACATTTCTGTCCGCAATGCCAACCACTACCAATTGAAGTGCCTGATCATGAGTAAGGTACTTGGTTTAACTGGTGGTATTGCTTCGGGTAAATCAGCAGTTTCCACCTTGTTTAAAAAACAAGGGGCAGCTGTAATTGATGCCGATTTAATTGCTCATCAAATTGTCGAACCTAATCAACCCGGATTAACTGCAATTATTGCTGCTTTTGGTTCAGATTATTTATTAGCAGATGGTCGCTTAAATCGGCAAAAACTGGGTCAGTTAGTTTTCGCGGATCCTGAAGCACTACAAAAATTAGATCAGTTAACACATCCGTTAATTCGCCAAGAAATTCTACGGCAAACGGTGGCATATCGCGCGGCCGATCGTGATTTAATTGTTTATGATATTCCTTTATTATTTGAAACTGGCTATGATCAATTGTGCGATGCGGTTTTAGTGGTTGATGTTGCGCCACAAATTCAATTGGTGCGTGTTGAACAACGCGATCATCTTACTGAAGCAGCAGCAAAAGCAAGAATTGCCTCACAAATGAGTCATGACGAACGATTGGCTCGTGCCGATTTTGTGTTAGACACCTCTAAACCAATTGACGACTTACCGAAAACTTTTGCAGCCTTTTGGTATAGTTCAGCGTTTCAAAAATTTTTAGCAAATTAAATGTGTACCAATGACCAGACTATTGTTTCGTCATTGGTACACATTTCTTTTTTAAGGTATAATAACAACAGCAAATAAGTTTAAATCGAGGTGTTTTTTGAATGCAATGCCCACGTTGTCACCATAATTCATTAAAGGTTGTTGATAGCCGTCCTGCTGATGAAGGACGGGCAATTCGTCGCCGCCGGGAATGCGAAAATTGTGGCTACCGCTTTACCACTTTTGAGCGCATTGAACAGACACCAGTATTAGTCGTTAAGAAAAATGGCACCCGTGAAGAATTCAATCGTGAAAAAATCATGCGCGGTCTAGTTCGTGCTGCTGAAAAGCGGCCAGTTACAATGGATCAAATGACAGAAATCGTTGATAAGATTGAACATGATATCCGCCAAACTGGCGAAAATGAAATTCGTTCTGAAGCAATTGGCGAGTTAGTGATGAAATATTTAGCCAGTGTAGATGATGTTGCTTATATCCGTTTTGCCAGTGTTTATCGTGAGTTTAAAGACATGAGTGTCTTTATGAAAGAAGTTCAAGAAATGATGGCTCGTGAAAATGACAGTAACGATCATCATCAGGTTCAAGATAATAAGGATGAGTCAATTAATGAGAACTGAAACAATGATTGATCCCCAATTAGGGTATTTTCTAGTTCGTGGCGCTAATTGGAGTGATTTGAATCAACATGTTTTTACAGCCTTGTATCAACCAATTTTATCGGCACAGGCTTTCACACTTTACTTGTCCTTATGGCATGAAGTTAACGATCAACAATTAATCTCACAACGTTCAGCACATTTTGAATTGTTCGATTCGCTTGATCAAGATGCACGAACTTTTCTAAAATCACGGCAACAACTAGAAGCCTGTGGTCTCTTAAAAACTTACCAAAAGCGAGATACATTAGGTGATTATTTAATTTATCGGTTATTAGCACCGTTAGCACCGGAGAAGTTTTTTCAAGAAGAAATTTTAGCAACGTACTTATTAGAGCGCGTTTCACGTAAAAAATTTATGGCTTTACAACGTGAGTTTCAATTGCCTGAAGTGGATTTAACTGACACTAAGGAATTAACGGTCGGTTTTTTAGACGTTTTTCATATGGCAGATTCGGCTTTATTGACACCACCGCAAGAAGTTAAGACCGGTGCAGCAAAGTTTAAACAAGCTCAAACAACGGCAGCGATTTCTGAGATTAGTCCAGCCGAATTAGCCAACTTTGATTGGCAAACTTTGATTGCCTTAGTAGGGCGCAATCAAATTCCTGAAACAGAGATTACCCAGCATAAATCGGATATCTTTGGGCTACAACGCTTCTACGGCTTTTCAATGACCGATATTGCTCGATTGATCAATCGTAGTATTAACGTTGCAACGAATCGGATTAATTTTAGTATGTTAGAAGAACGGGCCTTAGCACTCTATCAACAATTAAATCCCGATCAAATGGCAACCACTAAGCCCGCCAGTGCAACGAATACAACGTCGATTAAGCAATTTACTAGTGCACAACAACGCTTGTTAGAACAGGCTAAAAAATTGGCACCGGCCGAATTTTTGCATGATTTAAAACAACGTCAGCATTCTTACGTCGCTCAAAATGAGTATCGTAATGTTAAAAAATTACAACAACGTGGTGTTCTTGATAATGCAACGATTAATATTTTAATCTATGTTGTTGTTCGTGATTACACAACGGTTACCATGGCGCCTATTGATACCGTAGCCCAGAATTGGCTTAAAGAGGGGATTAATACACCTGAAGCGGCTATTGCTTATTTAAGTCAACGTGATCAAAAACCATTACAACAAAAATCGCGAGCTAATTCTCGTCAGAAACCAGCTGGTGTGACGCCAGATTGGCTCAAAAAACAACAAACTCAAAAGCAAACCGTGGCGGCAACGCCTAATCAGATTAAAGTGGATAAGCAGCAACAACAAAATATTGCCAAGAAATTAGCAGAATTAAACAAAGCTAGTCAACAGCGGGGTGAATAGATGCGCTCGATTAATGAATTTTTTACGAAGTATTTAAACCGTCATGAATTAAATCATAATTATCGCGAATTAATTAGTAAGGCTTTAGCAGATCCCGACGTGCAAACTTTTTTAGCTGCTCATAGCGATCAATTAAATGAAGCTGGTGTGGAAAAATCTGCAGCTGCGATTTATGAATATGTTGCTAACAAACATGCTAAAACTGGTAAAGGTGCTCTTTCGGCAGCAGGATATGAGCCTTTCTTACGAGTAAATAATGGCTATGTCGAGGTTGTTTATCAACCTGATGATCAATTAGTTGCTCAACAACGCGCTGATCAACAGGCTAGTCGGGTCACAATGGTTAATCTGCCTAAAGATCTTGCTAATATTAGTTTTAATGATTATGATCAACAATTTCCCGGACGCTTGCCGGCTTTTGAAGCAGCGATTGATTTAACAACACAATTAATTCAACGGACTCAATCGGCTGATTATGTTAAAGGCCTTTATTTATGTGGTCCATTTGGAATTGGTAAAACCTATTTATTAGGGGCGATTGCTAATAATTTAGCCCAACATAATATTGTGAGTACTTTAGTTCATTTTCCAACTTTTGCCGTACAAATGAAGCAAGCCATCAATGATCATCAAGTCTGGCAACGACTTGAAGAACTTGAAAAAACACCAGTGTTGATGATTGATGACATCGGGGCTGATTCCTTAAGCCCTTGGGTGCGTGACGAAATTTTAGGCGTTATTTTGCAATATCGCATGCAAGAACGGCTAACGACTTGCTTCACTTCTAACTTGACAATGACTGAGTTAGAAACTTATTTAAGCCAAACGAATCAAGGCATTGATGCTACTAAGTCAGCGCGAATTATGGAACGGATTCGTTTTTTGGCGACAGAATATCAAATGACCGGTCCTAATTTACGACAAGGGGTAACCAACTAATTTGAAAATTAATTTTGCCGGGTTCTCTTTTCAGAAAATCTTGACAAAACACTTGCACAGGTTAAATATTTATGCTTTAATAACGCTTGAAGATACCACAAGTTTAGTTGGAACGTTCAGAGAGAAGAGCCTTGGCTGTAAGCTTTTCCGTTTCAAAAATTTGCGACCACTTCGAATTGCATTTGGTTGATCTCATTATCGATCATTAAGAGGATGTGGCTTAATTGCCACATTGAATTCGGGTGGAACCGCGTTAGATAAACGTCCCTAGGTGATTTTAGATTGCCTAGGGATTTTTTTGTGGGAAAAAGAATAGGGGAAAAGAATATGGCACAAATTTCATTAACATTTCCAGATAATAGCGTTCGTGAATTCGACGCTGGTGTTTCAACATTAGCTGTTGCTAAAAGCATTGCCAGTAGCTTAGCTAAAAAAGCCGTTGCTGGTGAGTTAAACGGTACAATGGTTGATATTGAACAACCATTAAACCAAGATGGCAACTTCAAAATCTTCACGACTGATGATGTTGAAGGTTTACAAGTTTTGCGGAACACTGCCGCTTTTGTTTTAGGTGCTGCAATTAAAAAATTACACGCTGATGTTCATTTCGGTGAACACCAAGCAAACGACGACGGTTTCTATTTAGATACTGATCGTGCTGCTGGTCAAATTGCCATTAGCGAATTGCCTGAAATTAAAAAAGCTATGCAAAAAATTATTTCTGCTAACCAACCAATTGAACGTCAATTAGTCGATAAGACAGAATTATTAGAAACTTTCAAAGATGATCCTTATCAAGAATCATTAGTTAAAGCAATTGACAGTGTTCAAATCGCTGTTTATCAATTAGGTGACTATATTAGCTTTGGCGATCGGGCCTTATTAAAGACTATGGCACCTCTTAAACATTTTGAATTATTATCTGTTGCTGGCGCATATTGGCAAGGTAAGTCAAGTAATCCAATGTTACAACGGATTTACGGGACTGCTTTCTTTAAAGCTGCTGATCTTGAAGCTGATTTAAAACGTCGTGCTGAGATTAAAGAACGTGATCACCGGACAATCGGCCGTGATTTAGATATTTTCTTCGTTGATCCTGAAGTTGGTGCTGGTTTGCCATACTGGATGCCAAATGGTGCTACTGTTCGTCGCGTAATCGAACGTTATATTATTGACAAAGAAGTAGCTAATGGTTATCAACATGTCTATACGCCAGTATTAGCTAACTTGAACTTATACAAGACTTCTGGTCACTGGGCTCACTATCGTGAAGATATGTTCCCACCAATGGATATGGGCGATGGCGAATTCTTGGAATTACGACCAATGAACTGTCCATCACATATTCAAATTTACAACCATCACAACCGCTCATACCGTGAATTACCAGTACGTATTGCTGAATTAGGTATGATGCACCGTTATGAAAAATCAGGTGCTCTATCTGGTTTACAACGGGTTCGGGAAATGACATTAAACGATGGTCATACTTTCTTAGCACCTGACCAAATCAAAGAAGAATTCAAGAGCGTCTTGAAGATGATGATGGAAGTTTATGATGACTTCAACATTACTGACTACACTTTCCGTTTAAGCTATCGTGATCCGGCTAATACTGAAAAGTATTTCGATGATGATGAAATGTGGAACAACGCACAATCAATGTTGAAGAGTGCCATGGACGATTTAGGTTTGGATTACTATGAAGCAGAAGGCGAAGCTGCTTTCTACGGTCCTAAGTTGGATGTTCAAACTAAGACAGCACTTGGTGGCGAAGAAACCATGTCAACAATTCAATTAGACTTTATGATGCCTGAGAAGTTTGACTTAGTTTATACAGGTGCTGATGGTCAAGAACATCGTCCAGTGATGATGCACCGTGGGATCGTTGGTACAATGGAACGTTTCATTGCTTACTTAATGGAAATGTACAAGGGTGCTTTCCCAACTTGGTTGGCACCAACGCAAGTTGAAATTATCCCAGTTAATTTAGATTTGCATTCTGATTATGCTAAAGATATTCAAAAGCAAATGGCAGCTAAGGGCTTACGTGTCAAACTTGACTTACGTAATGAAAAGATGGGTTATAAGATTCGTGAAGCACAAACTCAAAAGATTCCTTACACATTAGTTGTTGGTGATCAAGAGTTAGCTGATCAAACTGTTTCTGTTCGTCGTTATGGCGAAAAAGATGCTGCTGATGAACCACTAAAAGAATTTATTGAAAGTACTGAAGCAGATGTTGCTAATTACAGTCGTGTTTCTTCAGATGCGGCTAACTCAAGCATTGAAAAGAAATTAAACTAATTAATTCAAAAATTTTGAGTTAAGTGCAAGGCTTGACAAGCATCATTTCAGTTGCTATACTAACAAGGTTGAATTAAGCAGAAGTTCCCGCTTCTCACCTAAGCTCTTAAGCCTCTAGGTTAATACGTTAGTTAATTTGCTGATGAATTGATACTGCGGGTGCTTTTGCGCCCGCAGTTTTTGCATGGGGTTGATGATAATATCATCAATTACATTTTGGAGGTGACTTCCCATAGCAAGAGATTTAATAGTCAATGAAAATATTCGAGCACGTGAAGTTCGACTGATCGGTGCAGATGGCGCCCAACTTGGCGTTAAGCTTAAGGCTGAAGCGTTACGTTTAGCAGACCAGGCGAACCAAGATTTAGTTCTAGTTTCACCTAATGCTAAACCGCCAGTTGCAAAGATCATGGACTATGGCAAATACCGGTTCGAATTACAAAAGAAGAATCGTGAAGCTCGTAAGAAGCAAAAAGTGGTTAACGTTAAAGAAGTTCGTCTAAGTCCTGCAATCGGCGAAGGTGACTTTAATACTAAGCTCAATAATGCCAAGAAGTTCTTAGGCAAGGGTGATAAAGTTAAAGTTTCAATTCGTTTCAAAGGACGCGCAATCACTCATAAGGATGTCGGTCGTAAAGTGTTAGAACAATTTGCTACACAAGCCGCTGACGTTGCTAACGTCGAAGCTCATCCTAAGATGGATGGCCGTAGTATGTTCTTGATTTTAGCTCCAAAGGCCGAGAAAAAATAGTTGATTCGACATTAGATTAATTTAGGAGGATTTTATCATGCCAAAGCAAAAAACACATCGCGCTTCTGCTAAGCGTTTTAAGAAAACGGCAAGTGGTGCATTAAAACGGGGTCATGCTTATACAAGTCACCGTTTCCATGGCAAGACTAAGAAGCAACGTCGTCAATTAAGCAAGCCAGCTATGGTTTCAAATAGCGACATGCGTCGTATTCGTCAAATGCTTTCACAAATGCGTTAATATTTGTGACCTGTTAAATTAAGATAGTTAGTTCTCAAGGAGGAAATTAATATGCCACGTGTAAAAGGCGGTACTGTTACTCGCAAACGTCGTAAGAAAGTTCTTAAATTAGCCAAAGGTTATCGCGGTGCTAAGCATTTACTGTTCAAGTCAGCACACACACAAGTCATGGTTTCATATCGTTATGCATTCCGTGACCGTCGTGCAGTTAAGCGCGAATTCCGTAAGTTATGGATCGCTCGTATCAACGCAGCTGCTCGTATGAATGACTTAAGCTACAGCAAAATGATGCATGGTTTGAAACTTGCTGGTATTGATATTAACCGTAAGATGTTAGCAGACATTGCTATTACTGATCCCGCAGCATTTACAGAAGTTGCTAATCAAGCAAAAGCTGCTTTAAACAAATAAGACGTTAATTGATTAAAGGTTGGGATATTTCCCAGCCTTTTTTATTGTCATTAATTTAAGCGTATTAGGAAAGCTAAAACCGTTATTTTTTCGCTTTTATCGCTTCCACAAAGTTTGCTCATGGAACGTGGTGGGCGTCAATTTAAGTTGAGTAAAGATAGTTCGTCTTAAGGCTGAGCCTTATTGTAGGCGATAAATCGCAACAATAATTTCACTACTGAGCGGTGTCTTTTCGCCGTCGCTAGGTTAGCAAGATAGAAACTTTCGCGTAATTCTTGTTAATGGTTTACCATTTACAAGAAAGTTTGTATTTGATTCAGATTAAGCTCGTAGTGTTCCACCAGTGCATTTTCCAAAGGCACGAAGAACGATAGTTAGTGTTTGACATGAGTGGTTCTTAATCGGCAATAAATAGGGTTTATGCTATACTTAAAGGCAAATGGGAGTGATGCAATGGCTATTGCAACGTTTAGTTTTTTCTCGAAAAGTTTAGGAAAGACAACAGATTTTAAAATATACTTACCCGCTAATCGAATTAAGAATCAACCAGTCTTATTTCTATTGCATGGATTAGGAGACAATCAAAATTCGTGGCTTTATAATAGCTCTCTGGTTCGGTATGCAAGTCAATATCCTTTTGTGATTGTTATGCCAGATGTTGGTAAAAGTTACTATACTAATACGGCCTACGGTGAGCATTATTGGGATTATTTAACTGAGGATTTGCCAGAGTATTTAACAACTTGGTTGAATTTATCTTTAACTAAGCAAAATACATTTGTTGCTGGTTTATCGATGGGCGGTTATGGTGCCTTTAAGTGGGCCTTAAATTATCCAGATCGTATTGGTGCGGCTGCAAGTTTATCGGGTCGATTAGATATTAGTTCAACTTGGAATGATCGGACTGCTGAATTTGAACAAGTTTTTGGCGATCGGGAAAGTTTTACCAAGAGCCACAATAATCTTTTGAACTTAGTGGCGGATCGTCGAGCCACACAATTGCCACTATTTCAGCTAATTGGCACTGATGATAAACTCTTAGAGAGTAATCGAACTTTCCGTACATTTGCACGCCAATATTTAGATAAACTTGATTATCGTGAGCAAACAGGCCAACATGACTGGAATTTTTGGGATACTTATTTACCGG
Organism: Lapidilactobacillus dextrinicus DSM 20335; assembly: GCF_001436095.1. Classification (GTDB taxonomy): domain Bacteria; phylum Bacillota; class Bacilli; order Lactobacillales; family Lactobacillaceae; genus Lapidilactobacillus; species Lapidilactobacillus dextrinicus. The sequence continues at coordinate 25,822 of NZ_AYYK01000025.1, read as the reverse complement.
TCTGTTTGCAATGGCTGGATGAACAATTTCATCTCATTAATAATCATTAAGTTGTTAGCGTGTATAATATTTGAGCAAAGATACTAAGTATTTTTTAAATGTTTGCTATACTGATTTAGTTAGTAGGTTTCTGTTATCGTATTGATACGTATCATGTCAGCATAATAGAAGTTGACTATGGATTTTTAAGGAGGAATTATTGTGAGTTTAACTGATACTTATACATTGAACAATGGTGTTAAAATTCCTGTTGTTGGTTTTGGTACTTGGCAAACACCTGATGGTAATATTGCAGAATCATCTGTTTTAGCCGCTTTAAAAGCAGGTTACCGTCATATTGATACTGCTGCCGCTTATGGCAATCAGGAAAGTGTTGGTCGGGGTATTCGTAAGAGTGGAATTCCACGCGATGAAATTTTTGTGACGACTAAATTATGGAACAAAGATCATGGTTATCAAGCAGCTAAGCAAGCAATTGATCGCTCTTTAATGGAATTAGGTTTGGACTATCTTGATTTATATTTAATTCATTGGCCTAATCCAGTAGACTTCCGTAATCGTTGGCAAGAAATGAACGCTGAATCTTGGCGTGCAATGGAAGAAGCCGTTCAAGCTGGTAAAATTCGTGCGATTGGTGTTTCCAACTTCCATGCTAAACATTTAGATGAACTATTAAAAACAGCAACAATTCAACCAACAGTTAATCAGATCTTCTTAAATCCAAGTGATTTGCAACCAGAAGTAACGGCTTATAATGAGGCTCATCATATTTTGAGTGAAGCTTATAGCCCACTTGGTACTGGTAAGATCTTCAAGGTTGCTGAGTTACAAGATATTGCAGCTAACTATGATAAGACTGTTGCACAAGTTGTTTTACGTTGGAGCTTGCAACATGGTTTCTTGCCATTACCTAAGTCGGTTCACCCAGAACGAATTGAAGAAAATGCCCAATTGTTTGATTTTGAATTAAGTGAAGCAGACATGAAGGTTATCGATGGTTTACATGGTCAAGCTGGTTTAGCAGCTGATCCTGATACGACTGATTTTTAATAATAAAAAGCAATCACGAAGCGTCATTGAACTAAATTAATAGTTCAATTGGCAATCATGATTGCTTTTTTATTGTTATTTTTTGGAAAATTAAGTTATTGTTGAAGAACTTCAGTTAACCAACGTTGTTTCTATCGCACTTTTCTTTTATAATGAAGGGATATGAACGAGGTGGAACATGGTATTTTTTAAACCTGATTGGTTATTAAATCGAATTTATAATTTAACACCAACCGAGCTGAAACGGTATCAGATCAATGCAATTTTAACAGACTTGGATAATACTTTAATTGCTTGGCATGATCCTGATGCGTCTGAAGAACTGCTCGATTGGTTAGAAACAATGAAACAAAATCATATTCAAGTGATTGTTGTTTCTAATAATAGAAAGAAACGGGTTCAACGGGCAGTTGCGCAACTAGGTATTCCGTTTATTTGGAATGCACTAAAGCCATTACCATTTGGCATTGATCGTGCTTTAAAAGAATTTAATTTGGAACCTGAACATACTGTGATGGTTGGCGACCAATTGCTAACAGATGTGCAAGCTGGTCATCTTGCAGGGGTACGTACTGTGATGGTTCGGCCCTTTGTTGAAACTGATAGTTGGACGACTAAATTGAACCGTTTCTTCGAAAACATTATCATGAATCATTATTATCAAAAAAATCCACAGGCCACTTGGCAGGAGCATTTAAATGACTGAAGTTGAAACAAATGATTTATATTGTATTGGTTGTGGGGCTAAGTTACAAAGTAACGACCCAGATGAAGCTGGCTATATTCCTGCTAGCTCATTAAAGAAACAACTGGCAGCAGATAATAACTTATTTTATTGTCAACGTTGTTTTCGTTTGCGTCACTACAACGAAATAACAGACGTTGCCATTGATGATAATGAATTTACCGCCTTATTGAATTCGCTAGGCAAGCAAAATGCTTTAATTGTCAACGTTGTGGATTTGTTTGACTTTGATGGTAGTGTGATTCCCGGGTTGCATCGCTTTGTCGGCACTAACCAAGTTATTTTGGTTGGTAATAAAGCTGATTTACTACCCAAGAGTGTTAAACGTTCAAAAGTCACAAATTGGTTGCAACAACAGGCTGCATTACAAGGCCTACATCCGGTTGCAACGTTATTAACCAGTGCTAAAAGGTTATACCAAGTGGATGAATTATTAGCTGTTATTGAAAAAGAACGTAAAGGTCGCGACGTGTATGTGGTCGGGACAACCAACGTTGGGAAATCAACTTTGATTAATGCCATTATCAAGCAAACTGCTGGTCAAAATGATGTGATTACAACGTCACGTTTTCCTGGGACAACACTCGATCAGATTCAGATTCCTTTGGCTGATGGCCAATCTTTAATTGATACACCGGGAATTATTAATGGTACTCAAATGGCCCACTATCTAAGTGCTAAAGAGTTACGTTATATTAGTCCTCAAAACGAATTACGACCACGTGTCTTCCAATTGAATCCACCACAGACTTTATTCTTAGGTGGTTTGATGCGCTTAGACTTTTTAAAGGGCACGCGCAGCAGCATCGTTGTCTATGTTGAAAATAATTTGTTAGTGCACCGGACAAAAACAGCCACAGCAGATGATTTTTATCAACGTCAACGTGGTAAATTGTTAGTACCACCTGCTGATCCAGAGCAATTCCCACCTTTTAAACAACACGATTTTCACACTAAAGAACCACAAGACCTTGTTATTGCTGGTTTAGGTTGGCTACGATTACCAGCAAATAGCGATTATCGTTTGTTTTTACCAGAAGGTGTTAGTTATAGTTTAAGAACACCGATTGTCTAGAAGGAGAATTTAAATGTTAACAAGTAAGCAGAAACGTTTTTTGAAATCGAAGGCTAATCGGTTACGGCCCAGTTTACAAGTAGGTAAAAACGGTCTAAATGATGCATTCGTTGATGATTTAGTACGTACCTTAGAAACACATGAGTTACTAAAAATTAATATTTTGCAGAATTCAGATGAAACAGCAGCTGAATTAAGTCAAACACTTGCTGAAACGATTCCTAACTTAACAGTTGTTCAATCGTTAGGACGCGTTTTGACTTTGTATCGTCCTGCAAGCAAAATTAAAAATCGGAAGCTTTCTGAAGAAGTGAATGCAATAAAATGAAACAAACAGAACTAAAAACACCACTAGAAACTAAAGTACAAATCAAAACACCTAAATTACCACGTCAGGCAGTAGGGATTATGGGCGGAACTTTCAATCCTGTTCATATTGGTCATTTAATTATGGCAGATCAGGTAATGGCACAACTCAAGCTTAAGAAAGTCTCGTTTATTCCTGATGCACAACCACCACATCAAGATCACAAAGAAACAATTGATGCTAAAGATCGTGTGGCAATGTTAGAGTTAGCACTAGCTGGACATCAGGGCTTTGATTTAGATTTATTAGAAATTGCTCGTGGTGGCAAGAGTTACACCTATGACACAATTGTTGAATTAAAGCGACGTCATCCACTGGCGGACTATTATTTAATTCTTGGTGCTGATATGATTGAGTATTTACCGACTTGGCATCGAATTGATGAATTAGCAAAGTTAGTCACTTTTGTGGGCGTTAAACGCCCAGGTTACTCAACTAAAGCTAAGTATCCGGTCATTTGGGTAGATACGCCAGAGGTGGCGATTAGTTCCACTAAAATTCGGCAACTAGTAAGTAATCACTGCCCAATCAATTATTTAGTACCAGATAAAGTTCAGGCTTATATTAAAGAAAAGGGGCTTTACCTTGAGCATTGAGTATGATCCGCTTGAGTTTAAAAAGATTGTTCCCTATACTCGGGATGAATTAGTAGCAGCTTTACATGAACACCTTAGCGATTATCGCGCTGAGCATTGTCTACGTGTTGAACAACAAGCCATGCAAATCGCTGCTAAAGTTGATGCAGATGTAACTAAAGCCGGCTTAGCAGGGTTACTTCATGACTATGCGAAAGAACGAAGTAATGCTGAATTCATAGCGATGATTCAAAAAAAACAGCTTGATCCTGATTTATTAAATTACGGCAACGCCATTTGGCATGGTGTTGTGGGCCGTTATTTCATCGAAGCAGAACTTGATATTCACGATGAAGCAATTTTACAAGCCGTTGCTCGTCATACCGTAGGTGATCCAGCGATGACTACCCTCGACAAAATTATTTTTGTTGCTGATTTTGTTGAACCAGGACGTAACTTTCCAGGAATTGATGAGGCACGACAAGCTTTAGCGGTAAGTTTAGATGCTGCGGTTGCTTATGAATTACAACATACAATCTTGTATTTAGTTGAGAAACAGGCTAAGATTTTCCCAAGAACTTTTGAAACATATAATGTACTAGGAATCCACAAGGAGGATTAATTTTTGGATAAAAGCAAAGAGATTTTAGAAACAGCGATTAAAGCTGGGGATGATAAACGGGCTGAGGATATTGTTGCCTTAGACATGCGCAATGTTAGCCTATTAGCAGACTATTTTATCATTATGGATGCCGGTTCTGAGCGTCAAGTACTTGCTGTTGTTGAAGAAATTGAAAAGCAAGTTGAAGCATTAGGAATTGAGGGTCATGTTGAAGGTAAGAAGGGATCTAAATGGATTCTAATCGACTTTAAAGACGTGGTTGTTCATGTCTTCTTGAAAGAAGAACGCGAATTCTATAATTTGGAGAAACTGTGGTCAGACGCACCAATGGTCGATATCCACGAGTTAATTGACTAAAATGTACCAAACATTTGCTTACTATTATGATTTATTGATGGATAAGACCTTATATCCACAATGGTTACAATTTACGCGGCGTCATTTAGGATTGCCGTTAGAAGATAAAAAAGTGCTGGATCTTGCCTGTGGAACAGGAGATCTGGCTGTTTTATTTGCGCAAGAAAAAGCTGACACTTATGGCATTGATTTGTCAGAAGAAATGCTCACCTTAGCCGAGGAACGTGCACTTCAAGATGATGTGGCAGTTACGTGGCTTCAAGGTGATATGACCAAATTAACAGACGTCGGAGTTGGTGATTTTGATTTAATCACTTGTTTTGATGATTCACTGTGCTATTTGACTGATTTAGCTGCAGTTGAACGTTGTTTTAGTGAAGTATATGCGAGCTTGAAACCAGGCGGGACGTTTTTATTTGATGTGCATTCTTTATATCAAATGAATGAAGTTTTTCCAGGCTATATGTACAATGAACATGATGAGGATTGGGCTTTTATGTGGTCGAGTTATAGTGACGATCAACCTAATAGCGTCTTACATGATTTAACCTTTTTTGTTTGGCGAGATGAGCTAGAGGCGTATGAAGCCTTACATGAAGAACATCATGAACGTACTTATCCTTATCAACAATATCAACAGCTTTTAGAAAAAGTCGGCTTCAGTGAAGTTGCGGTTTACGGTGGCTTCAACGATGAAAATTTGCAGGAAGAAACGCCACGATGGTTGTTTCAAGCAAAGCGAAGCGACCGCTCATGAAAGCCTGTGGTGTCATAGCCGAATATAATCCGTTTCACAATGGCCATGCTTATCAGCTAGCCCAAGCTCGCAAAAAAACGCAAGCAGATGCTGTTGTAGTAGTGATGTCAGGAAATTATGTCCAACGTGGTGAAGTTGCAATTATTGATAAATGGCAGCGGGCCCAAATGGCTCTGGATCATGGTGCCGACTTGGTTATTGAGTTACCCTTTGCGGTAGCTTGTCAGCCAGCAGATCGCTTTGCTAGCGGGGCGTTGCAAATGCTTGCGACATTGAAGTGCTCTTATTTAGCCTTTGGTGTTGAACAAGATAATTTTGATTATCAACAATTTATTGCGCAGATTGCGCCTAAATTACAGCAACAAAAATTCACCATTGATTATTCAAAGACTTATGCGACGCAGTGGAATGATTTTTTAGAGGCTGAGTTAGGACAACGTATTAATCAGCCCAACCAATTATTGGCATTGAGTTACGCTTTGGCTAATAGTCAATTAGCTGAACCATTAACTTTTGTTCCGATTGAACGTATTGGTGCTGAGCATGATGCATTACAAACCACGAGTGAAAAGTTCGCAAGTGCGACTGCTATTCGGCAATTACTTTTAGCAGGCGATTTAACTACTGCTCAGCAATATCTACCGGCAGATTTAACGAAGTTATCACACCACTGGTTGTCTTGGTCAGATTTATGGCCATTGTTGCATTATCAGTTAACCGTGAATTGGCCAGCATCGCTAGTAGATATTTACCAAATGTCAGAGGGATTAGAGTATCGGTTCTGGCAACAAAACCAAGATAGCGTCAGCTTTGCTGATTTTCTTCAAAAAGTAAAATCAAAACGTTATACTTATGCACGTTTACGGCGCTTGGCTTTGTATACGTTGTTAAATGTTCGCACGACAGAAATCGTCGCTGCGCAAAAACAATTGCCGCAATTACGGGTACTCGGATTTAATCAAGTTGGTCAAGACTATTTACATCAAGTTCGTAATCAAGATGAAATTAAAGCATTAACTAGAGTGACAGCAGATTTAGGTAAACCAGATGGCGAATTAGGGTTACAAGTTCGAGTTGACCGTTTGGTTGAACAACTAACCGGCCATGAACAGAACTTTCACCAACGCATTATTATCAAACACTAAATCATGCCAATTAAATGAGATTAAGGAGCAGTAAAATGGCTTTAAAACTTTCTTTAGACTTATTACAACGTCATTTACATCAAACACTTAAAATTGATGAGACCGTTGATTTATTTACCTCGTTGCAAAAGCGATTGCCTGAATTAATTGCGGCCACATCTTTTGAAGTGAAGGGGACAGTTCGTAATGATAATTTGGGCTGGGTGAGCCATCTTAAAATTAGTGGCACGCTAACATTACCTTCAACAAGAAGTTTAATGCCAGTGGCATTACCAATTAATTTAGCCATTGAAGAATTATATGTGCTTGAAGAAACTCAACCAAGTCAAGAAGTGCAAGATGATCTTGACGAGACAGTTATTGTCATTGAAAACGATCAAATTGATTTACAAACAGCAATTGAAGATCATATTATTTTATCAATTCCAACTCAAATTTTTACAGCAGACGAATTGGCTAATCAGACTATGCCAGAAGGCGAAGGCTGGTCAGTCATTTCAGAAGATGAATATGCAGATCAATTAGAAGACGAAAAAGAACAACCAAATCCAGAGTTTGAGAAACTTAAAGGTTTATTTGACGACGATCAGTCGGATAATAAGTAGTATTACTTTTAAATTAAGTTATTATTAGTGTTATGGAACCATTATAAAAATTGGTGCGAACCAATCGAGTGTTTTGCTTTAATTTAGACGTATTTTTTGATAGTATAATGATATTAAGCAGAATATGATTATCTCATATCAGTATCACGTTCTACTATTATGGAGGCATTTCGAATGGATAAACCACAAATTGGTGTTATCGGCATGGCTGTAATGGGTAAAAACCTAGCTTTAAATATTGAAAGCCGTGGCTATACTGTTGCCATTTATAATCGTACTGGTAGTAAAACCGAAGAGGTTGTTAAAGAACATCGTGATAAACATTTAGTACCAAGTTATACCATTGAAGATTTTGTTGCTTCATTGGAAAAACCTCGTCGTATTTTGATGATGGTTAAAGCTGGTGCTGGTACAGACGCTGTTATTAAAGAATTATTGCCACTTTTAGATAAGGGCGATATTTTAATTGATGGTGGTAACACCTTCTTTAAAGACACAATGCGTCGTAATGCTGAATTAGATAAATCCGGTATTAACTTTATTGGTATGGGAACTTCCGGTGGTGAATTGGGTGCCTTACAAGGACCATCACTAATGCCTGGTGGTCAAAAAGAAGCCTATGATTTAGTTGCACCAATCTTAGAACAAATTGCAGCTAAAGCGCCAGATGGTGCACCATGTGTTACTTACATTGGTGAAAATGGTGCTGGTCATTATGTCAAGATGGTTCATAACGGGATTGAATATGGCGATATGGAATTAATCGCTGAAAGTTACAATATTTTACGTAATGTTTTGGGTCTTTCAGTTGATGAAATTGCTAAGATTTTTGCTGATTGGAATAAAGGCGAATTAGAGAGTTATTTAATTGAAATTACGGCCGAAATTTTGACACGTCAAGATGATCTTGGTACTGGTAAACCAATCGTTGATGTTATTCTTGATGCTGCTGGCAACAAGGGCACTGGTAAATGGAGTTCTCAAGAAGCACTTGAAGTTGGCGTTAACCAATCTTTAATTACTGAATCTGTTTATGCCCGTTATATTTCAGCAATGAAAGAGGAACGTGTTGAAGCCAGCAAGGTGCTGACAGGTCCTAAGCCAGAATTTACAGGTGATAAAGAAGCGGTTATCGAACAAGTTCGCCGTGCTTTATACTTCAGTAAAATCATGAGCTATGCTCAAGGCTTTGAGCAAATGTTATTTGCTGCTAAGCATTATGATTGGGATTTGGATTATGGTAAGATTGCTTCAATTTGGCGTGCTGGTTGCATCATTCGCGCTCAATTCTTACAAAAAATTACAGATGCTTACGATCAAGATGCCCATTTGCAAAACTTATTGTTGAACCCATACTTTACTGATATCGCTAAGAACTATCAAGATTCAGTTCGTGATATCGTTGCTTTGTCAGTTAAGAATGGTATTCCTGCTCCTGCATTTAGTGCGGCAATTTCTTATTATGATTCATATCGTGCTGAAGTTTTACCAGCTAATATTATTCAAGCTCAACGTGATTACTTCGGTGCTCACACTTATGAAAGAACAGATCGTCCTGGTATTTTCCATTACACATGGTACGAGGAACAATAATTATTAAGTCATTCATTTAGAACTGTGTCGATTAATTTCGATGCGGTTCTTTTTTAATCGAAACACAATCTTAATTTAAACAAAATTGGACTAGCGGCTCATGTGTTTTTGTTTTAATGATGTTAAGTTAAAAACAACTAATTTTTTTGTTGCATCAGTTAATTTATTGATATTGGTTTTGTTTTTAATCAAAGGAGAATGCTTTTGAAATTTAAGTCAGGGGTCGCGCTAGTTATCTTGATTGCTGGTGGTTATTATTTATATCATCAAAGCACAGAGCCACAGGCTGAAGTGAACGTTCCAACAAGTCAAGCAGCACAAACGACTTTACAACAAGTACAAGCCGGTGCCCTAACGCTTAAAGATAAATTGGCCTCAATGCTCGACTGGTCCCAACCAGAACAAGCGACAAGTTCTAAGCCAGCAAGTCAGGACGCAAGTACAAAGTCAACGACTAGTACTAGTTCGGATACGAATCAAACCAGTAGTTCATCAGTAGCAGAAAAAAATAGTGATAGTACGACTACACCGATAGAATCGATTGTTAAAGGTCAACCGCTGGCCAATACCTATACCTATTCGTTTAGTAATGAAACATCAAGTCAGGTACGCCAAGTTTTCTTAGAGGCTGTTGCTGCTTACAATCAAACAGATATTGTTAAACTAACGCCAGGAACGCAAACTGAAGATCATAATCATATTACTTTTTCAGTTTATGAAAAGACGATGGATAATCCTAGTACATTAGAGTTAGGTGTGGGTGGACCTAAGATTATCCAAAAATATAGTTTATTCCAATCACAGTCGGTTAATCATGCCACGGCTAATATTAATATAACCTATCAAGTTGCTATTGCTAAGTCTGTTGCAATGCATGAATTAGGTCACGCATTAGGATTAGATCATAGTCAGCAGCTTAGTTCGATTATGTATCCAGTCGACCAAGGAATGACAAGTTTGAGTACAGCTGATCTTACTAGTTTACAAGAAATCTACTAACCTAAATATAAGCGGCGATTAAATGACTATTCAATCATTTAATCGCCGCTTTTTTGTTGGGCAAGCACCTAGACCTTGTTAACAGAATCTTCATAACTTGATGGCAAGAACTTGAAATCATCAAAATTGTATCGTTATTTTACCATTTTTTTATCCGAGTTTTGCCAAAATTGAGGGTTAAAGTAGTCATCATACTCATTAAACAAATGATAGCTCGTCAATATATGGAGGAACTCAGATGACCAAAGAAATTAAACAACAATACTTTAGTGGTGAACGTGCACTATTTGGTGCCAATGATGTAGCAATTAAACATGCAGTATTTCTTGATGGTGAATCACCATTAAAAGAAAGCGAAAACGTTAGCATTGATGAATCAACATTTACTTACAAATATCCAGTTTGGAATAGTATTAATACGGTCATGACTAATTCTAAAGTTGAATTAGAGGCTCGCGCTGGCTTTTGGTATGACAATGGCTTAACCATTAAAGATTCTGTTATTATGGCACCAAAAGAAATTCGTAATTCTCAAAATGTAACGCTCGAAAATGTTTATTTCTCCGATGGCGAAGAAACTTTATGGAATTGTGAGGATGTCACGATTAAAAATGTTCAAGTTAAAGGTGATTATTTCTGCCAACATAGTAAAAATGTTTATGTTGATCATTTAACTTTGGATGGTAAATATGCTTTTGATAGTTGTGAGAATGTCGAAGTTCACAATTCACGTATGATGTTCAAAGATACTTTTTGGAATTGTAAAAATGTGACTATTTATGATTCATTTCTAAGTGGTAAATATCTGTCATGGCATGCAGAAAACATTACATTTATTAATTGTACTATCGAAACGGAACAAGGACTATGTTACTTGGATCATTTGACGATGAAGAATTGTACAATGATGAATTCCGATCGTGTATTTGAATTTTGTAGCAACGTTGATATTGATATTAATTCCCACATTGAAAGTGTTAAAAATATAATGAGCGGTACTGTTCGGGCTCAGTCTATTGGTAAATTGGTAATGGATCCGACTAAAGTAGATGTATCACAGACAAAAATTATTTGTTTAGAAATTGGTGAATATACTGATCATACCGAGGATGATGATTCTAAAGTAGTTGAGCACTACATCAATAGTTAGAGGTGAGTAAATGACAACAGCATCAAAACAAATCGAAGTTCGCGATCCCTTTACTAATGAAATTTATCAAACTTTTTTACAAAGTAGTTCAATGGAAATTCAATTAGCCCTGCAAAATGGGCATGACTATTATCTAGAAGCGTTAGGCCAAGATATTAGTGAACGAGCTAGACAATTACAGCAATTAGCAACGGTTTTTTTGAAACGCCAAGATGAACTGGCAACAGTAGCGGCTCATAGCATGGGGAAACGTTTCGTTGAAGGCCAAAACGAAGTTGCTGCGGCGGCCAATATTGCTCATTATTTTGCTGATCATGGAGCTGAATTTTTAACTGATAAGCCTTACCAGTCAGATGGATTAAAGGCTCATTTAACTTATACGGCTACAGGTATTGTTTTAGCTGTTGAGCCTTGGAATTTTCCTTATACACAGGTTATGCGTGTTTTTGCGCCGAATTTTATTTTAGGTAACCCTATAATCCTGAAACACGCTGGTATTACTGCTGGCTGTGCTGCATTATTTGAAAGTTTAGTAGCCGAGGCAGGTATTCCTAATGGCGCCTTTAAAAATTTATTCTTAGATCACCAACAAGTTAATAACATCATTGCTGACGATCGTGTTCAAGGTGTGGCACTGACTGGATCAGAAGCTGCTGGACGCCAAATTGCAGCGGCAGCTGGCCAACATTTAAAAAAGAGCACCTTAGAACTAGGTGGTAGCGATGCGCTAATTGTTTTAGGTGATGCTGATATCCAAAGTGCCGTCGAAGGTGCAACTGTTTCACGGTTGCGTAATGCAGGTCAAGTTTGTACTTCCGCTAAACGCTATATTGTTCGACGTGAAATTGCTGATGCCTTTGTCGAAGGGTTACAAGCAACCTTCACGAACCAAATAATCGGTGATCCGCTTGATCCTTTGACAACAATGGCACCACTTTCAGCTAAAAGCGCTCAACGTATTTTGCAAGAACAAGTCGAGACAGCCGTTTCTGCTGGCGCTCACGTTTTAATTGCTGGTGGTGCTGTGCCTGAAACTAATTTTTTCTTGCCAATGTTATTGACAAATATTTCCTCAGAAAACCCAGCTTTTAATACTGAATTTTTTGGACCGGTTGCGCAATTATACTTGGTGGATTCAGATGAAGAAGCGATTCAACTTGCTAATGCTACTTCTTATGGACTAGCCGGGGCTGTCTATTCTCAAGATATTGCACACGCACAACACGTTGCCCAACGCATGATTACCGGTCAAGTTTTTATTAATCAGCCATCAATTGGTGTTCCGCAATTTCCTTTTGGTGGTGTGAAACATTCTGGCTATGGTCGGGAAATGAGTGATCTAGGAATTTATGGATTTGCTAATCAAAAAATTATCGTAAAATAATTTTGTCAGTGTTAAAACTAAAATATTCTTAAAAAGCGTTGAAAAATTAAACTGATTTTTCAATGCTTTTTTGAGGCTCATTCACGATCAATAAGGTGAAATCTTGGCGCTTGTTTTCGCAACATCATATAATATTAGTAACGAGTTTAGCTCATAATTCAGGTGATAAGGGGACAGTTCGTGGAGGGAGGCGTGAAAAGTGCGACCATTAAAGATTGGTATTTTAAATGTTATGCATGACAAAGAGGCAACAAATCATCGCTTTAGTCATGTTTTGCAGATCGCCCAAATACCAGTTGATTTAAATTATTACTATCCAAAATTACATTACCAAAATCGGCCAGTGCCAAAAGAAGTTGCCTCTTTATTACAACCATTAAATTTGCAACAAGTTAAGACATTTGATGCTTTTATTATTACAGGTGCGCCGATTGAACAGATTGAATTTGCTGACATTACTTATATTCAGGAAGTTAGGGAATTGTTAGCAATTTTGCGAGCTAATGTCCCTAATTTATTATTTGTATGTTGGGGTGGTATGGTCGCAGCGAATTATTATTATGGTATTAACAAAGCAACTTTTAATAATGGACATAAGCTGTTCGGTGTTTTTCCTAACCAAATTGTAGCTCCAGATCCATTGTTAAACGGGATAGCCGATGGCTTTTTGGCGCCTCACGCTCGTTATGCGGAATTAAAACATCAAGAAGTCGCTAAAATTTCAGATTTAGCGGTTACCGCTCAAACCGATAATGAGCAATTGTTTTCAATGCGGTCACTAAATGGCCAGGAGAATTATTTATTCGCGCATTTAGAGTATGACCGTTATGGCTTAAGGGATGAGTATCAACGTGAAATCGCAGCTCATCCAGAACGATTTTATAAATTGCCACTTAACGATTGGAATCCTCAGACTGATCAAACACCGTTTAGTTGGCAAGAGACACAACAGATTTATTATCGTAATTGGATTAATTTAGTTGCCCAGAATTTAAATAATTAAACGACATAGAAAGTGAGCGATGATCATGGCTAAGATTGCCCAAAATATTACAGACTTAATTGGTCAAACACCACTATTGAAATTGCGGAAGGTTGTACCGGAGGGGGCTGCCGATGTTTATGTCAAACTAGAATTTTATAATCCTGGAGGTTCCGTTAAAGATAGAATTGCTCTATCAATGATAGAAGCAGCAGAAAAGTCTGGACAGCTTCAACCTGGCGGGACGATTGTTGAACCAACGTCTGGTAATACAGGTATTGGCCTATCATTAGTTGCGGCGGCTAAGGGTTATCATTTGATTATTATGATGCCAGAAACAATGTCCGTTGAACGACGCAAAATTATGCAAGGCTATGGCACTGAACTTGTTTTAACACCAGGAGCAGAAGGAATGCCGGGAGCAATTAAGCGAGCCAAAGCGTTAGCAAAAGAAAAAGGTTACTATTTACCGATGCAATTTGATAATCCCGCTAATCCTGATATTCATGAGTTAACAACTGGCCCAGAAATTATCACGGCCTTTAATGGTCAGACACCTGACGCTTTTATTGCGGGTGTTGGTACTGGTGGAACATTAACAGGTGTTGGCCGAGCTTTGCGCAAGGTGAATTCAGAGGTGAAACTTTACGCGCTTGAAGCAGCAGAGTCACCAATGTTAAAAGAAGGTCATGGTGGCAAGCATCAAATTCAGGGGATTAGTGCCGGCTTTGTACCGCAAGTGCTTGATACGACGTTGTATAATGATGTTATTGAAGTCAAAAGCGCTGATGCTTTATCAATGGCGCAAAAGGTCAGTCGTACGGCAGGCTTTTTACCAGGAATTTCGGCAGGAGCTAATATTTACGGTGCAATTGAAATTGCTAAACAGCTAGGTTCAGGACATTCCGTTGTGACGATTGTTCCAGACAACGGTGAGCGATATTTATCAACTGCATTGTTTGATTTTAATCATTAATTAAACCGAGATAAATTAACTTTAATTAAACCGAGATAAATTAACTTTTTATAAGCATATCATAGGTAATTCCTTCTAATAATTGGTAAAATTGTTATATGTATCACTTTAGGAGGATACCATGATTAAAACTAATCGCTTAATTTTACGTCAGTTTCGTCATGATCGAACTGACATGAATGCTTTACTAACAATTTTATCAGATAAAAAAGTCAATCAATATTTACCATGGTTTCCAGTGACAACTTTAACAGATACCGAAACTTTTTACGAAGAACACATTTTGCCTGCCTATCAAGATGAAGGTCAAGCGTACTATTGGGCTATTTGTATTGAAGGCCATGATATTCCGGTAGGTTTTATTAATGTTGCTGGCACTGATTCGCATGATCTTGGCTACGGATTGCGTCAGGAATTTTGGAATTTAGGCATTGTGACCGAAGCTGCTGAAAGTATTTTACCATTTTTGAAATCAGCAGGCGTCCCTTTTGTGACGGCGACTTATGATGCTCATAATTTAAGTAGCGGTAAAGTGCTGGCTAAAATAGGTATGACTTATCAATATTCTTATCAGGAACAATGGCAACCTAAAGATATTCCAGTCCTCTTTAAAATGTACCAATTAAATTTAGCCGATCCTAAAGCGTCTGTTTATCAAGGATACTGGCAGGAACATGCCGAACATTTTATTTAACTTAAAAGAACCCCGACATTGTCGGGGTTCTTTTAATATTTATAAAAAGGGCACTGTAATTTTATCTTAGTAACATTCTTAGACAACAAGGTAAAATGGAGATTAGTTTTTATTAAGATACCATTAACATCAATGCTTTAGTAAGTAGATATGGTATAATTTTTAAAGTATAGAACTTTTTATTCGTGTGTTGTTATACACAAATATAAATATTTAAGGGTTGATAGATAAATGAATAGAAATGATTGGAATGGCTTAAAGCGATTTGTCACAGTTGCAATGGATGTCGTTTTATTTAACGCTAGTATTCTGTTAGCATTTGTTTGGAAATTTGGGCATATGATTCCAGAACGTAATTTTGTTACATATGAACAATCAGCAGTCGTAATTTCCTTGCTGTTTCTCTTAGTTAATTTCTTATTAGGAGCTTATATATACTATAACCGCCGAGTTAGCGATATTTTATTTATTACAGTGCTTGGCCAAATATTAACGATATTGGGAATTACCATTATTTCCTTTATTGGACGTTATTTTGCTTTTCCACGTTCTGTTCTAATTTATTCGTTTATTACGAGTGTTGTTATTTTAGGCGTATGGCGCGTGCTTATTTTTTATCTGTATTTGCATTTTACTAATGATCGGCGGGTAGCGGTTGTCGCTCATAGCGAAGAACTACCAGCCGTTGTACAAAACTTTGATTCTAGTAAAAATAACAAACATAAGATCACGCATGTTATCACGGCCCATTTTGTTGAGAATGTTAAACAAATTCTAGAAGATGTGGATATTGTTTATATTACTAAAGGAGTTAGCGATGCTGACCGTCGGCAAATTGTTGACTTAGCAATTAAGAAAGAAAAAGAAATCTTCGTTCCTTCGACCTTTGATAATTTATTAATGTTACGTCCAAATATGATGAATTTTGAAGATGAAAGTGTAATGGAATTAAGTAAATTCCGTATTTCACCTGAAAATGCTTTCTTTAAACGTTTCTTTGATATTGTTGTCGGTTTAATTATGTTGGTCCTTGCTTCGCCATTTATGTTAATTACAGCTTTATTGGTTAAATTGACATCTCCAGGTCCCATTATTTACAAACAAACACGAATTACTATGAACCAAAAAGAATTCCATATTTATAAATTTAGAACAATGACAGCCAATGCAGAAGCTAAATCCGGCCCTATGTTAGCTCAAGCTAATGATTCGCGAATTACACCAGTTGGTAAGTATTTGCGTAAGGTGCGGTTGGATGAATTGCCACAAATTTTTAATGTTCTAAAGGGTGATATGTCAATTGTTGGACCTCGTCCAGAACGTCCATTCTTCGTTGATCAATTTAATGAAGAAGAGCCGCATTATTATTTACGTCATAATGTTCGTGCTGGGATTACGGGCTATGCCCAAGTTTATGGTAAGTATGCTTCTGATTACCATAGTAAATTGAAATTTGATCTTTTATATATCAAGACTTATAGCTTGATGCTTGATGCGAAAATTTTATTACAGACCATCAAGATTTTATTTGATAAAGTTTCTTCTCAAGGTTTGGAAGATGACGATGAGCCAGAAATGAAAAAAGTACATGAGATTGTTGAAGAACGACATATAAAACATTTAATGTGATCGGAGACGAGCAATAGGCATGAATACTAATATTAGCGTTTTAATGTCGCTATACAAAAAAGAAAATCCTAAATTTCTTCGTGAATCGCTCAATAGTATTTTGTCCCAGACCTTATTACCACAAGAAATTGTTATTATATTAGACGGTCCCATTACAGCAGATTTACAGAATGTGCTCAATGATTTTATGCTTAAAAAGCCTGATTTGTTTCGAATTTTACCTCAAAAAAGCAATAAGGGACTTGGTATTTCACTAGCAATTGGTGTTAATGCTTGCAAAAATGAACTTATCGCACGAATGGATACTGATGACATTATGGTTACCTCAAGGCTTAAAATGCAGGTCCAGCAATTTATTGACGATTCTAATTTATCAATTTGTGGTGGTAATATCACCGAGTTTACCGGTTCAATCGATAATGTATTAGGACATCGAAATGTTCCAGAAACTAATGAGGAAATTCGTTACTATTCACGAAAACGCAATCCGTTTAATCATATGTCTGTTATGTTTAAGAAGAGTCGGGTTATTGATGCCGGCAATTATCTTACGATGAATGGATTTGAGGACTATTATTTATGGGCGCGAATGCTAAAGAGCGGAAATAAATCTTATAATATACCTAAAAATTTAGTTTTTGCACGTACAGGTACTAATATGTATCGACGTCGTGGTGGGTGGAAATATTTAAAAGATGGCGTTCGAGGACGATATTATATTTGTCGTGCTGGGTTGAGTACACCTGTTGACTTTATTTTTGTTGAAAGTGTTCACATTATTATCAGTCTCTTGCCAAATAAATTACGTCAATGGTTCTACGAAACAAAGTTGAGAAATTAGTAGGAGCGATCGATTTGTATAGTCAAGATAAACAGTTATATAAGGTACAAAAAAGAACTTTGCGAATAGCTAGTTCCATTGCCTCCTTTTGTAAGCAACACGATTTACTTTGCTGTCTTTGTGGTGGTGGCGCAATTGGGGCTGTCCGTGAGAAGGGCTTTGTTCCCTGGGATGATGACTTGGATTTTTTCATGCCTAGAGCTGATTATGAAAAGTTTTATCAACTTTGGCAAAAAAATCCGCCAGTTCATGAATATGTTGTGGAAAAAGCCGCGGAACATTTTGTTAATCACAATAATTTCATGACAATTCGTGATCGTGAGACAACCTTCATTAAGACTTACCAACAAGATCTTGATATCGTTCATGGAATTACGGTTGATATTTTTCCACTGGACATTGCACCAGAATCAGTAAGTAAACAAAAAATCCAAAAGTTTTGGGCTTTAATCTATGCTTTGTTTTGTGAACAAGTTGTTCCTGAATCCCATGGTGGTTTGATTTCAATTGGTAGTCGTTTTTTGCTAGGTTTATTTAGAAGCAAATCAAGTCGTTACAAAGTTTGGCGATTTGCGGAGCGTCAGATGACTAAGTATAATAAAACTGATTCGTCGCTGGTTACAGAGCTATGTGTTGGTCCGAAGTATATGGGAAATTTATACAAACGCTCTGATTTTGCTAGCGCTGTCGAATTAACGTTTGAAGATACGGAATTACCATTACCAATTGGCTATGATCATTATTTAAATCAAGTTTTTGGTAATTATATGCAACGTCCTGAAGTAAAAGATCAAGTTCCACATCATGATGCAGTATTTATTGACCCGAATCATTCTTATCAAGAATATCGGGGACGTTATTACTTAAGAAAAGAGGAAAAGTAAATGGCAACAGCATTAATTATCGCCGGCGGTGTTGGTAAACGTATGGGGATGGATATTCCTAAGCAATTTATTCTCGTCAATGAAAAACCAGTAATCATCTATACATTGGAATCGTTTCAAAAACATCCTAAGGTTGATCAAATTTTAGTCGTTTGTAAAGAGGGCTGGATTGATACCATGTGGGCTTACATCAAAGAATATAATATTTCTAAAGTGAAATGGGTGATTGCCGGTGGGAGCAAAGGCCAAGAATCTATTAACAATGGTGTTCAATTCTTAAAAGATTACTGTGACGATGATGAAACTGTTATTATTCACGATGGTATTCGTCCATTAGTTGATGAATTAGTTTTATCTGACGTGATTGTTAAATGTGAACAATATGGTAACGCCGTAACTTCATTACCTTACAATGAACAGATTTTTGTTAAGAAGACTGAAGATACAACCCAACAATATATCGATCGAACGATTTTACGTCGTGTAGGGACACCGCAAGCATATAAATATGGTCGTTTGTTATGGGGCTATAATAAGGCCATTGCCGATAATGTTGGGATGACTGATTCTTCTTATACCAATACGATGATGGTTGATCTAGGCGAAACATTACACTTTGCTGCAGGTTCAGATAAGAATATTAAATTAACGAATACAGATGACTTAGCCTTGTTCAAGGCATACCTTAAGATGAAAGAATAGGCGATGCTCAATGTTAATTGATAATGATATTTATCGTTCCGATTTACAACGAGTTATTAATGCTCAAAAAGATTGGTCTCAGATTGATGGCCATTCTTTTTTGATTATTGGTGCTTCGGGAATGATTGGTTCTTTTCTAGTTGATGTATTGATGCAACGAAATCAACTAACTGACACACCGATCCAAGTTTATGCAATGGGTCGCAGCGAGCAGCACTTAAAAGATCGCTTTGGAAGTTATTTGAATGATAATAATTTTCAGTTAGTGGTTGCTGATGTCACCCAACCGTTACCAGATAATTTACAAGTGGATTATATTTTTCACGGTGCTAGCAATACTCACCCACGTGCTTATGCTACTGATCCAATTGGCACAATCATGACTAACCTTAAGGGTACTGAACAAGTGTTGGAACACGCAGCCAAGGTTAAAACTAAACGCGTTCTATTCTTGTCTAGTGTTGAGATCTATGGTGAAAATCGTGGCGATATCGATAAGTTTAGTGAAAATTATTGTGGTTATATTGATTGCAATACGTTACGTGCCGGTTATCCTGAAGGTAAACGGGTTAGTGAGTCCTTATGTCAAGCCTATATTGCTAAATATGGGTTAGATGTTGTTATACCAAGAATTTGCCGTACTTTTGGGCCAACAATGAAATTAGACGATTCTAAAGCCTCATCACAGTTCATTTTAAAAGCTGTTCATAATGAAGATATTGTTTTAAAAAGTGAGGGCACGCAATATTATTCATATGGTTATGTTGCTGATATTGTATCAGCATTGCTATTTATTCTAGTTAAGGGTGAGAATGGAGCTGCTTATAACATTGGTAGTGAGCAATTTGATTTGCATCTAAAAGATTTGGCTGGTGAGTTAGCAGCAATGAATGACAAACAAGTTGTTTTTGATTTACCTGATGCTACTGAAGCTGCTGGATTTTCTAAAGCAACAACAGCCATTTTAGATACGAAGAAGCTTAATCAATTAGGTTGGCGGTCAATTTTTGACATATCAACTGCGTTAGACCATACAGTTCAGATTTTAAAGGATGAATTAAAAGAGAATGCCTAAAATAAGTATAATTGTTCCTGTTTATCAAGTTGAAAAATATCTTGAAAAATGTGTTAACTCGATTTTAGTACAAACGTTTACTGATTTTGAACTAATCTTGGTAGACGACGGTTCAACAGATCGTGGTCCAGAGATGTGTGATCAATATGCCAAGCAAGATGTGCGTGTCAAAGTTATTCATAAAAAGAATGGTGGTTTGAGTGACGCAAGAAATGCTGGTATTGATGTTGCACAAGGTGAGTATCTTGGATTTGTTGATAGCGATGATTATATTGCGCCTGATATGTATGAGTTACTATATCGAGACATTACTAAAGAAAACGCTGATTTAGCTATTTGTGGTATTTATCATGTATATGAGGGGAAACAACCTAAGAAAAAGAAAAATATTTACTTGGTTGTTGATGCAAATCGTGCACTTGAAATTATTTTCCACGGTAACGTAATTTCTGATCATGCTGTTAATAAATTATACAAGCGAAAAATTTTTAATAGTTTAAGGTATTCGGTTGGTAATTATCATGAAGATTCCATTATTATTGTCGATATACTAGATAAATGTAGGAAAGTTGTCATTGATTCTACGCAAAAATATTATTATTATCATCGTGATGATAGTATAACTAGTCAGTCTTTTTCACGGAAACATTTAGCATATATTACGGCATGGGAGAATAACGAAATTAAGGTCCAGAGTAGAACAAAAGATTTGGATATTGCCGCTCATCAACGTGTGTGCTTTGCTAATTTTTTAGTGTTAGATAAAATCGTTAAAAGTAATATGGAAAATGAAGTTCCAGAAACTCGTGAGATTATTTGCTATTTACGACATAACTATAAATTTATTTTGAAAAATCCTATTTTTACAAAGAGTCGGAAAGTTGCCTTAACAGGATTAATGTTTAATATTAAATGTTATAAATTTTTTGTGCAACTTCAAAGCAGTTTTATAACAAAGTCAAATAAGTAGTTGGGAGCGAAAAGTATAGGAAAGAAATCTTAGATAGACAAAAATATACTTATATATTGTAATCTTGTATTTTGTTGTCTAATTAAAACGATTAGAATATATAATTGTAATGGTTGAAAATTTGACGTTGTTTTAGTGGATTTATATTATATTGGTTTGCTTTTATGTATAAAAATTTGATTAATGAAAAATTCATATACGTTGAATAAATTTAGATGACGAAATAATTATTAAGGAGTTAGTATGAAGAAAAGTAGACTAGAATATTCATTCATGAATTCTGGTATTTCAACAGCGATTTATATTTTTAGATTGGTACTTCAATTTATCGCCAGAAGTTTTTTTATTAAATATCTTGGAAATGAATATCTAGGTTTAAATGGTCTTTTTACCAATATTTTAAGTTTATTATCTGTTGCAGAGTTAGGAATTGGAACATCAATTATATTTTCACTTTATAAACCACTACTTAACAACGATCACGAGAAAATTAAATCATTAATGATACTATACAAAAAGGCATATGAAATAATTGGAATATTGATTGGTATAGTTGGCCTAATGGTTGTTCCTTTCTTAAATCTTATCATTAATAATCATGCACATTTTCCTAATTTATATTTAATTTATATTTTATTTTTACTTAACTCAGTTGTCAGTTACTTTTTTACTTATAAAAGATCTTTAATATCCGCTGACCAACGAGCATATATAGTTTCATTAAATGACTTTATCTTTTTAGTGATAAGCAATATAATTCAAATCATTTTCTTAATTTTGACATCAAACTTTGTGATATATTTACTCATTCAAATTATATTTACGATTATTAGTAATATCGTTATATCCAAAATTGTTGATAAAAATTATCCATACTTATCAGAAAAAAATATTGTTAAATTAGATGCGGATACTGTAACTGAAATAAAGAGAAATGTAATTGGAAATTTTTCTTCTAAAGTTGGCGGAGTTATTGTTATGGGAACTGATAACATATTAATTTCGTTATTTTTAAATTTATCAGCAGTGGGTATCTACTCAAACTATACTCTAATTATTAATAGTGTACAAAATTTATGTAAACAAGTGACAAATTCTATTACGGCAAGTATTGGTAATTATGCAATAACTAGTGATAGAGATGCTGGTAACCGATTATTTCATCGTCATTTTTTTATTAATCACACGTTGATATTCTTTTCTGCTATATTACTACTTACAATGATCAATCCATTTATATCTTGGTGGATTGGGGGAAGATTTACCTTACCACTATCTACTGTAGTACTGATTGTTTTTAACTATGCAATTCAAGTTTATCGAAATACAAGTTTTGCTTTCATCGAATCTTATGGGCTTTTTTGGTATCAAAGAAAAAAACCTATAATAGAAGCAATTATAAACTTAAGCGTATCATTAGTGTTACTGGGTGTATTTAAGTTGGGGATTAATGGAGTCTTGATTGGAACCATTGCGTCCTCGTTAGGTTTTGTAATATGGTATGAAGCATTTGTGATATATAAATATGCATTAGGGAAAAATTTCATTGAATTTATAAAATTATTTATGCAGAGTCTTTTTCAATTAATTATATCGTCAATTGCTGTCTATCTTTTTGTTACCTTTTTAATTCAGTCTGTTAAGGTTGATGGAATTTTACAATTATTATTAATTGGAATGAGCACTGTAATGTTTTCTGGATGTATTTATTTGCTTTTATATCATAAACGAGATGAATTTAAATATTTAAGAGATATTTTGAAGGGCTTAGCTAGAAGGTGGACTACAAGATGAAAATAGCAATTATTTCCCCACAATATGGATTTGGAGGATCTAATATTGTCGCGGCAACCGTCGGTAAGGAACTTGAGAAAAAAGATTCAGTAATTTATATTGCTTATGAAAAAGATAAGTCCTCAGAAATCTACCCGATTAAGAATTATTATTATGTCGGAATTAAACATTCGAAAATTTCTTTAGCATGTCAAAAAACTTTAAAAGGTATTTCTTATATATTGAGAGGGAGTTTTAATCCTGAAAAATATGTTGCGCAAGAAATTCATAAAATTAACAATTTAATCAAGAATAATAAAATTGATGTTGTAGTTCTTAACTCATATCAGTCTGTATCCTTATTTGCAAAGTCGTTAAAACGCAATAATCCGAATCTTAAAATATTAAGTTGGTTACATGAATCTGTAGATTACTGTAAAAATGTAACTCGTAATTACCGTAAGTATTTTATTGAATCTCTAAAGTGTTCTGACAAGATCATATGTTTATCTAAAGAATCTGTACAGTACTACCATCAATATAGTGAAACACAGTTAATCTATAATCCTATTTCTCTACCAGAACATGGCATATCGAGCCTAAAAAATCCAGTGATATCTTTTACCGCACGACTGAATGTTCAAGTGAAAGGATTAGACTACTTATGTCAAGTTGCTCAGCAATTGCCGGATCCTTGGAAAATACATGTCGCTGGACAGGGTACAGAGAAGGAAATTGATGCTCTAAATAATTTGATTATTAAATATCAAGTTGAAGATAAAATTGTCTTTGTTGGACCAAAAATAGGGCGGGAACTGATAAAACATTATCAAAATAGTTCGATATTTATTTCAACATCAAGAACTGAAGCGTTACCGCTTGTAATGATTGAAGCATTATCTTTTGGATTACCTATTGTAAGCTTTAATCACAGTGGTGCACAGGAAATATTATCTAATGGAAATTATGGTAAATTAGTAGCTGTTGGAAATATCGATAAAATGAGTCAAGAGATTAATACCTTAATTAATAGTTTTGAGCAACGTTTATTTTTTCAAAAAAAATCATTACAACGTTTTTCAGACTTTAAAACTCCTCATATAATGGATATTTGGGAGAAAGTGTTACAAGAAACAATAAGTCAAGGGAGACCAGATTACATTGAATAAGGTTAGTGGAAATAAATTAGTAGAAATATATTTATATGCATTATTTTCTTTTTTGATTTTACGTTCAATTAATGTGTACAGCTTATTACCATCAGTTATTGATTCAATAGCTTTTATGATGCTGGCAATTTTCGGAGCGGTTATTATTTTATATAACTTTTTTCAACAATTAAGAAACAAATCAGTTATTTCATATGATCTTTTTTTAATATTATTTTTAATAATTATGTTCCTAACTAGTTTATTGAATTTTAAATATGGAATTACTAATAATATTAAAACAATTATTTGGTCGGCAATTTATTTTTTAATTATATATGCATTTAGTAGTAACGAAGGCCTTTCTAAGAATTTTTATAATATTATATTAAAAACTTTAGTTTATGCTTACTTTTTGATATCACTATTTTCTTTAGCAATGTATCTATTTCAGTATAGTTATTTTAGGCCTGGGGATCTAAATACAAGAGTACGAATTGGATTTTTAGAGTCACGTTTATTTGGATTGTACGGTGATCCCAATTTTGGTGGTGTTATTGCCCTAATTGTTGTTCTTGTTAGCTTGTACTGTCTCATTAATCGGACATTGATTTTAAATCGTATTTTTTTATGGATTAATATTGTTATACAAATGATTTTGATTATATTAACAGGTTCTAGGTCAGCAGTATTGCTTGGAATGATTGCAGCGGCAATTTGTACATTTTTATTTACTTTAAATATAAAACAATTACAAAAGCGAAATGTAATTCTTCGATGGTTGATCTCATTACTTGCGGCAATAGTAGTTGTTATTGGCTTAAATTTTATTATTGAAGTTTTAAAAAATTATTTACAAAGAGTGCCTGAATTATTTGCAATATTTAAGGATTCTACAAATACTCCAAAACAAAAAATTGTTGATGAAGTGTCCTTAACAAGGCATGATGTTGCTCAGAGTACTGATATTTCGAATTTAAGATTTTCAATTTGGAAAAGTGCATTTCAGTTGTTTGAGAGCCGGTGGTTGTTCGGTGTCTCGCCTCGTAATATGATACTGTATGCTAAAGATGCTTTTCCAAACGGATTTATTGCAACTAGAGGTTTTAAGACTCATAATGCGTGGATTGATGTACTCACTTCAACTGGTATTACTGGATTAATAACTTGTATTAGCTTCGCTATACGCAAAATTAAACAGGTTTTTTCAAAGGGAATATTTAGTCTATCTGTATCTCATAGAATAGAATATTTGTATTTTTTATCAGTTGTTATTTTAACTGGTTTTAGTTTTTTAGTTAATGTAATATTTTTCACTAATGATGTATGCTCATTTTTATTTTGGTTGTTTTTGGGATATTTAGTTTCACATTCTCCTAAAAAGAAATTAAATAGTTTCATTGAATATTAATAAATATACTTTTATCAATTTACGTTTTACAGTCTATAGTTTAAAAAAGATTGAGTTAACCTTTGTAAGGTATTAATATTTTAGCTGAATTTAAGCAGTAGTATATTTAAAACTGACATTTGAAACTTCGGGGGATAAAAGTAGATGAAGTTTGAAACTAAACTTTTTACAATAATGAGTATTTTATTAACATTTTTCTATGTAAATTATGAAGTGGTTGACGCAGCAAATAACGCAAGTGAATATGGAACTGAAGCTATAATTTGATACAGAT
The DNA here is from genome assembly GCF_001436095.1 of Lapidilactobacillus dextrinicus DSM 20335. GTDB lineage: Bacteria > Bacillota > Bacilli > Lactobacillales > Lactobacillaceae > Lapidilactobacillus > Lapidilactobacillus dextrinicus. Next base: position 39 of record NZ_AYYK01000025.1, on the reverse strand, counting down.
ATATAAAAGCACTTTCGAAAAAAGTAAAATTTATTCGGA
>NZ_AYYK01000024.1 GCF_001436095.1 Lapidilactobacillus dextrinicus DSM 20335 | reverse complement strand
TGCCTAATGTAGAAAGCTGCTTTTATTTATATGTTTCAAAAAATAGTTGCAGTTCCAAAGAAGCTGATTATTTTGCTGCTGCTGCAATATCGGCCTCGATAAAAATACAGTAATGGTTAATGACTTAGAAGATCCATCTATTATTGGTCGGGCCGATCATACAGCTACTTCATTGACATTTGAGAATGAACTTAAGAAACTAGGATATAAGAATATTCGGCATTATGTTAGTAAATCTCTAGTACAGTATGGACAAATAAATTCGTCAAAAATCGGTAATAAAGATTTTTGGATTGCACAATATTTATATAATCCAGATCCAATTTGTGAAACGGCAATAGCAAATAAGACCTATGGTGCTTGGCAATGGTCACCACAATTATTAATTTCTGGTATTAATGGCTATTTTGATATTTCTGCTGACTTTACTGGAATATTTACTAAGGTAAATTCAGAAAATCCAGGTCCCTGGTTATCAAAAAGTGGCTATGCTACGGTTACTAAAAAGGTAAACACGTGGAGTGGCTTTAATTGGGGAACAAAACTATCTGCTGATCAGGCTTACCAGCAAACATATAAGATAAATGGTATGTATCACCATAGCAATGGAAAAACTTACTATTCATTATATGATGATCAAGGTATATGGCAAGGTTATATTGACTCATTGGCCGTTACGTTATCAGATAATCCTCAACGAACATGGTTATCGCATAATGGCTATGGAACGGTTATAAAAAGGGTTGATACGTTAAGCAACTTTAGTAACGGTGTAAAAGTATCCGCGAACGATGTATATCAACAAACCCTTAAAGTAACTGGCGTTTATCATCATGTTAATGGAACTACGTATTATTCTCTTTATGATGAACAAAATAAATGGAACGGTTATATCGGTGCAGAGTCAGTTAAATTAACCACCGGTGCACAGGGTGCGTGGCTATCAAAGAGTGGTCATGTCACAGTAAGTAAAGCTGATTACGATATTTTAAGCGGGTTTAATGGGAATTGTAGGTTCCCAGCAAGAAGCGTGTATCAACATACTTATAAGGTAAATGGTATGTATCATCATATTAATGGTTTGACATATTACTCCCTTTATAATGATAAGAATGTTTGGCAAGGGTATATAAATGCCGAAGCAGTATCAGTATCCTCAAATTCGCAGGGCCCCTGGCTATCCAAATCAGGATATGCAACAGTTACTAAAAAAACAAATACTTGGGGTAGTTTTAACTGGAGTGTTAAGCTATTGTCCACTCAGTCCTATCATCACACATTTAAAATAAATGGCATGTATCATCACAGCAATGGTCTCACGTATTATTCTCTTTATGATGATAAAGGTGTATGGCAGGGATATATTGATTCATCAGCTGTAACGCTATCTGATAATGCGCAAGGCGTATGGTTATCGCAAAGTGGGTATGGGACTATTGTAAAAAAAGTTGGAACATCAAGCAACTTCGATGGTAATAGTAAGCTATCATCCGATCAAGTGTATCAACATACTTTTAAAACAACGGGTGTTTATTATCATGTTAATGGCACCACGTACTATTCACTATATGACGAAAAAAATAAGTGGTATGGCTATGTTGATTCAGATTCGTTAGTATTAACAACTGCAGCTCAAGGTAAATGGTTATCAAAGAGTGGTTATTGCACAGTGGTTAAGAAAAATTATAATACTTGGAGTAGCTTTAATTGGAATGTTAAATTATCGTCAAGTAGTAATTATCAACAGACTTATAAAGTGAATGGTATGTATCATCATATTAATGGGGAAACATACTACTCCCTTTATAATGATAATGATGTATGGCAAGGCTATATAAATGCTGAGGCTGTTTCTTTTAGTAAATGATAATTAACGACAACTGAATTTATGCAATTCATGGTTATTACAATTAAGCGAATAAAATAAGAGGTTTTTGTCAAATTGTATTGGTGAATATCTATATAAGCGCATCCATTTTGTTGGATGTGTTTTTTAATTATAAATTAAGATAATGCGGACAAAAATTGTGCAGATTTCGAAAACCATAACAGTTACACTTTAACGTTGTTATTTTTTCGTTTTATTTCTTCAAGTGATTCTTTTGAGAAAGGATAGAGATAATTATTAGCAATAGTACTGCTGTTTTTTCTTAACGTTTTGAGGATGTATTTATTTGGACTAATTGTGGCTTATTAAATCATTTATTTTTATAGAATCCCTTGTGATTCCTTATGCGAACAGCAGTTAAAATTTCTTGGTAGGTTTCATAAGCAATCTGAAATTCTAGATTGAACTAATGTTAACTTAATCGCGTTTTGTTAGATCATATATTCGTTAATATCAAATAAATGGTTGACTTTATTGGTATTAAGATTAGCTTTTTTAACCTGAATCAGTTGTTTTTTGTGCTAAATAAACTCGTTTTTTATCTAGAGCTCTTCCAGCAAATCGGATAATATAGAGACGGTTAATAATATTAACTAAATTAGGAAATAATTGATAATAAAGCTTACACAAGCGGCGGTTATATCACAATGACAACAGGTTGGGCAGTGGTTCATGATACAAGCAAAAAATAATTCTCAAAGTAGTAAATAATGTGTTTGTTTAATCGATCAGAATGCCTCACAATAATTAAAAAACATTAAATTATAGCAAAAACGAAATTCATCAGAACCAAGTTGCTCTGATGAATTTTTGATTCGATAGGGCTGGTTGGAAAAACTTATTTTTAGTCGATATAAATACTTGTGGTTAAATATTATTTGAAAAAGGTGCGTTGGCCTGAACAATATCAGTTAATGCTCCGCACATTTATGGTATAAATAGTGTTGTTTATTTAGATCTAATTGATAGTGACCACCATTCAAAATGCCAAGACTTAAGTACTTACCATTTTTGATTAATGTTTTAAAATTGCAATATGGACATTGCACAGGATTATTGATTAAATCTGCGTTAATCATGTGGATATGAAAGCCCGGTAGGACCTCTTTTTGTAGAAATATTAGCAACAATGATATTTTTATCTGTAATTTTGAATACACTTAGGGTTAAATTTTTTTAGGACATCTGGCTACCTCGTTTCGATTTAGCTTAGCGATTAAATCGTGATATGGAGAGGACAGATTACCCTTTTTAATTGGTGAAAAACACAAAAATAGTATTGGTTGGGTTACCAATGCTAGAAAGTATAGATCATAAATAACAGAACTAAGTTAATATAAATGTAAAATAAACGTAATAAACTAACAATGGAATACTTAAGAAAAAGTTATAAAATGGATTTATGGGTTTCTAAAAGAATGACGAAAAGGTAAGGGATAAAATTTTGGGAAAAGTTTCTAAATCATTGTTAGTTCTTGGTGTCTTAGCCTCGATTTCGGCACCAGTACAGCCACTTTTAGCGGCTACCAATACTTCAAGTGAAAATGAAAACAGTGCGGCGGAAAATTCAGAGTCAACGACTAAAATGGTTTCCGGTTCAAGTGTGGAATTAAGTAGTTCAAGTAGCAGTATTAGCACATCTAGTTCAAGCGCAAATGCTAGTACTAGTTCAAGTGATAATTCAACTACAGGTATCAGTTCAAGTACCAAGGTGGAGTCAAGTTCGACTTCGGATTCAACTACCAGTTCAACTGAGGACGCAAAACAACCATCAACTGGTACCACTGATGAAGTTAAGAACGAAGATGCCCTAAAAGCAAATAGTCTCTTTGGACCAGGTTACTATCCAGAGGATTTTCAAAAGAAAATATCATTTAGAAGTGGTCGTAACCCCTTTATAAGAAATACAACCAGTTTTCTTGGTGGAATAAAGAATGGTTTGCAATCAGGTTGGAATAAACATGGTGTTTTACCATCAGTTTCAGCAGCACAAGCCATTCTAGAAAGTGGTTGGGGTCAATCAAGACTAGCAATTGATGGTAAAAATCTTTTTGGCATCAAAGGTGACTACAATGGTGATTATGTTGTCATGCCAACTCAAGAGTACGTTAATGGGTGTTGGATTACAATTAACGCTGCTTTTAGAAAGTATCCAACATGGAATGAAAGTGTTGAAGATCATGGCTATTTTCTAGCTGTTAATCCACGTTACAACAACTTAATTGGGGAAACAGATTATAGAAAAGTAACAAAATATCTCCAACAAGATGGTTATGCAACAGCACCAAATTACTCAGCTTATCTCAATCAATTAATTCAAACATACAATCTAACGTCATACGATACACATCGCTACTTGTCTATAGTAAGTCAAAAAGTTGTTAACTATGGTGGTTTGATTAAGCAAAATAATCGTAATGATGGCATGTATCTAAATGGTCC
>NZ_AYYK01000023.1 GCF_001436095.1 Lapidilactobacillus dextrinicus DSM 20335 | reverse complement strand
AGTGATATCGGTTGTCAGTTTTTGCAAGGGTTGAGCTGTATTCCAATCACGGTTAATTAAGTTCTCAAAGGTTTTATAAGGATTACCAGGCTTATTAAAACGTTTTTGTTTAAAACGACAACCCCAGCCATGACGTGACATAATTCTTTGAACTTTACTCACGCTACACTTTACCAGGCTGTTTTTAGTCAGTAGGGCATGAATTTTTCGGTACCCATAAAGAAAATGATTCTCAACACATAGTTGATGAATTTGGTTTTCAACTTCTGTCAGTGTGTATTCTTCATGCTTATTTAAATGCCGATAATACGTTGTTCTAGAAATACCTAGAATCTTACAAATTC
>NZ_AYYK01000022.1:104477-104726 GCF_001436095.1 Lapidilactobacillus dextrinicus DSM 20335 | reverse complement strand
CTTTATGGGTACCGAAAAATCCATGCGCTGCTCACTAAAGACAGATTGATTAAGTGCAGTGTGAGCAAAGTTCAAAGAATTATGTCACGTCATGGCTGGGGTTGTCGTTTTAAGCAAAAACGTTTTAATAAGCCTGGTAATCCTTATAAGACCTTTGAGAACTTAGTTAACCGTGATTGGAATACAGCTCAACCCTTGCAAAAACTGACAACCGATATCACTTATCTTCCCTTTGGGAAGACAATGCTA
>NZ_AYYK01000022.1:0-104376 GCF_001436095.1 Lapidilactobacillus dextrinicus DSM 20335 | reverse complement strand
TAAATACATTAGAGCAATTAGACAATTTATCGGGAAACACAATCTTGCATAGTGATTAAGGCTCAACTTATACATCACGCGAATTTTTTGAAATGGCACGCAAAAAGGCGTTATCCGCAGTATGTCCCGTAAAGGAACACCAGCGGATAACGCACCAATAGAATCGTTTCACTCCTGCCTAAAGGTTGAAACATTCTACAACCATAAGGAACCGATAGGTTCCAATAACATTGTAATAGAAATGGTCAAAAACTACATTAGTTTTTGGAATAATAAACGTATATTTACAAAATTAGGCAATCAATCTCCTGTAGACTACAGAAAATCAATTGCCTAATGTAGAAAGCTGCTTTTATTTATATGTTTCAAAAAATAGTTGCAGTTCCGATCAATTAATCTGAACCGGCTTTTCTAGTTATTTACCAGCGAATCTTTTCACTTAAATCCGGGTCATCAACCCGTTGTTTTCCGCACTTCACTTAAATAATCTGGTGCCGAAGATTTCTGCGATGCCCATGACGATTAAGAGCCAACCGAAGATGGCAAAGAGAACGGTCAACGACTTAAAAGGATTGAAGATCATGACGACAGCGGCAACAATGATCAAAGCGCCGTAGACGTAGTTCATAACTGGACTCACGTTTACATATTGGCGATTGTTGCGGATTTGCATGATGTAATTAATACCGTGGACTAATAGGCCAATCCCAATAACGAAAGGTAAAAGGCTAAGTAGTGATTTAGCGAATAACCAGACGAATAGCGCACCAACTAGCTCGGTAATCCCTAAAATCATCGCACTGTTTAGTGACTCACCTTTTTGATGTGTTTTGAGACCTGTCACTAAGCTATAAATACCTAGAATAGCTAAATATAAGGCGATTAACTGAATACTAATGTTGATCATCATTGCGGGCTTAAAAGCGATTAAGATCCCCAAAATGATAAAAGCTGCGGCACGTAGCCACATGTTACGTTTAATGTTTTTAACTAAATTATCCATCTGCTAACCTCCATGTTCATTCTTATTTTCTCATCTTCAGTAGTGGGACTCATCAATCTCGGGACTGATCTTTGGGTGGCAATAGCATGAAGTTGGCCCAAGTTAGGAATGATGAACAATCGTGCCTAACTTGAGCCACTTGACGATCCTTAATTAAACTTTAACGGGTGCCGTATTTATTCCAACTACCACCTGGTGTTCTGACTGCAATCTTTTTAATCAATTGTTTGTACCAATCATGCCAAGCGTTGCTACTAGTTAATTCAGTAACAGCTGGTTCAGCGGCGATAATATTATTAGTAAGGCCAGTTAATTCAGTACTCCGTGCCTCAACTAGTTTTTCAATTAATTGATCGTTAGGAACTTGAGGTGCCAATTCCAAGAAGTGATTGATTTCTGCCATCTGCTCTTTTGAATCAAAAGTGGCCAATGAATCCAATTCGCCGTTTTTGAATAGTGATAAATAAAACTCGAGAAACGCGTGTGCGACGCGATCAGTTTGATAATTTTTAATGTCGATAACTTTTGCCATAAGGTGAACCTCCCCATACTATGAATATCTACTATTTCATTATAGTCTTAACTATGGTGTTTGGTAAGAAAAGTGCTGATTTTAGCGATGATTACTGAAAATACTAAGCATTTTGCGTTAAATAGTGAATCATATCGTCAGGTCCAAGAAGTGGTACAGATTTTTGGTCTAAACGTTGTTATGATAAAATGAGATTAGAAATATTCAGCGGAGGTCGTTATTTTGGAACAACTTGCGAATGCCTCACTTGGGCGGTTAATTGGTGCGGTTTTAATTGTTGGTGCTATTATGTTAGTTTTTCTGGGCATCTTTTTATACAGTTGGTTAAGAGAACCACGACGTTTAATTAATGGTATTTTATTTTCAATGTTTTTTGGTGTTTTTTTAGTTTGGTTAGCTGTTTTAATTTTTAATACGGATAATGAAGTGTTTATTACATTTATGGGGCTGCTCTTTCTAGCTCTGGTTGGGGTCATCTTGCTGACTTTGATTATGGGGTGGGCGTTACTGCTCTGGAACGCAGCGATTGTCTGGAAGCGTGAAAGTCATACTTTGGCTAATATGTTAACGTTGTTCTTAGCTTTATTTTTAATTGCTATTTGGGCCTTTAACTTATTGAACACAAGTCGTTTCTTGCCAGCTTGGTTGAACGTTTTGCTGGGGGCTATTCCCACGATTGGCACTTATCTCGTTTTTTGTAGTTATAATTTTCTACTTAATGTGTTGCTGTATCAATTCGTGCCGCGTAATTATCGACAAGATTATCTTATCGTATTAGGCGCCGGTTTAATTGATGGGCATAAGGTTTCGCGGTTACTAGGTAGTCGAATTGATCGGGCCTTAGTTTATGCTAAGAAACAAGAAAAAAAGGGACGACCGCTACCAAAGATTGTTTTTTCCGGTGGTCAAGGTGCCGACGAGCAGTTACCTGAAGCTAAGGCGATGGCCGATTATGCTGTTGCTCACGGTTGGCCAGCAGAATTGGTGTTACTAGAAGATAAATCCAAAAACACCTTACAAAATATGGCATTCTCTAAAGAAATTATCGCCGCCGATTTTGGCTCGGAGCAAGAACCACGTATTAAGTTCTTCACGAATAACTATCACACTTTCCGAGCTGGTTTGTATGCTAAAATGGCTAATCTAAAAGCAAATGGCGTCGGTTCAAAGGTGCGCTTATATTTCCTTCCCAACGCTTTGATTCGCGAATTCGTAGCTGTTTTCCTCTTAAATAAACGGCGCCACATGATTGTGATTTCGGCTATCCTGGTTATAACGCTGTTCGCCACAATTATTACAGTGATCAGTCACTAATGGTTTAACAATTAAATGATATGATTTAAATCCCCAGTAACTATTCATAAATAGTTGCTGGGGATTTTTTTGAATGATTATCGGTGAGAAAGACACAAAAAATTCAAAATTAACGCGTGAAAAATACAAAGTTGAATCACAGATTGATCGCTTTTATTAAGTAATCTAGAGGATGTTATGAAATAACGATTTGTTTTACTTACTTGTGACTTGTAAATGTGTTCGTCGTACTTGAGCAGTTTCTCATAAGGTAGCTGTTGTCAACATCTCTGCGAGTTTTTAACCCCAGCTACCTTATGGGGCTAGCTCACCCAGTACGACTCACGACTTGTATAGTGTCCGTAAGTATTGAAAGTTATAGCTAAGATCGAAAAAGATAAAATCTTAAGAACAAGATTTAACTTTTTCAACGCTTAGCTAAAGCTTTCACCCATACTTACTCACAACTTGTATTAATAGTGTTCGCGGTCGCAATGACTAGCTGATAAGACGAATCATGACGAAAATTAAAAACAAAATTTTGTCGTGATTTGTCTTATCCGTACGTCACTAGACGCGCCCGCTCACACCTTGTATTTAGGAGGTTTTTTATGAATTTTATTAAACGTGCTTGGTTAAGTTTAATAGCTAAGAAGGGGCGGTCGTTCCTGTTAATTCTCGTGACTTCAGCGATTATGCTGTTTGTCTTAGCCGGATTATTAATTCGCAATGCCGCCGATGCTGCGACTAGCAATGCTAAGAAAAACGTTGGTGCCACATTAACTTTGTCTGCCAACCGAGAAGCGGCCTTTAAGAAGATGCGCCAAGGGGCAACCGGTGGCACGAAACCTTCGTTGTCAATGACGCCAGTTAAGTTAAGTGATGTTAAGCAGATCGCCAACTTAAATAATGTTGAGAGTTACAATTTAACATCAACGACTTCTGTTAATGCCCAGAGTTTTGAAGCAATTTCGACCTCGTCATCTTCTGGGCAAAGTGTCATGCAAGGTGGCGGTAATATGCCTGGTGGCGATGACAAAATGACAAATAGTCAAGGTGATATTGCCGTTACAGGTGTTTCTGCGACAAGTTTGACAAGCAACTTTACTGATAATAATTATCAGATTACTAAGGGCCGTGGTATTAAGGCTTCTGATGCCAATACAAACAATATTATCATTGAATCTGAATTGGCTAAACAAGAAGGTCTTAAAGTTGGCGACACAGTTAAAGTTAAAGCTACTTCTGGTAGTAAGACTTATCAATTAACAATTGTCGGTATTTATAAGGCGCCGTCAACCAGTACTTCCACACAAATGGGGCCTGGTGCCACAGATCCTGCCAATACCATTTACAGTTCCTACACATTAGCTAATACAATTAAAGGTAGCAAATATGCTAATACAGCTGATTCCGTTACCTTTACGGTTAGCGATCCTGCGAAGGTTAATAGTGTTAAAAAGGCTGGTAAGAAGTTAATTAACACCTCTAAATACTCATTATCTGCTAATGATGCTAGTTACCAAAGTGTGAAGTCATCAATGAACAATGTTAAGTCCTTTGCCGATAAAATTGTTTGGTTAGTGGCGATTGCTGGCACAATTATTTTAGCTTTAATTGTGATCTTGATGATTCGTGAACGCCGTTATGAAATTGGTGTCTTGCTCTCAATGGGTGAGTCACGAATGAAAATTATTGGTCAGTTCTTCATTGAAATGTTCATCGTTTTAGTAATTGCTGTTGGCGTCGCTGGTGTTGGTGGTAAATTTGTCGGTGATAAATTAGGTGAGCAATTGGTTAGTCAACAAGCTAGTTCAACGGCGTCTAATGTTAATTCACAACGTCCCGGCAACACCGATAGTGGCCAAGGTGGTCCTGGTGGTAAGGCTCCTAATGGTCAACCTGGCCGAAACGGTGGTGCCAGCTTTATGGGGAACAACAAGGCTGACAAAACTAAACTTGATGTTCAAGTGACACCAACCAACTTGGCTGAATTAGGCGGTTTTGGCTTAGCCATTATCTTTGTTTCAATTACATTAGCATCCGGTGGTATTTTACGTCTATCGCCGCGGAAGGTTTTGATTGATTAAGGAGGTCATTCAATGTTAACAACTAAAAATCTCGGTTATTGGTATGACCGTCCTGAAAATAGTCTTTTTACAGACATCAACTTGGAATTTGAACAAGGTCAATCCTATGCCATTGTTGGTCAAAGTGGCTCAGGTAAAACAACCTTCCTGTCATTAATTGCCGGTTTAGAAAAACCACGTGTAGGTGAGATCGACTATAATGGTCATTCCATTAATGACATTGGGTTAACTAAATATCGCCAACAAAACGTTTCGATTGTTTTTCAGTCTTATAATTTATTAACCTATATGTCACCGCTGAATAATTTATTAACGGCAATGGCTGTTACGAAATCTAGCCACCAAGGCAATCAGAAATATGCAAAAGACATGCTGCGTAAGCTAGGCTTGACTGATGAACAAATGACTAAGAACGTTCAACGGCTCTCTGGCGGCCAGAAACAACGCGTCGCAATTGCTAGAACTATGTGCTGTGATGCCAAATTAGTCGTCGCCGATGAACCGACCGGTAATTTGGACGAAGAAAATACCCCAAGAAGTAATCCAACTCTTCCAAGAAATCGCCCACGAACAAAATCGTTGTGTGATCATTGTTACTCATGAGCCAGATGTCGCCGCAGTTTGTGACCATGCTTATCGCTTAGCTCATCATAAATTTTCGCTAGAATCATGAGCGTATTAAAGACAGCCACAAAGTTTATCAGAAAATTCTGATCAAAATTAAAGGGGCACAATTTTAAAAATGGATTGTGACCCCTTTAAACGTATCTCTTGCCATTTTATTTAGCTAAAATTTCTATGCTATAATCAACGTAATATTAAGAGAATTGATAACAATTGTAGGTGAGAACAATCTGGACAGAAAAATTATATTGTTTATTAATCGGATATGGCTTTGGTAATTTTGTGACCGCCTATGTGATTAGTCATTGGCGCACGGGTAAAAAGCCGACTGAATTAGGTTCCGGGAATCCGGGTACGGCTAATATTGGCGCAGTCTTAGGTAAGAAGTACGGTATTTTAACCTTAGGCGGTGATTTACTCAAAACAATTTTAGCTGTGCTGATTTGTCAGTTACTTTTTCCGGATTTAGGCAATTTAGCCATTTTATACGCAGGTATCGGGACCACTTTGGGTCATAATTTTCCTGCCTGGCAAAACTTTCGCGGCGGTAAGGGAGTGGCCGTTGCCGTAGCGGTGGTAATGCTCTTTAATTTGAAGTGGGGCTTGCTGAGTTTATTGATCACATTGGCGGTGATGTTGGTGACGCAGAATTTGACCTTACCGGGAATTGTGATTTTACTGAGTTATGCGGTGATTGGTTTTAGCCAATATCAGTTAGAAGTTGGCTTAGGCTTTACGGGATTAACGTTACTGTCGATTTTTAGTTTTCGTCGTGATTTAGCTGACTTGTTCCATGGTCGTGCCAAAAAAGTCGATTGGTTGAAAAAAATTCGCCACTAATTTTAGATTGCTTCTAGTCGATAATATAAAACACAGGAAAGTAGGCGATTTTTGTGGCGCAGATTTATTTTTTATGTACTGGGAATTCTTGTCGTAGTCAAATGGCCGAAGGGTTTGCCCGTCAAATTCTACCAGCAGACTGGCAAATTGCTAGCGCCGGCTTAGAAACACACGGGCTCAATCCGTTGGCGGTTCAAGTCATGGCGGAAAAAGGACTAGATATTTCAACTTATCAATCAAAATTAATTGATCCTGAATTTTTACAGGGATGTGATTATGTTGTCACGTTATGCGGTGATGCTCGCGACCGCTGTCCTGTTGTTAGTGGTGCCGTGGTTAAACAACATTGGCCTTTAATTGATCCTGCCCAAGCAACTGGCTCAAAGTCAGCACAATTAACTGTTTTTCGTCAGGTTCGTGATGAAATCGAGGCTAACATGAAAGAATTTGCGATAACATATGGTTAAACGCGATCTGTTAAATAGCATGGATAATCAACAACAAGCTGGGGTTCGCGAATATGAGCGAATTTTCGGTCAAGCAACACATGATGACCAATTGTTATTTGAAATGTTAGTGATTGCAGTTTTTCAAGCCGGTTTAAGTTGGAAAGTAGCGGCTAATAAGATTCCGGTTTTTCGCCAAGTATTTGCAAACTTTGATCATCATCAAGTCGCAGGTTTTGACGAGCCAGAATATGAAGCATTACTGAAAAATCCCGCCATGATTCGCAATCCTCGTAAGATTAAAGCCATTATCATCAATGCTCGTGCCATTATTAAGTTAGCGCCAGAATTTAGCAGCTTTGCAGACTACTTATGGCATTTCACAGACAACAATATTTGGCAAATGGCCGTTGAGCCTGGCACACCACTGAATCAACAATCCAGTTTGGGGACAGTGGTTGCTAAAGATATGAAAAAACGAGGCTTTACTTTCGTTGGGCCAACAACCGTGCAATTATTGTTATTAGCTGCTGGTATTATTAAACGAGTTTGAAATAATGTTATGAAATTGTTGCTTTGCGCGTGTATTGCTATACTCGTTATTTGAAATATGCTCAAATTGCCAACCCGTTACTTTTTCACTCTGCTTAGAAAAGATGTAAACAAAAGGCGGCTGTAACTTGTATTTTTTCTGAAAAACAAATACAATTAATGTTGATAAATTAATCATGAAATGAGGCTAATATTAATGGCAAAATTAGTATTGATCCGTCACGGACAAAGTCAATGGAACTTATCTAACCAATTCACTGGTTGGGTTGATGTTGACCTTAGTGAAGAAGGCGTTAAACAAGCACAAAACGCTGGTAAATTAATCAAAGAAGCAGGTTTGGAATTCGACCAAGCTTACACTTCTGTATTGACTCGTGCTATCAAGACTTTACACTATGCACTTGAAGGTTCAGACCAATTATGGGTTCCTGAAATGAAGACATGGCGCTTAAACGAACGTCATTACGGTGCATTACAAGGCCAAAACAAAGCTGAAGCAGCTGAAAAATGGGGCGACGAACAAGTTCATATCTGGCGTCGTTCTTATGATACTTTACCACCATTATTGGATGCAAATGATGAAGGTTCAGCAGCAAACGATCGCCGTTATGCTAACTTGGATCCACACATCATCCCTGGTGGCGAAAACTTAAAAGTTACCTTGGAACGGGTTATGCCTTTCTGGGAAGATGAAATTGCTCCTAAATTACTTGACGGCAAGAACATCATCATTGCCGCTCATGGTAATTCATTACGTGCCTTAAGCAAGTATATCGAAAACATTTCTGATGAAGATATCATCAACTTAGAAATGGCAACTGGCGAACCAGTTGTTTACGACTTCAACGACAAACTTGAAGTACAAAGTAAGACTAAGTTAAATTAATTAGTCAAAAAGGACAATCTCGAGGGATTGTCCTTTTTTTATTGATAAAGGAGTGCAGTAACTATTAATATCATTCGTTGGGTACCATTTATTTTTATTGTCGTTTTAACGTTAATTGTGAACAACGCGCTAGTTCCTGAACACAAAAGTGGTTATCAACGTCTAACTTTATATTCAGCTGTTTTCTATTTCTTTAGTGTCGCTGTATTATGTTTTACACCGATGAGTTTTACTGGTCATACGATTCAGCCACTAATGGCAGGTTGGGGCACGGTTAATTTTGTAATCTTTCAAAGTATCGACGCGACGTTTTATTTGAATATTGTGATGGCGATTCCGTTAGGTATTTACTATGGCTTATTGATACCACGCGCTAATATTTTCAAAGTGTTTGTAGTCGGCTTGTTGGCAAGTAGTTTAGTCGAGACGGTTCAATACGTCTTGAATCATTCATTGATGTTAAACCGCAGCATGGATATTGATGACGTGATTGCTAACGTACTCGGTGTTTTAATCGGGTATATTGTTTTATGGGTGATCAGATTAGTCTTACCCAGTGTCGTGAAAAAATTTCAGTATTTCATCGAATGAATCACGGCTCTTCAATGAATGTTAAAGCATAAAAAATTACCTAGTGTGTAAGATTTTAACTCAGCACTAGGTGTTTTTTTAGATCTTTTTTTGTTGCATTTTCAACAAAAAAACTATATGATACAGTCAGTTTAAAAAGAGAGTTTGTGAGAAGATGCCAGATATTTTACGAACCGTTGGTGATATTAGTCGGGCTTTAGATGTGATCGCCAATATTGAATTTAAAGATTTAAACTTGACGAAGGGACAATACGTTTATTTAGTACGCATTGTTGAAAATCCTGGGATTATTCAAAGTCGGCTAGCTGAACTAATTAAAGTTGATCGCACAACGGTAGCTCATGCTGTCAAGAAACTTGAACATAACGGTTTAATTACACGTGAATTTAGCGATACGAATAAGAAGAATAAGGGGCTTTTTGCAACCAATCAAGGGAAAAAACTATATCCCTTGATCATTCGGGAAAATAATTATTCTAATCAAAATGCACTGGCGGGATTATCACCGGATCAAATTGACCAACTAGATCAGTTATTACAACAAGTTATGCACAATATTGAGACTGATTGGCAACAAGTCATTAGCGGTCAAAAGCGCCAATATTAAATTAAAGGAGTATCAAAAATGACAACAACTATTCGACAAATTAATCAAACTAATCTAAAGGAATTACAAAAAATAAGTCGGGAAACTTTTGCTGATACATTTGGCAAACAAAATACAGCAGCAGATCTACAAGAATACTTGGATACAGCCTACAGTGACGCTAAGTTAACCGCGGAATTACAAAATTCCGCCTCATTTTTTTATTTTATTGAGGTTGAACAAGTTTTAGCGGGCTACTTAAAACTAAATATTGATCATGCCCAAACAGAAGCAATGGGCGACCAGTCTTTAGAAATTGAGCGTATTTATATTAAACCTGAATTTAAACGCCAGGGTCTGGGCAAGCAACTTTATCAAAAAGCATTAATCGTCGCTCAACAAAAGCAAAAACAGACGATCTGGTTAGGTGTTTGGGAAGAGAATCAGCCTGCACTAAAGTTCTATCAACGTTTGGGCTTTACTCAATTTGGCGATCATGTTTTTCAACTGGGTGATGATTCACAACGTGATTTATTAATGCGGTTGTCTATTTAACATCACGATAAGTTTGGGCAACTAATTTTAATAATAGTGGTGAAATAACATTTAAAATGTTCTTGTCAAAGTTATTCAAATGCAATAAATATAGCGCCCGAACAAAGTGGGGGCCCAATTCTTGATAAGGGTAATTTTTTGGCAAAATGCTTTTAGAGACAATAGTTTCGCCAAGTCCTTGATCAACTAATTCACGGATAAGGTCATTGCGGTTTAAGACAATTGTGTGTTGCGGCATAATATCTGCTTCGCGCAAATATAATCTTGTATAGTGTTCAATGCCAGATCCTTGTTCACGGATTAGCCAAGTACCGGTATTTTTTCCAATTCGGACCAGTTGATCTGGGGCGATTTCTTTTCTAGTGATAGTGTTGGTATCAGTTAGAATCGGCTTTTCGATAATGCCGATGTCTAACTTTTTTTGTGCCATGAGTTTAGATACTGTATCAGAATTATCAACGGTAATATTCCAATCGAAGTTATTAAACTGATTCTGTATTTGGGTAACAAAACTGGTCATGATGGTTTCAGCTAACGTTTGCGAAAGTCCAATCCTAATTAGATGTTGATCCCGATTATCAACATAACGAATTTCGTCGCGTGTATTTTGCCATAGTTGGCGCAATTGAATCGCTTGTTTATAGAGAAGTTTACCAGCGTTGGTTGGTGTAATGTCATGGCGATTTGTTCGCACGAATAAGTCAGTGCCTAATTCCTTTTCAAGCTGACTAATTCGTAGAGAAACGGTCGGTTGGGTGACGAATAATTCCCGAGCTGCAATAGAGAAACTATGACTTTCATAGACATAGATAAAAGTGAGTAGTTCAGTGTTCATGATTTATTTTCCTCACAATCCAATATTAGTTATTCTTATTATAACAATAAAAAATGCTAGTTTGACTTATTAAGTTTATGATTCTAAAATTAGTGTTATCAAAACAACATTTAAGGGGAAAAATATGACAACAATTTTGAAAAAATTACCTATGGCAATTTGTGGCATGATTTTAGGTATTGCTTCACTGGGCAATTTATTTATTAGTCTACAAATGAAGCCTATCGGAACATTTTTAGGTGTTTTGAGTATGATTTTAATGTTTTTCGTCCTAGTGAAAGTTGTCTTAACCTTCAATCACGCTGTTAAAGAGATTACCAATCCAATTTCAGCAGCAACATTACCGACATTTACAATGGGATTAATGGTCATTGCAACTTATTGGGGGAACTGGGGCTTCCATACTTTTGCATTGGTTCTTTGGTGTGCAGCAATTGTTGTTCAATTGACCATCACAGCTGTTTTTGTATACTTGCATTTAATTAAGCCGGCCGTTGGTCTTGAACATGTTTATCCTAGTTGGTTCGTAACATTTGTTGGTTTTGGTGTCGCACCAGTAACAGCTAGTCAATTTATTCCTAGCATTGGCCAAGCATTATTATATCTTGCACTAGGACTTTATGTTATTTTATTACCTATTGTCATTTATCGTTTAGTAAAGCATCATGAGATGAATGAAGGTGTCTTGCCGTTCATTACAATTGTTGCAGCGCCGGCATCACTTTGTTTGACTGGTTATCTCAATACTTTTACTGAAATCAACGTTGCTTTTGCTATTGGTTTGGGCATTCTTGCCCAAGTTTTATATTTATCCACACTATTAACTATGGCACGCATTTATATTTCTGCTAAGCATTCACTTTTACATTTCTTCCCAAGTTTTGCAGCCTTTACATTCCCACTGGTTATTTCGGCAACAGGTTTGTTCACCTTGTTGAAACGATTCCCTAATGCAGCTTTAACACCGGTGTTGACTGGATTAGCTTACATTGAATTAATTGTTGCGGTCGTGGTAATTTTGTTTGTTTTAGGTCACTATTTACATTTTATGCGCGGACTAGTTAGTGAATATTTCCAAGGATCACAAGTCAAAAAGACCATTAGTCAACATCCTAGCCACTAATTAAAAAATAACAGTTTAAACACCTCTAACACTAGAGGTGTTTTTTTGTTAGGTCGGCATAAAGATCATGATGGTAGCGCGTTGTTAAAAGGGGTATTACTTTAAGCGTTTTGCTAGAATAAGGATTAAAGGATGGTGATAATAATGGCTCGTAAAGTAATTCTATTTATCGCCCAGAGTTTAGATGGTTATATTGCCCGCACAGATGGCTCAATTGATTTTTTGGAATTTAATCGTACTCACGACGATGTTGACGATGCTTATGATCGATTAATGGCTGGTGTCGACACTGTGGTCATGGGACGGACGACTTATGATCAAGTCGTTAATGAATTATCGCCTGATGTGTATCCCTATGTTGATCAGGAAAGTTATATTTTAACGACGCATCTGGATCAGCCCGCTATTCCTCAACGTCATTTTGTAAATATGAGTGTGGTTGACTTGGTACAACAATTAAAAAATCAACCCGGAAAAGATATTTGGATTATTGGCGGTAGCAGTTTATTGGCACCGTTAATAAATGCTGATTTGATTGATAGTTATCAAATTACGATTGTACCGGTTTTAATTGATTCCGGTATTCCATTATTTACTGGGGCGATTGATCAGCATGTTTTTCAATTACAATCGGCTCATAAAGTTAATAACTTTGCTTATCTAACGTATCTTAGAACTGATCAGCACGAATAAAAGATTACGAGTGACTGTTGAAAAGAGGAATACTAATGCCAACTGTAAGTAAGAGAAGTTATCGCGAAATCGGGCGACGTTCAATCATGTCTTTAATCGGGGTATTAATTTTTGCGTTAGGAGCTACGATTTTACTGGCTTCTAATTTAGGGATGGATCCTTATTCAGCGATGAATTTAGGTGTTTCCCAATTATTAGGTTGGCAATTAGGCCCTTATCAACTGCTATTGAATTTAGGTATTTTAATCGTGGTATTTTTCGTTGATCGTCACTTAATTGGGATAGGTACTATTTTTAATATGGCTTTAGTTGGTTATGAAATTCAATTTTTTAATCTCATTTTGTTGAAAAACTTACCAACGCCTAATTCATTATGGCTTCAAATTTTGTTGGCTTTTTTGGGTCTTTTAGTTTTCACGTTTGGTTTAACGATGTATCTGGTTGCTGACGTCGGTATTTCGCCCTATGATGCCATTACGCCGATGATTTTGAAAGTCTCACACTGTAAAAACTATCGACTCATTAGAATTATACAAGATGTCACGGCTATGATGATTGCGGTTTTAGTACACGGTCATTTTGGTTTAGTGACGATTATTGTAGCATTTGGTTCGGGTCCTTTCATTATTTTTTGGGAACGACATGTTTTAGGACAATTGCTAAAGAGAATCACAGTGGCGTAAAAGTTGAATTGGGTCTATAAAATTTTATCCCTTAACAACAATAAAAAACTCATCCTGTGGGCAAACAGGATGAGTCGGAAGGATAGATATATTTTTGGGTATTAATCAGAACGGGCAATTCTGATTATAAGGAGACATCTAACAGAGGGGGCTGTTAGATGTTTAAGTTTCATTTTAAGGGGAGGAATAAAATGAAGAAAACTAGCAATTAATTCAGATCAGGTGCCTAAGGATTTTCAGTTGCGCTGACTAGAAAATCATCGGCTGTATTAGTCATGTGCATCACCTCTTAATAACTTTCTATGGTTATTACTATACTGCCAGTATTTGAAAGAAGTATGCGGCAATTTTGCAAGTTGTCGGATCATTCTGTGATTAAAATATGACGATTTATTTAGAACAGCGATCATTGTTTAGCAGAGCACCTTGAATCCAGGATTCGTATACGCGTTGGTTTGTCTATGCTAAGATAAGAAGTGTAAATTAAACCGCGGAAGTGATGCAATATGAGTATCAGTCGATTTCAAGCATTTAGTGATGGTATTTTTGCCATTCTAATTACAATTTTAGTTTTACAGTTTCAAGTTCCCGATTATCAAGTCGGCCATTTAGGACAAGCGTTGATTAATCAGTGGCCGATTCTTTTATCGTATGCTTTTTCTTATTTTTATGTAGGGACACTTTGGTTGTTTCATCATGATTTTTTCGGCTTGTTTAAGAAGATTGATCGTAATATGAATGTGATTAATTTGATTTTGTTATTTGTCATTACTTTAATTGATTATCCAATGTCACTGGTAGCTAATACATTGACTACTATGAATCGAACAGATTTAAAAGTTGCTTTAATTGTTTATGATGTTGTTGCTTTAATTGCTTCAGCAATGTTTTTTGTGATTTATCGATATTTGCATGAGCATCCTGAATTACGCAATAAGAAAGTTAACACTGATTTTTACGAAAGAGTAGAATATGATCCGATCCGTAGTGTGGCGATTTATTTTGCAGCTATTATCGTAACGCTTTTTTCAAATTCATTGGGTGGTATCTTGTTAGGTTGTGGCATTATTTTCCATTTTTACGCTTATGTTCGCTTAAACGCTACAATTAAAAAATATCATGAAAAGGCACTTATTGAAAATGCAGCAGCTAATGTAGCACGTAAACAAAATTAAAAAAGGTAGCCTTAAAAAGCAAATTTACTTTCAAGGCTACCTTTTTATTTTATTGAACTCGAGTTAGTTTGGTAAAGTGCTCAATGATATATTCATCTAAGACGGGGTTGTACATGTGTTCAACAGTATGGTCGTATTTAAAACCTTGCTTTTCTTGCGCTCTTTTAGATTGATTATTGCCGTCTTTGTAACCACACCAAATACTTTGCAGCTGACATTTTTCAAAACCATAATTAACAACGGCTTGGATAGCTTCAGGCATTAAGCCTTGTCCCCAAAATGGTTCACCGAGCCAATAACTAATTTCAGCTTCACCAGACTTCATAAAAGGTTTGCCGTTGCCTTCGTCAACTAATTCTAGTCCAACTAAACCGATGACTTCTTCAGGATTAGCTTGAAGGGTAATCGCAAAAATATGCGGACTAATAAAATAATTTTCAATATAGTAGCGCGAATTTTCGATACTTGTGTGGACCGGCCATCCCGCAATTGGACCGACGTGCGGATTTTTAGCGTACTGATAAACAGATGGTGCGTCAGATAGTTGGAAATTTCGTAAGATCATTCTGTTGGTTATTAATTTTGTCATGGTATGACTCCTTATTTGTTTTAGTTTGCGAATTGTTAGTCTAAAATAAGGCACAAAAAAACAGAAGGTGAACTTAACTCACGCTTCTGCTAGTTTAACTAAGCAGAAGGGTCGGCCTTGAATTTTAAGTAACTGCATCAAGGTATACTAAATAACCTTGTGCCCTATTTTAGATTAATCTAAAATCAGTTACTTAAAATCACGACCACCCTTCTGTTAAAGATCTTCTGCTTATTGCCGTTATTCTAACATGATCGCTAGAATAGCGTCAAGAACTACAAAATTAGAAAAGAGCAAAAAAAGATCGCCCATCCTGTTAGGAGGGCAATCTTTTTTTACAAGTTAGTTTTATTCGGAACGTAAAGCAATTGCTGCATCTTTCTTAGCGGCCATTCGTGCTGGAATGTGTCCACCAAGAATGGTTAAGACAGTGCTGACAAGGACTAAGACAATGGCATGCATTGGATTGAGTACGGCAACGCCGTTCAAACCTGTTACGTTAGCTAGGACACTGTTGATTGGGAAGGTTGCCAAGTAAGCGACAGCAATCCCAAAGAGACCAGCACCGAAGCCGAGAATAAAGGTTTCAGCATTAAAGACACGGGTAATATCTCTTTTACGCGCACCTAAAGCTTTGAGAACACCAATTTCTTTAGTCCGTTCAATTACGGAAGTGTAAGTGATGATAGAAATCATAATCATACTTGTAATTAAAGAGATAGCAGCAAAGGCAATCAAGACGTAAGTAATGGCGTCCATTAAGCCACCCGTCATGTCAGAAACGGTACCGGCAAGGTCAGTATAGATCACTTTATCATTCTTATTTTTACCTTTGTTATATTTATCTAAATAGTTCAAGACATGATCTTTATCCTTGAAGGTTGTTGGGTAAATCTGAATAGTTGTTGGTTTAGAAGAACCACCTAGCATCGTCAAAAGACCGTTGGCAGTTGAGGCGTCCATTGTTTGACCAGTCATAATATTTTTAGTTGGGGTTGCTTTTTGGGCTTTAACAATTTCGGAATCTTTATTTGTGTTAAGAACTTCCTTAGTCAATTGTGAGCTATAAGCTACACCACTGGCTAATAAACCATCACTATTTTTAGATTTAACGCGGATAATACCAGTCACACGTAGGGTTTTAGTATTAGCTTTAGTGGCCATACCATCATAATTATTGTCAGGTACGAAATTACCCGTTGGTAGTTTTGTGTAGTAGTCGTTATTAGCGACTACTTTGACTGTAGTGCTAACTAATTTATCGAAGTCTAATTTTTCGTTTTCTTTTACTGAAATACCAAGATTCTTAAGTGCGTTGATATTAATACTGTTATCTTTATTAACGACTAAAACAATATCTGTGGCACTCTTAGGATAGTTACCGGCGATGACTTTGTAGTAAGTCTTCAAGAATGTTTGTTTACCATCACTATTGATTGGGTAAACGGAACCGCCAACACCTGTAGCATTTGCCATCATTGACGCTGTATCAACAGTTTGGCTATCAGGATTACTGTTTGAGAAAGAAACCGTCTTATATTTGCCGTCAACTTGGCGAATAAGATTCATGCCAGTGCCGTAAGTAATGGCGATGTTCTTGGTATATTTAGCAGGAATATCTTTAACGTAGTTGATATATTTATTGGTAATTTTATTAACGTGTTGGGCTTTGTCAGCGTCACTTTTTTCTGCGGTTACTGTGTCAGCCTTTGAGAACTTCTTCGTGGTTGTACCGGTCATTGCACTGGTGTCAGAACCAACTTGAGAAATCGTAATTGGCATTGACGACATTGCTTCAGATTGCGTTTTATCAATTTGCTTTTGAAAACCATTGGATAGGGCTAAGACGATGGCGATACTGATAATCCCAATACTTGATGCAAAAACGGTTAAGAAGGTTCTTCCTTTTTTGGTCCGAATATTAGTCCAAGAAAGTTTCAAAGCGGTCCAGTAACTCATTTTGGTACGCGTTAACTTAAAGTTGTCAGCCTTAGCACCTTCAATGTGGGGATGAGAATCATTTTGAATTTTACCATCAGCAAATTCAATAATGCGATCAGCATATTGATGAGCTAATTCAGGGTTATGCGTCACCATGATCACTAGTCGTTCCTTACTAAGATCCTTGATGAGTTGCATGATTTCGTTACTGGTTTCTGAATCCAAAGCACCGGTTGGTTCATCGGCTAAGAGAATTTCAGGATCACTGGCAATTGCTCGGGCAATAGCGACACGTTGCATTTGACCACCGGATAATTGGTTGATCTTTTTGTGCATGTGTTGATTCAAGCCAACGCGAATTAAAGCTTCCTCAGCTTTTTGACGACGAGTGGCAGCAGGAACACCACTTAAGGTCATTCCCATTTCAACGTTTTCGATAATACCTAAGTGACTAATTAAGTTGTAAGACTGGAAGATAAAGCCGACCGAGTTATTCCGATAAGCATCCCAATCTGCATCTTTAAAACCTTTAGTAGACTTGCCTTTGATTAGGAGGTCACCAGAATCATAACGATCCAAGCCACCAATAATATTTAACATGGTGGTTTTACCAGAACCACTAGGACCAAGAATGGCGACGAATTCTTTTTCACGAAAGGCAACAGAAACATCGTCTTGTGCTTTAGTGACGGTATCGCCAACATGATAGTACTTTTTAATATGCTTGAGCTCTAACATTATGAAATCTCCCTTGATTAAATAATTGACATTTGTTAATTATCCACTATACTTAACAAATGTCAAATGTTTTCTATTGTTAAATAATATCTTCTTAAACAGAAACAAAATGGAATTAGTTTAGCAAACGTTTAGGGCACGTTTACTAGTTTTGTTTCTTTATGAGAATTAGAAATCAACAATGAAAGGTTCATGTTTTATGGAAAGTAAAACTTCTAGTACACAATTGTTCGGGCAAATGTTTGTGACACTCACTCAATCTATTTTAGGCAGCTTGGATATTGAAGATTCTGAATTAACACCACTACAGATGATGATTGTGATGGGAGTTTATACGCATCCTAACGTCACCATGTCAGAATTGGCACAGGTTTTAAATATCTCCAGTGCACAATTAAGTCGCACAATTCGTCATCTCGAAGATAAAGGCTTGGTCCGTCGAGAACATAATAAGGATAATCGTCGGGTTGTTAATGTACATCGGACAAAAGACGGAGATAAATTTGCTGAAGCGCAAATTGCTAGTGTTAAAGAAAAAATGTCAGCTCGTTTGAGTAATTTGACACCGCAGGCAATCACAGAAGTAGAGCGACATTTGGCAGCTATTGTCGACATTCTTGCTCAAGCCGGAGTCGTCCAAATGTCACCTGAAGAATTTATTGCCACTTTACCAACAACTTCAAAACATCAGGCTACTTCTAAAGAAGAGTGACAGTAAAAATTAGTTAACCTTAAGTCAAATCTAGTGTAAGTCTAAGCCATGTAGCGTTTACTTGATGATAGGTAATGCTATAATGGAGCAAACTTAAAAGAGAAGTGATTCAAATTGTATTTAGCCTATCACGAACTTAAATCGGCCAAAGCACGCTATAGCTTGGTTGTGTTAACACTATTTTTAATCGCGTATTTAATTTATTTTTTGACGGGGTTGGCCTATGGCTTAGCTAATAATAATCGTGTTGGTGTTGATCAGTGGGGCGCAGCACGCGTCACCATGAATAAATATGCCGATCATAATTTACAATCATCTACGATTACTGAGCAACAATTTGATCAAGCTGATTTATCCAAAAAGGTTGCGCCACTAGGTGTTTTAGCCAGTGAAGTCAGTCAAAAAGGGTATGACACCGATTTAGATACTTATGTATTTGGGATTAATTTTGCTAGTTTTATTAAGCCTAAATTAATTGCTGGTCGTCAAGTACGCCATGATCATGAAGTCGTCATTGATCAACGTTTAGGTGCTGGTCAATTGAAGTTGGGCAGTAAAGTTAAGCTTAACGGCTCTGATACTTATTACAAAGTTGTTGGTTTAACAAAGAATAATCTATTTGGTACCTTACCGATTACTTTTACAACATTGGCTACCTATAACCAATTACGTTTTGGCAGTACTGCAGTTAAAAACATGAGTGCCGTGATTTATCAGCAAAAAAAGGACGTTGTTAAAAAAGCTGGCTTAGAAACAATGACACCACAAACGGTCATTGAAAATATTCCTGGGTATACGGCACAAAACTCAACTTTCTCACTAATGATTGGTGCCTTATTTGTGATCGTGCTTTTTATTGTTGGTATCTTTATGTATATTCTAACAATCCAAAATATCAGTGTTTATGGTGTGATGCGAGCACAAGGAATTAGTAATGGTACACTCATTCGTTCAGTACTAGCACAGTCACTGTTGCTTGGCCTGATGGGAGTTGGGTTAGGACTAATTGCCAACCAACTAACGATACTTGTTTTACCGGCCAAGATACCGTATACGAATAATCCTTTACTCGTTGGTGGTTTTACCATGGGGTTACTGGCTGTGGTAGTTTTAGGTTCAGTTTTCTCAATCAAACGAATCCTTAAAATTGATCCGCTTGATGCAATCGGAGGTGCAGCATAATGACAACCGTTTTAGAATTGAAACAAATTACCAAAACTTTCGGTAAAGGTGCTGCAATGACGCAAGCAATTCAGCCGACGGATTTAACGTTAGAAGCCGGTGAGTTTATGACCTTGACTGGTCCTTCCGGTTCGGGGAAGACGACGTTATTAACCATCATGGGAGCGTTGCAGTCACCAACTAGTGGCGCCGTATTGCTTAATGGTCAAGATCTAGCCCAGCTATCTGAGAAACAGCGTAGTAAAGTTCGCTTTGAAAAATATGGCTTTATTTTACAGGCTTCTAATTTAATTCCTTATTTAAGTGTAACGGAGCAGTTCAAACTAGTGGATCGATTAAGTCGTCAAGATAATCAGGCCTATGCTAATGAGTTATTACAATCTTTAGGCTTAGAAAAGCAG
The DNA here is from genome assembly GCF_001436095.1 of Lapidilactobacillus dextrinicus DSM 20335. Taxonomy (GTDB): domain Bacteria; phylum Bacillota; class Bacilli; order Lactobacillales; family Lactobacillaceae; genus Lapidilactobacillus; species Lapidilactobacillus dextrinicus. The sequence goes on along the minus strand of NZ_AYYK01000022.1, from coordinate 84,306 downwards.
AAGAATAGCTTGCCTAAAATGTTATCAGGTGGACAACGCCAACGGGTGGCTATAGCGCGTGCTTTATATCATCAACCACAAGTTGTCTTTGCTGATGAACCAACAGCTTCTTTAGATAGTAAACGGGCGCATCAAGTTGTTCAAACGTTAAAGGAAACAGCACATGCGCATAAGACAGCAGTGGTAATGGTAACGCATGATGAAAGTTTATTTGAATATACTGATCAAGTTTATCAAGTTCGTGATGGCCAATTATCACGGCAATAAAAAAACTTGTCCTGATGTTTTAACATCAAGACAAGTTTTTTTATTTTTATTGAGCAACTTTTTTACTGCCCATTTTTGTTTTAATGAAACCAACAACAGCAGGAATTAAGGTCACCACAATAATAGCTAAGATAATAGCTGAGAAGTGGGCTTTAACAAATGGCAAGTTACCGAAGAAGTAACCGGCGCCGCAACATAAGGCAACCCAAGCAACACAAGCCGTCCAATTATATTTAATAAAACGGCGGTATTCAAAGCCAGAACCAGCAGCCACGAAAGGAACGAAAGTCCGAATGATTGGCATAAAACGTGCCAAGATAATCGCTATTGCGCCATGTTTTTCAAAGAATTCACGGCCTTTTTCTAAGCTATCTTTATCAAGTAAGCGACTGAAAAGCTTACTATGTTGTAATAGTTTTTCGACATTGCGGCCGAGATAGAAGTTTAACGAGTCACCGGCTAGACAGGCGATCAAGAAAAGCACGACAAATAGCCAAATATGCAAATGATAGACCGGATTTGCAGCTAAAGCAGCCGCAGCAAAAAGCAACGAATCACCTGGTAAAAACGGTAAAATAACCGCACCAGTCTCAATAAAGATAATCGCAAATAAAATTAAATAGGTCCAATCACCAAATTGATTAACGATGGTAACCAGATGTTCATCAATGTGTAAAATAAAATCAATCAAAAAATTCAATTGATATTCCTCCCGCTTGCGTGTGTAAATGATAGATGCTGTGTTGAGTATAGCAGAGCTGAAACGTTATTGCCTAGCAAGTTTAGAAAAAAATAACTTCTGTTTGTAAAAAAATAGTTTTAAGTATTCGTCGCCATTTATTTTTTAAATAATTTAAAAAGCAAATTTTCATCGGGCGTGCTAAACTAACAGTAATGAAAGCGTCTAATTAAAGTAGGTGAAATAATGGCGACTATTTTTGATATTGCGGAATTAGCGGGCACATCTAAATCAACTGTTTCTCGAGTAATTAGTGGAAATGGGTATGTTAAAGCAGAAACACGCCAGCGAGTTTTGATGGCAATTGAAGAATTACACTATGTTCCTAACCAAATTGCTCGTGATTTGAAGTATCAGAGGACGCAAAATATCGGATTTTTGATGTCGACCTACTATTCTAACACGGGGGACTTAATCAATAGCTTTGCCGGAATTGCGCGGAAGTATCATTATCAAACTAGTATTTATTTAGCTGATAATGAAGAAGACGAAATTAGCGCTTTGAATTTATTAGTGACGCATCAGTTAGATGGTATTTTTTTACTATCAGCGATGAATGATTGGGATAAAATTATTCCCTATACGAAATACGGGCCTATTGCAACCTGGCGGCGGATCGATTCTAAACATATTTATTCTTCATACGTGGATCATTATCCCTTATATTTACAAGCTTTGTATTATTTAAAGGAACATGGCGCTCGCAAGATCGGGCATATTTTTAATAGTATTAGTAGTAGTAACACGGTGGCTCGTGTTCATGCTTTGACCGACTTCAGTGACGAAAATCCAACAATTGACCAAAGCTGGCGTCGTTTTTACTCTGTTTCTACTGAAGCGGGGATTGATGCCGGTAAACACTGGATTGCTGATAAGAAGCAAAACCAAGCACCTGATGCTGTGATTTGTTTTGCAGATGTTGTTTCAGCAGAATTTATTAGAACTTTGCGTAATGCTGGTTATCGGGTTCCTGAGGACTGTAAAGTTTTTGGTTTCGAGAATGATATTTTCAGTCGTTTATTTGATATTACCACGTTTGATCCGCGTATTGACTTACAAGCTGCTAATTCTTTTTATTACTTGTATCACCAGATCGAACATAAAGAGGTTCAATACCAAAAAATTACACCTAAAATGATCATCCGTAAAACATGTTAACTGGCTATAACGATTAAGTGAAAAAGATAATTAAATAAAAACTGAAGTTATTTTATTGACATGGGAACATTCCCATAAGTTAGAGTGTTCACGTAGCAAGAATTAATCATTGAATGATAATTAATGAATTTTTGTTAACCCATGTTTACATGAAATAAACAAGAGGTCAATTCAGCCGTTGATCTCTTGTCCCCAATTAAGTCCAGCAGCGATGCTGGGCTTTTTTGTGTCTTTAAGTAGGTTGATATAAATTTGGCATATTTTTAATAAGCCTTGTGGTTGAGTTTGTGCGGTTTATACTTAATTTATTGAGTGAGTACTCAATAAATTAAATGGAATCTGTTGCTCAATATTAGCATGATATTGTGAGGTTAATATGGATAATCTTGAAACAACCATTAATCAAATATCACCAGAAAAGGCAATAACTCAGCTTTCTAAGAAACAACAAGCTGTTTTAAAAGCTAGTTTATCTTTGTTTGCCAAGGTTGGCTATGATCGAACTAGTACTTATGAAATTGCTAAGTTAGCTGGGGTTTCTGAAGGAACAGTCTTTTCACAGTTTAAGACAAAAAATCAACTGTTACATGCGATTTTAGAACCGTTTATTGGAGAAATTTTGCCAATGGCTGCTAGTGATTTTATTAACCAATTACAAACAACCTCCTTACCGCATTTTGAAGACTTTTTAAATTACATTGTGCATGATCGCATGAGCTTTGTGATGAGTCATCGCAGTGAATTTAAAATATTCGTTCAGGAAATGGGCCGGAATCCTCAGTTACTAATTATGTTAACTGAACGTTTAAACACATTAATTAATCGCCGATTAAGTGAAATGCTTAGATTTTATCAAGATAAAGGTGAATTAATTACTTGGGATCCTATGCGAATCAGTCGCTATATTGTGAGTGTGATTCTGGGATACTTATTACCTAATACGTTAATGAGTGATGAGCCACTGGTCATCGAACAACAAACGCGTGAATGTGTTGAATTTTTAATGCGGGGGCTATCAGCTTAGCTTTTTATTTTGCCAGAATATTTTTTGAATGAATTAGCTGATAACAAGCCAAAAACATCCTCGATTATTTGAAGATAAAAATCTTTCCGAAATTATTAATTATGGAGGAATTACTAAATGACAACAAATATGTTATTCGGCGGGATTGATGTTGGATCAACAACCGTCAAACTCGTCATCATGGATGCAAACTATCAGACGAAGTTTGCGCGTTATGAACGACATTATTCAGACGTAAAAGCTGCGAGTAAAAAGATTTTACAAGAAGCAATTACTGAACTTGGTACAAAGGCGCCGATTGCTTTTACGATTACAGGTTCTGGTGGCATGGGCTTAGCTCACTTACTAGAATTAAAGTTCGTTCAAGAGGTGATTGCTTGTACAAAGACAGTGGAAACTTTAATTCCGCAAACAGATGTTAGTATCGAATTAGGTGGTGAAGATGCCAAAATCACCTTCTTTGGTGCATCATTAGAACAACGGATGAACGGTAGCTGCGCTGGTGGGACTGGTGCATTTATCGATCAAATGGCGGTTCTTTTAAAAACGGACGCTGATGGTTTAAATGAGATGGCCAAAGAGGCTAAAATCATTTACCCAATTGCTAGTCGTTGTGGCGTATTTGCTAAAACAGATGTTCAACCATTAATTAATGATGGTGTTGCCAAAAGCGATATTGCAGCAAGTATTTTCCAAGCGGTCGTTAACCAAACAATTTCTGGATTGGCTGCAGGTCATAAAATTAAAGGCAATGTTGCTTTCTTAGGCGGTCCGTTATATTTCATGGACCAACTTCGTTATCGCTTCATTGAAACGTTGCATTTGACGCCAGAACAAGTTATTTTTCCAGAAGATCCACAATTATTCGTGGCTAAAGGTGCGGCACTATATGCGGTTGAAGAATCTGAAAGCAACTTGGCTGAGATTATGGATCGTTTGGAAAATGGCGATGATTCTGTCATGAAACCAGCTCATTCATTGGATCCGCTATTTAATGACGACAATGAATTGCAAGAATTCCGTAAACGTCATGTACAAGCTAAAGTTGAGACACGTGACTTAGCCAGTTATCAAGGAGTGGCTTTTCTAGGTATTGATGCTGGTTCAACAACAACTAAAGTTGCTTTAATTAGTGACGATCACAAAATTCTTTGCACTTATTACGATAGTAACGATGGTGACCCTCTCGAAAAAACAAAAGAGATTATGCGTGACTTGACCAATAAAATTCCTGAAGGTGTAACAATTGGGAAGGCCACTGTTACTGGTTATGGTGAGCATCTTATCAAAAATGCCTTAAAAGTTGATATTGGTGAAGTGGAAACTGTGGCTCATTATCAAGCTGCCCATTATTTCCAACCAGATGTTGATTTCATTTTAGATATTGGTGGTCAAGATATGAAGGCCATGACGATTAAAAACGATGCTTTATCGACAATTAAGTTGAACGAAGCTTGTTCTTCAGGCTGTGGTTCGTTTTTAGAGACCTTTGCTAGCGGCTTGAATTATGATATTCGTGATTTTGCTCAAGCTGCGTTGTTAGCTAAGCATCCCTCAGATTTAGGTTCGCGTTGTACTGTCTTTATGAATTCAAAGGTGAAACAAGTTCAAAAAGAAGGCGCAACAGTTGGTGATATTGCAGCAGGCTTATCCGTTTCAATTATCAAAAACGCGCTTTATAAAGTAATTAAGATGCGGCGATCTGAAGATATGGGGCAGCATATTGTTTGTCAAGGTGGGACTTTTTATAACGAAGCGGTTTTGCGTGCTTTTGAAAAAATTGCTGGTTGTGAAGTTATTCGACCCAATATTGCCGGCTTGATGGGCGCATATGGTGCGGCTTTGATTGCCCAGGCTAATTATCATGAAGGTGACGTCACCACGATGTTGAACGTTGCAGAAATGGATCAGTTAACTTTTACTAAAGAATACATGCATTGTGGTGGTTGCGAAAATAACTGTCCTTTAACGATTACAATTTTCAATGATGGTCGACGTTTTGTAACAGGTAATCGTTGTGAGAAGGGTGAGGCTCGCGGATTACGCCAACACTTACCCAAAGAAAATGGCAAGATTAATCTCGTTCAAGAGAAATATAAATTACTCTTTAGTTACCGCCCTTTACGTAAAAAGTTAGCACCACGTGGGGTGATTGGACTACCACGCGTCTTAAATATGTACGAGAATTATCCTTTATGGCAAACGTTCTTTACTAAATTAGGTATTCGAGCAGAATTATCATCTAAAGGTAGTCAGAAACAATACGAGAAGGGAATGGAAACAATCCCTTCAGATACTGTTTGTTATCCGGCTAAACAAGTGCATGGTCATATTCAAGCTTTGATTGAAAAAGGCATCCCAACGATCTTTTATCCTGCAGTTGTTTATGAAGTTAATGAAAATAAAGATGCCCAAAATCATTTCAATTGTCCGATCGTTCAATCTTATCCAGATGTTATTCGTAATAATGTTGATGAAATTCGTGCGGGGCAAGTTGATTATCGTAATCCTTACTTAAACCTAGCCGACCATAAATCAACGGCAGAGAATTTATATCAATGCTTTAAAGACTACGGCGTGACTAAAGCAGAAGTTGTGGAAGCATTGGAGCTTGGCTATCAAGAGCTTGAGAAATTCAAATTAAAGATTCGTAATCGTGGTGAAGATACATTACGTTTATTACGGGAGCGTGGCGAACATGGCATTGTTTTAGCAGGACGCCCTTATCATTTAGATCCTGAAGTAAACCACGGTATTTCGCAGTTGATGACAGCAGAAGGTTTCCATGTGTTGACAGAAGATTCAATTGCTCATTTAGGTAATGTCAAAGGCTTGCGCGTTGTTAACCAATGGGTTTACCATTCTCGGCTCTATGCGGCTGCACGTGTTGCGGCTAAAACACCACAGTTAGAATTTGTACAGTTAAACTCCTTTGGTTGTGGCTTAGATGCCATTGATACGGATCAAGTTGAAGAGATTATGAGTCAATATAATCGTCTCTACACAGCATTGAAAATTGACGAGGGAACGAATATGGGAGCTGTTCGTATTCGACTTCGCTCACTTAAAGCTGCAGTTTTGGAACGTCATAATCGTCAGATTGAACCAGAGAAATTGCATGATGATCCTCAACCTGTTACCTATACGAAAGATATGCAAACACAAGGCTATACGTTATTGTTACCGATGATGTCACCGATTCATCAACACGGTTTAGTCGATGTGGCACTACAAGCATCAGGTTACAATGTTGTCAATTTACCAATGAAAGACCGTAAAGCCGTTGATGTAGGCCAACAATTCGTTAATAATGATGCTTGTTACCCTGCCATTATTTCGATTGGCCAGATGATTGAAGCATTGCAGTCCGGTCAATATGATCTAACCAAAACAGCGGTGATGATGACGCAAACTGGTGGCGGTTGTCGAGCTACCAATTATATTCCTTTGATTCGTAAAGCTTTAAAAGATGCCGGTTTTGAAAAGATTCCAGTTGTATCATTATCGTTGGGTAACCAAGGTGTTGAAGATACGCCTGGTTTTAATTTCAGTTTGCCGTTATTAAAACGAGTAGCAATTGCATTCTTGTACGGTGATTTATTCGAGCGCGTGGTTTATCGTACGCGACCTTATGAAGTTGAGCCTGGTAAAGTTGATCAAATGCATGAGAATTGGCTCAAACTTGTTCGTCGAAATGTTGAAAATGGTAGTTTCCATGAATTTAAAAAGAATGTGCCACAAATCGTCAAAGACTTTGATACAGTACCATTACGTGATGTCGTTAAGCCACGGGTTGGTGTGGTAGGCGAGATACTAGTTAAGTACTCGCCAATTGCCAATAACGATGTTGTTCGTTTATTGGAGTCAGAAGGAGCGGAAGCAGTCGTTCCTGATATCGCTGGTTTTATGAATTATTCTTTCTTTAATCAGATTTACAAACACGATGCGCTAGGTGCTTCAGTTAAAGCTAAGTGGATTGCTGAATTAGGTATGCAAGTTATTAAATGGTGTGAAAAACCTATGCAAAAAGCCTTAACTGAATCTAAACGGTTCACAGGTATTGCTGCCATTGCCGACTTAGCTGATGATGCCAGCAAAGTCCTATCACTTGGTAACCAAACTGGTGAAGGTTGGTTCTTAACTGGCGAAATGATTGAGTTATTGAAGAGTGATGTACCTAATATTATCTGTATGCAACCGTTTGGCTGCTTGCCTAATCACATTGTTGGTAAAGGTATGGTTAAAGAATTACGTCGTCAATTTCCAGGTGCAAATATTTCACCAATCGATTACGATCCCGGCACTTCGGTAGTTAATCAATTAAATCGGATTCGCTTAATGTTAGCAACAGCCAACAAGAATTTAGCCAAGCAAGCACAGTCTCAAAAAATAACAGCACTAGCAGAATAAAAAAACGTAGCGGACAATCATCCGCTACGTTTTTTATTTTAAATTAATTTACTGAGACTTTTTGTTTGGCCGCTATTCTTCTGGCAACATATTTGCGTAACTCTTCAATTAGGAAAAGTGGAATCGGAATACAAATTAGGAATAACCAGTCCCGCAAATTAAGTGGGGCTGTATTAAATAATCCCTGGAAGAACGGCGTATAAACAAGTACGGCTAATAAACAAATTTCAAAAACCATACCAACCCAAATTAAACGATTTGAAAAAATTCCGGCTTTGAAAACTGATGCTTTTTGTGTGCGGCAATTCATAACAGCAGCTATTTGGGTAAAGATAATTGCGGCCAAAGTCATAGTAGTGGCTTCATGATAATTATAACCACTGCTAGCCAGTGCAACTTCTGGCCAACCATTTTGCATATTCGTAAAGAAATAAGCAAAAGTAGAAATTGCTGAAGCAATTAAGCCATACCAAGCAAAGGCCTTCCAAATCACACCTTTATTTAATAAGTGAGCATCCCGGCGCCGTGGTGGTTGATTCATGATACCTGGTTCGGATTGCTCAGAGCCTAAACCAATTGCGGGGATTAAATCAGTTCCCAAGTCAACCGTTAAAATTTGCATCACGGTTAAAGGTAAAGGAATCAAACCACGACTGAATAAGAAGAGGATAGAAGGCATCGCTTCGGGAACGTTTGAAGTTAAAATATAGATTAAGAATTTTTGAATATTACTGTAAACTGCGCGTCCTTCTTCAATTGCGGCGACAATCGACGCAAAGTTATCATCGGTTAAGATCATATCGGCAGCGTCTTTGGCAACGTCCGTCCCCATTTTACCCATGGCAACGCCAATATCCGCTTTTTTAAGAGCAGGGGCATCATTAACACCATCACCAGTTGAGGCGACAATTTCACCACGAGCTTGTAGAGCAGAAACAATTTTATATTTCTGTTCTGGTGCAACTCGAGCAAAAATGATTTCACCTGCAAGAGCCTCTCCTAATTCTTCGTCAGTCATTTGATCTAGTTCATTGCCGGTAACCACGCGAGCTTGGTCACTAACAATTCCAATTTGGGTTGCAACTGATTTCGCCGTTAGTGTGCTATCACCAGTGACCATGATGATTTTGATATTGGCAGCATGACATTTCTTAACTGCATCGAAGACTTCTTCACGTGGTGGGTCAGACATGGCAGTTAAACCAACGAAAACTAATTCTTGTTCAGCCTGTTCAGTTTCTAATTGGGCTAGTTCGTCCTTAGTCATAACCTTGGCAAAATCTCGATAAGCGATCGCCATTGAACGTAAACCTTTAGCAGCATAAGTCTTGTTAATGGCGCTAATTTTATCACGGTCGTCATCAGTCATGTCGCGAACTTGCCCATTGTCTAAAATATAAGGACAGTGTTTTAAAGTATCGCTTAATGAGCCCTTCAAACATAAGCGCTGGGTTTGATCATCGATTTTTTGAATTGATGACATCCGTTTACGATCGGAGTCAAAAGGAAATTCTCTTAAGCGTGGACTGTTTTTGGCAAGTTCATCAGGATCCAGTCCGGCCTTTTGGGTCAAGATAATGAGTGATGCTTCTGTGGGTGTACCCAAGATTTTAGCTTTACCGTCGACTTCTTGAACTTGTGTATCATTATCTAAAGCTGCAATAGTGATTAATAAATTAAGATCAGGTTCATTTTTTAAATCGATGTCTTGCTGGTTAACTTGTATTTTTCCGTTATTATAATAACCTTTGCCAGTAACTTGATATTCTTTGCTAGGTAACCAAACATGATCAATAGTCATTTGATTTTGAGTTAGCGTTCCAGTTTTATCGGAACAAATGACGGTTGTTTCACCCAAGGTCTCAATACTATTTAAGTCTTTAACTAAGGCATGTTTTTTAGCCATTCGCTGGACACCACGTGCTAAAGATAACGTGACAGTTGGCAAGAGGCCTTCAGGAATAAAGGCAACAATCATTCCTAAGGCAAAAATAAAGGACTTAGCGACTGGATAATGAACGAAGAAAATTGCGGCAAGGAAAAAAGTAATGCCAATAGCAATAGCAATTAAAGAAATTTGTTTTGTCAAACGGTTTAGTTCTAATTGTAAAGGACTAATGGTTTTCTTTTGACTGTGAGTTAACTTGGCAATCCGACCAAATTCTGTATGCATACCTGTAGCAACGGCAATTGCTGTAGCAGTACCGTTGCCCACATTGGTTCCAGCATAAATGATATTACTCTCAGCAAATTGTCCGTCGCCTTTTTTATAAGTAGCACTTTTTGACTCAGGAACAGATTCGCCAGTTAATGCCGATTCATCGACTTGTAATGATATTGCTTCAATAATTCGGGCATCGGTAGGAACAGAATCGCCAGCCTGTAATGTAAAGACATCGCCCGGCACTATCTGAGAAGTCTCGACCTGTTGAGGCTTGCCGTTGCGCAAAACCTTCGTGTAAGAAGGCAGCATCTTTAATAATGAATCTGTTGCCTTTTGAGCAGCATGTTGTTGATAAAAGCTAAAAAGACCATTGATAATATTGACACACCAAATTGCAATTCCTAATTCAGTTGTGCCAGCAAAAATGGCCACAAAGCCACTAACCCAAAGCAAAATAGCCATTAGGCTAACAAAGTTTTTAATAAAAACTTTGAATTGAGATTCTCGTTTGGTTTTTTGAATGGTATTGAGCCCGAATTTTTCCAATAAGTTGTGGGCTTGTTCTGATGAAAGTCCAGTTTGGCCTGAGTTCAGTTCTTGATAAACTTGGTCAATATTTACAGTTGCATAGTCGCGACCTCTTTTTTGTTTATCCATCATTAATCTCCCCTTGAAAAAATTACGAAATTACTGCATATTTCTCCGGCTTATTTACTTTTTTATCGATCAAGGTTAATTTCATCGTAAGCTATTCTCAGTAAAAGTGAAACAATAAAGACCGTTTTACGCAGTAAATTTATCTTAAACGTGGCATTATTAACCCCACGGCAGTAATAATAACACTTTGAATTTGACGTAACACAAATAAGATAGGGTGTTTTTCTATAAACTAAAAAAAGAAGCCCTGAGTATCCGGATTTGGAATACTCAGGGCTTCTTTATCATTGATAAAGAATAGTTTTATTGATTAACAAATTGTTGAATACCGGCTAAGAGATCAGCTTCATTATTATAAATCGTCCCGTTTAACTTAATTAAACCAGTTGTGTATAGATTTAAATAGTGGAATTGATTCTCACATATTTCAGCGAGTGCGGCTAATTTTTTTTGATTTGAAAAGCCTTGTTGACGAGAGTCTGTGTATAAACCAAAGATAGGAATGTTTTTAGCGTAAGCTACACCAATTTCACTAGCAACGCCCGCATCGATAACAGGACCGTCTAAAATAGCAATCATTAAATCACTACGCAAAACTTCATCAGTATCAGCTTGCGCGATCATTTTAGAATCGGCATAAGCTTGTTTATCATTGATCGTTTCATTTTCTTGAGGGAGATAAACGTCAATTTTAGCTGACAATGCGCGAATTTTAGCAACTAATTGAGCGTTAAAATTATAGTCGGCTTGTGAGAATAAACCATTTGCAAAATAAAAGTGCATTATTTTTCCTCCATAATTTAATTAGTAATCAAGGTTGTCAGTTGAATTGTCAGCATTGGTAATATTTTCTTGTGCCAATTCGCTATTTTGGTAAATATTATCATAAAAGGCAGCAAAGGCTAAATTATAGTAAGGTGTGAAGTAAATTGACAACAAACCAAACGTCAAAATAACACCGAGATACCACCAGAAGAAACTTAACTGGAAGATAAATAGATCAAACTTATGACCACGCATTAATTTCCAACTGAGTTTAAGCAATTCCAAATAGCCATATTTGTCGCCTACATCATAATATAATAAATAGATGATCTTAAAAGCATAAGAGAAGAGAATTGCTGGGATAACGAATAACATCAAGCCAACAATCCCGGCGATTGAAGTTAGAATATAAAGGACAACAATCCCTAATAAATATTCAAACTTAAAACCTTGGAAAGCCTTCTTGAATGGATGTTCTAAAACTTGATGATCTTTTAGACGCAACCATTCTAGAGAAGCAAAACCAATTCCAGAGCTGAGAATTGTTCCGATTAAGCTACCACCAAAAGAAGTAAAGGGGCTAACACCACCGTTACCACCAGCAGCGCCACCATTTTGACCAGCTTCAGTTGCAGAATTCATTGCCGTCGTAATCGAGTTGCGAAAGGCCTCCGATGTAGAAATTGCATAAGTCAAACCGGCAAATAAACCAGCAATCAATAAACCAATTAAAATAGTGCCAATTACAGGTAACCAGTTTAAAGAAAAAGCAGTGCCAAAATGCCCCTTCATCGTTTCACGAGCTCTTTTTTTGATTTGTGGTCGTGTTAAATAATCATTCATCTAAATTTCCCCCAAGATAATTTTTAACGTCTAATTAATTGTACTACTGCTTCAACACGGGCTGTTTCTGGGAACATGTCGACCATTTGAATTTTGGAAACGCGATAAGCCTTAGTTAGTTTAACTAAATCACGAGCCAAAGTCGATTCATTACAAGAAACGTAGACTATTTTTTCTGGCATTGCGGATAGTAAGGTTTGAATTAAACTGTCTGCTAGACCAACTCGTGGTGGGTCAACCACAACAGCAGAGAAATATTGTCCTTCAGCTTGTAATTTAGGTAATTTATTTTCAACTTTACCAGTGTAGTAAACCGCATTGGTGATCTGATTGTGCTTAGCATTTTGACGTGCATCAGCTACAGCACCGGGAATTTCTTCAATGCCAACGACCGATTGCACTTTATTAGCCATACTTAAGCCAATTGTACCAACACCAGCATAGGCATCGAGTAATTGATCATCAGGTTTTGGATCTAAGAATTTAGCGACGACTTGGTATAATTTTTCTGTTTGAGCTAAGTTGAGTTGTAAGAAAGCACGTGGTGATAATAAGAATTTTAAATCGCCTAATTGTTCTTCGAGATAATCATCACCGCTTAGTTTCCAAGTTTCTTCGCCCCAGAATAAACCTTGCTTAGTTTGATTTAGATTTTGAAAAATGCCAGTAACTTCTGGAATTTTTTCTGCAATTAAAGTCAACAACGGTTGCTTATGGGGCATCTTCTTGGAATTAGTAATGAAAGTTAGTTGAGCCTGATGATGTAATTGTGACTCTCGAACAGCGACTGCTTTAATAATACCAGCGTTTGTTTTAGCATCATAAATAGGTATTTGTAATTCTGTTAAGATTGGTAATAAACGTCGAACAACACTCAATGTTAATTCACTTTGCGTAGGCATTTCTGGCAGATCGACTAAGGTCTGGGAATTGGCTTGATAAAGACCACTAATTAAAGTACCATCAGCTAATTGTTCAATCGGGAATTGAGCCTTATTACGATAATGCCAAGGATTATCTGCACCAATTGGCGGAAGAATTTGATAATGCTCATAACCGCGGGGCTTAAACTTCTCTAGAGCTTGTTTAATTAAATCGTTCTTATAAACCAGCTGTTCAGGATAGTCAATATGAGCAAATTCTAAGCCACCAACTTTGGCAGCAATTTCGGGAACTTCTCTAGCGCGTTGTGGTGATTTTTTGCGCAACTTATGAATTTTTGCGCGGATATAACGATCAGTGACCTGAGTTGCTTCAACAACGGCTACTTCTTCAGGAAGCAAGCCTGGAACAAAAGTTACTTTGTGTTGAAAGTAGCCAATGCCTTCGCCGTTAATCCCAATTTTATGAGCCGTTATGGGGAAGCGTTGTCCGATTGTTACGACAACATTATTTTGTTGTTTCATGGTTAACCTCTTTTTTATCATTCTCATGTTAAAATGATGATATTAGTTTTAGTATAAATGATTTTACAAAGTAAAGCGATGCTGGAGGTGCTTGATGACCGCAAAAATCACTAAAATAACTGCCCAGAAGCGTCCGGGCCGGTATAATATTTTTCTTGACGGGCAATATGCTTTGCCAGTAAGCGAAGATGTTTTAATCCAATTTGGTCTCATGAAGGGTCAAGAGGTTGATAACGAACTTAAGCAAAAGCTGTTAGTCGCTGACGCCAATTCACAAGCTCATGAACTAGCCTTGAACTATCTCAGTTATCAATTGCGGACTGTTAAAGAAATGCAAACTTATTTGCGTGATCATGATATTGCAGCTGCGACAATTGAAACGATTATTGGCCAGTTAATTGAACAGAAATATTTAGATGATGCTGAATATGCCAAGGCTTATGTTCGAACGAATATGATTTTACACGAAAAAGGCCGGATTGTTCTTGAACGGGAATTAAAGCAAAAAGGCGTGGGCCCTACAGAAATCGCTGATGCTTTAACGTTATATGATACGGAAACAACACTAGAAAATGGAACCAAGTTAGCCCAAAAGACTTGGCAGCGACAGGCTAAATTGGCACAACGGGTGCGTCAACAAAAAGTTCGTCAAACCCTGCAACAAAAAGGATTTACTGGTGATGAAATTACAATGATTTTTGATCAGTTGGACTTTTCTGTTGATCCAGAAGATGAACGCGATATTTTAAACGTAACCGCAGAAAAGTTAGTTCGGCGGTACCAACCTTTGAGTGATCTGAAGCAAAAGCAGAAGTTTAAGCAAGCATTAGTTCGTAAGGGGTTCAGTTTTGATGATATTAGTCGTTGGTTAGAAGAACACCCAGAGGCTTGATTAAATTAATTAGTTATTGTTAATTAATAATCGTTAAACTTTCAGGAATCTAACCATTAATGAGCGATCTAAAATAATTATTTTTAGATTGGTCAAAATTAACACTGGGCAATGTAATTCAAGCACAGGTTTGTTATAATAACTAGGAATAGTTATGTTCCATGAAAGTAGGTTAGATAATTGATGCAAGTTCCCAAAGAAGGGGACTATATTGCTATCCAAAGCTATAAGCATGACGGCAGTTTGCATCGTACATGGAAAGAAACAATGGTTCTTAAAACTAGCGAGAATTCATTAATTGGTTGTAATGACCATACTTTAGTTACTGAAGATGATGGACGTCGTTGGGTAACTCGGGAACCGGCCATTGTTTTTTTTCATAAGCATTATTGGTTTAATGTCGTCGCGATGATTCGTGACAACGGAGTGTCTTATTATTGTAATTTAGCAACGCCGTATGCTTTAGATCGTGAAGCTTTGAAGTATATTGATTACGATCTAGACATTAAGGTTTTTCCTAATGGAGAGAAACGATTGTTAGATGTCGATGAGTATAAGCAACATAGTGTGCACTGGAATTATCCACCAGAAATTGATCATATTCTTAAACAGAATGTTAAAGTTCTAGTTGACTGGATTAATCAAGGGAAAGGTCCATTTTCACAGGCATACATTGATATTTGGTATCGCCGTTATCAAGAATTATTGCATCGTCGTGCTTAAATAAGGGTGCGCAATTTAGTTCTAGCTCGCAATAGCGAGCTTTTTTTATCGCTAGGAATTTATTAGAGGAGTCGAAAAAAGAATGGCAAAAAGACGTTATAGTCGCAAACAAAAGTATAGTCTGCCTTCGTTAATTGGTGTGATTCTAATTGCACTGGTTAGTTGGTATTTAAAGAGTCCCAATAATCAAAATCAAACCACTACTAACACCGGCAGTGGTTTAACCAGTAGTAAAGTAGCCGCACAAGCACCGACAACTGATGGTCAAACCAAAACAGATACTAATAGCACTCAAAGTAAACTAGCAGACTTAAACTATGATAAACAGCAAATTATTGCTGTTAATGATAATCAACCAACTTTTTCACAGACTGACTTGAGTTTAGCCCGTGGTTCTTGGGAGAGTTATTCTGATTTAGATTCACTTAATCGTGTCGGTGTGGCTAATGCCATGTTGGGTCGCGATATTATGCCCACTGCTGAACGGGAACGTCTATATATTAAGCCAACTGGTTGGCATCAACGCACTATTATTAATAACGGTCATCAAGATTCGCTTTACAATCGTTGTCATTTAATCGGTTAT
Organism: Lapidilactobacillus dextrinicus DSM 20335; assembly: GCF_001436095.1. GTDB lineage: Bacteria > Bacillota > Bacilli > Lactobacillales > Lactobacillaceae > Lapidilactobacillus > Lapidilactobacillus dextrinicus. The sequence goes on along the minus strand of NZ_AYYK01000022.1, from coordinate 68,672 downwards.
CAATTGACGGGGCAAAATAATAATGCTAAGAATTTAATGACGGGGACACGTTCATTAAATGATCCAGGCATGACTTATTATGAAAATACCGTTGCTCAATATATTCGTAAAACTAATCATCATGTCCGCTATCAAATTCGCCCCGTTTTTCGCGGGAACGATTTGGTTGCGCGAGGGATTCAAATGATGGCGCAATCTGTTGAAGATGATAAAATTAGTTTTAATGTTTATATTTTCAACGTACAAGCAAATTATGTTATTAATTATGCAACAGGTACCAGCAGCAATGCGTAATTCTAGGAGATGTTATGATGAGTATTGTTAAAGTTCCGCAACTAAAAATTATTGGTCGAATTGCATTAGCCAACCAAATAGATCCTAACGGTAGTTTCTACAGCCTGTGGCAAGATCTTAATGACGATCCACAAATGTCACAAGTAGATCAACAGTTACAAGAACAGGTCGGCCAGACGAATCGAGTCGGGTTAGTTGTTTATGCGCCAGAGAGTTATCTTTATTGGGCTGGAGTAGCTGTTCCGACAACCTTTTCAACGCCGCAAGATTGGCAATCCTATCTCTTGCCAGCTGGGCAAGCGTTTGAAGTAACACAAGCCACACCAGAGTTTATGCCACAAATCCCCCTTAATTTTAAATTAGATCAAATTTTTGCACAGGCTGAAAAAGAAAACGTTCAGCTACCAGATAGTTTGGGCCATGCGCAACAACCTTACTTCTTAGAAGAATTAAAATTCAATGATATTAATCATGTTGAACAACAACGCTATCTCGTTTATTTAAGTGATGAAATTGAAGCACTTGAAGACGACCTAGGCTAAAAAAGCACCATCGCTTATTAAAGAGCGATGATGCTTTTTTAATATAACTATGCTGATTTACGATCGTTCATTTTTAAGACATCAAATGCTAAATACGAGCCAATCATCACGGCTAAAAATATTCCCGTAATCAGCCACCCCAATGCTGAACCATTAATGAATTTTTCAGAGAAAAATAAGCGGGTGAAATAAATACCGGCGATACTCAAGGCGGCATCTACCAGTAAGTTAAAAATTTGTAAGGGCCGGTTGTGACTAATCAGAAAGAACTGACCTAAATACCGCATGATGCCAGGTTGTTTTTGTAAGACTAACAAGCCTAAGGGCTGTTGAATAATAACCTTAAGTAGCATCATAAAAATGGCACCAACAGTTGCACCAACAAGTAGGCGCCAGTAGCTTGACCAATGAATAACTAGTGCATTATAAGCAGTGCCAATTAAAAGAATTGCTAAAACGTAAGGAACTAAAAATAAAAATAAATAAGTAAAGAACAGTTTAGTTTTGGACAATGAACTCATCCTTTCGTTGCTAAAGGTAGTATCATTTCGCGATGAGCGATACCAGCATCGAGGAATATTGCCCGCTTCGTTAATTGGTAGCCTAATTGTTGATAAAAAGGAATAGCTGCCACTTGTGCATCGAGAATTAAATAGTCAAGGTGTTGTTGTCGGGCAATTTTAGTTATTTGCTTTAATAAAGTTGAGCCGTATTGATGATGGCGGAATTCTCTTAGTGTGGCAACTCGTTGTATATGCCAACCGTTATTGTCAGCGGGAACAGTTCGTGCTGTGGTCACAGGTGTTTGATTAAGATAGCCAACATAATTAACGGCAATCGGATCGTTGTCGTCAATTTCTAAAGCTAACTCAACTTTTTGTTCGTTGACAAAAACCTCGCGGCGAATCATGAGTGCATCTTGATAAGTTTGAGTCTTAAGACCGATTTCTGATTTAATCTCCACTGATATAACCAACTTTTTGTTGTTCTTAGCATTTCGACCGAGTAATATGATAGCTATATATAGTCGTAGCGCTAGCTAATGATAAATCAATTATAGCTTATTTTATTTCCAGGAGAAAATAAATCATGATCAATAAATTTAAAGAATCAAAACTATTTTTCTGGAGCGTTGAATTATTAGTTATTGTCTCCTTGATCTTTGTTTTGAGCAAAATTTCTTTTGTATTTACGCCTATTCAAACTTTTGTAGCTACTTTATTTGGGCCTTTTTTAGCGGCTGGTTTTCTTTATTATTTAATGAACCCATTAATTAATTTATTGGCTAAGTTTAAAATTAAGCGTAACTGGGGGATCTTAATTTCCTTCTTTATTTTATTAGCGGTGATTGTGTTGGCAATGAGTGCCTTAATTCCTACTCTAACAAGCCAAATCTCTAATATTATCAGTCATTTGCCGCAATTTGCGACTGATATTCAGCGCGAAACCCAAGCGCTATTAAGAAGTGATTGGGCGAAAAAATATCATGTTACACAATTGGTTAAGCAGTTAGACTTTGAGCCACAAACAATGTATTTAAAAATTGGCGAATACTTTACAAGTAATGTTAGTAATGTTAGTTCGCTGATTAGTTCAATTGGTGGCATTGCAGTTAGTGCTTTCACCATTCCGGTTATTTTATTTTACTTACTACATGATGGCGAAAAGCTCGTGCCCAATATTCAGCGTCTATTTCCAGAAAGGTTTCGCGATGAAGTAGCTGAATTACTGCACCAGATGAATCAAACTATTTCCACGTACTTTGCTGGGCAATTTTTAGATATGCTCTTTGTGGGTTCATTAACGTTTATTGGTTATTTAATTATTCAAATGCCTTATGCTTTGTTGCTTGGAGTTGTGGCGGGTATCTTAAACATCGTGCCTTATTTAGGACCATGGCTAGGTGTTTTGCCGGCAATTATTGTTGCTTTAACCGTTTCATTTCCTAAGGCTATTGCGGTAGCCGTCGTGGTGATTATTGTTCAACAAGTAGATAGCAATCTGCTTTATCCAAACGTTATTGGCAAGACATTACAAATTCACCCCCTAACAATTATTGTGCTATTACTGGTAGCCGGTAATATGTTTGGCTTCTTAGGGATTGTCTTGGCAATTCCTGGTTATGCAGTTGTGAGGACGATTATTCAATACTTAGTTTCTTTTTATCGTCTGCAAAAACGGGCGCGGTCTGAAGCTGAAATTGTCGCTCCAATTGATAAACCGATTGAGAAAACAAAATAAAAGTAAATTTTAATAAGGTGAACCGTCTTATAATATTGAAAGCACCATTTGTGATTGGTATAATAACAATTAATAGACATAATTTTGAAAGTGAGTTGGTTAGATAATGAGTGGTGACCCGGCCAGTAGTTCGTTGGGTGGACAGATACTTTTGATCGTCATTTTGACGTTAGTCAATGCGTTTTTCGCGGCAGCAGAGATGGCGATCGTCTCAGTAAACCGAACTAAGATTGAAACAGAGGCAGAAAATGGTGATAAAAAAGCCAAGTCTCTGTTAGGTGTTATGAATGATTCAAGTGGTTTTTTAGCAACGATTCAGGTAGCTATTACTTTTGCAGGCTTCTTATCTTCTGCAAGTGCTGCAACTTCAATGGCTAGTTTGTTAGCGCCACTTTTTGGTAATGTTAGTTGGGCTGAACAAGTTTCTGTTATTATCATTACGATTGTTTTATCGTATGTTTCATTAGTGTTTGGGGAATTGTTTCCTAAGCAGATAGCTTTAGCTAAGGCTGAAGAAGTTGCCAAAGCTAGTGTTGGTCCAGTTAAAGTTGTTCGTGCCTTTTTACGGCCGTTTGTTTGGTTGTTGTCAGCCTCAACTAATCTTTTAGTGAAGTTAACGCCAGTTGATTTAGCAAGCGAAGATAATAAGATGACACGTGATGAAATGCTTTCTGTAATTGAACGCTCTCGTAAAACCGGCGCGTTAAACCCGGATGAGTATAATATGCTTGAAGGGATTATTAATTTCAATGACACGATGGCCCGTGAAGTTATGGTGCCAAGAACAGACGCCTTTATGGTTGACATCAACGATTCGAACAGCAAAAACATTGATGAGATTCTTAGCCAACCATATTCACGAATTCCTGTTTACAAAGAAGATAAAGATTCTATCGTGGGCATTGTTCATATCAAGAATATTTTAAAAACCGCCCGTGAATCTGGGTTTGAGGATCTACAATTGGTAGATGTTATGTCTAAACCAATGTTTGTTCCTGAAACCATTACCATTGATGACCTTTTGTTAGAAATGCAGCGCACGCATCAACAAATGGCTGTGCTACTTGATGAATACGGCGGTGTTGTCGGTATTGCCACCATTGAAGATTTGCTTGAAGAAATTGTTGGTGAAATCGATGATGAGTCAGATTCAACGGAAACACTCTTTTCAAAAGTTGGCGATAGAACTTATGTTATTGCCGGCAAGATGTCGTTATCTGAATTTAACGACCAATTTAAGACTGATTTAGAAAACGACGATGTCGATACGATTGCTGGTTTTGTGATCACGGAATTAGGTGCTATTCCAAGTGATGGTCAGCATTTAAAAGTAACGTTAGAAAATGGTATGATTTTAACGACTGGTACAATGCAAGGCTCACGTATGGAAAATGTAACCCTAACCTTGCCTGAAGAACATGAGGATGTCGATGATTCAGAAGAACCGACAGAAGAGGATTAGTCCAATGTAAGATCGACAACACAATCGTAATTAAATGATATAATTGTGAGATGATTTAACAGGATCTGGGACAAAATTCCAGATCCTGTTTTAATTAGTTGGGTCTTTTATTAAGGCCTAAGATTAGTAGGAGTAAAAAAGTGGATAAAAAACAATTAGATGAAGAAGTATTGAAACGCCGGACCTTTGCCATTATCTCTCACCCCGATGCTGGTAAAACAACCATTACAGAACAGATGTTGTTGTTTGGTGGCGTTATTCGGCAAGCAGGTACAGTTAAAGGTAAGAAGAGTGGCAACTTTGCTACTTCTGACTGGATGGAAATTGAAAAGAAACGTGGTATTTCAGTCACCAGTTCCGTTATGCAGTTTGATTTTGACGGCAAGCGTGTCAATATTTTGGATACGCCAGGACATGAGGATTTCTCAGAAGATACTTACCGAACATTGATGGCAGTTGATGCTGCGGTCATGGTAATTGACTCAGCTAAAGGTATCGAGCCACAAACTAAAAAGTTATTTAAAGTTGTTAAACAACGTGGTATTCCAATCTTTACCTTTATGAATAAGTTAGATCGTGATGGACGCGAACCATTAGATTTAATCGCAGAGTTAGAAGAGCTATTGGATATTGAAGGCGTTGCTATGAATTGGCCAATGGGTATGGGTAAGGGTCTTAAGGGACTGTATGATATTTACGATCATCGGATTGAATTATATCGTCCTGAAAATGACGATCAGCGTTTTATTCCGCTTAATGAAAAAACCGGCGAAATTGATGGTGATCATCCGTTGAAGGAAGATTCAATTTATCAACAAACTTTAGATGAAGTTGAATTATTGGCTGAAGCAGGTAATACTTTCAATCTCGATAAAATAGCTGCCGGTGAACAAACACCAATTTATTTTGGTTCAGCGTTAACTAACTTTGGCGTAGAAACTTTCTTAAAGAGCTTTTTAAGCATGGCTCCTGCACCAGCTAGCCATCAATTACAAGATGGTGAAGTTTTAGCAGCTGATGAATCAGAATTTTCTGGTTTTGTCTTTAAAATTCAGGCAAATATGAACCCGGCTCATCGTGACCGAATTGCTTTTGTTAGAATTTGTTCAGGTGAATTTGAAAAGGGCATGACAGTAACTCTAGCGCGGACAGGTAAAGATTTGCGGTTAAATAATGCCACTGAGTTCATGTCAGCACAGCGTGAACAGGTTAGCTCAGCCGTAGCAGGTGATATTGTCGGTCTTTATGATACGGGTAACTTCCAAATCGGGGACAGTATTTACTCAGGTAAACAAAAAGTTGAATTTGAAAAGTTACCGCAATTTACACCAGAACTTTTCGTTGAAGTAACGGCTAAAAACGTCATGAAACAAAAATCATTCCATAAAGGTATGCAACAATTAGTTCAAGAAGGTGCCGTTCAGTTGTATAAGACTTATGCGACTGATGATTATATTTTAGGTGCCGTTGGTCAACTGCAGTTTGAAGTTTTCCAATATCGAATGATGCACGAATATAACTCTGAGGTTATTATGAAGCCAATTGGAGCTCGAACAGCTCGTTGGATTGATCCGGAACAATTAGATCCTAAGATGTCTTCAAGCCGAAACTTATTAGTTAAAGACATTCAAGGTCAACCATTATTCTTGTTTGAAAATCGATTTGCAGAGAATTGGTTCAAAGACAAATATCCCGATGTTAAATTAAAGAGCTTGTTGTAAAATTTGATTTAGATAATAGCTCGAGGTGTTATTAACAGTAGCAATAAAATAGCAAAAGCGTTTAGGATAACAATAATATCCTAAACGCTTTTGCTATTTATTAAATATGCGGTAAAATAATTTTAGTGTTGTGTCTTATAAAATACTAAATGTGCTTAGTGCACCGAGAACGACACCAGCGATTGTGATGATAATCATTAACCAAACAAAAAATTTGGTTATTTTGCTAAATGTACTCGTTTTTTTCTTTTTCAAAACTGCACCTCATTTATCTTTGCTATTATTCTACTGTAATTATTTCGATATTTCAACGACTCTTGATTATATTGCGAAAGTGGGTCATTATGCAAATTAAGTATTTAATTTGGAGCTTTGTTATTTTACTTATAGGTGGCATTCTTAGTGTTTTTTTGATGCCGTTCTTTAAACGACTGGTCAGTAAGAAATGGCGTTTGTATGATGCTTGGCCACCCATTATTATTGTGGCAACCTCGGTATTGGCCGCAAGCCGTCAAATTGCGTCAACTGGATCTTATATGATCATTGATATTTGTGCTTTTGCGTTAATTTATGCAATTTACTTGGTTATTGTACCGCGATCAATTAAGTGGCAAAGATTCGCCTTAGTTGTTTGGCGCTGTGCGCTTTTAATAACAGTGTTTTGGTATGTTTTTGTTCTGATTTGGGTCGTTGTCATATAACAGACAGATTGTATTAATGTTACGATTTTTTTACAAAATTTAAAAAGCTGCTAAGCCCCTATTAATAGGGGCTTTTTTGTTGCAATAAAAAGGTGGAGGCATTTGGAAATCAAGTGGTTAATAGTGGGGGAATGTGGTAAACTTTATTCATGACAGGTGGTGAGACAATGTTAATGGGTGAATTTCATCACACAATTGATAGTAAGGGTCGTGTGATCATGCCAGCAAAGTTTCGTGCGGATTTAGGTGACACCTTCATCTTAACGCGAGGAATGGATGGCTGCTTGTTTGGTTATCCAATGGCAAAATGGCAAGAAATTGAGCAAAAGCTTGATAGCCTACCGCTGAACAAAAAAGACGCCCGGGCCTTTGTTCGCTTTTTCTACTCAGCAGCCACCGAGAATGAAGTAGATAAGCAAGGCCGAATTAACATTGCCACACCTTTATTCAAATTTGCAAAATTGCAAAAGAATTGTGTCATCGTCGGTGTTTCAGATCGAATCGAAATTTGGGACGAAGCGCGCTGGGAAGAAGTTAACCAAGAGGCTGAGGAGAATTTCGACGAGATTTCTGAAAATTTAATGGATTTTAATCTTTAAGGAGTTGCCATGTTTAAACATACTACAGTACTTCTTAAGGAAACCGTTAGTGGTTTAGCACCTCATGATAACGGTATTTACGTTGATGCTACTTTTGGTGGTGGCGGTCATACTAGAGAATTATTATCTCGCTTTAGTGGTGGTCGAGTAATAGCTTTTGATCAAGATGAGCGAGCATTAAAAAATGGACAAAAATTATTAGCTGAAGATTCTTCATTTCAAGATGCCAGTCGTGTGACTTTAGTTAAGGCTAATTTTCGGGCAATGCGCGAAGAATTAACTAAACTAAATATTCAACATGTTGACGGGATTATGTATGATTTAGGCGTTTCTTCACCGCAACTTGATGAACAACAACGTGGTTTTAGCTATCGTTTAGAAGCTCCATTAGACATGCGAATGAATCAAGAACAGGCATTGACGGCCGATCAGGTGGTTAATGAGTGGTCGTTCCAAGATTTAAGACGAATCATCGATCGTTATGGCGAAGAACGATTTGCTAAACAAATTGCTCGAGCTATTGAACGTCAACGGGCTATTCAACCAATTCAAACTACAACGGAATTAGCAGAAATTATCAAAAATGCAATTCCAGCAGCTACTAGAAGAACTGGCGGTCATCCAGCTAAACGAACATTTCAGGCTATCCGAATTGCTGTCAATGATGAATTAGGTGCTTTGCAAGATAGTTTGGATGAAGCAGTTGATTTATTGACAGTAGGCGGTCGTCTAAGTGTGATTACTTTCCAATCGCTGGAAGATCGGATTGTTAAGCAAACCATGAAGAAGAATGCTGAGATTGATGTTCCCGCTGGTTTGCCCATCATTCCACCAGAATTACAGCCTAAGCTAAATTTGGTTAATCGTAAACCGATTACGCCAAGTGAAACTGAACTGGCAGAAAATCATCGAGCACATAGCGCAAAGTTAAGAATTGCTGAAAAAATGAAATTATAATCAATTAAATAATGGAGTAGACATAATATGGATAGTACAGTTAGAAAAATTCAACCAAACATCGCACCAGAAATTACTCCAGAGATTGTTACCCAAGCTAAACCAATTGAGTTACCACAAATTTCAGTTAAGCAAAAGGTTCGTTATTCAACGTTTGAAAAGGCTATGGCTTGTGTCATCGCTGTAACTGCAGTTATTATGATGGTTATGCTGGTACATACAACCGTAAGTGTTTCCGCAAGCCAACGTCAACTTCAAGACGTTCAAACGTCAATAACAAAAGTCAAAACGACAAATATGGATTTGCAACAAGAAATTGGTGAGTTATCCAGCTCTGATCGCTTAGCGGCTTTTGCCAAGAAAAATGGCCTGACTTTTAAAGAAGCTAACGTTAGGAATGTTACTAAATGAAACAGTTCAATCAAGATGATCATCAAAAGAGTAGGAGGACACGCCGTAATCGTGTAATAGTCGGATTGATTCTGATTGTTGCGATGAGTGCTGTACTCCTGCTTTTTATTTCCAGATTTGCCTATATTGCCACTAGTGGACACGTGGGTAGTGTGGATTTAACTAAAAAAACAGAACAAAAATATAGTCAAAACAAAGTGCTTCTAGGTAAACGCGGGACGATCTATGACGTCAGTGGCAATATTATTGCGGAAGACTCTAACGTATATTCCGTTTATGCGATTTTAGATAAGAAATATAATGACACAGATGGCAAGCCACTGCATGTTGTTAATAAGAAAAAAACCGCCAAAGTTTTAAGCAAGTACTTACCACTGTCACAAAAGAAAATTCTGACTTATTTGAAGAAGAAAAATCAATTTCAAGTAGAGTTTGGTAGCGCAGGTAAGAACCTTAGTTTAAATACTAAGAAAAAAATTGAGGCCGAAAAATTACCGGGAATTCGATTTACGGATACACCGTCTCGTCTTTATCCCAATGGTACGTTTGCATCACATATTGTTGGCTTAGCTCAACTTGCAAATACAGATGAGAAAAAGAAAGCAACCGATGAAGATGATGAAAAATTAACGGGTATTTTAGGAATTGAGAAGTATTTCAACAATGCGTTAACTGGAACGAATGGGTTACAGACATCTAAGCGTGATACGTTTGGTTACGAAATTCCTAATTCCAAAGTTGTTACTAAACAACCTAAAAATGGTTCTTCAATTTATCTAACGCTAGATTCAAGATTACAAAGTTACCTTGAACAATTAATGACGAATGTTCAAGAAAAGTACAAACCGGTTAAAATGACAGCCGTGTTAATGAATGCTAAAAACGGTAAAATCATTGCAGCCTCACAACGGCCAACCTTTAATGCTTCTACAAAAAAAGGCATTGCTTCGATGTGGCGGGATAGTCTGGTTGAGGATACTTATGAACCTGGCTCAGTTTTTAAACTATTAACGGTTAGTGCGGCAATTGACGCGGGCACTTATAAGCCAAATGAGTATTTCCAATCTGGGTCCATTAAAGTCGCTGATCGCACGATTTATGACTGGGATAAAGATGGCTGGGGCTGGATTCCTTACTATCAAGCCATTCCACGTTCAAGCAATACTGGTTTGGTTAAAATCGAACAACAGTTAGGCGCTAAAAAATATGCCAAGTACTTAAAGAAATTCCATGTTGGCGAAAAAACAGGTATTACTTTACCTGGTGAAGTTAGTGGCAATCTTAATTTGAAGTCTAAGGTTTCTCAGGCGACAACTTCTTTTGGTCAAGGTGTAAATGTTACGGTTATTCAAATGATGCAGTACTTATCTGCTATTGCTAATAATGGGACAATGGTTCAACCACAAATAGTTGACCATGCGATCAGTAACAACGGTCAAGTGAAAAACTATGATACTAAAGTTGTTGATCACCCTATTAAGGCAAGTACAGCTAAAAAAGTACGCAAGTTAATGGAACAAGTTGTTTATTCAGATTATGGTACGGGTGGCGCGTATAAAATTCCGGGTTACAAAATTGCCGTTAAAACAGGTACAGCTCAAATAGCTGGTTCTGATGGTAACTATTTAACTGGTAGTAGTAACTATGTTTTTTCAGTTGCAGGGATGGCACCAGCTAAGAACCCTAAATATATCTTGTATGTCACCATGCAACAGCCAAAAAAAATGACGGATTCCGAATCTCAAATGATGAGTCGACTTTTTAATCCGTTAATGAAACGGGCTTTAAAATCTGAAGTTAACGATGAAGACCTGGATGCTAATTCGATTTCCATGCCTAAGTTAACCGGGACCTCCTTAAGTACAGCAAAATCAAAACTCAAAAAGCTAGGATTAACGGTTTCGCAAGTAGGTAGTGGTAGCAAGGTGGTTCAACAACTTCCAGCTGCTGGTGAAAAAGTAATTAAGAATCAACGCGTAGTTTTATTGACAGAAGGCGCAATGACAATGCCTAACATTAAAGGCTGGTCGAAAAATGACGTTTTGAAACTAGCTGAAATTACCGGGGCAGATTTCAAATTAACCGGGACAGGTTATGCAAGCTCACAGAGTATTAAGGCCGGCAATATTATTCCTAGTGATGATACAGTGACAGTTAAATTAAAAGAACCAGATTAATCGTCATGTTACACGGTTAGTTAAATATAAGACAAAAGCACGATGATTATAATAATTGGAGCGAGATACTCATGATATATCCATTAATAGCGCTATTTGGTACGTTTTTATTAACAGCAATTGCCATGCCGCACTTTATTAATTATTTACGGCGCCATGATGAGGGACAACAGATTCGTGATGAAGGACCAAAATGGCATGAGAAGAAATCAGGTACACCAACAATGGGTGGCTTGGTCTTCTTAGTTGCTAGTTTGATCATGATTTTTATTGTGGGTTTATTAATGAAACAAGTTAATACCACATTATGGTTATTTACGTTAGTACTATTTTTATATGGTGCGATTGGTTTTGCTGATGATTCTGTTAAATTAGCAATGAAACGCAATTTAGGTTTAACTGCTAAGCAGAAGTTTGGCGCCCAAGTGATAACGGCTGTTTTCTTCTTAATTATTTATTTCCACGATCAAATGCCAACAACGTTACCAATTCCTTTTGTTGGCAATGTTGATTCCACGGTTTTATTTGCCGTCTTTGTGGCCTTTTGGATTGTTGGTTTTTCTAACGCTGTTAATTTAACCGATGGTTTGGACGGTTTAGTTGGCGGATTGGGTGTTTTCTCTTACGGAACATATGCCATTATTGCGGCTAAGCAACATAATACGGTTATCTTCATGATCTGTTTAGCAGTTGTTGGCGGGTTATTGGCTTTTCTAATTTTTAACCATTTGCCTGCTAAGATCTTCATGGGCGATACTGGCTCACTGGCTTTAGGTGGTGGCTTAGCAGCTATCTCGATTATTCTTGAACGTCCTTGGTCATTGTTATTGATTGGTATTGTTTATGTTATTGAGACTGCTTCAGTTATCTTACAAGTCTTTTCTTTTAAAACTTTCCACAAACGAATCTTTAAAATGTCACCAATTCATCATCATTTTGAGATTGTCTGGGGTAAGGGATCAGAGAAAAAAGTTGTCTTGGCATTTTGGACTGCTGGCTTGATCGGTTCAATTATTTATTTACTATTGTTTCTGTAGAGGTGCAGGTTGATGAAGGAAATTACAGATTATCAAAATAAAAAAGTTATTGTTTTAGGTTTGGCAAAGAGCGGTGTTCATGCTGCTTTGCTGTTACATAAGTTAGGTGCACTAGTTACGGTTAATGACATTAAACCACTTTCTGAGAATCCTTCTGCCCAAGAGTTAGTTGAGGCTGGCATTCGCGTTATTGCTGGGAGTCATCCCTTGGCACTATTGGATGAAGATTTTAGCGTTATGGTGAAAAACCCAGGTATCCCCTACACGAATCCAATGGTTAAGCGTGCGCAAGAATTAAACATGCCAATTATTACGGAACCAGAATTAGCTTATGAAGTTTTAGAAGGCGAATTTATTGGTGTTACTGGTACTAACGGTAAGACCACGACGACGACATTAATTAATTTAATGTTAAATGAAGGCTTAAAAGTGCCACGCTCGTTTGTAGCTGGTAATATTGGAGTGCCCGCTTCAGAAGTTGCACAAACAATTAAAGCTGATCAAACAATGGTTACAGAGCTATCTAGCTTCCAATTATTGGGTACAACTGAGCTTAAACCACATATTGCTGTTTTAACTAATATCTATGAAGCTCATCTTGATTACCACGGTAATCGTCATAATTATATTGAAGCTAAGATGAATTTGGTTAAAAATCAAACAGCTGCTGATTATTTTGTAATTAATTGGGATACTGAAGAATGGCGTGAGTTAAGTCAACGGACACAGGCACAGGTCGTGCCATTTTCACGTCAAGGCTTATCCCACGAAGGCAGCTACGTTCAAGATGGCTTAATCTGTTTTAAAGAAGAGCAAATTTGTCCAGCCGCTATTATTAAAATACCTGGGCAACACAATATTGAAAATGTTTTAGCTGCTGTTGCCGTTGCTAAAATTAAAGGTGTTAGCAATGAAGCTATTGCCAATGTCTTACGGACTTTTGCCGGTGTTCGACACCGTATTCAATTCGTTGAAGAATGGCAAGGTCGGCGTTTTTATAATGACTCAAAAGCGACTAACATCGAGGCTACAACCGTTGCCTTACAAAGTTTCGAACAACCAATTGTTTTAATTGCTGGTGGTTTAGATCGCGGCTTTGTCTTTGATGAATTAGTTCCCTTGATTAAAAAAGATGTTAAAGCAATGGTTGTCTACGGTGAAACGGCTGACTTGATGAAAGATGCTGGCGAAAAAGCAGGTTTATCAACTATTATTAAAGTTGACAACTTAGTTGAGGCTACACAGCAAGCCGTTAAATTGTCAGAACCCAATGAAATTGTGTTATTGTCACCGGCTGCGGCTAGTTGGGATCAGTTCAAGACTTTCGAAGATCGTGGCGATCTATTCATTAAAACAGTTGAAGAAATAACAGGTAAAGTTGAGGAGCAAGCAAAATGAGATTGATGATTTCTGGTGGCGGTACTGGTGGACATATTTATCCAGCGCTGGCGTTAATCAAGAGATTGCAAGAACGGCGTTTATTAGATTTAGATGAAGTTCTATATGTAGGAACTGCTAAAGGCTTGGAAGCAGATATTGTGACTAAAGCAGGCATTCCTTTTGAAACCATTGAAATACAAGGATTTAAACGTAAACTAACTTTTGATAACTTCCATACATTAACGCTTTTCCATAAGAGTTTGACACGGGCTAAAAAGTTAATTCAAGAATTTCAACCAGATATTGTAATTGGCACTGGTGGTTATGTTTGTGCGCCGGTTTGTTATGAAGCTAGTCGGTTACACATTCCGACGATGATTCATGAACAGAATTCAGTAGCTGGTGTATCTAATAAATTCTTAGCTCATTTTGTTGATCGTATTTGCTACGTTTTTCCAGAAGTAGCTCATCAATTTCCAGAATCAAAGAAACTCGTTTTTACAGGCAATCCTCGTGCTCAAGAGGTATCAGCATTAAAGCCGCAGGGCATGCTTGCTGAATTGGGCTTAAACCCCGCTTTACAAACATTATTAATTGTTGGTGGGTCACGTGGCGCTGCACCTTTGAATAAAGCTGTTGTTGAGGGGATTCCAGAATTTTCCGAGAAACCTTATCAGGTTATCTTTATAACCGGCCGAGCTTTATATGACAATGTCATCAAAGAAATCGGCACTGAAAAAACAGCACCAAACGTTAAAGTGTTGGCTTATTTAGATAATATGAGTCAACTATTACCGGAAATTGCAGTTTTTGGTGGTCGAAGCGGTGCAACAACGTTGGCCGAAGTGACTGCTTTAGGAATTCCTTCTATTTTAATTCCTAGTCCTTATGTGACACATGATCATCAAAGTAAAAACGCAGATTATTTAGTTAAGAATTCTGCAGCTTTACTGTTACCAGAAATGGAATTAAATGGTCGTTCTTTAGTTGCTGCAGCTGATCATATTTTGTTGGATTCAGAAGTTTGGCAACGAATGCATATGGCCTCTTTAAAATTGGCAACAACAGATGCAAGTGACAAGATGATCGAAGAAATGATGTCTTTAATTCGGGCGTATCGTCACTAATAAGTAAGATTGTGAAAGGTGGGGGAGCGTCTTGGTGAAAAAAAACGATGATTCAAAAAACGTTGCTGAGCGTAACCCCAGCGCAACATTAGAATCGTGGAAAAAATTCAAGCAAGAACAAGATGAACGACGTAAAAATCCACAATATAAACCTAAGGTAACTGAATCAAAAACTGCAACAACATCTAAAAAGAAAAAGCAAGCACGTCAGTCAACACAACAAAAACAAAGCTCACCACCTAAATCAAAACCGATCCGACCAAAGTTAAGCAAAGAAAAACGACGGCAATTGAGTTGGCAGGTCGTTTTCATCATTGTTTTCTTTGGGACAATTATGGGCGGCTTAATCTACCACGTTTCGCCAAAAGCAAAAATTGAGGACGTTTCGGTAACCGGAATTAAATTAACGGCGGCACAAGATGTTATTGATGCGAGTCATTTAAGTGGTAAGGATTATGTTTCGACAACGTGGCTTCACCGTAATCGGGTTGCTTCTACGGTTAAACAAAAATTACCGGCTTTAAAACAAGTATCGCTGAAATTTAATCATTGGAATAAGGTTGAGATCGTCGTTAAAGAGCATCAGACCGTTGGCTTTTTTGCTAATAAAAATGGTTATCAGCGCATACTTAGCAATGGCTATATTGATAATGAAGTTTTGGCAAAACCACTGGGGAATTTTCCAGTATATGATGGTTTTAAATCTGGCCCAGAATTGAATCGAATTATTAAGTTGTATGCCAAAATGCCTAATCAAAT
This sequence comes from Lapidilactobacillus dextrinicus DSM 20335, assembly GCF_001436095.1. Lineage (GTDB taxonomy): Bacteria > Bacillota > Bacilli > Lactobacillales > Lactobacillaceae > Lapidilactobacillus > Lapidilactobacillus dextrinicus. The sequence continues at coordinate 53,264 of NZ_AYYK01000022.1, read as the reverse complement.
TCAAAACGCTATTTCGGAAATTAAGTCAGATCCAAGCAAAACTAATCCTTACCGAATTCATTTATATATGAATGATGGCAATGAAGTTGTTGCTGATTCACGAACAGTGATTGATCGTTTGAAATATTATGGCAATATCGTTGCTCAAACCAAGAAAAAAGGGATCGTTGATTTAGAGGTTGGGGCCTATTTTGTTCCTTTTGATGAGAAAAAGTAAACTTTTTTTTGTAAACGAAAATAACAGTTTATTATCATATCCGCGATGTGTTAAACTTTAGTAAGTGCTAGTTTTTTTACTATAATTAAACGAATTTTAAATAAATAATCGAGGAGGCTTTATTTTAATGGATAAAGCTCAAATATATGTGGGCCTCGATATTGGGACAACTGCAATTAGAGTTATTGTTGGCGAAGCAGTCAATGATAAGTTGAACATAATCGGCATTGGCAGCGAAAGATCACGTGGTCTTAAGAACGGCGTGATTGTTGACATTGACAAAGTTGTTACCGCAACTCGCAAAGCAGTCCATCAGGCTCAGACAAAAGCTAATATTAAATTTGATCAAGTTGTCGTTGGCATTCCAGCTAAGGATTTAGTTATTGAACCAGTTAAGGGAATGACCATTGTCGCTGATCAACCTAAAGAAATTACAGCTGTTGAAGTACGTAAAGTTGCAGCCGCTGCTCTTTCGCGGAATTTACCTCCTGAAAGAGAAGTTGTGGCAATTGTACCTAAACAATTCATTGTTGATGGACAAAAGCATATTGTTGATCCACGTGGCATGTCTGCTGTTCGTATTGAACTTGAAGCTATTTGTTATTCAGTACCTTCAATTGTTGTGAATAATATTCGCAAAGTTTTGGAACGTGCTGGCTTAAAGTTGAAGCATTTTGTACTTAATCCATTAGGATTAGCACATATTGCTTTAAATGACGGTGAACAAGATTTTGGAACTGTCTTAATTGATATGGGTGGATCACAATCCACAGCTTACGTTATTCGTGATCATGATCTTAAGTTTGTCGCAGCTGATGACGAAGGTGGTCAGAACTTAACTAAAGACGTTTCAGTTGTCCTCAACACCTCATTAGGTAGTGCTGAAAAGCTCAAACGTAATTATGGTGTTGCTGATCCTGAGGCAACTTCTGTTACCGAGAAATTCCCTGTTGAGATTGTTGGTAAAGACGATCCTATGATGGTTGACGAAACTTATTTGTCAGAAATCTTAGAAGCACGTTTTGAACAAATTTTTGATCGATTATTAAAACAACTTGATTCTGCTAAAGCTTTAGATTTACCAGGTGGTGTTGTGCTAACTGGTGGTGTTGCAGAGACAATGAGTATTACATCACTTGCATCCGACTTGCTAGGTCAAAAAGTTCGTATCTTTGCGCCAAGAGAGATGGGGTTACGCAATGCCTCGTTTGCAACGATTTTAGGTATTGTAAGTTACGCTGCTGATTTAAGCGAGATCGACTTATTAGTGACAAGCGTTATTAATAAAGATGCGCTAGCAGCTCTTAATAGCCAACAACCTGTCACCGCTAGTGAACAAGTTGAACAACGTTCTCAAGTTGGTGATAGTAATCCAAACGGTGGCTTCTTCAACAACTTGAAGTCATTATTTAATGGCGATGTTGAAGATGACGAGCAGGATAGTCAGGATTCAAGTTCGACTCAAGCACAACAGTCTACGGAAAAGCCACAAAATAACGTACGGCCAGCGCAAAAGTCTAGCGAATCACAAGAAAATAAACCTGAATCAGAAAGTAAAATTCGCAATTTCTTTAATAAATTTTTCGATTAGAAAACCGTTAAACCCATAGGAGGAAATCACAAATGGATGCATCAAAAGATCAAAACCAAACTTCCGGCGCCGTCATTAAAGTTATTGGTGTCGGTGGTGCTGGTGGCAATGCCTTGGACCGTATGATTGAAGAACAAATTCAAGGTGTACAGTTTATTGCTGCTAATACTGACTTACAAGTCTTAGATAAATCAAATGCTGATATTAAAATTCAAATCGGACCAAAATTAACACGTGGTCTTGGTGCAGGTTCAAAACCAGAAGTTGGTGAAAAAGCTGCTGAAGAAAGTGAAGAAGCATTAACTAACGCCTTACAAGGTGCTGATATGATCTTCGTTACTGCCGGTATGGGCGGTGGTACTGGTACTGGTGCTGCACCAGTAGTTGCACGTATTGCTAAAGATCTTGGCGCTTTAACTGTCGGTGTTGTTACTCGTCCATTTACATTTGAAGGTCCTGATCGTGCTCGTTTTGCAGCTGAAGGTATCGCTCAAATGAAAGAACACGTCGATACTTTAATCATTATTTCTAACAACCGCTTGTTAGAAATGATTGATAAGAAGACACCGTTAAGTGAAGCTTTCCATGAAGCTGATAATGTATTACGTCAAGGTGTACAAGGTATTTCTGATTTAATCACTTCACCTGGTTACATTAACCTTGACTTTGCTGATGTTACGAACGTTATGAAGGATCAAGGTACTGCCTTAATGGGTGTTGGTTCTGCTAACGGTGAAAACAGAATTGAAGACGCAACTAAGAAGGCTATTTCTTCTCCTATGTTGGAAGTTTCTATCGAAGGTGCACAAAAGGTTCTGTTGAACATCACTGGTGGTTTAGACTTGACCTTGTATGAAATGGAAGCTGCTGCACAAATTGTTTCTGAAGCTGCTTCTTCTAACGTTAATATTATTTGGGGTACTTCAATCGATGAAAGTATCGGTGATGAAGTGCGGGTAACAGTTATTGCAACTGGTATCGGTGATGGCACTCCTAAGAAACGTAAAGTAATGCCAACTCGTAATACTAATGTTCAACCAACAACTAATAATGCAACACCTGCATCAAAAAAAGAGGACGATCCATGGAACATCTTACAATCTGAAACAGATAACCGTAAGTCTTCTCAACGTCCAGATAATTTGAATCGTGAATTCGAAAATATCGAAAAACAAAATTTTGACACATATCAATCACGTCAGACTAACGAAGATAATCATTACTCTGACCAAGATGATGACGATATGCCACCATTTTTGAAACGTCGTCAAAAGTAATCAGTCAGCGTAATCGTGATGAGGTGAATTAATATGGCTTTTGAAAAGCTAAATCGTTTCTTCGGTATGACAGATGATGACGATTATGAAATGACTGATCAACAATCAGTTAATATGAATAATGGTCAAAATGAAGAAAAACTTGAGATCGCCTCAAGTAATGTTGTGCCTTTGAGTAACAGTACTCGTTCTGCTGCAACTTCAAGTAAAATTGTAATTTCCGAACCTAAGTTTTATGCTGATGCAAAGGAAATTTCAACGAGCTTATTAAATAATCAAGCCGTAATTGTTAATTTTACTCAAATGGAAGAAGCTCAGTCACGTCGAGTTATTGATTTTTTGACTGGGACTGTCTTTGCTGTTAAAGGTGAAATTCAACGTGTTGGTGATAAGATTTTCTTATGTACACCAGCTAAATTTGAAATTCAAGGTTCAATTTCAGACGTTTTGAAAAGTGATAAGGATTTTGATTAATGATAACATTCTTAAATGGCATTTATCTCTTACTAAACTATGCGTTAACCGCGTATAGTTATGTGATTATCATCGACGTCATTATGTCGTGGGTACCGCAGGCGCGTCAATCAAAATTAGGTGAAATTGTTGGTAAATTGGTCGATCCGTTATTTGACGTGATCGATCGTTTCATACCAACAATTGGCGGTATTAGTTTTTCACCAATTGTTGCGTTTTTCCTAATTTATTTGGTTCGCAGGTTACTTTCGTTGCTTTTCTTTGGTGTTTTTTAAACAATTAGGGTAAAAGATAAGGAGTGAGAAGATTGGATAGTGCCGTATTTCAACATTTCCGCCCCGAAGAACGCCCGTTTATAGAACGCATTAATGATTGGCGCAATCAAGCCCTTAATGAGTATCGCCCGATTTTAACTGACTTTTTAGATCCACGCCAAGTTTTCTTAATTGAAGCTGTGCTGGGCAAGTTAGACGATACCTTTCGCTATTGGCAAGACGGTGGTTATAATCAGGCAGAGCGTCAACGTGTTATTTTTGCGCCAGGTTATTTTCAACCAGAGTCAGCAGACTTTCAAATTAAATTATTTGAAATTAAGTATCCCACCAAATTTGCAACACTCTCACATGGTCGGATTTTAGGTACATTAGTCAACTCAGGCTTGGACCGCAGTCAATTTGGTGATATTATTACTGACGGTGAGCGGTGGCAGTTTTTCGGTGTTGAGACAATGTCTCAATTTTTTACGGAACAAATAACCAAGATCGGTCCGATAAATGTTCGCGTTGAATCGGTGCCATTACTGGAAGCTGTGACACCAGTTGTTGACTGGCAGGATGAGACGATTATTGTCACATCAATGCGCTTGGATACAATTATTGCCGAAACTTTTAATATCTCTCGCCAACGTGCAAAAGACTTGGTAGAGAACTCACGCGTTCAAGTGAATTGGAGTGTCAATGAACATCCTGACTTTCAAGTGGATTTACTTGATATGTTAAGTGTACGAAAATATGGACGCATCCAAATTCGTGAAGTGCTCGGGAAAACACGTAAAGAACGTTATAAATTAGAAATAGCAACCTTAAGACGAGAATCATTAAGTCATTAATTGATAAGGAGATTTTAGAATGGCAGTTACACCAAATGATATTCAAAATCAAAAATTCGAAACACACTTCCGTGGCTATGATGTTGATCAAGTTCAAGATTTTCTTGACCAAGTCGCAGCTGATTACAATGATTTGTTATTGAGAAATCAACAACTTGAACAATCATTAAAAGAAAGTCAGGAACGTGTTAGCTACTTTACAGATTTGAAGGATGCTTTAAATCAATCAATTATTGTTGCGCAAGATGCTGGCGAACGCGTTAAAGCTAATGCACATCAAGAAGCTGAATTAACTAAAGCAGAAGCACAAAAGAAAGCTGATACTTTGGTTCGTGATGCAACTAACCGTTCTAATCAAATTTTAACTGACGCAACAGATCGTTCTCGTCAATTAACAGTTGAAGCTGAAGAATTACGTAAGAGTACTCGTGTGTTCCATCAAAAACTTCAAGTTCTGTTGGAATCACAATTGGCAATGGTTAATGCACCTGAATGGGAAACATTATTGAATCAGGCTGTCGTTGATCCTGCAGATGCTCGTTTTACTGATAATGGTAATAACGCAGACGTTCAAACTGACAATCAAGAAGTTGTAGATACAGTCGTTGCAGAGCATGTGGAAGAGGTAAATGATGTCGTAGCGCCAGTAGATGAAGTTACTGACGATAATGACGACCAACCAGTTTTCCAACATCGGACTCGCGATGATCAACCAGAAGAACAACAGGAAGCACCAGCTGATAATGAAGCGGATGGCGTTACTATTGTTTTTCCCGATCAAGACAAGTAAAATATAAATTATTAAATGATGTTCAAGTCTAAGCGATGAAATTAAACATTTTAGCGAGTCGACGACGGTGTGAGGTCGATATGTCAATTCATCGTGCATCAACTTGGGCAACAATCGAATAACTAGTAATGAGTGGAAAGGTTTATCCTTTCAATTTAGGTGGTACCACGGGAATCTCGTCCTATATTAGATAGGGCGATTTTTTTGTACTTTAATTAATATAATTTGTTATGATTTTGAGGAGGAAAATTGATGAGAGTAAAAGATACGTTGCATCTTGGCAAAACCAAGTTTCCAATGCGCGGTAGTTTGCCTAAGCGTGAACCAGAATGGCAAGCTGATTGGGAAGAAAATCAACTTTACGAACAACGACAAAAATTAAATGAAGGTAAGCCAACCTTTATGTTGCATGATGGCCCACCATTTGCCAATGGTAATATCCATTTAGGCCATGCTATGAATAAGGTTAGTAAGGATATTATTGTACGTTACAAGTCAATGCATGGCTTCCGTGCACCTTACGTACCTGGTTGGGATACTCACGGTCTACCAATCGAACAACAATTGGCTAAACAAGGTATTGACCGTAAGACAATGGATCCAATTGAATATCGTAAATTATGTTTTGATTATGCTATGGGCGAAGTGGAGAAGCAAAAAGCTGGTTTTAAACGTTTAGGTATCTCTGCCGATTGGGACCATCCTTATATCACCTTACAACCAGAATTCGAAGCTGAAGAAGTGCGAATTTTTGGTAAGATGGCTGAAAAAGGTTATATCTATAAAGGTAAGAAGCCTGTTTATTGGTCACCATCTTCTGAGTCAACTTTAGCCGAAGCTGAAATTGAATATCATGATGTTAAATCACCTTCAATTTTTGTTGCTTTTAAAGTCATTGATGGCAAGGGTGTGCTCGATGCAGATACATCTTTAATCATCTGGACTACAACACCTTGGACAATTCCAGCTAACTTGGCAATTTCCGTTAACCCACGCTTTGATTACAGTGTCATTGAAGCAAATGGTCAAAAATATGTCATTGCTACTGAACGTTTAGCTGAAGCTACTGCAGCTATTGGTTTTGAAGATTACCAAGTTGTAAAACATGTTTCTGGTAAAGATTTAGAATTGATTACGGCTAAACATCCATTATATGATCGGGAATCATTAGTTATTCTTGGCGATCATGTTACTTTAGATGATGGTACCGGCTTAGTTCATACTGCTCCTGGCCATGGTGCTGATGACTTCAACGTTGGGATGAAGTATCATTTACCTATTTATTCAGTGGTTGATGCTCAAGGCTACATGAACGAGAATGCACCTGGTTTTGAGGGTGTCTTTTATGATGATGCTAATAAGATGGTAACTGATGCCTTAGAAGAAAATGGTTCACTTCTTAAATTAAGTTTCTTTACCCATAGTTATCCTCATGATTGGCGAACTAAGAAACCAGTTATTTATCGAGCAACGACCCAATGGTTTGCTTCAATTGATGCTTTCCGTGATCAAATTCTAGAACAAATTAACGGCGTTAAGTTCTTCCCTGAATGGGGTAAAACACGTCTTTATAATATGATTCGTGATCGTGGCGATTGGGTTATTTCTCGTCAACGGGCTTGGGGTTTGCCATTGCCAATCTTCTATGCTGAAGATGGAACCGCCATTATTACACCAGAAACGATTAATCATGTGGCAGATTTATTTGCTGAGCATGGTTCAATTGTTTGGTATGAAAAGACAGCCAAAGAGTTGTTACCGGAAGGATTCACTCATCCAGGCAGTCCTAATGGTGAATTTACTAAAGAAAAAGATATCTTGGATGTTTGGTTTGACTCAGGTTCTTCTCATCAATCAGTTATGGCACAACGCGATGATTTAAGTTTCCCAGCTGACTTGTATCTTGAGGGCTCTGATCAATATCGTGGCTGGTTTAATTCAAGTATTATTACAAGTGTCGCTGTTACTGGCCAAGCACCTTATCGACAAGTCTTATCACAAGGCTTCACGTTAGATGCTAAGGGTCATAAGATGAGTAAGTCATTAGGAAATGTCATTGACCCTAATGATATCTTCAAACAAATGGGTGCTGAAATCATTCGTTTATGGGTAGCTTCTGTTGATACAAGTTCTGATGTGGCTGTCTCAATGGATGTTATGCGTCAAGTATCTGAATCTTATCGTAAGATCCGTAATACAATGCGTTTCATGTTAGCCAATGTGACAGATTTTGATCTTAACCAAAACAAAGTCGCTTATGAGGATTTACGCGAAGTTGATCAATACATGCTGGCTCGATTAAATGAAGTCATGACTAAAGTGTATGCTGCTTATGACGAATATGATTTTGCAACGGTTTATAAATTAATCAATAGTTTCTTGGTAAATGATTTATCAGCCTTCTATCTAGATGTAGCCAAAGACGTTGTCTATATTGACGCTGAAAACGACCCTGAGCGTCGTTCTATGCAGACAGTGATCTATGAGTGCTTAGTTGACTTAACTAAGCTCTTAACGCCAATTTTGCCACATACAGCTGAAGAAGTTTGGTCATATCTATCTGAACCAGAAGATTATGTGCAATTAGCAGAAATGCCAGAAGTTAAGAAATTAGTTAGTCAGGATACATTGTTGGTTCAATGGTCTAACTTCATGAAATTCCGTGATGATGTTCACCGTGCACTTGAAGAAGCGCGTAATGAAAAAATCATCGGTAAATCATTGGAAGCTGCTATTACTATCTATCCAAATACAGAGTTGAAAAATATCTTATCAATGTTAGATGCTAATTTAGCACAATTATTGATCGTTTCTAAGTTAACGATTAGTGATGATCAAGTGCCAGCAGATACAACTAAGTTCAATGATTTTGCAATTAAGGTTGAACATGCACCAGGTGAAGTTTGTGATCGTTGCCGGAAGACTTTGACGGATGTTGGTAGTGACACTGATTTGCCTAATTTATGCGCAAGTTGTGCCGCCATTGTTCGTCAAGAATTTCCAGAAGTTATTGAAGAAGGTTTTGATACAAACAAGTAAACTTTTGATAGGAGGCTTAGCCATGATTCAAGGTAAAGTTCGTTCCTTCGATGAGCAAAAAGGTTTCGGCTTCATTAGCTCGCCGGGTTTGCCTGATACATTTGTTTTCTTTTCAGCAATTAAAGGTAGTGGCTTTAAAACACTAACACCAGGGCAACCAGTTGAATTTCAAATTGTTCAGGGTGAAAACGGCCCGCAAGCTGTTAATGTTGAAATTCTAGAAGACGAAATAAAAGAATCCGATTCAAATGATGAGTATTAATTTTTAGTCGTTAGTTAAGCTATAAAAAAAGATCCTGATCACTTAGAAGTTATCGCTTCTAGGTGATCAGGATCTTTTTATGATAAAGCTTATTTGGAATCTGTGACGTCTTTTCGATAAGGTGAGCCGTCACTGGTTGAACCGTGGCTATATGCCAATAGGTGATTCTTTAATTCGTCTTCCATCTTTTGTAACTCGACTTCAGCATGTTGTCGTTTAGTATGACCTTCTTGCTGAATCTTCAATGTTTCTTGGAGTGTCTCTATGAGATCATTTTGCGTTTTTTGTAAGGTTTCGATATCAACGACACCTCGTTCGTTTTCTTTAGCTGTTTCGATAGCGGAAATTTTCAGCATTTCTGAATTTTTCGTCAATAAGTCGTTAGTTGTTTGTGAAACTTGGCGTTGAGCAGTAACCGCATCTTTTTGCCGTAATAAGGTTAACGCAATCGCAACTTGATTCTTCCATAATGGAATTGCTGTGTTGATTGACGCTTGAATTTTTTCGGCAAGTGCTTGGTTTGTGCCTTGGATTAAACGAATTTGTGGTGCTTGTTGAATCGTAATTTGGCGTGCTAATTCTAAGTCGTGAGTCCGTTTTTCTAGGCGGTCAGCAAACTGTTTAAGATCATTGGCTTCTTGAACTTGCATTTGGTCACCGGATTGCTCTGCAGCTGCAAGTAGTTGCGGAATTTGATTTTCTTGTAAATCTTGCAATTTAACTTTACCAGCAGCAATGTAAACATTTAAGGCATCAAAGTAATCTTTATTTTGTTCGTAAAGACCATCTAACATTTTATTATCGACGAGCAATTCATTTTTTTGATGCTCTAATTTGGTACCGATGGTGTCGATTTGTGCGCCAATTTTTTGATACTTGGCTGTAATCTCGTAAACGGAACGCTTAACTTTACCAAATAACTTGCGAAAAACATTGTTATCTTCAGCTTGTAATTCTGAAGGATTGGCCTCGTTTAGACGATACATTAAATCAGTTAAGGCGCCACCAATTTCACCAGTTTGTTGGCTTTGAACTTGATTTAACATTTGTTGGGAGAACTCAGACAGTTTCTTCTGGGCGTTAGCACCATAATTTAAAACTGCCGTTTGATTTTTAGTATCAATTTGTTCAGCTAATGCTTCAGCTTGTTTGCGTTGATCTGGTGAGAGTTTCTCAAGGGCATGATCGACGCTTGGGGCCTGAGGTGTTGCTTTTGTCAACTGGTCATCAGCAAATGGCGTCGATAATAAGTCATCATATAAGTTATTTTGATCGTTGTTCTTTTCAGTCATGGGTAACATCACCATCTTTATTAGTTTGTGGAGCGGATTGATTATCAGCTGCTTTAGTTGCGGCTTGTTTATCTAAATAATCTTTTTGGATTTGGCTTAATTGATCTTGCATTTGTGCGATTGAGCTTTCACTATTGCTGCTAAAATCAGGTTGTTGGCGCGGGTTGTTAACTGAATCCAAGGTTGAGGAAAGTTCAGAAATATCATCAGCAACAAAGTTGGTGTAGTCTTTTTTCATTTGTTCGCTTAGATTAGCGAGCACTTCAACACTACGATCAAGAACGGCGTAAGTATCAGCAGTTTTGATTTCGTGACGACTAATTTCCTGATATTTTTTAGCAATTTGCACGCTGTTTGGTAAATGCTTATACAAAAAATCAGCGGCTTCCTGTAAACGTTGTGGTTCTCTGACTAAAGCGGCAAACATAGCTTTACTAACTTCTAAAGTATCATGGTTCAAATTAATGGCACGTAATTTAGGAACAGCAGTCATTGTTGCTTGTAATTCAATAATTTGTTGTTTAGCATCTGCCATCGTTTCGCGGAAGACATTAATATCAGTATCACTTAAACCAGTTTCTTGATAGTGGCTTAACATCTTTTCACTAATTGGCTGATCAAAAGATTCGTTTTTAGTAGTGCGATTGGTTTTGATGCCAACAAATAAGTAGCTGATACCAGCAAAGAATACCGCACACATTCCTAAAGCAATCGAACCGTCTTGATCAACGCCGTGGTCAACAAATGATAGTAAGGCGCCGAGCACAGTTCCTGCAGTTAAGAAGTAAAAAAGTCCGGCACATAATTTTAAAAACCAATTTTTATCAGTTTGTTGCTTGATGGCTTTGATGATGATTAACGCTGCTAAAGCAACCAAACCAATCGTTAAAAGACCACTAAAGACATTAGTCCCACTTGAGACAACAAAAAGGACAATTGAGCCAACGGTAACGAAGAAAACAATTAGGTATAACAATTTAAGTAGATTTTTTTTGTTCATGATAGACCTCCATCACAACTTTCTATTCAAATTCTAGCATATCTGAAATAAAGCTGAATAAGGCTAAGGGTTGATTTTAATCTCATGCTTTGGCAAGTTAGGTTGATTTCGGCCTGTGGTGCCATGTTTTAATGATATTATTCAATGTATAATGTTGTTATTTAGTTAAACAATCATCAGAATTAGTTATATGTACAAAAAGTAAGCTAAAATAATTTACAGTGTGAAACAGATAAGGTATCATAGTAACATTGTGGAAAGAGTGATTTCATGAATGATTTTAAAGAGACTGTCGTTAATGATGAGTTGATTTACCAAGGGCATATTTTGGATGTTCATCAACAAACGGTAACGTTGCCTAATGGCAAGTCAGCATACCGTGACATTATTAAACATCATGGTGCTGTTGCTGTGTTGGCATTATTAGATCAAGACCATGCGTTTTTTGTGCGACAATGGCGAGCACCTTTAAACCATGAGACGGTTGAAATTCCTGCTGGTAAAATTGATCCCAACGAAACAGATCCATTGGCAGTTGCTAAGCGTGAATTAAATGAAGAAATTGGTTATGCTGCTGATTCATGGCGTTTATTAAGTCGGTTTTATTCTTCTCCTGGTTTTGCAACGGAAAAGATGCATCTATATTTAGCAACGGACTTACATGAATTGCCTCAAAAACGTTCATTAGATCCAGATGAATTTTTAGAGGTTAAGGTTTTAACCCTTAAACAAATTCAAACATTATTGCAACAATCAGACTTTATTGATGCTAAAACCTTATTAGCGGTTAAATATTGGGAACAATTGCCAGATAAAGAGGATCAACATGAAGCATAGTGAAAAGCAATCAGCTGGCTTTTTCCAACGATTACGCCAGCGCTTTACTAACCAATCAAAGACCAACCAAACAGCTGCCCATAGTGGTAGCCGTTTTATGGCTGATTTGGATAAAGTAGCAGGGTCAGAAACATCAGAAGCAACGGCTTCGATGTCGCGAGTAGCACGTCAACAAGCAAAGGAACAACAATTCAAGGATGCTAAAACAATTCATCCTAATATGCGTCGGCGACTTAATTGGGCAATTAGTATTGTCGCTATTTTAATCGTAATTGTTTATTTAGTTTTATTCTTTGTTTAATGAAATGTTTGCAAACTAGTCAATTGAAAATGGGGTATTTTAAGTGAAAATCGGAATTATTGTACCAATGGTAGAAGAAATTATTTTATATCGGGAAAAGTTATCAGCCCTTACAACTGAAACAATTGGTGGCGCTGAATTTACGGTTGGTACTTATCGAGAAACTGAATTAGTTTTAGCTCAATCAGGAATTGGTAAAGTTCAAGCAGCGATGACAGCAACGGTGTTATTCGATCATTTCCACGTTGATGCGTTAATTAATACAGGATCTGCTGCTGGAGTGGCACAAGGATTATCGATTGGTGAGTTGGTCTTAGGCCAACAATTAGCCTATCACGATGTTGATGTGACAAATGGCGGCGATTATGTAGTAGGTCAATTGCCAGGCCAAGACTTATTCTTTAAGTCCAACCAAAACTTGTTAAACGTTGTTGAACAAACAGCACAAGAACTTAATTTACCTGCAACAACTGGTTTAATTGTTACTGGTGATCAATTTGTAGCCAGCGCCGATCATGTTGCGGCAATTAAGGGTAATTTTGCAGATGTAGCTGCTATTGAAATGGAAGGTGCTGCAGTTGCACAAATTGCCGGTAACTTTAATAAACCATTCCTTATTATTCGCGCTATTAGTGACAATGGTGACGCTGATGCAACGGTTAGTTTTGACGAATTCGTTAAACAAGCTGGTAAGAATGCAGCTCAATTATTATTAAAGGCAATTCCCAATATTGCTAATTTAGAAAGGAACGAGTAAAAGTGACTCATTATTATTTTGACAATGCTGCGACAACCCCGATGAGTCCAACCGTTGTGACGGCAATGAGTCAAGCATTAGCTGATGATTTTGGTAATGCATCAAGCACGCATTATTTTGGTCGTCAAAGCCATCATCTACTTGATCAGAGCCGTCAAGTGATTGCTAACAGCATTCATGCCAAGACAGACGAGATTATTTTCACCAGTGGTGGCACTGAAGGTGATAATACTGCGATTTCAGGTACGGCGGTGTCCTATCGAGAACATGGTAAACATATTATCACCACGCAAATTGAACATCCAGCTGTTTTAAAAACCATGAGTTTTTTGGAAAAGCTTGGTTATGACATTACGTACTTACCGGTTGATGAACATGGTTTAGTTACTGCTGGGCAAGTTAAGGCTGCTTTACGACCTGATACGATTTTAGTTTCGATTATGACGGGTAATAATGAGATTGGGGCCATTGAACCGATTGCTGAAATCGGCGCTGTCTTAAAAAATCATCAGGCTATTTTCCATACGGATGCCGTTCAGGCTTATGGGATTTTGGATATTGATGTTCAACAAATGGGCGTCGACTTATTATCGATCTCTGGTCATAAGTTACACGGTCCTAAGGGAATTGGCTTTTTATATATGAACGAAAAAGTTAATCTGGAACCATTTATGCATGGTGGTGAACAGGAACATCTACGCCGTGCTGGCACGGAAAATATTCCTAGTATTATTGGCCTAGCACAAGCGGTTAAGGATTTAACACCTGCGAATAAAAAAGCTAAACGAGAAAAGCTACAAAGTTTAAAAGCAATTTTAATTGCTGATTTAAAGACTAACAAAGTTGACTTTGCAATTAATGGTCCACAACCGGATCAGGCTTTACCTCACGTATTGAATATTTGGATTAAGGGATTGCCATCTACCTTAGCCTTAATGAACTTGGACTTGAAGGGGTTTGCTGTTTCTGCGGGCTCTGCTTGTACAGCGGGCAGCTTAGAACCTTCTCATGTTTTGACGGCCATTACTGGTGATCAGGATGCACCACAAATTAGTGAGTCATTGCGAGTATCTTTTGGCGATCAAAACACTGAAGAAAGTGTTCATTTATTGGCTCAAGCAATTACTGAAGTTACTCAAGATTATTTAAACTAGTATTACTAAAGACCTAGTTACTTTTCAGACAAGTGGCTGGTAGTGCTTTTTAGAGAAATTGCTTGCATGTTTCATTCTTTGTTATAATGTCCTTAGTATTTAATATCAAGTTGAAAAAGAGGGATTTTTAATGGCAAAAGATGAAGCAAAAGTTTTGGGCGATGAACGAATCTTCAAAATCAGCCCTCAAATTAAAAAATATGCACTACGCGATACAGGTTTTGTTAAAACTAATCGGGGTAGCTTTCAATTAGATCGGCCTTTAAGTGGTGATTCACCATATGCAGTTGGCAATAAATTAAAAATTACGATTGGGGCAGAACTCGATACTTTAAAGATGTCTGTTACTGATCCTAGTGGGATGAAGGCTGTTAATATTTTTAAAGATGAAAAAACAGCTAACGTTGTGGAACAATTTAACTATCAAATTGAGAATTTAATGGAGCGCGATATTTTAATTGTTGCTCCAGAATAGGAGCGAATAGAATCATGGATAATTCTAAGACCCGCGTTGTTGTGGGCATGAGTGGCGGCGTTGATTCATCAGTAGCCGCATTGTTATTAAAGCAGCAAGGCTATGACGTGATTGGTGTCTTTATGAAGAACTGGGACGACACAACTGATTCTGGTGTCTGCACGGCAACAGAAGATTATGAAGATGTGGCTCGAGTTGCTGATCAGATTGGTATTCCTTATTATTCAATCGATTTTGAAAAGGAATACTGGGATCGGGTCTTTGAGTACTTCTTAGACGAGTATCGTCATAACCGTACACCTAATCCTGATGTGATGTGTAACAAGGAAATTAAGTTTAAGTCCTTTATTGATTATGCGATAAAAATGAATGCTGATTATATTGCCATGGGACATTATGCACAACTTGATCATGATGCAGATGGCACTGTTCACTTAATTCGGGCAGCAGATGATAATAAGGATCAAACTTATTTCTTAAATACCTTATCACAAGATCAATTACAAAAAGTTATGTTCCCACTTGGTGGCTTACGCAAGCCTGAAGTTCGCGCAATTGCAGCTAAGGCAGGTTTAGCAACAGCTACTAAGCGCGATTCAACAGGTGTTTGCTTCATTGGCGAGCGTGACTTCAAGAAGTTCTTAAAAGAGTTCTTACCAGCACAATCTGGCGAGATGCGCACACCTGCTGGCGAGTTAAAAGGTCAGCATGATGGTTTAATGTATTATACAATTGGTCAGCGTTCTGGCTTGGGCATTGGTGGTAGCAGTGATTCTAGTGAGCCTTGGTTTGTTGTTGGTAAGGATATGTCAACAAATACTTTAATTGTAGATCAAGGGTTTAACAATCCATTGCTCTATGCAACTAGTCTTGAGGCTTCAAATATTTCCTTTATTACTGGTGCTGCACCAGCTCAGGAATTCCATTGCACAGCTAAGTTCCGTTATCGTCAAGCTGATACTGGTGTGACAGTTAAGATGAATGATGATGGTACTAGTGCAACGGTAGTTTTTGATGAGCCTGTTCGCGCAATTACACCTGGTCAGGCCGTTGTTTTCTATGACGGTCCTGAGTGTTTAGGCGGCGGCGTGATTGATGTTGCTTATGACCATACAAAAGCTTTACAATATGTATAGCGAATAAATGAGAGCTGTGACAGAAGGTAGTGACTACCTTTTGAAGCGCGACATGTTGTCTTTGAAGACAAATCCGCGTCTTCAATTCTGTTACCGCTCTTTTTCAATACAGTGCGAAAGCAACGGGTTGCTGGTATTTGTTTAAGGTGAAAGATTGACGTGTATTAATGCGGCAAGATTTTCCCTTAAACAACTTACCGACAGTTGCTTTGCGCACGTTTTAATACATAAATTTGAGGATGGGTATATGACGAAATTCTTCTTTGTACGACATGGTAAAACAGAATGGAATTTAGAGGGCCGTTATCAAGGTGCAGGCGGTGATTCACCGTTGTTACCAGATAGCTATCATGATTTTCATAGTTTGGCACAATTTTTATTGGCACATCGCGTTAAGTTCCGGGCTATTTATACAAGTCCACTATTACGCGCTCAAACAACAGCTGTTTTTTTAAGTGAAAACTTAAATCAAGATATTCCCATCCATATTGAGCCACGATTAAGAGAATTTAATTTAGGTATTATGGAAGGTAAGACGTTTAAAGAAGTTGAAGCTAAGTATCCTGAAGCAGTTGATGATTTTCGTCATCATCCTGACCAATTTGAACATAATCGGGTTCATGCCGAAACTTTTACCCAATTAATTATGCGAATGCGCAAAATTATTTTAGATATTGCTCGGCGTTTTCCTAACGATGACGATAATATTTTGATCGTTAGTCACGGTGCAGCGTTGACGGCATTAATCCAATCACTGTTAGAGACACCATTACCGGATTTACGTAAACAGGGTGGGTTAACCAATACGAGTTTGACGATCGTACAGACGAAAGATCATGGTCAACATTTCGAAAAAGTACTTTGGAATGAGACGTCATATTTAGGGAAGAAACTTGGTAAAACAGATACGATTTAATGCAGTAGGGAGATCAAAATGAATCAGGAAGTACAAGACTTATTTGCTCAAGGTCAACGAGAAACAGCTATTGTTAAATTAACCCAGCTTTTAAATGCCGATCCCAATAATGTTGATTTATTAGTTCAACTGGCGACAATGTTAATTCAAGTTACGGATCTAACCCAAGCACGACAATTATTACAACGGGCAGCAGTTTTAGCGCCAGATCGGGCTGATATTACTTATAATCGTGCAATTATCGCTCATCAGCTCCAACAAAACGATCAAGCGATTGCCTTGTTAACGACTATTTTGCATTCAGAATATGCCCGTGAAGCCAGTTATATGTTAGCGGTCATTTATTTTGAACAAGCTGATTTACCTCGTGCCACAGTTTTTGCTTTAACAGCAGTTGAAGATAAGAACGCTGGTTTTACTGAAAATCTCTTATTGGCCCAAATTTTTGCCAAGCAACAATTGTGGACGCAAGCTTTGCCTTATGCACAACAGGCACTTAAATTAGAACCTGACAATCCAGATATAGCTTTTACAGCGGGTGCGGTGTTATTAAACACGCAGCAATTAGAAGCTGGAACGCAACTACTACAACAGGCAGCTAAGGTGGCACCGAAGAAGTACGGCGATGCAGTTAAATTGATTTTAGCGGAGTAATCATGAAGACAATCTCAACCAATGCAGAGTTAGAAGGATTTATCGACGGCGTTTTGTTCGAAAATCCAACCAGTCTGTTTAAAATAATTTCGGTTAAAGTAACTAAAAAGAATTTTGACTGGAACGATGAAATGATGATCGTAACCGGCAGTTTTGGTGACCTTAATCTAGAAGAAAAGTATCAATTCACAGGTTTAATTGTTGAACATCCTAAATATGGCCAACAGTTTCAGGCGGAGAGTTACGCCTTAGTGCGTCCAGATACTGAGGCTAGTTTGATTAATTACTTTTCAGGTTCTCAATTTAAGGGAATTGGTAAAGCCACAGCTAAAAAGATTGTTGATAGTCTAGGGATTAGTGCGATTGATCAATTGTTAGCCAATCCAGATAAATTAGCCACGGTTGGTATTAAAAAGACACAACAAGAGGCTATTATTCAACAGCTAAAACAGTCACATGGTACGGAACAATTGATGATTAGTTTAGGTGAGTTTGGCTTTGGCCCTCGTTTAATTGATCAGATCATTTCGAAGTATCATACAGAAGCGTTGGAAATTCTTAAAAAGAATCCGTATCAACTTGTTTACGATATTCAGGGAATTGGCTTTAAACGGGCTGACCAAGTCGCCGAGCAATTAGGAATTGCGGCTGATGCACCGGTGCGAATTGAAGCTGCGCTGATTCAATTTTTGCGTAATGATCAAGCTATCAATGGGAATACTTATTCAGATCCAGAAACGGTTTTAGAGGGTGCATTGCAATTGTTGCAATCTAATCGTGGCCAAGTCCCAACTGATCAACAAATTGCGGAAGAATTAGTCTCACTAGCTAGTCAAGGTGGCATTATTGTTGAGAGCAAACGAATCTATTTGCGCGCCAGTTTTCAAAGTGAATTTGATATTGCCAACCGTTTAGAAAAATTAACGACGGCCAAAGTTAAACCATGGTCTGAAAAGTCGTTTGCTAAAGAGTTAAAGGCTTTATCTCGGTGGTTAAAAGTTACTTATGACCAACATCAAATTGATGCTATTAAGATGGGATTAAATAATCCATTAAGTATTTTAACCGGTGGTCCAGGAACAGGAAAAACAACAATTTTGAATGCGGTTGTGGTTCTGTTTGCAAAGCAACATCATTTGAGTTTAGATCCGAAAGATTACGAAGATGGAACTTTTCCAATTCAGTTAGCTGCACCAACTGGTCGAGCAGCCAAGCGGTTAAGTGAAACCATTGGCCTGCCTGCACAAACCATTCATCGTTTACTAGGGTTAACCGCTGTTGATGATCCCCATTACTTAGACCAAGCACAAGAAATTAATGGGCGTTTATTAATTATTGATGAGATGTCGATGGTTGATCAACAACTATTTCAAACATTAGTTCAGTCAGTTCCTGAAGGAATGCAAGTCTTATTAGTTGGTGACCAAGATCAATTGCCCTCGGTAGGACCAGGGCGTGTTTTTGCCGATTTAATTGCCAGTGGTTGCATTCCAACAACGAAGCTCACCAAGATTTATCGGCAATCTGCGGATTCAACAATTGTTTCTTTAGCACAAGAAATTAATCAAGGGCATGTTCCAGATAATTTAACGGCTAATTTACCAGATCGCTCATTTATTACTTGTTTACCGGGGCAAGTCGCTCATATTATTGAACAAGTTGTGGCTAAGTCAACGGCCCGCGGTTTTTCATTAGAAGAGACTCAGATTCTAGCGCCAATGTATCGGGGTGTTGCCGGAATTGACGTATTGAATAATGATGTTCAAGCACTAGTTAATCCTAAAAAAACCCCTCAAACTAAAGAAGTGGTCTTTGGCGATGTTAAATATCGGATTGGTGACAAGGTAATTCAATTACAAAATGATGGTCAGCGCGGTATTTATAATGGCGATATTGGGCGTATTACCGGCATTGAAGTTGCTGGAAAGAAAAACGATCATCAGGCTAAATTGTTTGTTGATTTTTCTGGACAAGAAGTTGAATTGACCCAAGCAGATTGGCGTAATTTAAGTCTGGCTTATTGTGTGTCCATTCATAAATCACAAGGTAGTGAGTATCAACTCGTTATTTTACCGTTAACCATGCAAAATCGTCGTATGCTGCAACGAAAATTACTTTATACGGCAATTACCCGCGCCAAGGATAAACTCGTGATGGTGGGCCAAAAAGAAGCTTTTGTAAAAGCCATTATGTCTGAGGGCGAAGAACGCCGGACAACATTAGCTATGCGGATTAAAAAGTTATTACAGCCTGAAGAAGTTGCTTCTGATACTGAAACAAGTTCAGAAAATAATGTGGCTAAAACTGACCTTACTGCTCAAGAAGTAAACAAGGGTGAATCAACAGTTAATGAGCCCAGTGATTATCGCTTAACAGCTCAATTAATTGCTTCAGGAACAATCGATCCGATGATTGGCATGGATGGAATAACACCAAATGGCGCAATTAATTAGTTCAATACAAAAAACAGGTCGCGACTTTTTAAAGTTGCGACCTGTTTGCCTTATTATTGAAAATTGAAAGTGTTGTGCTGTTAGCTTATAATTTTTTCTCAAATCCCTCCATTGGGGCAACTTGATTTTGATAACTTTCACCTGCAGTTTTATCAGTCGTAAAGTGCATGACCTTAGCAAATGATTCGCGCAAGTAAACTTGCATGACACGTGGAATTGCTAATTCGTCCATTTCATTAGGACTCATTTTGAAACGAAGACTAGCTTCATCGTCACTAAGAATTTTTTGAACCCATTGCGGTTCACGTAAAAGTTCACGACCAATGGCAACTAAATCGGCACCACCGGCCAAAACATTTTCCGCATCGGTAGGCGTTTCAACGAACCCAATGCCAATTAATGGTAATTCATGATTGGTAACATCTGCAAATTGGTTTAATAATGGTGTTTTATCGTCCTGATTATTTAGTGAGGTTCTTTGATAGCTACCCATTGATAAATGTAGATAACTAATCAAAGGTTTAATCGTTTGGGCAAAAGTTAATGAATCAGCTAAACGAATACCCGGTGTTTCGATTTCTTCAGGCGAAATACGGTAACCTAAAATAAACTGGTCAGATGCATTTTCTTTAATTGTTGCTTTAACTGCATTAATGACAGCTAAAGGAAAGGTCATACGCTTCTCTAAAGAACCGCCCCATTGATCAGTTTGTTGATTAGAATTTGCAGAGAAAAATTGTTGTAACAAATAGGTGTTAGCACCATGAAGCTCGATACCATCAAATCCAGCCAAGATGGCACGTTTAGTAGCTGCAGCGAAATCTTGAATAATTTGTTGAATCTCAACTTCAGTTAATGCACGTGGTGTTTCAGAATTTGGTGGGTAAACGGTAAACTGCAGCAATTGCGCTGGCACTAACTGGCTATTCACCGCGTAAAACTTGATGATTAGATTTACGACCCGCGTGGAAAATTTGTAAAATAGCTTTGGCACTGTCTTGTTTAATGGTAGCGGCTAATTTAGTTAATCCAGGAATCATATCATCACTAGCAGCAGATAATTCACCTTCGAAACCTTTACCGTTATCTGAGACATTGGCAACGGCAGTGATAATCATTCCGGGACCACCGGCGCGGGCTTGGTAATAATCCAGTTCATCATTAGAGACCATCCCATTATAAAAACTCGACATTGTTGTCATTGGTGACATCACAATTCAATTCTTTAGTGTGACCCCATTAGGAAATTCAAGTGGTGTTAAAAATTGATAGTTCTTCATTAATGACACTCCTTAGTGATTAGATTTAGTAGTATTGATTTTGTCGACGTAAATGGGTATAAATGATATACCAACAAAAAGTAAGTATGCACTCTAAAGTGCGATAGGCACTAAAAAGTACTAAATGGAGCAGGAGTGAGTTTTAATGACGAAAAAAATTTATCAATTGGGTGTGGAAGCAACCCTTGAAGTAATCGGTGGTAAATGGAAGCCGATTATTTTATGTCATTTAGGGCAAGGGCCACTTCGTTCCGGCGAGCTAAAACACCGCATTCCCCAAGTTACTCAAAAAATGTTGACGCAACAATTACGAGAACTAGAGCACGATGGCTTTTTAGCCTTATAGTTGTCGATATAAGTAAGAGATTAAACTAACAAAAAAACGTCTGTTAATCCACAAGTTATCAACTTGGGTTAACAGACGTTTTTTAAATCCAAAATGGGTGACTGGCATTGCTAGCTTCAACAATAAATTGATGTGCGCCCATGTCTTCGCCGTCCATTTGGCCGAATTGTTTCGGTGTTATTTCATATTTAAGCTGGTCACCTTTAAAGACGTGAACAGCTGGATCTTTAAGATGACTACCCGTGGTTAGAATACGGATAAATAATTGCAACAGCTTCGGTAAACTTGGTTTTTCAATGACAACTAAGTTTAAGTCGTGAAGATGAGGATCAGCAGTAGGCATAATGTTAACACCACCACCGAAGTATGGAATGTTGGTCAAAGTGACTAAGTAAGCCTGTTTAAATTCTTCAACTTGCTCACCGATGATTTTAAGATCGTAAGTTTGTTGGTCTTTGAAAACAGCAATCAAATTAATGACATAGGCAAATTTGCCAAGATGCAGCCGATTTAACTTCGCCTTCAAAGGTGAATGTTCAGTCATGTGAACGACATGAGCATCAAAGCCAACCCCAAAGTTGTTAATTAGATATTTTTGTTGTTGGTACGCTTGATCAGCTCGGTCGCCTAATTTGATTTTAAAAACATTCAAACTGGTACTACGATGAATTTTTTGGAGGTTTTCAACAAAAGTAGGGGCGTTTTTGGTTAACTGAAGACTACGGGCAAAGTCGTTACCAGAACCGGCCGGGAAATAAGCAATGGGTGTTTCCGGATGTGCGGACTGTTCTAAACCATTTAAAACTTGGTTGACAGTACCATCACCACCAACAACGATTACCACGATAAAATCATCGTCTGCGGTGTCGCCAATTTTTTTAGCTAGTTCAATGGCGTGACCAGAATATTCTGTGAAGTAAGGTGTGTAATCAATCCGTTGATGATCTAATTCTGTTTTTAAGAGTGGCCAAGCTTGTGCGGCAGCACCAGAACCGGCTTTTAGATTAATAATAATTGAAAAATTGGGCAAAAAAATCCCTCCGCAATGATGGATGGTAAAAAACTATTATAACATTTTTTATTAAAAGTCGTATTAGCAAATAAGTTATCAATTAACGGTACTAAAACAGTTGGCTTTTTCAATCAAAAAAATCAGGCAGTCAAACCTGATCTGGGTTGACTGCCTGATAAGCTAATTTTTAATTAGAAGTTGAGATAAGCATTGGTAGAATCAATGGGTGTCGTTCTGTTCGTTCAAACAAGAAGTTTTGTAAGGAATCAATAATAGCATCGCGTAACATTGATTCAGTTACTTTTTCTTCTTCAGCGAACATCTTACGAATTAAACCATAGATGCGCTTTTGTGCTGTCTCAATTAATGGACCTGATTCACGCATGTAAACAAAACCGCGTGACAAAATATCAGGACCAGCTAATACTAATTTCTTCTGATAATCGATAGTGGCAACCACAACGACTAATCCTTCTTCGGAGAGAACGTGGCGATCGTGTAAAACCACATTACCAATATCACCAATGCCACTACCATCGACATAAACGTCATCAGCAGGGAAGTGACCGGCAACACGAGCACGATCTTTAGTGAGTGCAAGCACATCACCATTTTCAAGAATAAAACTATTCTTTTGAGGGACGCCACATAATTCAGCTAATTCAGTATGAATCTTCAACATACGATATTCACCATGAATTGGCATAAAGAATTTAGGTTTGATTAAGCGAAGCATTAATTTTTGTTCTTCCTGACCACCGTGACCAGAAGTATGAATGTTATTAACTTTACCGTGAATAACATTAGCACCAGCTTCAGAGAGTTGGTTGATCAAATGATTAACGCTGATCGTATTACCAGGAATAGGATTACTAGAGAAGATCACGGTATCACCAGGATTAATAGAAATCTGACGGTGAGTACCATTGGCAATACGACTTAAAGCAGCCATTGGCTCACCTTGTGAACCGGTACAGAGAATCATAACTTCATTAGCGGGCAATGAATTGATCTCATGGGCATCAACTAGAACGCCATCAGGAATCTTTAAATAGCCAAGCTCTTGGCCATTGACGATAGCTGTTTCCATGCTACGACCAAAGACTGCAACTTTACGATGATGTTCGATTGCAGCTGAGATAGCTTGGGCAACACGTGAAATATTTGAAGCGAAAGAAGCGAAGATGATTCGCCCTTCAATACCTTCGAAAATATGACGAATAGAGTTACCAACGAAGCGTTCTGACTTAGTAAAGTTTGGTACTTCGGCATTGGTTGAATCAGACATTAATAAGAGCACGCCTTCTTCACCAAGTTTAGCCATACGTTGTAAGTTTGGTGCTGGTTGATCGCCAACTGGCGTTAGGTCAAACTTGAAGTCACCAGTTTCAACAATGACACCTTGAGGCGTATGCACAGCAATGCCAAGTGTGTCAGGAATCGAGTGGGTAGTTCTGAAAAAGGTGACACTTACTTTAGGGAATTTTAAGACAGAATCTTCGTTAATGGCGTGTAATTCTGTACTATTTAGTAAACCGTGCTCTTCAAGCTTGCCTTTAATTAAAGCCATTGCCAAAGGACCAGCATAAACTGGAATATTAGGAATTTGTTTAAGCAAGAATGGAATACCGCCAATATGATCTTCATGGCCATGGGTGATAACCAGTGCTTTGACTTTATCAATGTTATCTGCAATATAACTATAATCAGAGATAACGTAGTCAATACCTAATAATTCATCTTCAGGAAATTTAATTCCGGCGTCAATGATGATGATTTCATCTTGGAATTGAACACCGTACATATTTTTACCAATTTCACCCAAACCGCCAATGGCATAGACTGCCGTTTCATTATTTTGAATCTTAGGCCGTTTGTTGTTCATTAATTAAACTCCGTGAGCTTAAAACTTGGCTCTTTTTGTTCGAATTCCAAGAAATTACCAGTTAATTCTTGGATAAGTTCGATGTTATAGTTCGTATTCTCTTCAACAAGAGCTCGTGCTTCAACAGCAGAGTTAGCCTCTAAATAAAGTGATTGTGTTAATTCTCGTTGAGGATTACGTGTTTTGTCAGGTTGATATAATACTTTAAAAATCAATATAAAAACTCCTTTTATTTGTTTAATTTTTCCGCTCGATTTGGTTGCATTACACAACAGTTATGTTGATGTTATCATATTTTCAAGGAATTGTATACTAACTAAATCGGCAACGAGTCCTGTCTAATGGCATTGAAGATAACGAGCTTAATTCTTTTTAATAGTTTTTAGGGGTGTAGCACCGTATACTAAAGGTAGTCTGATTGAGAAGAGGTGTCCTTGATGTGGTGGCAAATTATTCTGGTTATTATTGCAGCCATTGTTTGTTATTTTACGGTTCATCATTTATGGCTGCGTCAACGACAAATTCATTATCAAAAACAACTTGATCGGCAAATGCGGTCGTTATTACCTAAAATCCAAAAGAAAGTACCCCAAGTATTGCCAGAAACTTTACAAAGTTCAATTCCTGTTTCAATTTGGCATCGTGATGTTTTGATTTATGAGTATCTGGTGCAGTTAAGCTGTGATGACGAAATTAAGATTACCGCACCACAATTAAGTGTGGTCTTAAATGAAGGGTTAGATTTACCAGCACGATTATTAGTTACGGAATGTTGGCAACGTGGAACAACTTTTCATTTCGATGTGGTTTACTTAAATAACCCAACTACCTTAGAGTATGTTGGCGATATGGAAAAGATTGATGCAGATAATTTAGAACATCACGTTCCCAAAAATAAATAGGTTAAAAATAGCCTTGAATTTTTAGGTCGCGCACTCATTTACCGAGTGAAGCAATATATGCACATATGGTAGTCACTTAAAGCGGGAGGAAATATGTGCCCGTTTTTTGTTATTAATTTTGAGTGGTACATAATTTTTGATTAATCAGATGGTATTGTAAAAATTGTTATAATCATGATAAAGTATTCTAGATTAGAATTGTTATAAAACTTAGTATCATAAAAATAAGCTATTTTAATTATTGGGAGCTGACGAAATATGTCAATTTTAACAATGCGGCAGGTTGACTTTGTTGTCGAGGAGAAGCCAATTATCAATGGTATTAATTTACAAGTTAACTCAGGTGATTACTTAACCATTAGTGGTCCTTCCGGTGGTGGTAAAAGTACGCTATTAAAGTTAATCGCGACACTGTTAACACCGACAAGTGGGGAAATCTTATTTAACAATCAGGCCCAAGCAAGTTATCCAACCACAGATTATCGCAAAGAAGTTTCCTATTGTTTTCAACAACCAACGCTCTTTGGCGAGACTGTTCAAGATAATTTGGCATTTCCGTTTCTTGTTCGCGGCAAAGCATTCGAACAAGCTAAAGTTGATCATTTGTTAGATTTGGTCGATCTACCTGAATCATATTTAACTAAGAAAATTACGGAGTTATCTGGCGGTGAACGGCAACGGGTAGCCTTGATTCGTAATTTGATTTTCTTGCCTAAAGTCTTATTACTTGATGAAGTAACCGTTGGGCTAGATAGTGCCAGTAAAGCCATTGTTAAAAAATTAATTCAACGGGTTCATGCTGACGGGGTGACTATTTTATTAGTAACTCATGAAAGTGATATTTTGGCACAGGCACAACAGGTTATTTGGATTAAGGAAGGGAAGATTGTCGATGAATCAGCTATCAGTCAATAATTTATCATTGGTGTTTTCTTTTGCGCTGGTATTAATCGGCGTGGCCATTAGTGAACGGGAAAAATTAAATCTAACCAAAGATATTTTTTATAGTATTGCGCGGGCGGTTATCCAACTGATTATTGTCGGTTATTTATTAAAATATATTTTCCGCGTTAACAATGTTGTTTTAACAAGTGCGATGAGTTTCTTCATTGTCCTTAATGCCGCTTGGAATGCGTATAAACGTAATCCGAATCAGCATAAACGTTATTTAGATTCATTAATTGCTATTTTTGTCAGTACTTACGTCACCATGGGCGTTTTGATTGCCTCAGGTGCCATTAAATTTGTTCCCTCTCAGATTATTCCAATTAGTGGCATGATTGCCAGTAATTCAATGGTGGGGATTGGTTTGTGTTATCGTAGCATGAATCAACAATTTCACGATCAGCATCAACAGATTTTGGAAAAATTGGCCTTAGGTGCAGATAAGAAGTTAGCTTCTTTACCTATTTTACGGGCTAGTATTAAAACTGCGATGCAGCCAACGATTGATTCTGCTAAAACAGTTGGTCTTGTTAGTTTGCCCGGTATGATGTCTGGTTTGATTTTTGCTGGTGTTGATCCTGTTAGGGCGATTAAGTACCAAATTATGGTGACCTTCATGTTAATGACCACGACGAGCTTAGGCTCAATTATAGCTGGTTATGCAGCCTACCAGAATTACTTTAATGCCCAAGATCAATTAATTGATGGCTAGTTTAATGTAGATGGCAAAACTGATCGGTTAATTGGATCAGTTGGACCTAGGCTTGTTAATCAAATCCCAGCTGGATATAATGAGAGTAATTCATAGAAGTAGGTGAGTACAATCGCAACTTTAACTGATGTGGCAAAAGCTGCAAATGTTTCGAAGATGACAGTTTCTCGTGTGATTAATCATCCTGAACAAGTGACAGATGAATTGAAAGCACTTGTCTTCAAAGCCATGAAAGAATTAGACTATCAGCCGAATTTTGCTGCAAAAGCGTTGGCCGCTAATACGACTCGTATTATTAAGTTAATTATTCTGGAAAAAGTTGATACGGTTGAACCTTATTACGCCACTTTATTAATGGGCGTTGCCCAGGCATTGAATGAACATCAGTATGCGTTGCAAGTAGTTACACAAAAAAATGCCGATATTGGTGACTGTGATGGTTATATTATCACTGGTGCACGGCGAGATGACTTTGATTGGCTTAATCAATTGAACCGACCAACGATTCTTTTTGGTGAGAATCGACATAATTATGATTATGTCGATTCGGATAACAAATATGGTACGTTTTTGGCGACTAGTGCTGCAATTAATGATGGTTATGACCAAATTATCTTCTTTGGTATTGAGTTAAAAGAGTCATTTGAATATTCGCGCGAACGCGGTTATATGGATACCATGCAAAAAGATGGCCGTAACCCACAAATCGTTCGTTTTGGCAATCACTCTTCTGAAGCCCAGAACTATGTTGAAAACCACTGGCATGAATTTAAACCCAACACTTGTTTTGTCTGTTCAAGTGATCGCTTAGCTATCGGGGTTGAACGCGGCATTCAACATATGCACGGCAATATTCCCGATGAATTTGGCATTATTGGGTTTGACGGTGTCTTTTTAGATCAAATTGCTGACCCAAAGTTAACAACGGTCAAACAGCCGGTCATGACCATGGGGAGTAAAGTTGCCGCCTTATTGTTACAAAAGATTAATCTAGCTTTGCCCATGAGCGAAGATCATGATCCTGATCGTAACAATCGTGTTGAAGTGATGTTTTCGCCAGAGTTAATTCGGCGCCAGACTACTCGTAATTATCATCGCAGTTAAAAATTTAAATAAGCGAGAGCGTAAAAAGCTAAATCCAAATTTGGATTTAGCTTTTTACATTTTAAGCAGAATGATCTGACTTTTAGAATGCGTTTAACAGCTAATATTCGTCATTGGTCTATTTAAAAGATTAAGCTAGCTTTTGTCTTAGCTTTTTTAAAGGTCATGAAGAAAAGTCATGATTAGTCGTCAGATTAAACCTGTTACCGATAACATTGAGAGAATTACTTGTTGTTTGTGCAAGGGTTTTCTAAGATAGATAAGTAAATGTTATTCGGATTAGGAGGACTAGATATGACGAAATGGTATGATAATGCCATTATTTATCAGGTATACCCGCGAAGTTTTCAGGATAGTGATAATGATGGTTTAGGTGACTTGCGCGGTTTAATTAATCGCCTTGATTATATTAAGTCGTTAGGGGTTAATACAATTTGGTTGAACCCAGTTTTAACTTCACCACAAGTCGACAATGGTTATGATGTTTCGAATTATTATACGATTGATCCGAAATTTGGCGATATGGCAACCATGACTGAGTTAATCGAAAAAGCACACCAATTGGGATTGCATGTATTAATGGATTTTGTTTTAAATCATACTTCTGACCAGCATCCTTGGTTTCAAGATGCTTTAAAGAGTCCTAATAGTTTGTTTCGTGATTATTATATTTGGCAGAAGACTGATAATGGTTTACCACCAAATAATTGGGGCTCATTTTTTGGCGGGTCTGTTTGGCAAGAACATCCAACTGAACCAGGCGCATACTATTTCCACCTTTTTGATAAACATATGCCGGATTTGAATTGGCGTAATCCAGAAGTACGTGAAGCAATGATTGAAGTGGCTAAGTTCTGGGTTGAAAAGGGAATAGATGGTTTAAGACTTGATGCTTTTATTCATATTGCTAAAGGTAACTTACGCCAAAACTATCCAACTGATTCAACTCAACCAGTTGTAGCAGAGCCGATGTTTGCTAATTTGCCCAATGTAGTGACGTATTTACAAGAATTTATTAATGAACTACGCAAGATTAATGCGGATTTGTTTATTTTAGGTGAGGGCGCTTCAGCTGATCCTAATTTAGCAGCGTTGTACACACGCAAGACCAATGGCAGAGCCTTATGCGATGCTATTGTTAGCTTTCGTAATTTACCTAAAAAGAAAAAAACAGCTACTTCTTTATCAACCACTTTACAATTACCTCAACCAGAAGTACTAGACGTTGCTAGTTTACCGGTCTCTATTGTTGAATGGCAAACGACTTTAGCACAAACAACACAGCCGACCTTATATTTTAGCAATCACGATTTACCAAGAATGGCAACGACTTACGGTGATCCGCAATATCCAACGGAGAGTCTCAAGACGCTAGCGACCATGTTGTATTTACAAAAAGGAATTCCCATTATTTACTACGGTGAAGAGTTAGGCCTTAAGAGCGCTGAACTAACGCGTTTC
Organism: Lapidilactobacillus dextrinicus DSM 20335; assembly: GCF_001436095.1. Taxonomy (GTDB): domain Bacteria; phylum Bacillota; class Bacilli; order Lactobacillales; family Lactobacillaceae; genus Lapidilactobacillus; species Lapidilactobacillus dextrinicus. Next base: position 23,884 of record NZ_AYYK01000022.1, on the reverse strand, counting down.
TCTGCATTTCAAGATCAAACCGTAACGGACTTAGAACAGCAAGTGCCCGAAGGTCAAAAACAAGCTGTCTTAAAAGCACTTTCGCAAGTTCACAAAACAGCTGCGCGCCAAGCAATGAGTTGGGATCAAAGTTCAAATAATGGTTTTTCTACTCATGAACCTTGGTTAAGAGTGGCGCCTGCGTCGACTACTGTTGCTCAACAAGAAAGCGATCAAGATAGTATTTTGAATTTTTATCGTCGGTTATTGAGACTTAAACAGCAACCAGCTTTTGCAATTGGCGACTTTGAGCTATTAAATGCACCAACGTCAGTGATTATGTATCAACGAAAATCAACAGATCAGTCGTCGTTAGTTATTACCAATCTTTCTCAGCAAGAACAAACAGTTACTTTGCCCCATAAATTAACCGAACAGCCACAATTAATAACCGGAAACTGGCAGTTTAAAGAGCGAGAATTACTATTAGGTCCATGGGCGAGTGTTGTTTTTGTGAGTCAACATCTTTAATTGAACTAGTGAACACCGTTAATAAATTTGTCATTTACTGAAAACAGATTTATTTAAATTGTTAAAAATAATAGTTGAAGCGGATTCATTTTGAAGGTCAGTTTATCGTTTATAATCAATAACTTTGCAATAACGCTTTTTCTGTTATCGGTAACAAGGCAAATCGTCTTGATTATAAAAGAGCAAGCTGTGATAATGACCCTTGTAAGCGAAATCATATTTTATTTGGGAGGAACTAAAAATGAAATCATGGAAAAAGATTATGGTCGCTGGTGCTTCTGCATTAGCACTTGCAACAGTAGCATCTGTCAATAGCCAAAGTGTTTCAGCAGCAACAGCAAAACCAAAAGGTAATGTCACATTATGGGTTGATACAAACAATGTCCCTTCATATAAGAAATTAGTTAAACAATTCGAGAAAAAATATCCAAAAGTCAAAGTTAAAGTTTCAACTAGTCCTTCAGGCTCAGCTTCAGCTAAAACAGACTTATCTAAAGATCCTTCAAAAGCAGCCGATGTTTTTAAAGCACCTAATGATCAACTTGGTGCAATGTATAATGCAGGCTATATTAACCCATTATCACCTTCAGCAACAAAATGGGTTAAGAAAAATGATGTTAAATTAGCTGGTAAGGCCGTTACTTGGAAAGGGCAATACCTAGCTTATCCACAAGATGTTCAATCAAACATTATCTACTATGACAAATCTAAATTATCAGCTGATGAAGTTAGTTCATGGTCTACTTTGACATCAAAAGGTGTTATCGGTACTGACTTTACCAATGCCTATAACTGGTATCCAGCATTCTTGTCCAACGGAACTAACTTATATGGTAAATCAGGTGAAAAATTAAACGGTACCAAGGTTAATAACGAAAAAGGCGTCGAAGTTATGACTTGGTTAGCTGCTCAAAAGAACAATAAAGGTGTTCGCCAATCAGGTTCAGCATTGTTAAGTGATTTAGAAAACGGTAAGACTCAAGCAATTCTTGACGGTCCTTGGGATGGTCAAAGTGTTAAGAAGATTTTGGGTGATAACTTTGGTGTCACAATCTTACCTAAGTTAAACTTTGAATCAGGCGACAAACAAATGAAGTCTTTCTCTGGTGTTGGTACATTAGCTGTTAACGCTAAATCAAAGAATCAATTAGCAGCAACTACCTTGGCACAATACTTGTCTAACAAGTCTTCACAAGTAGCTCTTTACAAGGGAACTAATGCTATTCCAGTTGCTAAAAAAGCTCAAAAGAATAAAGTCGTTAAAGCAGATCCTGTTGCCAAAGCCGTTATCAAACAAGCTAATTTGAGTGTTGTTATGCCTAAGATGAATCAAATGGCAACGTTCTGGAACTTAGCAGCACCATTAGTTGATAATGCATACACTGGTAAGACTAAACCTGCAGATTACAAGACTCAACTTGCATCATTTGAAAAGCAAATCTCTAAAGATTCGAAGTAATGCTGGTATTATCTGCAAAGGGGTTAGGGTTGCCTAACCTCTTTGCTTTTCAAGATTAGATTAAGAAAAGGACCGTAAACGTATGTTTAAAAAGAACGCAAACACAGCGCCTGAGGCCACGTTTAAAGAAACCTGGCAAAAAGGAGATTGGGCTACAAAACTTAGCTTCATCATCATGGGGATCAGCCAGCTAAAAAACAAACAATGGCTCAAAGGTCTGATCTTTCTAATCAGTGAAGTTGCTTTCTTAGTCTGGTTCTTCTACAGCGGTATTAGTGCAATTAGCCTTCTAAGTAGTTTAGGTAAAATCAAAAAGCTCACCCGAGTTTTTGATGAAAAACAAGGTATTTGGGTAACTAAACAACCTGATTCTTCAATGGTTATTTTACTTTTTGGTATTGTTTCTATTATTTTAATAATTCTGTTATTGATTCTTTACTATGTTAGCTTGAAGTCAACGCGTCATCTTTATGCTTTAAACCGTGATGGTAAACATATTCCTTCGACCAAGGAAGACTTGGCAACATTATTAGATTCACGATTACATCAATTATTAATGTTTTTACCATTAGCTGGTATATTTGCTTTTACTGTAACACCAACTATTTATATGATTACGATGGCTTTTACCAACTTTAACCAATATCACCCAATCGGTTTTTCATGGACTGGCTTGCAATCATTTGGTCAAATTTTAACCGGTGATATGGCAGGAACTTTCTTCCCGGTTTTAGGTTGGACTTTAATTTGGGCTGTGGCAGCAACAGCTACCACTTTCCTTTTCGGGGTTTTATTAGGATTATTGATTGAATCTAAAGGAATTAAATTCAGAGGTTTCTTCCGGACCTTATTTGTGGTTGTCTTTGCCGTTCCGCAGTTCGTATCTTTATTGATGATGTCAATGTTCTGGGACAATGCGGGTCCAGTAAACAGTTGGTTACAACGAATGAACTGGATTTCACAACCAATTCGTTTCTTGCAAGATCCTAACTTAGCGAAGATAACAGTTATCGTAACTAATATGTGGATTGGTATTCCAGTAACCATGTTAATTGCTACGGCGATTATTCAAAACTTACCGCAAGATCAAATTGAAGCGGCTAAGATGGATGGTGCTAATCCATTCCAAGTATTCCGTAGTATTACTTTCCCACAGATTCTCTTTGTCATGGGGCCATCTTTAATTCAACAATTCATTGGTAATATTAATAACTTCAACGTTATTTTCTTATTAACTGGTGGTGGCCCACTGAATTCTAAATTCTACCAAGCTGGATCAACTGACTTGCTGGTAACGTGGTTATACAAACTAACAATGCAATCAGTTCCTGATTATAATATTGCTGCAGCTTTAGGTATTATTATCTTCGTTATTTCTGCAATCTTTTCACTATTAACTTATCGTCGTACAAATGCGTTTAAGGAGGGCTAATACGATGCATTCATATAAACAACAACGAAAGCTTTCTTTAACGTTTAGATATATTTTGCTGATTGTTTTAGCAATCGTTTGGGTTTTTCCGATTGTTTGGATCGTGATGACTAGCTTCTCAGTTAACTTGTCTGGCTTTGTCTCGACATTCATTCCTAAGCAATGGACATTTAGTAATTATGCCAAAATCTTTAATAGTAAACTATATCCCTTTGGTAGCTGGGTTTTAAACACCTTTGTTATTGCAGTCATCTGTGCAGTCGTCAATACATTTACGACAACAGTGATGTCGTATTGCTTATCGCGATTACGCTTTAAACTACGTAAGCCATTTTTACAGTTTGCTTTAGTATTGGGCATGTTTCCCGGTTTTATGTCAATGATTGCTTTGTATTATATGTTAAAAGCAATTGGTATGACTAATTTAGCAGGTTTGACTTTGGTTTATATTGGCGGTGCTGGTTTAGGCTTTTATGTCATGAAGGGTTTCTTGGATACTATTCCTCGTTCTCTTGATGAGGCGGCTGAACTAGAAGGCGCAACTAAGTGGCAAGTCTTTACGCATATTATTTTGCCATTAGATCGGCCTATGATTATTTATACGTCACTGACAGCTTTCATGGCACCATGGACAGATTTTATTTTCCCAAGTATTATTCTTTCCACAGACAGTCCTAAGAATAAGACAGTTGCTTATGGTCTCTTTAATATGATGTCTAACACTAAGGGCTTAAGCAGTCAGTATTTCACAGCCTTTGTTGCAGGATGTGTGATTATCGCTGTACCAATCACGATTTTATTTATTATCTTGCAACGTTACTACGTTAGCGGCATTACTGCTGGTGCAGATAAAGGTTAATTTAGCCACAACAAAAACCATCCAGCAAAACGGATGGTTTTTGTTTAATTTTAGATTATAAAAATTTAGAATAATTCATCATGACTAGAATGTGTTTGATAATTATTCGGTTTTAAAAGAGAGGTATTCATGAATGGAAACTGCTGCAATTTATCATCGCCCCGAAAGTGAATTTGCTTTTTTATACCAGCCTAACGATTTTCGAGTTCGTTTAAGAACAAAACGTACCGATGTTGCTGAAGTCAATTGTTTTTACGGTGATCCTTATGTTAGTACAACTGATGATTTAACCAATAACTCTGGTAGTTCTCATTGGGATTATCAGACGATAGCAATGCATAAAATAGCAACAACTGAAGATTTTGACTATTGGGAGGCAGCGCTTCAAGTGCCTTATAAACGGGTGCAATACGATTTTGAAGTAGTAGGTCAAGATGGTCAAAAAGTATTATATGGTGACCGTGGTGTATTTCCGTTTACAACTGAATTAATTGGTACCAATGGCAATCCATTCCGGATGCCTTATTTACACGAGATTGATCGCTTTAAAGAACCAGACTGGGTTCGTCACACAATTTGGTATCAGATTTTTCCTGAGCGTTTTGCTAATGGCGATAAGGACAATGATCCTGTTGGCGTTAAACCATGGCGTAGTGATTTAAGCCCTAATCGGACTGACTATTATGGTGGTGACTTACAAGGCGTATTAGACCACTTGGATTATTTACAAGAACTAGGGATTAATGGCATCTATTTCTGTCCGATCTTCAAGGCTTATTCCAATCATAAATATGACACAATTGATTATTTAGAAATTGACCCTGATTTTGGAGATAAGGATTTATTCAGAAGAGTTGTTGAAGCCGCTCATCAACGCGGAATTAAAGTCATGCTTGATGCTGTTTTTAATCATATTGGCGATCAGTCAATTCAATGGCAAGATGTTTTAGCCAACGAAGAAAATTCACGCTTTGCTAGCTGGTTCCACATCAATAAATTCCCAGTAGCCTATGAAGAAACTGACAATTTTGAAAATGCCAAAAAATTAACGTTTGACACTTTTGCCTTCACACCACACATGCCAAAATTAAATACGGCTAATCCTGAAGTTAAGCAATATTTACTAGACGTTGCTGCGTACTGGATTAAGGAGTTTGATATTGATGCGTGGCGGTTAGATGTTGCTAATGAGGTGGATCATGTTTTTTGGCGTCGTTTTGCCGAAACTTGTCATCAATTGAAATCTGATTTTTATATTCTTGGTGAAGTTTGGCATAATTCGCAACCTTGGTTAGCAGGCGATCAATTCTCAGCAGTGATGAATTACGCCTATACAGAAACAATGATTAACGGAATTGTAAAGCATAGTTTAACCCCTAGCCGCATGGTTGATGGTTTAAATTATCAGCGAACATTATATCAACGTCAGGTTAACGAAGTGATGCTTAATACGTTAGACTCACACGATACCGCGCGCCTATTAACTGTTTGTGATCATGATAAGGACCTAATGCGCCAGATCTTGGCGTTCACGTTCTTGCAAGAAGGTGAACCCTGCATTTATTATGGCGATGAGATTGGTATGGATGGAGGCAACGATCCTGATTGCCGCAAGCCGATGAATTGGGACGAGACAACTCAAGATCAGCAGCTATTTAAATTCTATCAACAGTTAATTCAATTACGTTTACAAAATGCAGATCTATTAACTCAAGGTGAGTTTATTTGGGATCAAGTAGACGATGATCAACAGCTGGTCCAATTGACTCGTCGCCAAGACGATCAGCAAATAACCGCGATCTTTAACTTAGGCACACAACCACAACCAGTCAATGTTTCTGGTGAACTATTACTCAGCCAAAACTTAATTGATCAGCAGTTATTAGAGAAGGGATTTATTATTTATAGCCAGTCAATTTGAGGTTAAGTTAAACGACTAAATAATGAAAAATGTGTTATTTCATGGACTGTTATTTTTGAAAAATTCTGATATCGGTAACATCTCAATCTAGCTTGAATTAAGGCCTAGATGTTGCAATAATGCCAATGTAAGCACTTAATAATGACGAATTTATTCAGCAACAGAGGAGTAGAAACATGACGAAACGATTATTTGATATTGATCCATGGGTGGTCAGAACAAGCAAGTTGGCAGTTGCTGATAAACGATTACAAGAAAGTATCACATCAATTGGTAATGGTTATATGGGCATGCGGGGTAACTTTGAAGAAGATTATTCTGGAGATACACATCAAGGCACCTACTTAGCCGGTGTTTGGTTCCCCGACAAAACCAGAGTTGGTTGGTGGAAGAATGGCTACCCAAATTATTTTGGTAAGGCAATTAATTCGCCAGACTTTTTAAGTATTCCAATTACAGTTAATGGCGAAAACGTCGACTTAGCTAAAATTAACTATTCTGATTTTAACTTATCTTTGAACATGAAAAACGGTTCATTACATCGCAGTTTTATTGGTGAATTTAATACCACTAAAGTTAAGTTTGAATTTGATCGTTTTATGAGTAATGTCACGCAACAATTAGGCTTAATTTCAGTTAAAGCAACTGTTTTAACGGGAAAGGCCGAGTTGATTTTACGGCCAATGATTAACGGCGCAGTGCATAATGAAGATGCCAACTATGATGAAATGTTCTGGGAATTAAAAGACCATGGCGAGCAATCTGATCAGCATTATAGTTTAACGATGGAAACAAAAGCCAATCCATTTGGGACGCCACGCTTTACAGTTACTGAAGAAATGCAAAATTTAATTACAACAGATGCGGACTATACCAGAGCATCAGAGATTAGTGAATTAGCCGTTGCTGAAAAGATTTCCGCCACGTTAACGGCAAATCAGTCTTTAACATTATTAAAACAAGTCGCAGTGGTCACCAGTCGAGATGTTCCGGAAGCACAACAATTGGCTCAAACCACGGCAATTTTACAAGCAGCACAGCAGAAAACCTATGCTGAACATTTAGCTGAACAAGATCAAGTTTGGGCAGAACGCTGGGAACAATCAGATGTGCAAATTGATGGTGACCCAGCAGCCCAACAAGGTATTCGCTTTAATATTTTACAATTATTTATGACGTATTATGGCGAGGACTCACGCTTGAATGTTGGTCCTAAAGGCTTCACCGGTGAAAAATATGGCGGTGCTACTTACTGGGATACTGAAGCCTACATCGTGCCAATGTATTTAGCAGTTACTAAACCAATTGTACCTCGACAATTGTTGGAGTATCGTTATAATCAATTGCCAGGAGCCTTTCATAATGCTCAACAACAAGGGCTTAATGGTGCCTTGTACCCGATGGTGACATTTGATGGAATTGAATGCCACAATGAATGGGAAATTACCTTTGAAGAAATTCACCGCAATGCCGCTATTGCTCATGCTATTTATGATTACACTGATTACACAGGCGATGAAACTTACGTCCTTAACCAAGGGATTGAAGTTCTCGTGGCTATCTCAAGATTTTGGGCTGATCGCGTTCATTATTCTCAACGTGCTCAGAAGTATATGATTCATGGTGTTACCGGTCCTAATGAATATGAAAATAATGTTAATAACAACTGGTACACCAACCAAATGGCTGTTTGGGTTTTGAAATATACTTTAGAAATCTTAAATAAAGTTAGTTCTGAAAAGGCCACGGAATTAGCTGTTAGCCAAAATGAGCAATCAAAGTGGCAAGATATTATTGATCATATGTATTTCCCAGAAGATCAGGAATTAGGTATCTTTGTTCAAAATGATGGTTACCTTGATAAAGATCTACGACCAGTTTCAACTTTATCACCAGATGAACGACCAATTAATCAACATTGGTCTTGGGATAAGATTTTACGTTCACCATTCATTAAACAAGCTGATGTTTTACAAGGTATCTATTTCTTAAATGATCAATTCACGCTTGAAGAAAAGAAACGTAATTTTGATTTTTATGAGCCAATGACGGTTCATGAGTCGTCATTATCGGCATGTATTCATAGCATCATTGCGGCTGAAATTGGTGAGGAAGACAAGGCAGTTAATCTGTATGAACGAACGGCGCGGCTTGACCTTGATAACTATAACAACGATACAGATGATGGATTACACATCACGTCTATGAGTGGTAGTTGGTTAGCGATTGTTCAAGGATTTGCTGGTATGCGTCACCATGAAGGTAAATTATCATTTAAGTTATTCTGCCCACAAAATTGGACTAACTATCAATTTAAAATCAACTTCCGTGGTCGTTTATTAGCAGTAAAAGTTGGTCATGAAAACAGTAAGTTAACTTTATTATCAGGTGATAATCTTGAACTAGAAGTAAACGGTCAATCTATAGTTTTAAAGACTGATGAGGATAAAGTTGTCACTAACTAAGTTTCATATTTAGCAATGGCGAATTCTTCCTTGACAATAAGTTCTAACTGCTTTAAATTAAAAATAAATACGAATATGATTTGTTAGGTGAGGCTCCTATACAAACACAGGCTACTGCCCAAAAACGTCGAGAGACACCAATGGGTAGAACAGGGATTGTCGAAGACAAGGCTTTCCATAAGGTAGCTGTTAAAAGTAACGACTTTTAACTACGTTGTACAGTGCTAAAGCCCAACGACTAGATCAATTGAGCTTATTTATTTGTGGAGTTCTTTTAACCTTTCGCTGGATTTTAGCGAAAGGTTTTTTTGTGTCGTTAATAGTTAGTACAAACCTAGCAATAAAAGGGAGTGTGATTTCATTGGTAAAATTATGTTACTAATCTTTAATCATTGGATGACAACTAACCAAGAAAGTGAGATGAAAGTTGATGGATGATGGTCACAGTTTTCAGTTGATTGTTGAAACATTGGTTATTGTGACGATCGTTCGTCCTTAATTCTTTGTTTCTCTAACTCGTTTTGATCATGAATTGGAGGAAACATTATGAAGAAAAAAATTGATTACGATTCATTTGCTCGGGCAACCAAAGAACAAGTTGAGCAAAAATTTGCGACACCTAAAACAGGGCTAACGGCTGAACAAGTTAAAGCTGCACGTCAGCAATATGGGAGTAATCAACTCACTTATCAAAAGAAAACACCATTTATTGTCGAAGCAATTAAAGCTTACATTACACCTTTTACACTCGTTTTAATTGCGCTAGCGGTGATTTCGTTTTTTACAGACTATGTTCACGCAGCACCGGCAGATAAGAGTTTATTTGGTGTCATCATCATTATCGTGATGGTTTTTATTAGTGGCACAATGTCATTAATACAGTCGGTACGTTCTAATCAAGCTGCAACTCAAATGGAGTCGCTTGTTCAAGTTAAGATTATCGTTAAACGTGACGGCAAAGATTGCGAAGTTGACATGGATAATTTGGTTTGTGGTGACTTAATTCAACTGTCAGCTGGGGATATGATTTCAGCGGATATGCGGCTGTTAACAAGTAAAGATTTAACAATTTCACAGGCAGCACTAACAGGCGAGAGTTATCCTGTTGAGAAAAAAGCTGATGTTGAAGTTACGGAAGCAGCGACTGAAACAAGTTATCCTAACCTAGTCTTTATGGGAAGTAACGTGGTTAGCGGTACTGGTCAAGCAATCGTTATTGCAACCGGTGATCAAACTGTTTATGGCAGTGTGGTTAAAGATCTGGGCGAAAAACCTGAAGCAACTAGTTTTGATATTGGGGTGCAAAAAACTTCGATGCTCTTGATTCGCTTCATGGCTTTAATGGCACCAACGGTTATTATCATTAATGGTTTTACAAAGGGTGACTGGACTCAAGCGTTGTTATTTGGATTATCAGTAGCTGTGGGGTTGACACCACAAATGTTACCGATGATTGTGACGACTAATTTAGTTCGTGGTGCTAAAAAGATGGCCGATAAAAATGTGATTATTAAACATCTTAGCGCTATTCAAAACTTTGGGGCAATTGATACTTTATGTACAGATAAAACGGGAACTTTAACTGAAGATCAAATTATCTTAGATACGTATTTAAATTGTGATGGACAAATAGATTCAGCGGTTTTACAACAAGCTTATTTAAATAGCAATTTACAAACTGGCTTAAAAAATTTAATGGATACGGCCATTATTACAACTGCTCAAAAGCAGCAACAAGTGCTAACTCAATTTGAAAAAGTTGACGAAGTTCCCTTTGATTTTCAACGTCGGCGTATGAGCGTGGCTGTGCGCGAAGGCGATGATGAAGTTCACTTAATTACTAAAGGCGCTATGGAAGAGATGTTGGAGGTTGCAACTAAAATTAAAATCAAGGGACAAATTAAGGCGTTAGATATTGATTTGACTCAGCAAGTTTTAAATCAAGTTGCTTCTTTAAATCGCCAGGGGTTACGGGTCATAGGTCTTGCTCAAAGAGAATATCCAGCAACTAAAACTAATTTTGAAGTCAGCGATGAAAAGGAAATGATTTTGCTTGGCTATCTTGCTTTTTTGGATCCACCTAAAGCAAGTGCAAAGACAGCGATTAAAGAATTAAATAATTTAGACGTTAATGTTAAAGTGCTAACTGGTGATAATGCACTAGTGACACGTGCGATGGCTCAAAAAGTTGGGCTTGGTCGCGTGGCCTTAATTACTGGTGAACAGTTGAATTCACTAGATGAGGCGCAGATGGCCGATGCTGTTGAGCGTCATCAAATTTTTGTCAAATTGAATCCTCAACAAAAAAAGACCATTATGCAATTACTAAAGCAAAATGGTCACACGGTTGGGTTTATGGGTGATGGTATTAATGATGCGCCGGCGATGAAAGTGGCTGATGTGGGGATTTCTGTTGATACCGCGGTGGATGTGGCTAAAGATTCTGCCGATGTTATTTTGACTGACAAAGATTTACGTGTGCTTGAATCCGGGTTATTAGTTGGCCGCGAAACTTTTGGTAATACCATGAAGTATATTAAGGCAACAACAAGCTCTAATTTTGGTAATATGTTTTCAGTATTAGTTGCAAGTATTTTTCTACCATTTTTGCCAATGTTGCCCATTCAGTTACTCTTACTCAACTTAATTTATGATTTGTCATGTATGGCGATTCCGTGGGATAAGATGGATGCTGAGTTTTTACAACATCCCAAACGTTGGACTGCTGATAGTATTGGTAAATTTATGGTTTGGTTTGGACCGACTAGCTCAATATTTGATATTACAACTTATGCTTTAATGTATTTTGTTATTTGCCCAACAGTTATCGGTGGAGCTTACCCAACCTTATCCGCACAACAACAGTTGGCATTTGCCGCTTTATTTCATGCTGGGTGGTTTATTGAGTCAATGTGGACACAGACACTAGTTTTACATGCTTTACGGACACCTAAAGTACCATTCTTACAAAGTACAGCAGCTAAACCATTGTTAATTGCATCAGCAGTAGAAATTACTTTTGGCTCGCTGCTACCTTTTACAGGACTGGGTCGTGATATCGGACTAGCAGCATTGCCAATTAATTACGGGCCTTGGTTATTGGCAACGGTGCTGGCCTACTTAATCTTAGTGACGTTTGTTAAACAATTGTACCTTCGTAAATATGCGGAATTATTATAGTGTTTAACTTATTACCTTATAATGAAGTTAATGAATTTCGTTTTCTGTAAATTTTTGTGGTCATTTTCTAAAGTTAATGAAATTATTTTTGACTGCTGTTAATTTAAAAATAAATGCCCAAAATTTAGCTAGTTTGTTGCTTTTATAAAATAATCAGTTTATAATGACACTTTGTCACATGACATGGTGTCATTTTTTTATTTACATTAATTAATTATCTTTATTAAGGAAGGAGGCGTAAGATGCCGAGTAAAACTTTTTTAGGATTACCGGAAACTAAACGAAATAAAATTATGGGTGCGGTGCGTCAAGCTTTTTCAAACGCTCCATATTCTCAAGTTACAGTAACCGATATTATTAAATTAGCTGAAATTCCACGAGGTAGTTTTTATCAATACTTCAAAGATAAAGAAGATCTTTATTTTTATTTAATAGAAACGTTCCGCCAATCTTTTAAGGATGATCTTACTTACAATTTGAAGGTGCAAAATGGCGATTTTTTTGCTGCGGTTAAGAAAACCTTCCATAGAACCTTAGATCGTTTTACAACTGCTGCTGATAGTCAGTTATTGCAAAACGTTATTATGGAAATGGATTATCGAGGTTATCATCATTTGATGAAACGGGATATTCATCATCGCCCTCAGAATCATCAGGTAAATTTACCGGAATGGCAGCAAAATATTAAAGATCAGACAGACTTTACGAAACTTCGCGTTTCAAGGGATGAATTTGATTTGTTATTTCACACATTGCTAAGTTTCATGGGGCAATCATTTGCACATTATTTTATAGCACAGCGTGATTCAAGTCAGAAATTAGCGACAGAACCATTTAAAGCCAAGTTCGATTTGTTGCTGGATTGGCTTGAACACGGTGTTTTAATAGAAGATACAGGGAGGGAACTGAATGCTTAAACTTGCCAAGAAGCGCGTGTCTGGCTGGGCTGTTTTATTTGCTGTTTTGTTTATGGTCGGCCAGGTTATCACGAGTTTATACTTACCAAATTTAACTTCAGACTTAGTTAACTACGGTGTTGCTAAAGGCGACACGAATTATATTTGGAGTGCCGGCATGAAGATGTTGGCTGTCTCTGTTTTATCAGTTGTTTTTTCATTTGGAAATGTTTTACTTGCTGCTCAGACGTCACAAGGATTAGGTAAGAAATTACGCCAAGACATCTACAGTAAAGTTCTGAACATGTCTAATGATGAGTTCGATCAGGTTGGGACTTCATCATTAATTACGAGAACAACAAACGATGTGGTTCAGATTCAAAACGTTGCTATGATGACGTTGCGAATGATGATCATGGCACCAATTATGTTAGTTGGTGCAAGTTTTATGGCGTATCAAAAAGATGCCCAACTAACTAGTATCTTCGTTGTTGTTATCCCAATCATGGTTGTTTTTGTTGGTATTGTTATGTTTTTTGCAGTGCCATTATTTAAAGCTATGCAAACTAAAACCGACCGCTTAAACTTAGTTTTTCGTGAAGGTTTAACAGGTGTTCGCGTTATTCGTGCTTTTGTTCGTGATCAATTTGAACAAAAACGTTTTGATGATGCTAACATTGATTACACCAAAAATGCTCGTAAAGTTTATTCGATTATGGCGGTCATGTTTCCTTTGATGACCTTGATTATGAGTGGTACTAATATTGCGATTATTTGGAATGGCGGTCATTTGATTGCTAACCAAGCAATGGCAGTTGGTAATATGTTAGCCTTCATGACTTATGCGATGCAAATCTTAATGAGCTTTATGATGTTGTCAATGGTCTTTGTCTTTATTCCTCGTGGTCAAGCATCAGCTGATCGGATTAACAAAGTGCTTGATTTGAAATCTGATATTAAAGATAATGATCAACCACAAGTCTTTACTGATGATACTGCAGCTAGTTTAGACTTTGACCAAGTTAACTTCCGTTATCACGGTGCTGAAGAATTAGCATTAACGGGTGTTGACGCACATGTTAAAGCTGGACAGACGCTGGCAATTATTGGTGGTACTGGTTCTGGTAAATCTACTTTAATCAATTTAATTCCACGTTTTTATGATGTTGAAACAGGAGCCGTAAAGGTCAAGGGCTTAAATGTTAAAGATGTTGATCAACATGCTTTACAAGATCAAATTTCATTAGTGCCACAGAAGGCGGTCTTGTTTAAGGGAACATTACGTGAGAATCTACGTTACGGTAACCCGGACGCAACTGATGATGAACTATGGCATGCTTTAGAGATTGCCCAATCTGCTGATTTCATTAAAGAGGCAGACGGACTTGATACTTTTGTCGAACAGGGTGGTAATAACTTCTCTGGCGGACAAAAACAACGTTTGGCAATTGCGCGGGCGCTAGTTAAAAAAGCTTCAGTTTATGTTTTTGATGATTCATTCTCAGCTTTGGACTTTAAGACTGATGCTAATTTACGTCAGGCCTTACGCGAAGATACTATGATTCAAAAAGCCGTTGTGGTTATTGTTGGTCAACGGGTTTCGACGGTTGCTGACGCAGATCAAATTATTGTCCTTGACGATGGTAAGATGGTTGGCTTAGGTACACATACAGAATTAAAAGCAAATAACGAAACGTATCGTGAAATTGTTGAATCACAAATTAAGGAAGGGAATGACAAGAATGAGTGAGCAATCAAGAAAGACTAGCACAACTCGTCCAGCAGGTGGCCATGGTCCTGGCGGTCATGGTATGGCAATGCCTGGTGACAAACCCAAAAACTTCTGGGGCACAACTCGACGCTTATTTGGTTATATGTCTAAATATAGTGTTGCTTTGGTTGTGGTCATGGTTTTTGCCATCGCTTCCCAAGTTCTTCAAGTACAAACGCCTAAGATTTTAGGTAAAGCAACAACTGAAATTTTTAAAGGTGTAATGCGTGGTGCAGCCAATCAAAAAGCCGGCATTGCCATGAATCACTATCCAGTCAATTTTGACAAGATTCAAGAAATTGTTATTACCGTTATCTTTATGTATTTAGCTTCAGCTTTGTTAAACTTTGTTATGCAGTTCGTAATGACGCGAGTTTCTCAAGATACGGTTTATCGTCTGCGCAAGCAAATGAAAGAAAAAATGCAGACTTTACCAATTAATTATTACGACACCCATTCAAACGGTGATATTATGTCTCGTGCTATCAACGATATGGATAATATTGCCGGGACGTTACAACAAAGCTTGACCCAAATGATTACCAGTACGGTGATGTTTGTCGGGACGCTTTGGATGATGCTAACTATTAGCTGGCAATTAACGTTGTTAGCAATTGCGACGATTCCATTAAGTTTAATCGTTGTAGGTGTGGTTGCACCGCGCTCACAAAAATACTTTGCTGCCCAACAGAAGAGCTTAGGTTTACTCAACGATCAAGTTGAAGAAAACTATGCCGGCCACATTGTTAATAAGAGTTTTAACCATGAAGCAACAGCAATTAATGAGTTTGAAGCAGAAAATGAAAAGTTATATGCTTCAGCTTGGAAAGCTCAAATGATTTCTGGCTTGATTATGCCATTGATGACCTTTGTTAATAACTTGGGCTACGTCTTTGTGGCTGTTCTTGGTGGGGTTAAAGTTGCCAATGGTAATATGACTTTAGGTGATGTTCAAGCCTTCTTACAATACACGCAACAATTTTCTCAACCAATTTCCCAATTAGCTAACTTAGCTAATACGATTCAAGCAACAGTTGCTTCTGCAGAACGAATTTTTGAAGTGTTTGATGAACCTGATATGACGAACCCTAAAGTTGATGTTCCTGATGATACAACAACTTCTGATATTTTGACGATGGATCATGTTCAATTCGGCTATCAAGGTAAAGATTTGTTGTTAACAGATTATAATTTAAACGTTAAACCAGGTGAGATGGTGGCAATTGTTGGTCCTACTGGTGCTGGTAAGACAACGATCATTAATCTGTTGGAACGGTTCTATGATGTGAGCGGCGGTTCAATTCGTTTGAAAGGTACCGATACGCGTAACATGGGCCGTGAAGATTTACGACGTCACTTTGCAATGGTCTTACAGGATACTTGGCTATTTACCGGTACCATTTACGATAACTTGAAGTATGGTCGTGAAGATGCCACTCATGACGAAATTATTGCAGCCGCTAAAGCAGCGCACGTTGATGAGTTTGTCCGTCAATTACCTGACGGTTACGATACTGTTCTTAATGAAGAAGCATCTAATATTTCTCAAGGTCAACGTCAATTGTTGACGATTGCGCGTGCGTTTGTTGCGGATCCAGAAATTCTAATTCTTGATGAAGCAACCTCATCTGTTGATACACGGACAGAAATGCATATTCAACACGCGATGAATCGTTTGTTGAAGGGACGGACAAGCTTCGTTGTTGCCCATCGTCTCTCAACAATTCGTGATGCAGATAATATCTTAGTCATGAATCACGGTTCAATTGTTGAAACTGGTACGCATGATCAGTTGATGACTGAAAACGGCTTCTATGCAGACTTGTATAATTCACAATTCTCAGGCAACGTTGCCATTTAGACTGGAGGAAATTAACAATGAAAATTAAAAAATTAATCGCCAGTCTTGCTTTGGCTGTTGCTGCTGTTGCTGTATTAGCAGGGTGTCAGAGCCGAACAGTCAAACTTAATCCAACTAAAGACACTTATGCAACAAATGGATTAGTGGCGGTTGTAAAAGGAACAGTTAGCAAAGGCGCTAAAGTTACTTATCAAATTGGTGACGGAACTATTCAAAAAGGAACTAATAACGATGGTACTTTTGTTATTCAAGTTCCGGGTCAATTGAAGAAAACAACAGTAACTGTTAAAGCTAAAAAAGCTGGTCAAACAACAACTAAAAAAGTTAGTGTGAAAAAGACAAAGGCGATAGCAACTTATCCAGAATTTGCTATGAAGTATAATATGATCAATCAGCAAATGAAGATTGTGGCGGATCCTTTACCTATGACACAAAAAAATGGCTTGGTAGATTTTTACAATCATGATGGCATTCGCATTCGGGCCAACGTGCAAAACCAACAAGTTGTTGGGATCGCCTATGTCTTTCCAGTGAAGTACATGAAAGACAAGACGAAGATGAAAGATTTTGCCATGCGCTTAACTGTACTTTCCACAGCAGTAGGTGCAGATGGTAAACAAGTCTTGAAAGATTACCAAAAATTAGCTAAAGATGCTCAAAACGGGCAAACGACAGTTGATAATATCCATAATAAGGGCATTACGTTTGAAACTAGTTTCTCTGATAAAGGGCTATATATGTACCTAGTGAAGAAATAAATTTTAAACAAATACTATCATCAAAAAGAAACTCCCAATATTTAGCTTAAAGCTAAACGTTGGGAGTTTCTTTTTAAATCGAGCAATGAATTGCCCCTGCCAAGGTAACTTTAGTATAGCGCTGCTGAGTTGAATTTTAAATACCTTAATTGGTTAATTGTTAATTCATTATTAAAAAGGCGTCATTTTCGTTGAGAATGTCACTTTTTCAGCCCATAGTCTGTTACGAATAGCGAACAATATTGTTAGAATTATAGTTGTGAATTGCATTGGTTTAGTATTACCCCTATAATTTGATTATGAATAATGAGCGGAGGAGGAAGAGGCATGAATATTGGTCTATTTACTGACACCTATTTTCCTCAAGTTAGTGGTGTAGCGACTTCAATTCGAACATTAAAAGATGATTTAGAGCGCAAAGGGCATCATGTTTATATTTTTACAACGACAGATCCAGGCGTTGATAAAGAAGAAGTAGAACCGAACGTTTTTCGCTTTGCTAGTGTACCGTTTGTTTCCTTCACTGATCGCCGCGTAGCTGTTAGAGGTCTGTTTCACGCGTTAGAAGTGGCTAAAGAGCTCGATTTAGATATTGTACATACGCAAACCGAATTTTCTATGGGCTGGATTGGTAAATTTGTTGCCAAAAACTTGAAGATTCCGTGTGTTCACACTTACCACACAATGTATGAAGATTATTTACACTATGTCTTAAATGGTCATTTACTAAAACCTTATCATGTTAAACAATTCGTTCGCGCATTTGTTAACCATATGGATGGAGTTGTAGCACCTAGCCAACGAGTAACTGAATCATTGCGGCGTTATGGTGTCAAAATACCGATTCGAGTTATTCCCACAGGAATTGATATTACTGCTTATGATCAAGATTATTCAGAGCAAGTTGTGCAGTTGCGCCAACAACTAGGTTATACTGAGCAAACACCAGTTATCATGACCCTAAGTCGCCTTGCTAGTGAGAAAAGAATTGATCAAGTACTATCAGTTTTTCCTGATTTACAAAAACAATTACCTGACTTACGCTTTTTAATTGTGGGTGATGGGCCAGAACGGGCAGAGTTAGAGGAGCAAGTTGCCGATTTAGGAATTGATTCGGCCGTAACATTTGTCGGTGAAGTGAAGCATGAACAAATTGCACCGTATTATCAACTAGCTAATTTATTTGTTTCTTCAAGTGATACTGAGTCACAAGGTTTAACTTATATTGAAGCAATGGCAGCTGGTTTGAAATGTGTTGTACGTAGTGGTGAATATACAGATAGTGTCTTTGATGATCCTGATATTGGTACTACTTTTCGGGATTTACCTGAGATGGAGGCGCAAATCGAGAATTATATTCGTCATCCGCATGCTTTTGCCGATCCTCAGCCCCGTAAAGATAAGTTATATGAAATTTCTGCAGACCATTTTGGTGATTCTATATTGGCGTTTTATCACGATGCAATTGATAGCTATAATTTAACCAATATTAATCGACTAAGTTTAACTGGTCGCAGTGAGGAGCACTTATGATTCGAATTAACATGTTCTCATCAGCTGACAAAGTGGCTGGCCAAGGTGTGGGGAGTGCCTACTTAGAATTAGTTGGTTTACTCAAAGATCGCCTGCAAGATCAATTTACCGTAACGATTAACAAACATGGTCAAGCGGATATTACACATTATCATACGATTGATCCACAATTCTTTTTATCGACTTTTTCTAAGAAGCGGGGCCGAACCATTGGCTATGTTCATTTTTTACCGGAAACAATTGAAGGTTCTTTAAGAATGCCTAAATTTGCCAAGAAAATTTTCTATTGGTATATGATTAAATTTTATAAGCGAATGGATCAATTGGTGGTTGTTAATCCTAGCTTTATTCCTAAAATCGAAGCTTATGGTATTCCCAAGTCAAAAATCACCTATATTCCTAATTTTGTTTCACCAGTGGAATTTCCTGATCGCTCTATTCAAGATAAACTAGCGTTACGTGAAAAATACCAACTCCCTAAAGATAAATTTATTGTCTTTGGTTCTGGGCAAGTCCAAGAGCGTAAGGGCGTTGATGATTTTGTTAATTTGGCTAAGAAAAATCCCCATGTTCAATTTGTTTGGGCGGGGGGCTTTTCTTTTGGACCGATGACTGATGGGTATGATCATTTCAAAAAGATTGTTGAAAATCCACCTAAGAATGTTATTTTTACTGGCATTGTTAAACGAACTGAAATTGCGGATTATTTGAACTTAGCAGATTTGTTCTTCTTGCCATCATTTGACGAGTTGTTTCCAATGTCAGTATTGGAAGCTTTTAGTTGTGGCGTTCCAGTTTTACTACGTAACTTGGAACTTTATGAAGCAATTATTGCAGGTAAATATGTTGGTGCTGATGATTTAACAGGATTTAACCAAGCGCTACAAAAACTAATGACGGATGCTGACTTCTATAAGCATTATCAACAATTAGCACGACAAGCCGCCCAAGAATATTCTCCTGAACATCTGGCTAAAATTTGGGCCGATTTCTATACCGCGCAAGCGAAATTTTAAGAGGAAAATATGAGTCGTAAAAATAAAATTGCCTTGGTGATTATGATTTCCTTAGGTGTCTTCATTTTCTGGCGTGAGGCAAAGGAGACCAATTTTCAACAGGTACAACATGGGTTAGCCCATTTACAGTGGACTTGGTTAGGCGTGGCTGTCTTATTGATGCTGTTTTCTTTTGTCGCGGAGGCCTTAGTTTTAAAGAAATTAATTGAAAAGCCAGGGGAGCCTCACCAACCAGCTTGGAATTTTTTGCGGGTGCCACCAATTCAAGCCTTATTTAACGCTATTACCCCATTTTCATCTGGTGGTCAGCCGGCCCAACTGGTGGCTTTAATTCAGGTTGGCTATGAAGGCGGGCGGGCCAGCTCTGTCTTACTAATGAAATTTATCATTTATCAATTAATGGTACTCATTAATTTTGTCCTAACAATGTTGGTAGGCTTTAAACAGGTAATGACAAATTTCAGTGGCTTAGCGATATTAATTGCCGGTGGGTTCGCATTACACGTGATTACCATTGGGGCTTTATTAATGATTATGTTTTACTATCGTTTCACCAAGGGCGTCACGCAGGGTTTTTTCAATCTTTTAAGCTGCGTTATTCACTCGGATAAGGTTGAACGTTGGCGCAATCAAGCGATGCAAAAAATTGAAACTTTTCATGAAGAAAGTCTACAATTAAAGCGCGAGAAGAAAAAGGTAATTCAAGCATCATTGCTCACGCTGGTTCAGTTAATCGCGTATTATTTAATACCTTATTTCGTTTTGCTAGCTTTGAATGTTCCCCATGCTGATTTGATCACGGTTTTTTGTATGCATGTTATGATTGTTATGATTACGTCGATCTTTCCTATTCCCGGTGGTACTGGTGGTGCTGAATATAGTTTTAAAACCCTGTTTGCCACATTTATCCCTGGACAGACTGCTTTGATTTTAGGTATGTTATTGTGGCGTTTGATTACATTCTATTTGGGCATGCTGTTAGGAATTGTTGCAATGGGGATTCGACCTCGACGAATTTTTAAAAGACCAATTAAATAAGAAGATATGAATATTCAGTAAAGAATTCTTTACGATTTATCTAAGAGTCTAAGTTTAAGGTCTATTTTTTGCTAGAATTTAGAATGATTTTGAATTTGGCAGTATATACGGAGGATTTACATGAAGTTTTTCGCTGAGAAATTAAAAGCGTTCTGGAATAGTCGCTGGGGCTTTTTCATACTCGCAGTTATTTTATTCTGGATTAAAACTTATTACGCTTATAAAACAAAGTTTAACTTAGGCGTAAGTGGCAGTGTCCAAGAGTTTTTATTAGCTTTAAACCCATTACCAACCACCATCTTACTTTTTGGGATTGCTTTATATTTCAAAGGGCGTAAATCCTACATCATTATGTTAGTAATTGATTTTATTACAACATTTTGGTTGTTTGCGAACATTCTTTATTATCGAGAATTTTCGGACTTTTTAACAACAACGTTAATTAAGGGCTCAGGATCGGTTTCCAATAACCTAGGTAAAAGTATTGTCGGCATTATTAACCCTTCAGACTTTTTAGTGTTTGTTGATTTAGTGATTCTCATTGTCCTATTAGCAACAAAACTACAAAAAGTTGATATTCGTCCGATTAAAAAACCAGTGGCTGGATTAGTTTCACTATTGGCAGTTGTTTTATTCGGTTTTAATTTAACCATGGCTAATAGTGATCGGTCTGGTTTATTAACGCGAACTTTTGATAATAATTACATTGTTAAGTACTTGGGACTTAATTCATATGCAGTTTATGATGTGGTTAAAGCAACTAAGACAAGTGCGGTTCGTGCCAATGCCGATGCAAGTGACATGAAGACCGTTCAAAAATACATTAAAAACAATCATGTTGTAGGTAACCCAACCTATAAGGGTGTTGCCAAAGGTAAGAACGTTTTTGTTATTCATTTGGAAAGTTTCCAACAGTTTTTGATTGATTACAAAGTTGACGGTCAAGAAGTTACACCTAATTTGAATAAGATTTATCATGAAAACAATACCTTGAGTTTTGATAACTTCTATAATCAAGTTGGTCAAGGTAAAACGGCTGACGCTGAATTAATGTTAGAAACTTCATTGTTTGGCCTTTCTGAAGGTGCGGCTATGGTTACTGCTGGTTCTACCAATACTTGGCAAGCAGCACCGGCGATTCTTTCACAAAGCCAGGGTTACACGACTGCTTCGTTCCACGGCGATGTGCCAAGTTTCTGGAATCGGGATAATACTTATAAGGCTTGGGGTTATGATTATTTCTTTAGTAAGAGCTACTTCCAAAGCGGTAAGAACTTTGATGTTGGTTACGGACTAAAGGATAAAATCTTCATGAAAGACTCCATGAAGTATGTTGAACAGTTACCACAACCATTCTATGCTAAGCTAATCACGGTGACGAACCACTATCCTTATCTATTAGATAAGAAGAATCAGTCTATCGCCAAGACGACAACTGGAGATAAGACTGTTGATGGGTATGTACAGACGGCGCGTTACTTGGATCAATCTATTGGTGAATTCATGGCTTGGCTGAAAGAAACTGGCCTTGATAAGAATAGTATGTTGGTCTTCTATGGTGATCACTATGCAATTTCTGGTAATCATAAGCCGGCCATTGCCAAGCTGTTAGGCAAGGATAAAGCTAATGATTTTGACGTTGCTCAATGGCAAAAGGTACCATTCATGATTCATATGGACGGCTTAAAGGGTGGCATTAACCATACTTATGGTGGCGAAATTGATGTTTTACCAACAATTGAGAATTTATTAGGTATTGATAACAGTGACTATATTCAATTCGGTCAGGATTTATTAGCAACTGACCGCAATCAGACTGTTGCTTTCCGTAGTGGCGATTTTGTAACACCTAAGTACACCAAAGTTGGCAGTAAGTACTATAATACAAGTGATGGGTCTCTGATTAGGAAACCCGACGCGGCGACTAAAAAAGAATTAGAGAGTTTAACTAATCATGTGGCAACAGAATTATCATTATCCGATAGTGTCATTAATGGTGATTTACTACGCTTCTATACACCGAAGGGTTTTAAGACAGTGGATGCTAAAGATTACACGTATAAACTCAGCAAATCATTAAAATTACTCAAGAAGATGCAAAAGAAGGAAAAGACTAGTCTACTTTATCAAAATGACGGTAAGTCAAGTTTAGATTTATATAAGACTGATGCACCAGAATTAGAAGCAGATTCAAAAGAAGCTGATAAGAGTAGTGATAGCAGCTCAAGCAGTTCAGCAAATAGTGATGCTAACTCTAGTTCTAGTACCGGTGATTCTTCAAGTAGTTCTTCGTCAAGCAATTAAAGTTAGGTGTGAAATCAATGACTAATGCGCGATATCATCACGCTCGAGCTTTATTACAACAAAATAAGATTCGAATGACACCACAGCGCGAGGCTATTTTACAAACATTAGTTAATTCGCATAGCCATCCAACTGCAGAAGATGTTTTCAACCAACTCAAAGATCATGTTGCAGATATTAGCATTGCGACTGTCTACAATAATTTACGTTTATTCACTGATTTAGGTGTCATTCAAGAACTTAAATATAGTAATGAACCTAGTCACTTCGATTATGTGAGTGTGCGTCACTTTCATGTGGTGTGTCAGAAGTGCGGTAAGGTTGAAGATGTTTTCTATCCGGATTTAGATCGAATTGAGCGACTAGTAACCAATTTAACTGGTTATGAGACGGTAGGAAATAATATTGAAGTTTATGCAATCTGTCCGGATTGCCAGAAAAGGGCTAAATAGATATAAGGAATAGTGCTAAGTAAAAGCAAAATTTTACTTAGCACTATTTTTGTTTTTTAGTGAGATCAATATTGAGTTTTAATTATGGATGGTGTTAACGAAAATGTGTCTAAATAAGGTTAAGGTGGGTGGTTGCTATTGATTAGTTCTTGGGGACCTAGCTTTTTTTGGAATTTATTGTTGACAATAGTTGCGGAAGTCTGTATACTTTTAAAAGTCGTCAACAGCGAGTGAGTCATTAAGAAATAAATTAATTAAAACTTTTTGTTGACATGATGATGTGTTACATGATATGATAATTAAGTTGTCATCGCGACACAGTAGGCCTTTGAAAACTGAACAAAGTTTCGAGTAATGTGCAGGATTTATTACATTAGTAATAAACAAACATTAACGAAGTCAATTCGCTAGTAAATTAATTTATGAGTC
>NZ_AYYK01000003.1 GCF_001436095.1 Lapidilactobacillus dextrinicus DSM 20335 | reverse complement strand
TTTTTTCGAAAGTGCTTTTATATATCTGTATCAAATTATAACTTCAGTTCCAAATATGTCTCTTTTTTTATTCACGAGTTGTATTATTTTTCGTCAACTTGAGAGGGAGAAATGCCATAGTATTTTTTGAACAACTTACTAAAATGATAAACATCATCATAACCCACAGCAGAAGCAACTTGTTTAACGGTGGTAGTCGGATTTTCGTCGGCTAAGATTTCATGAGCATTTTTTAAGCGTAGCTGAATGAGGTAATTAATAGGACTCATGTTGGTAGCATCTTTAAACGTTTTAGATAAATAGGTGGTGCTGACGTAATTATCGCGGGCTAATTGATCTAAGCTAATATCTTCTGTGTAGTGATTTTCTAAATAGTAAATGACGTTGGTGACTAATTGAGTTTGCTTCTTTTCCGTTTTAGAAATAAAGGGTTTGACTGAGGTTGCTTGCTGCTGTTCCAGACCGCGCAAAATATAAACAATCATTTCAATAATGATGCCTTTACTTAATAGGTGAAAATCACTTTCTTGATGATCTAATTCAGTGACTAGCTGCCAAGCTTTATCAATGACTTTATATTGGTATTCACCAATTGCCAACTGCGCCGTTTTATTTGGTAAATAATTGCGGGCTAAGCCATGTAGTGCAATATTTTTAATACCAATATGTAGTTGATGAGAAAAGGTATCCGGTAATTGGCGTTCGGCATGGTTAACACCGGGATTAAAGACTAGAATTTGGCCAGCTTGAACATCACGCCATTTGTCATCAATCAAGTAATGGGCTTGTCCTTCTAATAAAATACTGATCTCTAAAAAATCATGACTGTGTACTTCGTGTTCACTGACATTTTTATTCCATGGATCAAAGGCATAAAGAATTTCAGGATTAAAAGTTTTAGCGTCACTATAGCTCATAGTTAAATCCTTCCTTAAAAAAGGTAAAACGGTTTCTTTTAATAACATTGTACATGAAATTGAAGAGAATGCACCATTCAAATTCTCAATAAAAGACTGATAATAGGTCTTTGTAGATTGGAGGAGACATTCATGAATAACTTTCAATGGATTTGGCAGTACGTTAAAACTAACCGTAATAAATTAGTCATTGCGACTATTTTCTTTGTGATTAGTACAGCGTTAATTCTTGTCAATCCATATGTTGCAGGGCAAATCGTTGATCGGGTTATCGATGGTCATCAAGATCATTTACTGGTGCCTTTGTTGATACTGATGATTGTAGTAACAATTATCCGAACCGTGACACGCTATACTTATCAAATTCTATTTGAACAAACAGGGCAAAATACCTTATTTGATTTACGGGTAGATATGTATCGTAAGCTACAAGAGTTAGATTTCAACTTTTTTAACCATACACGAGTTGGCGATATTATGACGCGAATGACAGGTGATACTGATGCTATTCGTCATTTTATTTCTTGGGTGAGCTATCAAGTCTTAGAATGTGTCTTTTATTTTGTCGTTTCAATTATTGTTATGATGACAATTAGTTGGCAGTTAACTTTGGCATTAGTTGCAATGACGCCGGTCATTTTTGTTCTGACACAACAAATGGCTAAGGCTCAGCATCCTGTATTTTTTGCTATTCGTCAAAGTTTTTCTCGTTTGAATTCTATGGTTGAAGAAAACATTAGTGGTAATCGAGTTGTTAAAGCTTTCGTACGCGAAAATTTTGAAATTGATAAATTTAATAAATATAACGAAGATTACAAGCAACGTAATATGGACGCTGCACAAATTTCCAAGACTTATTTACCTTGGCAAGATGGTATTGCCAATAGTTTGAATGTTATTGCCTTAATATTTGGTGGTTATTTGGTTATTAAGAATCAAATGACACTAGGTGATCTAGTCGTCTTTAATGGTTACTTATGGATGTTAAATCAACCAATGCGAATGAGTGGCTGGTTAATTAATGATACTGAACGTTTCTCAGCGTCATGCGTCAAAATTCGTCAAATGCTGGCAACTAAGCCTGAAATTGAAGTTGAGCCGAATGAGCAGCCTTTGCGGATTCAAGGCAAAGTTGTTTTCAATCATGTTGGTTTTCATTTCTCTGATGATCCAGAGCATCCGGTACTTGATGATATTTCCTTTACCGCTGAGCCAGGACAAACTGTTGGTATCATCGGTGAAACAGGTGCTGGTAAGACCACTTTGGTCAATTTAATCGGGCGTTTCTATGATCCAAGTATGGGTGAAGTTTTAATTGATGACCATGACGCTAAAACCTATCCAATTCGTCAGTTACGCGATAATATCTCAATGGTTATGCAAGATGTCTTTTTATTTTCTAATACAATTTCTGACAATATTGCTTTTGGACGCCCTGACCTGGATAACAGCTATGTCCAAACTGTGGCGCGAATTGCTGATGCCGATAGTTTTATCGTTCGTATGCCTGAAGGATACGACACGATTGTTGGTGAGCGTGGTGTAGGTCTTTCTGGTGGTCAAAAACAACGTATTTCTTTAGCGCGGGCATTAGCCAAAGATCCGGCTATTTTAATTCTGGATGATACAACATCCGCAGTTGATATGGAGACAGAAACAAAGATCCAGCATGAATTAGCACATTTAACGACTAAAAAGACGACCTTTATTATTGCTAATCGTATTTCTTCCGTGCGTGATGCTGATTTAATTATGTTAATGGAAAAAGGACGCGTTGTTGAACAAGGCACACACAATTCTTTAATGGCACAACGTGGAAAGTATTATCATGTTTTCCAAAAACAATTAGGACTAGAAAAGGGGGAGCAAAGTGGCACAACGGAATAAGTCTAACGTTGACGAAGAGCTAACTGAACAATTTAATTGGCACGATTATGCCCGATTAGCTCAATATATTAAACCCTATTTAAAACAAATCTATGTGATCTTAGCCGTTATTATTTTGGCTAACGTTGCCGGTATGCTAGGACCTTACTTTACTAAAGTTACAATTGACACCATTATTCCGCAAAAGAATCTTGGACAACTAGCTTTAGTTGGCTTACTTTATACGGCGTCATTATTTTTCATTGGTTGGTGTTTGCGTTATCGGATTTATCATATTACGGAATTAGGTCAAGACGTTCTAAAAGATATGCGCTTGGATATTTTTCAGCATTTGCAGAAATTATCTTTTTCCTATTTTGATAGTCGGCCTCATGGTAAAATTTTGATTCGTGTTGTTAATTACATTAACACTCTAAGCGACTTACTGAGTAATGGTTTAGTAAATTTAATTTCAGATGTTTTTAACGTTATTATCACCTTGATTTTTATGTTTGCGATTAATGCCCGCTTAACTTGGTATAGTTTGGCTTTAATTCCCTTGTTAGTAGTGATGGTGTTGATTATTCAAAGCAAACAGCGTAAAGCTTATCAAATTTTGAGTAATAAGCAGTCCAACTTAAACGCCTATATTCATGAAAGTATTGCTGGTATTAAAGTAACGCAGTCATTTGCGCGTGAGCAAGAGAACTTCCGAATTTTTAATGAGACTAATGAAGATAATCGGCGCACTTGGATGCATGCCGTTAAAATTCAGTTCCTACTGTGGCCAGGTGTACAGAATATTTCGGTCATTACGATGTCACTGATTTATTTCGTGGGGATTCGTCAAATCGGCGTCGAAGTTAGTACCGGTACCTTGATTGCTTTTATCGGCTACATTAATAATTTCTGGAATCCAGTGATTAATATTGGCAATTTTTATAACTCACTCATTACGGCAACAGCTTATTTGGAACGGATTTTTGAGACTTTGGATGAAAGGCCTGAGATTATAGATTTACCTGGTGCTAAAGATTTATCACAAATTGCAGGCAACGTCACTTTTGAAGATGTTACTTTTCGTTATGAACCGGGCAAAGATATCTTAAAAGATGTTAATTTCCACGTGAAGCAAGGACAATCTGTCGCGCTTGTTGGGCCAACTGGTGCGGGTAAAACAACGGTAATTAATCTTTTGAGTCGTTTTTATGACGTTAATGAAGGTCGGGTATTAATCGACGGCCATGACGTTCGTGATGTAACTTTAGCTTCACTGCGGCGCCAAATGGGCGTGATGTTACAAGATACGTTTATTTTCTCAGGGACGAT
This sequence comes from Lapidilactobacillus dextrinicus DSM 20335, assembly GCF_001436095.1. Taxonomy (GTDB): domain Bacteria; phylum Bacillota; class Bacilli; order Lactobacillales; family Lactobacillaceae; genus Lapidilactobacillus; species Lapidilactobacillus dextrinicus. The sequence goes on along the minus strand of NZ_AYYK01000003.1, from coordinate 69,004 downwards.
TATGGATAATATTCGTTATGGGAAACTAGATGCGACCGATGAAGAAATTGTTGCTGCGGCTAAAGTTGTTCGTGCTGATGATTTTATTAAGCATTTAAAAGATGGTTATCAAACGCAAGTTGAAGAGCGGGGGAGTACGTTATCTGCTGGACAGCGGCAACTCATTGCCTTTGCACGCGTCTTATTAGCAGATCCCCGAATTCTAATTCTTGATGAAGCAACTTCCAGCATTGATACCAAGACCGAAGAATTATTGCAGTCTGGTTTGCTGGCTCTGTTAGAAGGACGCACCTCGTTTATCATCGCCCATAGGTTGTCCACCATTAAAAATTGCGACCAAATTTTCTACGTCGACGGCGGCACTATCGCCGAACACGGTACCCACGACGAACTCATGGCCGCTCGCGGCATGTACTACAAGCTGTACCAGTCGCAGTATGATATGTTGCGGATGGAAAGAGAATAGCATCCTTTATTTTGTAGACAAACAACTATAATTTGGAAATAGAAGCGCTTTCTTAATTGAGTTATGCTATTCTTTGAAATTTAATCATACTGGCCTTATTGTAGGCTATTGATATTAGGGAGAGAATTAAATGATTGAGTGGCAAGGTTTAAATACTGAACAATTAAGAGCCGTTAATTTATTACTTAGTGATCGACCAATGAGTGATCAACATATTCTTGTTGATTGTCATCAGCAAGAATCTGGATTAAAAATAAGCCGCCAAGGCGACAAAGGAACATTAGCTTTTGGTAGTCAATCGGAATTGATGCACGGTGTAGCTATTTATACAGGCTTAGCCGTTGAGAAGCAAGAATTTACAATTGAAGAACAACCACACTTTGATTTAATGGCGGCAATGCTTGATGTTGCCCGTAACGGTGTTTTAACAGTTGGGATGTTAAAGACATTTATTCGTCGCATCGCTAGTATGGGTTACACTGAGTTATGGCTTTATTTAGAAGATTTATTTGAAGTGCCAGAAGAACCTTATTTTGGGCGTCAGCGTGGCCGTTATTCTCAAAGAGATCTTCATGAAATTGCCTTATATGGCGATGAGCTTGGCGTCACAATTGTGCCGGCCGTTCAAACCCTAGCCCACGTTCATAATGCTTTAAAATGGGAAGCTCATCACGATGTTAAAGATACCGACGATACGTTACTAGTCAATGCACCTGCTACGCGTACTTTTGTTAAACATATTTTACAAGCAGCCAGTGCGCCGTTTACAACAGATAAAATACATGTTGGCATGGATGAGGCTTATCAATTAGGACGCGGATTATATATTGATAAGAATGGTCATTATACAGATCAACAAATTTTGATTCAAGATCAGTTAAAAATGGTCGTTGAGCTAACGGAAGAATTAGGGTTACACCCTTATATGTGGAGTGATATGTGGTTTACAATTGCTTCGCCAAAGCATGAGATGTATGATCCTGATGTGCATTTTACTCCTGAATTTAAAGCACAATTACCAAAAGTAGGTCAAGTTTATTGGGATTATTATCATGAAGATGAGCAAACTTACTTAGATCGTTTTGCACAACACTTTGAATTAAGCGATGATGTTGTTTTTGCTGGTGGTATTTGGACTTGGGGTTCAATGGCACCTGACCAAAGTAAAATGTTGGCTACAGTTCAAGCTGGTTTAACTGCTGCTAAGAAAGCCAATGTTAAGCAAGTTGTTGCAACGATGTGGTTTGATGATGGCGCCGATACACCAGTTAGTGCTTCTTGGTATGGGCTACAAGCTTTTGCCTCTTATCAATATCATGATCAAGTCACAACCGCCACGATCGATGAAGATTTTAGATTAACACAAGCTGAATCTGCGGATTTCTATCATATATTAGATCGGTTTGATAACTTTACGGGCCAAGTTAATGTTGATGCAGATAATCCAAGCAAGATTGTGCTTTATGAAGATCCAATTATTCAAAAATACGAACAAAATTTAAGCCAAGTTGATTTGCAACCACAATGGCAACAACTTGTAGAGGATCTAGGAACGATGCGGTTGCGGTCTGATGATCAATTAATGGTGACCTATTATTATCATCTAGCTCAGACACTAATTGCTAAAGACCTTGTTCTGAAAAGTGTTGCGCATTTACGGACCGCTGATGCAAGTGTTACCGCTGGTAATGAAGCAATTGCTAATTTACAAAGTTATCGGCAACAATTAATCCAGTTTAGTCAATTATCACGGCAATTATGGCATCGACAACGTCGAGGTAATGGTTATGAAATTATTGATGTTCGAATTGGCGGTCAACTATCACGTTGTGCTACTGTGATTTGGCGAATTCAAGAGTGGCAAGCAGGTCGCGATGATTTGGCAGAATTGCAAGAACCACTATTATTAATGGATAAGAAGAATAATGGTTTAATTGGGCACGGCTTGTATAAAGAAATTGTTAGTGCCTGTGACTTATCATTTTAATTCAAAAACAAAACGGGGCTGTGACAAAAGTCAGATGCCTTTGCTTAAATTGGGAAAAAGCTAAATCCGAACTCGGATTTAGCTTTTTTAGTTTGATGCTCACCATCCAAACAATTTTTAGAACACTCTTTTTTTGATTAATTTATTATTTAGGTACTCAACTCTATAGTTTAAAGATTAAAGACCTTGAATTTTTAGAGAAAGACCTTAAATATGTAGATTGTTACCGTTTACAAAAGCGGTTACTATTATAAATGAATTAAGAAAGGAGGGAAAATGATGAAACAAGAAGTTGCCACTCCGGAGAATGTTTCAACAACGCCGCAGAAAAAGAAAGAAAACTTTTTCCAACGCTTGTGGGCCAATCGAGTTTTTCTTATGATGGTTGCTCCCGGTACAATCTTTTTAATCGTTTTCTTCTATATTCCTGTATTAGCCAACGTTGTTGCGTTCCAAGATTTTCAATATTCAGATCAAGGATTTATTTACAGTATTATGCATAGTCCTTGGGTAGGACTTGATAACTTTAAATTCTTCTTCAAGTCTGCTGATTTCTGGATTGTTTTACGAAATACAGTTGGTTACAATTTAACGTTCTTATTATTAAATTTCTTCTTTGCTATTTTCTTTGGCGTTGTGATGAGTCAATTACGCAATGCTCGCTTACTTAAAGTTTACCAAACGTTAATGTTGTTTCCATACTTCTTATCTTGGGCAATCTTGGCTTACTTTGTATATGCCTTCTTAAGCTCAGATAAAGGTATTTTGAACCATATCATTCAGTCCTTTGGTGGAGCACCAATCGACTTTTATAATTCTCCGTGGGTCTGGCCGTTTATTATCATCTTCCTAGGTGTTTGGAAAGGTATCGGATACAACAGTATTCTCTACTTTGCCACTGCCATGGGAATCGATCCGGCCTACTACGATGCAGCAATGATCGATGGTGCCAGCAAGTGGCAACAGATTAAAAATGTTACCTTGCCACATATTTTACCAATTGCAACCTTAATGTTGATTTTGAATATTGGTGGTATCTTCCGTAGTGATTTTGGTCTGTTCTACTTGATTCCGCGTGGATCTGGTTCCTTGATAAATGTGACGCAAACATTTGATACCTACATTTATCGCGCTTTAACAACAACTAACGATATTGGCATGTCAACGGCGGCTGGTTTAATGCAGTCAGTTGTTGGGGCATTACTAATCGTTGTTTCGAACTGGATTGTTCGACGGAAGCATCCAGAATCTGCACTGTTTTAGGGGGTTACATCAATGCGCAAAAAGAAACATATTTCAGCAGTTGAAATTCGCAAATTTAGTGCAGGGACCAATTTGTTCTTCAATATTTTTCTTGCAATTTTTGCTATAAGCTGTATCTTACCATTCTTCTTTATCATCATTCTTTCATTAACAAAAGAATCAGATATTACGACTTATGGTTATCAATTCTGGCCTAAACATTGGGCAAATACCAGTTATGTTTACTTAGCCAAAATGAGTCATCAAGTTTTAACATCTTTAGGTGTCACTGTCTTTATTACAATTGTTGGTACGGTTATGAACAGTTTATTTAGTTCAACTTATGCCTATGCAATTTCTCGACGTGATTTTGCCTATGCCAAATTCTTTACAATTTTTGCATTAATCTCAATGCTGTTTGTTCCAGGTATGGTACCAACTTACTTAATTGTTACCCAAATGTTAGGATTACAGGATAATATCTGGGCCTTGGTATTACCGATGAGTTTCGGTGTTTATAATGTATTGATCATGCGATCGTTCTTTAAAACATCAATTCCTGAGGCTATTATCGAATCTGCTCGAATTGACGGTGCATCTGAAATGCGAATTTTCCGCAGTATCGTTGTACCATTAGCAATTCCTGGTATTGCAACAATTAGTTTGTTCACATCACTTGGCTATTGGAACGATTGGATGAATGCGTTACTGTATATTAATAGTGATCAACTAATTCCATTACAGTACTTATTAGTTAAGATCCAAAATAATATTCAAGTTATGACGCAACAAATGCAAAGTGGTGGTTCTGCAATCATGACACAAAATATTCCGACTGAGGGGATGCGTTTTGCCGTCGTTGTAGTTGCTACTTTACCAATTGCCTTAACTTATCCATTCTTCCAAAAATACTTTGTTAAGGGTATGACAATCGGTGGTGTCAAGGGTTAGATTGGACGTTTAAATTTGGTTATTAAAATGTTCCGGGGAGGAATAATAATGAAAAAGTGGATTAAGAATTTAACTGTTGCCGGTGTGGCAACAATGAGTTTATTAGCACTTTCTGCTTGTGGTAATTCTAAGAAGGCAGAGTCAAGCAGTAAAACAACAGTATCAATGTACATGCCTGGTGATAAGCCTAAGAACTACACAGCAATGATCAATAAAGCAAACAAAGAAATCCATAAGACTTATAAAGACATCGATTTAAAGATGAACTTTATTGGTTGGGGCGACTATCAACAAAAATATAACGTTATGGTAACTTCTGGTGATGACTATGATTTAGCCTTTGCACAGAACTATCCAGCTAACGCTGCTAAAGGCGCCTATGCAGATATTACGAAGTTATTGCAGAAAGATGCTAAAAAAGCATACGACGCTGTTGATCCTGCATACTGGAAAGGCGTTACCGTTAACGATAAGATTTATGGTTTCCCAATCAATGCCAATGTTTATGCACAAAATGCTTTGACATTCAATCAAGATTTTCTAGATAAATATAAGATTGACATTAACAATGTTAATTCTTATAAGAGTATGGAACCAGCATTAGCTAAGTTCCATAAAGAAAACCCTGGCGTCGCTGCCTTTGCTATTGGTCAAGGTTTTAAAGCTTCACCTAAGAGCATGGACTTCCCTCTAGGTAATGGTTTACCATTTGCTATTGATTCTAGTGGCAAGAGCAAGAAGATCATGAATGCTTATGACACACCAGAAATGCAAGATATCTTGAAGACTTTACATGGCTTCTACCAAAAAGGCTACATCCCTCAAGATGCAGCAACCGCTACAACTCAATATAACTTGCAAGACAACACTTGGTTCGTTCGCCAAGAAACACAAGGACCATACGATTATGGTGATACCACTTTAATCAACAACGCCGGTGGCAAGAAGATGATCTCTAAACCAATTACAGATCCATACAAGTCTTCTGCACAAGCACAAGTTGCCGTTTGGGCTGTTTCTAAGACATCTAAGCATAAAGAAGCTGCTGTTAAAGTATTGAATTTATTGAACACTGATAAGACACTCTTAAACAACATTACTTGGGGTCTTGAAGGTCAACAATGGAACTTTACTGACAAAGCTAAGGGCAAGATTAAGATTACTGACAAGTACAAACCAAATTACTTCATCGGTGCTTGGATGATGGGTAACAACAACATCCTTTACACACAAGATTCTGTTACAAATGAAATGATTGATAAACGTGATCAAAGCATTAAAGATGCTAAAGAATCTGTAGCTCTTGGCTTTAATCCTGATACAAGCAAAGTTAAGACAGAAGTTACTAACTTATCTAACGTTATGAGTAAATATCTTGATATTTTAAACACAGGTACTGCTGATCCTGTTTCAACAATCAAGAAGATGGATAAGGAATTGAAGGCTGCTGGTTACGATAAAGTACAAGCAACTTTACAAAAACAATATAACGACTTCTTAGCTAAGAAATAATTCCGATCTTTTATGATTGGCAAGTTGAATAAGTATTAAGTTCAAAATACCTAGACCATAGTTGATCTAGGTATTTTGTTGAGTTAACGGTCATATTTCAGGTGGAATATGAGGTTTGACGAAAGATGATCGATTTAAAAAGTTGGTCAAGATATTGGCATAGTAAGTTGCAGAAAATTAGGTTTAGAAAGCATTGATTTTCTGATATGCTAAGATAGATATCTGAAGGATAAATGTTGATTGAATGAGGAGATAGAACAATGATTGGACAAACGGCCCAGAATGTTTTTATTAAAGTTTATGTCATTTTTTTAATGACGATTTATTTTTGGATTTTTACAGTTGCGGGTTTGGTTGTTTTGGGTATCGGTCCGTCATTACGAGCAGTAACTGAAATGTTTATGGATAATCAATGGCAATATCAGAATTATCATCTCAAGGACGCTTGGCACCAATTTAAAACTAATTTTTGGCAAATTAACTTACATGCTTGGCTATTTTTGGGCATATTAGCCCTCCTAGCCTATAATTTGTATTTAAGTACGCAGATCAAAGAAGCTTGGATCTTGATTATTCAGTTTGTTATTATTTTTGCTATTGCAATGGCTTTTAGCTTAGGTATTTTTACCTTACTCATTCGCTCGCGTTATGACGTTTCTTTTGTCAATGCACTTAAATTAGCTACCGCTCAATTCTTTAGTAATTTCTCCCGATTATTGTTGTTCTTAATTATGACAATTGCGTTAATAATGGCAGCTGCTAAGTGGCCTGGAATTATCCTGTTCTTAGCACCAGGGGCGTACATTGTCTTTGCAAATTGGTTCTCACGCAAGTGGTATAAACAAATAGATAACTTCCTATCGTAAATCAACAAAGTTGGAGGAACGATTAGATGAAGTCAAGTTTTATTAGATTAATTAATCTTTATACCACTGTTTTGACGATAACAGTGATTGTCGCCACGGCTTTATTTGCTTGGTCTAGTGTTCGGAACTATAATTCGGAATTAAGCCAAGCTGAAACAACCGTTATAACGCAGCTTTCAGAATCAATCGCTCAAAATCAACAAGTTGCAACCCAATTTGCAACGCAATTAGTCGATAATCCAGATACTATTCAGAATATTAACAAGTATTTTTCGACATCGCTAACTAAATATAGTGACTATGCAACTGATGCAACAATTGCTTCAGGGAAATATTTTTTCTGGCCTAATGAGGTACGAACATTTCTGATGCAGCATGAAAACATCAATAAATTGACGTTACGTCTTGCTGACCAAAAGCAGGTTTTTGTAGCCACACAAGATAATCCTGGTGGAAAATTAGTCTCCAGTAAAAGTAAGTTAGCTCATGACCCTTTAGCAGTTACAGCACCATTAATTAATCAGTATACGTTAGAAGCAGATGGCGTCGTGGGAATTATGTTCAGCCAACGCGAGTTAAAGAAACGTTTCGCTCAACTGACAACGATTCGCCCAATGCAAATTTTAATGCGCACGGATCAAAACGAGCCGGCTTTTTACTTTGCCGGTGAACACGTTCCTGTATCCGAACAACGAATTATTAAAAAAGCAGCTAATCAAAAACGCTTGGATGATCTACACGCCTATCAAGTTATTAAAAAAGTGTTGCCTGCAGGTTCTACCATTTTAATGGTGGTGAATCGCGCAAAATTCTTCCAATTAACATTTTTACAGATTTTACCATCTATGTTATTTGGACTGATTTTATTATTGCTTTTAAGTGGAGGACTTCGGTTAACCTTCCGTCATTATCAAAAACAACTGGGCACTATTGTTGATACAGTCGCAACTTTTAGTAAGGGTAATCTTGATGCACGGGTTGCTATTATCCCACAGAATACTGATCTACAGGTTTTGGCGGTAGGAATTAACAATATGCTAGATGAGATTCATAATCACGTTTATACCATTTATCAATTAAAGATTGCCAATCAGTCGGCCAATATTCGGGCGCTTCAAGCACAAATTAACCCGCATTTCTTATCTAATACGTTAGAATATATTCGAATGGCGGCTATTGATGCCAATCAGCCGGAGTTAGCTAATGTTGTTTATAATTTTGCGGCTTTATTGAGAAACAACACTGATTTTTCGCCACAAAGCACGTTAAAAGATGAGTTATCTTTTGTTGAAAAATATGTTTTCTTATATCAAGTGCGTTTCCCTGATCGTTTAGCTTATCAAATTAAAACAGACCCTAGTGTTGCTAGCGTTCGCTTGCCGAAATTTACCTTACAGCCAATTGTCGAAAACTATTTTGTACATGGTGTTGACTTTAGGCACACAGATAACGCGTTGAGTATTAAGTCTTGGCGTGACGGTGCTCAAACTAATATTTTAGTGAAAAATAATGGTCGCCCGCTTACAACAGAGCAGTTACAAAAGATTAATAGTGAAATGCGTGATCCTAATAATGTTGAAGAACGTACATCAATTGGGTTACAAAATGTTTATTTACGAATGAAGGATTATTTTGGTAATTCTTTTGATATGTCAATCGATAGCGATGGTAAGCAAGGCGTTGAATTACGGATTTGTTTTAAAAACGAGGTGAACGGTGAAGATGCTGAAAGTCATGATTGTTGATGATGAGTATATGTTACTGCGGGGATACCGTAAAATTATTGATTGGAATAGTCTTGGTCTGGAGTTAGCTGTCACTGAACAAAATCCAGCGCAGGCTCTCGAGATATTACGACATGAACCAATGGATATTTTAATATCTGATATGAATATGCCCGAGATTGATGGCCCCACTTTTGTGGCTCAGGCCAAAAATATTCGACCAAATATGGAATTAATTGTTATTTCTGGTTATTCTGATTTTGATTATGTTCGCGCTGGTTTGCGCCAACATGCTGTAAACTATTTACGTAAGCCAATTGATACGCAAGAGCTAATTGAAACATTACGCGGTGCTATTGCCCAAATTGAGCAGCGACATGTTCAGCTTCAAAATGATAATTTGGCTAAGCAACTTCAAGTTCGCGCGCTATTAATGGAAAATAGTGAAGAAAAACGTTCCAAATTAGTTCAACAGTTGCAGTTAGATTTTCTCGATCCTAAACAAATTATTCGTTTAATTGGTGTGCTCAATCCGTTACCACCAGAAGAACTTGCAGATTATTTAAACAATGCTGCTAATATTTGTGGTTATTTTACGCGTAATAAGGATTACATTATTTTATTTCAAGGTAGCAATATTGCGCTGAATAATTTTGTTAATCATGCACCACAAAGAGTGGGCGATTCACATCGACCTATGTTAATTGGCACTGCAATTACAACACCTTCGGCTTTACCTCATGCTTATGAAAAATTAAAAACAGAGATTGCTCGGCAGTATTTTTTTGAGATTCCGGCGGGCTTACAAGTATTAGTCGAAAACGAAAAATCTAATGAGATGCCAATACTACCAGGTTATTCTGAAGTTAAAAAGGCAATGTCTGGTCTAGATCAAGAGGCATTTAAAGATTGGTTTTTGAAGCAACTGCAACAACTAGAGGCAGCTCAGGTAACTGATATTTTAGTCCGTCAGTTTGCATTAATTGTCTTAATGGTTTTAAGTGAGCGGTTGTCTATTATGAATGTTAAATCTAGGGCAATTGCGGCAATTAATGAAGCGACAGTTGTTTCCAAGATTGTCCAGATCATCATGACGGTCTTTGAACAAACCACAGAAGATAAACGGAAGTTTTCGCATAACGTTTTAGCGACTTGTCGAATTGTGGAGCAGCGTTATCGCGAGGCACTATCGTTAAGTTCTGTTGCTGAGGAACTTCATTTAAATCCAGTTTACTTAGGACAATTATTTAAACAAGATACTGGCCGTAGTTTCTCGCAATATTTAAATGATTATCGAACCAATATTGCCTTGGATATGTTGCATAATTCGAATTTAGATGTTAATTATATTGCGACTGAAGTTGGTTATCAAAACCAAAGCTACTTCTATAAAATTTTTAAGCAACAGACAGGTATGACGCCGTTAGAATATCGTGAAGGCGCCGGCATGACTTCATAAAATATAAAATCCCTGAAGATTTAGTCAAAAATCTTCAGGGATTTTTTGTAGTTATGCATGATGACTAATTGAATATGGAAGTTCGTCATTACTTAAAGAACGAGGATCTGGTGCTAATCCTAAATCAACTGTTAATTGTCCGCCAGCCATGAAATCTTCATGAGTGAGGTAACTCATATGATAATCTTGACCATTAAATTGGCGTGCTTTAACGAATTGATTTTGGTCAAAATTATGTTTAGTTTGTAATTCAAAGGTCTTGTCTGCTGTTAAATGCAGAATAACTTGATCAAAAATTGGCATGCCTAAAACATATTCACCACTACCAGGTGTAACCGGATAAAAGCCTAAGGCAGATAAAGCATACCAACCGGCCATCGAACCATTATCTTCGTCACCAGGGAATCCAGTTGGACTAGCAGCAAATGATGTCAGTAATAATTGTTTGACTAATAATTGGGTCATTTCAGGGTGCTTAACATACGTGAATAAATAAGGAATGTGGAAACTTGGTTGATTTGACATGGCTAACTGACCAAAGTTTAAGGCCACCATTTCTGAGATTTCATGAATTTCAAATCCGTACGCACCAACATCAAATTTAGGTGGTGTGTTAACTAATTCAACTAATTTATGGTAAAAGGCATCGGCGCTGCCATAGAGTTGACTCAACCCAGCAACATCTTGATAAACGGCAAAACCGTTTTGCCAAGCACTACCTTCTGTATAACCGTGTCCCCATTCAATCGGAGAAAAATCTTTTTCAAAATGCCCATTTGGATCTTTAGGGCGTACGAACCCAACTTCAGGGTCAAAAATATTTTGATAGTTCAGGGCGCTTTGACGATATTTTTTCGCCAATTCAGTTTGGCCTAACTTTTCAGCAACGACTGAAATACAATAATCGCTATAAGCATAATCTAGCGTGTGATTAACACTTTCATCATGTGTGTCTGGAACATAACCATACTTCAAGTAGTCTAGTGTTCCCCGACGACCGTATTTAGGATCGTCGCTTTGAACCGTGGCGCTCTTAATCATGGCTTCTAAAAACTCGTTGAGTTCAGTTGGTGCGATTAAGTCTTTACGTGCAGCATCCGCTATAACGGCATCAATTAAAGTGCCAGGCATTAGGCCACGTTCATCTGGAGATAACCACTTAGGTAAGAAGCCACTTTCTCGATAGCTGGTTAAAAAGCCTTGCAGCATCTCTTGAAGTAATTCTGGGGCAATAAGTGAGTAGAGCGGATAAACCGTCTTATAGGTGTCCCAGAAACCGTTGTTCGTATATAAAATGCCGGGCTTAGTCATTTTGGCTTTAGTATCATAATGAATTGGTTGTTTCTGTTCATCTAGTTCATAGAACTTCTGAGGGAAGAGAAACATCCGGTACAGCATAGTATAAAAAGTTTTAACACGATCGGCGTGTTGGCGATCATTAATTTCAATTCGTTGGAAATAGTGTTGCCAAGCATCTATAACCTCTATTAATTGTTGTTTAGGTCCTTTACCGAGTTGGCGACTTAAATTAAGCTGTGCCTGTTCAAGGGAGATGAATGAACTAGCAAATTGCAAGCTATTTTCCTGACCGTTAAAGAAAGCACAGAGACGTAAATCAGTACCTTTAAGGTGTGTTTGATCACTAATTTCAACAGCTTGGCAATTGGCCGTTAGTAATTTTGTTCTGGTTAGGTTAAGTGGTTGAGAGAAGTTGAAAACGACATACATTTTAAATTCTGGATCTTCACAACCAGAAAAGTTAGAAATCCAACCACTAATTTGGTACGAACTTAAAGTTAAATCGAATTTGCCAGGTAGCTCTAATTGAATCCCTGAGTTTTGACTGTCAGGATAGTGGCTAGTCAAAATTGCGCCATACGTTGAAGGGACTAATTGGCTGGCAATATCATAACGTAAATCGTGAAGTTGTAATTGAGTTGGGGCAAATAATGCGGTCGTATTATCAAAAGAACCGGCAGGATCACTAATAGTTGTTTCAGGTGCAATACTAATTGGCAAGATTTGTAAATGCTGAAAGTCGCCCATCCAAGGACTAGGTTGGTGGGTAACACGGAAACCTTCAAAGCGGCGAGAATCTGGATCAAAGAACCAGCTGCCTTGACTGCCATCGTTTTGAACGGTAAAGAAATTCATTGCAAACGGCGCGCTAGTTAAAGGCAAGGTATTGCCGTTTGAAAAACGAAAATTATTTTTAGTACCTAAACGCGTGTCAATTTCAGTGATATTCATTAGTTATGACTCCTTATTAATTGGGCTTAATTTCAGACGGTTGGGGTAATGTTTTAACTGATGCACGGGCCATTAATTCAACAGGGACGGTAATTTGTTTAATTTGAGGATCATAAGGGTTATCAATTCTTTGTTGCAATAGGGTGGCGGCTTGCTGGCCAATCTCCCGGAAATTCTGAGTAATGGTTGTTAGTTGTGGCTGGCTAGTTGCGGTCTTAGGAATATTATCAAAACCAATCACAGAAATCTGTTCAGGTACATTGATTTGTTGTTGCTGTAAGAATTCTAGTAAACGCAATGCCATAATGTCATTTTCACAAACGATAGCGCTTACCTGATGTGCCTTTAGGTAAGGCAACAATTCGACAAAATCATTTTGAGTCAGCGTGTAGGATTCTTTGGTCGTCGTGGCAAAGTTTAGATCATGCTCACTTAAAGCTTGTAAGTAGCCGAAGTAACGTTGAGCGACAGAAGAGTTTAACGCTTGGGTTAAACCTGTTTTCGATAGAAAAGCAATCTTCTGGTGTTCATGTTGGATTAATGTCGTTGTTGCTAAGTAACCACCTTGAATGTTATCAGCAACGACAGAGGGGACTGGTAAGCCAGTCGCTGTTTGGTCAATGAGTACGAAAGGAAAGTGCCGTAATAAAATCGCGTTAATTTGGGTTAATTCAGTAGCCAAATCTTGGGGATAAAAAATAATCCCATCATATTGCGTTGCAAGTTGATCCAATTGTTCAGTTGAAAAGCTATTGTTTTCAACAACGACTAGCTCTTGATTACGGTTAGCAAGAACAGCTTTAATTCCTGCAATATAATCACCTAAGCCGGCTTCAGTGGCAAAAGGAATAATGAGTAGGATCTGTCCTGTTTGTTGATGAATTGTAAAGCCACTGCGGACAAAAGTTCCGCGTCCTTGACGTCGCTCAACTAAACCAATATTGGCTAGTTCTTGAAGTGCCCGCTTTGAAGTGATTCGACTAACGTGGTACTGTTTGGCAAGTTCATTTTCGGAAGGGAGTTGTTGATTGGCGACGTATTTTCCCGACCAAATTTGGTCGGTTAATGCTGTAAAGATCTGTAGATATTTATTGGCGTTTGTAGTCAATCGAGCGCCTCCTTTATATATAGTTGTTTAAGGATGATTAAAATGGATCATTAACTACTTGATATTGATAATTGTATATCATTTTTAGATAAAAACAATTCTTTTTTCGAAAAAACAGTGGAAATAATCCGTTTTCATGATATACTTGGTCTGTAAAAAAATATATCAAGTGGTGAAGCGAATGACAAAATCTTATGTAACGCCGACGGTTCATGAATTTGTTGAGAAGATTAATGAACGCTGTGGTGAAAAACATGCTAATTTAGCTAAAATTTTTGATATTACTTATACAAATACGCTCGAAACGACTTTAGAAGAAGATCAAAATCATAACGTTTTTGTTTTAACAGGTGATATTCCAGCGATGTGGCAACGCGACTCAACCGCACAATTACGTCCATATTTAATCATGGAGCAATCTGATCCAGAGATTGCAGAATTGATCTTAAAAGTAGTTAAACGACAATTTTTTAATATGAATTTAGATCCCTATGCGAATGCCTTCAATTTAACCGATAATGGCCATGGTCATCAAAGTGATCAAACTGAAATGGGGCCATGGATTTGGGAACGTAAATATGAATTAGATTCCTTGTGCTATCCGGTTCAATTAGCTTACTTACTTTATAAAAATACCGGTTTAACAGATCAGTTTGACCCAACCTTCGTGAGTGCAACCAAGAAATTATTAGAAGTTATTGAAACCGAGCAACATCACGAAAATTCAACTTATCGTTTTGAACGCGTTGAAGATCGCCCAGAAGATTCTCTGACACATGATGGTATGGGTGAGCCAGTTGCTTATACAGGTATGAGTTGGTCAGGCTTTAGACCAAGCGATGATGCCTGTGTCTATGGCTACCTAGTGCCGGCTAATATGTTCGCTGTTGTTATCTTGCGTTATTTAAACGAAATTTTTACGACAGTATTGAATGAACCAACGTTAGCAGCGCAAGCTGAAAAATTGGCTACCGAAATTCATGACGGTATTGAAAAATACGGAACGATGACTAATGAGCGTGGTGAAAAAATCTATGCTTATGAAGTAGATGGCTTGGGTAACAGCTTATTAATGGATGATGGCAATATTCCTAACTTGATGAGTGCTCCTTATTTAGATTATCTAGCAATGGATGATCCTACTTATTTAGCCACACGTCAGACGTTATTAAGTCATGAAAACCCATTTTATTATAGTGGCACTTATGGTTCTGGATTAGGCAGTCCCCACACTCCTGAAAATTATATTTGGCCAATTGCTTTATCAATTCAAGGATTGACGCAACCAGATCGTGCTGAAAAGTTACGTTTATTAGAACTATTAGCTAATACAACGGCCGGCACGAATATGATGCATGAAGGCTTTGATGTAGAAAATCCTGCTAATTTTACACGGGAATGGTTCTCATGGGCTAACATGATGTACTGCGAGTTGTTGCTTGATTATTTAGGGATGCGGGTTAAGAAGTAAGGCTTGAAGTTACCTTGATTTAATTAAAAACTGCTATGTTATGGTTCTTCATGGCTCCAGAAAATTGGCGGTGGAACGCTATGGGCCGACTTTAAGTCAAATAAATTTGTCTTAAAGCTCGACCTTGATGTAAGCGCTGAAGCAGCAACATCAATTTCACAGCTGACCGCAATTTTCTTCTGCCACTGGCTAAAAAAGATTTAGACTGACTTCATTTCAAATTGATGCTATACAAATTAGAAACTTTTCAATTCCACATTAGTCAGCGCTGGCGCAATTTTTGTGCAGGAATAACTATCCAAATAATACGTTTTAACAGTCAATAAAAATTCAAAGTATTTTATTTTAAGGAGTACGTTATGGCAAAGAAAAAAGTGTTCGTCATTTCCCATAGTCATTGGGATCGCGAGTGGTACATGCCTTTTGAAAAACATCACTTACGATTAGTTAAATTAATGGATGAGGTATTGGACTTAATTGATACTGATCCTAAGTTCAATAGCTTCCAATTAGATGGTCAAGCCATTATTATCGATGATTATCTAGCTGTTCGACCAGAGAATAAAGATCGAGTTGCTAAGGCCATTAAAAACGGCAAGTTACGGGTCGGGCCATTTTATGTCTTACAAGATGATTTCTTAATTAGTCCTGAATCTCATGTTAAAGACTTTCAAATTGGTCGACAAACTGCTGAAAAATATGGCCAAATGATGGGCATCGGCTATTTCCCTGACACCTTTGGTAATATGGGACAAACACCACAAATGTTACGTTTAGCAGGTCTAGATGCAGTGGCGTTTGGCCGTGGTGTTAAGCCAACAGGATTAAACAATCAAGTTTCTGAATCGGCTTTTGAGTCATCATTCTCTGAGATGAACTGGATTGGACCAGATCAAAGCCAAGTATTGGGCATCTTATTTGCCAATTGGTATAGCAATGGTAATGAAATTCCAGTTGATCGCCAAGAAGCTAAACAATATTGGACTGAAAAATTAGCAGATGTTGAAAAATATGCTTCAACTGACAATTTGCTGATGATGAACGGTGTGGATCACCAACCTGTTCAAAAAGATGTGACGAAAGCATTGGAAGTAGCGCAAGAATTATTCCCTGATTATGAATTTATTCATTCTAATTTTGATGACTATTTAGCTGCGGTTAAAGCTGATCTTCCAAAAAATCTCAGTACTATTAATGGCGAATTAACTTCGCAGGAAACAGATGGTTGGTACACATTAACGAACACAGCATCTTCACGAATCTACTTGAAGCAAAAGAATGCTGAAGTTCAACGTAAGTTAATTAATGAAGCTACTCAATTAGCTGCAGTAGCTTTGCCAAAGGCAGAATATCCTCATGATCAATTGACTTACGCGTGGAAATTATTGCTAGAAAATCATATTCATGACAGTATTACTGGTTGTTCAGTTGATGAAGTACATCGTGAAATGATGACACGTTTTGAAAAGGTTGAAGCGGTAGCAGAATCAATTCGTGATGACGCCCAGACAGCTTTGGCTGATCAAGTTAAAACCGATCAATTTCCTGAAGGTAGTCAACCATTTGTTGTGATCAATCCTAGTGACACAGCTAAAACCGGGGTTATCACAGCTGAAGTTGAATTAGGTCGTGCATTATTTAAAGATGGTCGTCCCGATGCACAGTTTGCTAAAATGCAGTTAATTGCTCAGCAAAATCGTCATTATGCCGTAATCGCTGCTGATGGGCGCCAAGTTGTTGGCCGTGTGACTGGCTATACAACGCGCTTCGGAGCCGATTTACCAGAAAATCGTTTCCGCGTTCCTTATATTGGCGTTTATGCACAGGTTGAAGTCTATGTTAAAGACTTGCCAGCATTTTCATGGCAAGCATTAGCGCTACAACAATTAACAACGCCGAAGATGTATGCTGATCAAACAGCTGAATCTTTAATCAGTGATGGACGTATATTAGAGAACAACCTGTTAAAAGTTGAAATTTCAGCTGTTGATGGTTCGTTAACAATTCTAGATAAGAAGACTAATCACACTTATCATCGCATGGCGGTATATGAAGATACTGGTGATATGGGTAATGAATATATCTATAAAGAAACAGCTGATCAGAAGCGGATCTATTCAACTGACCAAGCACCAACAATTCATATTAAAGAAGATTCTGCTAAACGTGGCGTTATTGAAGTGGTCTCAACGTTACAAATTCCGCGCCAAGCAACACCACAACTTGATTACGAACAACGTGCGGTTATTGATATCACTCATCGTCAAGCAACACGTAGTCAAGAAACAGTCGCCTTAACTTTACACACGTTTATTACTTTGGAAGCAGATAGTTCAGCGCTGAAATTTGATGCTGCTTATGATAACCAAGCACTTGATCATCGTTTACGAGTGCTTTTCCCAACTGAACTTGAAACCACAACTAATGAAGCAGAGTCTGTTTTTGAAGTCGTCCAACGTCCTAATGTTCCAGAAAAGTATTGGGAAAATCCAACCAATCCGCAACGACAACAAGCATTTGTTAACTTACATGATGAAAAAGTTGGCGTTACACTTGCTAATGATGGTTTACCTGAATATGAGATTTTACCAAAGGATGGCACGATTGCCTTAACAATGTTACGTTGTGTTGGTGAACTAGGTGATTGGGGTTATTTCTTAACACCAGAAGCACAATGTCAAGGTGCACAACATGCTAGCTTTGCCTTAATCTTCCATGATGAGACAACTGCTGATCGACTTCAAAGCTATCAAGTTGCACGTACGTTGTATTTGCCAATCTTGACAGTTACCACATCACGTCATCAAGGAACACGCTCTGCTGAGGGTACTTGGTTAGAAGTAAATGCAGATGAGCAGGCCTTTGCAGTTACTGGTGTTGAGCGCGATCAAGCGAGTGATTTAATTGTTCGAGGCTATAATTTGGACAGTCAAGCACACAATATTGATGTTCAAGTAGCTGATCAAAAAGGTGAATTAGTTGATTTTCAAAGTCAGCATCTTTCTGAAACAACTGCACCATTAAAAGCAGCAGAAATTCGTAATTATCGGTTTAAATAAAAGGAAAAAGTGAAGGGAAGTAAGTAACATGGCACATTTATTGGGTGGTATTGAAGCAGGCGGTACAAAATTCGTTTGTGCAGTTGGTGATGAAAACGGCAATATTCAAAAAAGAGTTAAATTCCCTACAACAACACCAGAAGAAACAATGAAGGAAGTTTTTGCTTTCTTTGATCAATACGAAGTTGAAGCAATTGGGATTGGTTCATTCGGTCCGATTGATATTAATCCAGAGTCACCAACATATGGTTATGTCACAGATACGCCAAAATTACCATGGAAGAACTATAATTTTCTTGGCGCAATGAAGGCACGTTATGATATTGCTTATGAATGGACAACCGATGTAAATGTTGCTGCTTATGGCGAATACAAAAAAGGTGCCGGTGTTGGTAAAGACAACGTTCTTTACGCAACGGTAGGAACTGGGATTGGCGTTGGCTATATCTCTCATGGTGAACTTTATCGCGGTCGCAGCCATCCTGAAGGTGGCCACATTTTAATGCAGCGTGAAGCAGGCGACGATTTTGCTGGCGTTTGTCCTTATCATGGTGCTTGCTTGGAAGGATTAGCTGCAGGTCCAGCCGTTGAACGACGCGCTGGTAAGAAAGGTGATCAATTATTATCGACAGATTCCGTTTGGGAAACAGAAGCCTTTTATTTAGCACAAGCTTGCATGACCTATACTTTAACATTCTCACCAGATGTTATTATTTTTGGTGGTGGTGTCATGAAGCAGAAACAACTATTCCCAATGATTCGTGAGAATTTCCTTGAGTTAATGCATGATTATGTTCGTGTACCTGACTTGGACAATTATATTGTTCATGTTGAGTTAGGCGATGATGCTGGTATTACAGGTAGCTTGTTAGCTGCTGCGGATGTGTTGACTAAATAATTAAAGTAACTTTTTGAAGAGTATAGTTGTGATGAATGATTTTATTACGACTATTCTTTTTTATTGTTGATTGTATGTCAAATTATAAAACATGGTGACTAATAAACGAAGTTACTATCATCACATTATCGTAAAGGTGTCGAGCTAAATAATGTGGTCAAAATAGAATGACGCGCGACTGTATCTAATAATTGATACGGTTGCGTTTTTTTCTGCAGGAGACTAAATAAATGAGTACTGCTTATTCTAAAAAAATCACCGTCAATATAAAAAATTATGGAGCGATTCAAGATAAAATAATTAATAAAGCTGATCATATTTATAATTTTTTATATCGAAATAATCATGGATTGAAATACACTAGTGCTGTTCAAACATCTGATCAAACTTGCTATATTAGGAGACGCCTATTTAACGGTAAAGTAGGTATTTTAGAATTAAAAATAAAGTATTGATTTAATTATGTAAGCGGTGTAAACTTTTGGTGAAACGTTTCGATAAATAAATCGTTGAGGAGATTTCAGGATGAGCACAGCACGAGTAAATGCATTAATGGCACAAATGACAACTGAAGAAAAAATTGGTCAATTAATTCAATTAAGTGCCGATTTCTTTCAAAATGGTCAAGCAGAAATTACTGGACCAATGCAAGATAAAAATTTAACTCTAGATATAGTTTATTCTGCTGGATCAGTTCTCGGCATTTCCGGTGCTGAGAAAGTTAAGAATATTCAAAAGGACTTCATTGAACACAATCGATTACACATTCCGCTGTTATTCATGGCTGATGTGGTACATGGCTATCAGACAATTTATCCAATACCCTTAGGCTTAGGGGCTACCTTTAATCCGGAACTTGTTCGTCAAACCTCTGAAGTTGCGGCCCGTGAATCGGCGGCTGGGGGTATTCACGTTACGTTTGCGCCAATGGTCGATTTAGTTCGTGATCCACGTTGGGGTCGGGTTATGGAATCCACTGGGGAAGACCCTTATCTAAATTCTGTTCTTGCTAAGGCGAGTGTAGACGGCTATCAAGGTAATTTACCACTAGATAAAGAACATATTGCGGCTTGTGTGAAACATTTTGCTGCTTATGGTGCACCAGAGGCAGGGCGCGAATATAATACTGTAGATCTTTCTGAATGGCGTTTTCGTGAACAGTATTTGCCGGCATATGCAGCCGCAATCGAGGCGCAAGCAATGCTAGTTATGACATCGTTTAATACATTGTTCGGAGTTCCAGCAACAGTTAATCAACATTTAATGCGTGATATTTTGCGAGATGAATTGAATTTTAATGGTGTATTAATTTCTGACTGGGACGCAATTGCTGAAGTGATGAGTCATGGTGTTGCCGCTGACTTGGCAAAAGCGGCGGATTTGGCGCTCACAGCGGGCGTTGATATTGACATGATGTCCTTTGCATATGCTAAATATTTAGAAAAAGCTTCGAAAATTGATGAAAAAACATTGAATTTGATTAATGAAGCTGCCGCTAGAGTTTTAGAATTAAAGGAAAAACTTGGCCTGTTTGAAGATCCTTATCGTGGTTTGGACGTCAATGTCGAAGCAAAAGAGGTTTACTCTTCAGCTAATTTAGCCGTTGCGCAATATGCGGCTGAAGAGTCAATTGTTTTATTGAAGAATGAGGCTGATATTTTACCATTACAAAAGTCAATGAAATTAGCATTGGTTGGACCAGTTGTTACCTCTAATGATTTATTAGGTAGTTGGTCTTGGCAAGGTGAACGTCGAGAAAAAGAAACACTTGCACAGGTTTTTGATAAAAACTTTGAAAATATCCAAGTCGAAGCTGGTTGTAACTATCATAGTAGTGATAGTATTTTAGAACAGCAGGCAGTTGCTGCAGCGGAAAAGCAAGATGTGATTGTTGCGTTTATCGGTTTACCTAGTTCAGAGAGTGGTGAGGCAACGAGTAAAACGGATATTAACGTCCCTAAAGAACAACTCGCGTTACTTGAAAAACTTGTAACTTTAAATAAACCAATAATTTCTGTTGTTGTTACTGGTCGTCCTCTTGACTTGCGGCGAGTTAGTGAATTATCAGATGCAGTAGTTGTTGCTTGGTTCCCAGGATCGAAGGGTGCGGTTGCTATCGAAAACATTTTAGATGGTACGGTGTCACCTAGTGGTAAGTTACCGATGACTTTTCCTAGAAATATTGGGCAAGTCCCAATTTACTATAATAGTTATCGTACCGGTCGTCCAATTACTAATACACCTGAGGATGACGTAAATAAGTATCAATCAAAATATCTAGATTGTGATAATTCACCACTGTATTCATTTGGTTTTGGTCTAAGTTATGCCAAATTAGGCATTAAGTCCGTTGACATCATTAATGATAATGTAAATGATGAGCAACCGTTAGTTTTAGAGGTCACCGTTATTAACGAGTCTAATTTCTCTGCTAAGAATACGTTGCAATGTTATACGCATCAATTAACAGGTGAAACAGTTCGCCCGGTTAAGGAATTAAAACAGTTTAAAAAGTTAACATTCGCGGCTAATAGTGAACAAAAAATTCAAATTACAATTGCTAAAGATTTGTTGAGCAACGTTCATACAAACTTAAATTGTTATGTAGATTCTGGTAAATACGAAGTCATGGTTGGATTTGATTCTGATAATGTCATTACAAAATCTTTCAAAGTAGAATAGGGGTTATATTAGTGTCAATTATTAAAAATGGAGCAACACAAGCATTGTTGTTAGACAATGGCGCGGTTGGTCAAATTAAAGTAAACAATATCATGATTAATCAAGTTGTGGGTAATAACTTGGATGGTAGTTTTGCTAATATTTATTTGCGGACTCAAAGTGAGTCTGGCTGGTTATCGCATCCACTAACAGGCCCACAGAGTAACAGCCGTGTTTTATACTCTGAAAATAGTATTTGCTGGACTGGCGATTTTGCAGGCGTTACTTATCAACTTCAATTAATTTTACAAGATGCATGTTGGTTTTGGAAAGTTGAATTAAGTAGCCCAGTCCCTGTTATTGCGGATTTAACATATACTCAGGATCTAGGTTTAGGTGATGAGGGTTTCGTTACTAGTAATGAGGCATACGCCTCACAATATTTGGATCATTTTATACAGCAAAATGATAGCTCAATTATTGTGGCTTCTCGTCAAAATCAGGCACAAAGTAATCATTATCCATACATTCAAGAAGGATCATTTCAAAAGATTACTAGTTTTTCTACAGATAGTTTTCAATTTTTCGGAACTGAGTATAAAAAAACTGGTATTCCCATCGGTTTGATATCAGATCAATTAGAAAATCAGAATAAACAATATGAATGTGGTTTTACAGCATTACGTACGGAAAAAATGACTTTGACCACGACTAAAGCAGAAACTGTTTTTTATGCAGCATATAAAGAAAACCAGCCACAAGGCAATAATGAGATACTAATTGATCAAAATAGTTTAAAAGAACAATTCAATCGTACTAGTGAGAACACGCAATCCAATTATGAACAAGAATTAAAAGTAATTGACCGCAAAGTTAAAACAGAAGCGCTATTACAGACGGTACCGTTTAGTGACGAAGAACTAAATAAACGTTTTCCTAGACAATTGCAAACTGAAAAGCTGGATAAACGAATCTTATCGTTCTTCACTGATCAGGGGGAACATGTTGTTCTTCCAGAAAAGGAAAAATTACAAGAACGTTTAACTGGTAATATTATTATGGCGACGAATACTAGTCAGCCTGCTATGCCAGTAATGGCCTCAACGCAATTTATGCCAGGTATATTTGAGTCACAGGTAGTTTTTGGAAATACTAATATGAACGTATTGTCAACTCATACAAGAGATGCTCTGAATTATTTTAAAGTTACAGGAACAAGAATTTATTTGAAAATTGAAAAGAAATATTACCTTTTAGCAATGCCATCTGCTTACGCGATGAATTATGATGGTGCGGATTGGTATTACAAAATTAAAGATGATGTAATTAAGGTTAGTGCAGATGCAGCTGTTACAAGTAATCAGTTAAATTTGCAATTTAAGTCAGAGAATCAGATTAAATACGATTTAATTATCACAACGCAATGGAATAATGACAGCCTAGGCAAAAATCCTCAAATCAAATTTACGTCTTCATCGGTTGAAATTCAGCCCGCTGCCGACATGTTGATGGCTAAACGAGTCCCACAAGTTTCATATTATATTGATTACAATGCCGATAATGATGCTGCAAATGTTCAACTTGGCGATGAAACAATGTTGTTGATTGGCGATTTAGAAGCTGCTACCAATCAAATAGTAGCACAGTATCAAGATGTTAGTTCATTGCTAGTTCGAACAAGTTTAACTAATGAGAAGATAGATGAAAGTAATACAGAGACATTGCGTCAAAAACATCGACTCCATTATGCAGGACTGTTACGAAATTTAAAATTAGAGACAGAAAATAATGAGAAGGTAGATTTGATTGAGCAAACGAACTTAATTCTAAAATGGTTTGCCCATGATGCAATGGTTCATTTATTGTCGCCACACGGCCTTGAACAATATGGCGGTGCGGCGTGGGGTACGCGTGACGTTTCACAGGGCCCCACTGAGTTCTTCCTGTCGACAGGGCATTATGCTGAAGTCAGACAGATTATTCTTAAAACATACGCTCATCAATTTGTGGAGAATGGAAATTGGCCACAGTGGTTTATGTTTGATGAATATGCCGATCAATTTGCTGATGAGTCACATGGCGATGTGATTGTTTGGCCTCTTAAAGTTGTAACCGACTATTTGTTAGCAACCAATGATCTTGATATTTTAAATGAACTGGTGCCATATCTCTCCTTAAATAATAAGGAAGAATTAGATGAAAAAGTAACCTTACTGGATCATATCCAAAAGCAACTTCATTACATTGAAACACATTTCCTATATGATACCTTCGTTTCTGCCTATGGGGATGGTGACTGGGATGATACGTTACAACCAGCAGATCCAAAACAGAAAAAACAAATGGCTAGTACATGGACAGAGGAACTTACTATCGAGACTCTGAGAAAAGCAACTAAGGTATTCAAAGATATTCCCGAATTGCGGATAAAGGTTACGGATTTAGCAGATAATATGTATCGTGACTTTAAGAAGTATTTTATGCAAGATGATGTGTTACCTGGCTTTATTCGCATGAATCCAGATCACTCGGTCGTTCCAATTATTCATCCGGGAGATAAGATTACTGGAATCGATTATCGACTATTGCCGTTATCACAAGGTGTGTTAAGCCACATTCTTAAGGGTAATGAAGTGAATCACGCGCTCAACCTGATTAGTGAGCACTTATTATTCCCGGATGGTGTTCGTTTGATGAACAAACCGTCAACATATCACGGCGGGACGAGTCAAATTTTCAAGCGTGCTGAACAAGCCGCTAATTTTGGACGTGAGATTGGTTTGCTCTACGTTCATGCTCATATTCGCTATGCTGATGCTATTTCAACGACTGGTGACAAGAAACGAGCATGGCAATTATTACAGTTAGTTAATCCGGTCCAATTGCAGCAACGGGTTAAAAATGCTGAATTACGTCAAGCCAATACGTATTTCTCAAGTTCTGACGGAGATTTTTTAGATCGTTATCAAGCAAGCAACGACTTCACCAAGCTTAAAACCCAAGAAGTTGGTGTTAAGGGAGGTTGGCGTTTATATAGCAGCGGACCCGGGATTTTTATTGGTACTTTGATATCAAGCATTTTACAGATACACGACTTAGAAACGTTTAACTCGAAAAACAAAACACTTACTAGCCAAATTGATAATGATATTAAAATTACGATTGATCAATTTTAACGATGTATTATCTTGATTTTGCAATGTTTTGAGTTATTTTAAGAAAGTTTATCAAAAAGCTTGTAATCGGTTGCAAAATGGTTATACTGATTTATAGAAACGTTTCGATCAATTATGTCTTACGGAGGGATACGAAATGCATTTAAAGAAAGTATTGGGTATTGCATTAACTGTTGCGGCAAGCTCATTGTTACTTGGGGCGTGTGGTAATTCTTCATCTTCAAGCAAGGATAGTGGTAAAGAAACACTTACATTTTGGTATGGCGGTGATGCAGATACTGCCGTTAAACCAATCATTAATAAGTTTACAAAGCAAACAGGCGTTAAAGTAAAAATCCAAAGCATTCCTTGGAGTCAATATAACGATAAGCTGTTAACAGCTGCAGCGTCAAAAACAGGTCCTGATGTAATGGTAATGGGAACAACTTCAATGCCAAATTATGTTAGCTCTAAAACCTTGATGGATATTACAAGTGCGGTTAAAAAAGATAGTGCGTTGGACCCAAGCAAGTTCTTCTCAGGTTCTGAAGAAACGACTAAGTTTAATAGCAAATATTATGCTGTTCCATGGTATACAGAAACTCGTGTTCTTTATTATCGAAAGGATTTATTGAAACAGGTTGGTTATAATAGTGCGCCAAAAACTTGGGATCAATTATATGATGCAGCTCTTAAATTATCAAAACGCGGTAAAAACATGTACGGATTTAACGTAGATGGTGCCGATGCAGCATTTGGTTTCATGTTTGCTCGCCAAAATGGATCTAAATTACTTGTTGATAATAAACCAGAATTTAACAAAAAACCAATGGTTGAAACAGTTGAGTATCTAAATAAGTTTATTCAGAATGGCGCTTCGCCAAAACAAGATACCAAAATGTCAATTGGTCAGTCATTTGGTGGTGACGGTCCTGTACCAATGTTCGTTTCTGGTCCATGGATGATGGCGGGTATCAAATCAGATGCAGGTCTTAAAGATAGTCAATGGGGCGTTGCTACACTACCAGCTGGTAAAGATGGCAATGTTTCAAACATGGGTGGCGGCGACTTAGCAATCTTCAATTATAGCAAGAATAAGTCTAATGCAATGAAGTTACTCAAGTTTATGTCTAAGAAAGAAAATCAACTGACTTATTACAAGAACAGCGATTCAATGCCAACATTGAAATCAGCATGGTCTGATAAGTCTCTCAGCGATGAAAAGATTCAAGTGTTCCGCAAGCAGTTGGATAATTCAAAACCAATGCCCTTAATTAAGCAATGGGATCAAATCGGTGTTAACTATCTTAAGTATTGGGAACAAGTTTCATTAAATAAAGCTGACCCACAAAAGACAATGGATAGTTTTAATAAACAGACTGAAGAGTTACTAAACAAGTAAACTTAGAAGTAGTTACAAAAAATCCTGTTGGCAACAACGGGATTTTTCATTGAAAGGAGTTCCGTAAAATGAGTGGTAAAACATTTCGCGAAAAAATGACGCCTTATACATTCGTATTACCCGCGTTAATTTTATTGTTTGCTTTTTCAATTATTCCAATTTTTATTGCGCTAATTATTAGTTTCACAGGCTTGGATATCACGGGGTTGGGTGATCTGTCACAACTACACTTTATTGGATTAGGCAATTATAAACAACTTTTCCAGGACTCCGCATTTATTCAATCAATTCTTAATACGGGTTATTACGTTATTATTGGTGTTCCATTAGTTGTTGTTTTATCACTTGCTGCAGCAATTATGATAAATTTTGGACAAAATAAATTTTTCAAATTGATGCGCTTAATCTTCTATACACCCTCTATCACTAATACAGTCGCCGTTGCAGTTGTTTGGACTTACATGTACAATCCAAGTACGGGACTGGTTAATGACATGTTAAGTAAGATTGGCATTGCGCCCATTGGTTGGCTAACGGATCCTAATACGGCTAAAATTTCTTTAATTATCTTAGCTGTCTGGAAAGCCGTGGGCTTAAATATGTTGATATTTCTTGCTGCATTGCAGGGGGTGCCACGTTCACTATATGAGGCTGCTGAATTAGATGGTGCTAATTGGTGGAAGCAAACACTTCATATCACAATTCCTTCATTAGGCTTTTCTATTTTCTTTGTTACTGTTACAACCTTAATTGGTTGGTTCCAATTCTTCGACGAACCGTTTGTTATGACGAAAGGCGGGCCGTTAAACAGTACTAATTCGGTCGCGTTGTTTGTTTATCAAAATGGGTTCCAAAACAGTAACTTTGGTTATGCCGCTGCTGGATCATTCATAATGTTTGCGGCAATTGTTGTTGCAACAATGATTCAGTTTAAGCTGCAACGCAAACAACAAGGGAAATAGGAGGCGCTCTGATGAACTCTGAAGTACGTGAAACAAGTAAACAATCTAAGGTAATTGTTGGTGCAATTTTGGCGATTTGGGGTTTTTTAACTATCCTGCCATTCTTATGGATGTTTCTTTCGTCTTTTAAGACCAACGCAGAAATTTCGCAAATGACGCAAAACTTTTTGCCTCATCATTGGACATTGCAAAATTATCAAAATTTATTTGTTAGTGGTAATTTTGGTCAATACTTGAAAAACACCTTGATTATTACAGCGTGTTCTTTTCTTGGTTTATTTTTCAATGCGATGGCAGGTTATGGCTTTGCAAAGTTTCATTTTAAGGGACATAATGTTTTGTTCTTGGCTGTATTGTCAACCATGATGATTCCTGGACAAGTGACAATGATCCCCGTTTATTTAATTTTAAATCAAATGAAGTTAACAAATACGCTGTTAGGTATTATCTTGCCGGGGTTAGCAGGCGCTTTTGCTATTTTCTTATTTAGACAATTTATGTCGAATATTTCAGATTCAATTCTGGAAGCGGCCCGACTTGATGGCGCGAGTGAGTGGTATATTTTCTGGCATATTATTATTCCAATTTCACGCCCGGTACTTGCAGTTCAGGGTATTTTAACCTTTATTGGCGGTTGGAATGCCTTTCTCTGGCCATTGATTGTTGCTAGTGATCAGAAATATTATACCTTGTCAGTTGGGCTTCAATTACTACAGGGCCAACATACAACGGATTACGGTTTACAAATGGCTGGTTCATCATTTATGGTTATTCCAATTATCATTATTTTTCTTATTTTCCAAAAATATATCTTACAAGGATTCAACGTTCAATCTGATAAATAACAGGAGGTTATCATCATGGGTATACGAGAAATTGCGGATAAAGCGGGGGTTTCGATTTCGACAGTTTCGTATGCCTTAAATGGTAGTTCTAAAGTAACAGAGCAAACGCGGGAAAGAATTAAAGCAATTGCCAAAGAAATGAACTATACGCCTAACCTCGCTGGACGTATGTTGAAAAATCAAAAAACTAATATTGTCGGAATGTATGTCTCAGATTTTGGCGGTGACTTTTATAGCCATGTTATCGATGGGATTGCGCAAAAACTAAAAGAGAACCATTATGAGTTGATTGTTGGTTCAGGTGGTAGTCGTTCGCGCTCGTTTATACCACAGAACTTAGTTGATGGCGCGATTGTACTTGATTCGAATTTTCCAACAGATATTATTACCGACTATGCTAATTCTGGTCATCAAATCGTTGTAATGGATCGTGAGTTATCTATTCCTAATGTTCGACAAGTTTTATTGGATGATGAAATGGGTGCACATCAGGCTGTTAATGCATTAATCGAGTCGAAGGTTGAACATTTTATACTAGTAACTGGTCCAAGTGATTCTAGGGATTCAATAATTAGAATGCAAACTGCAATAGCTGAAGTTGAAAAATCAACCGGCAAGCCAGTTATTGTGATTTCCAGTAATTTTACAGTTGAAGGCGGTCGAAAGGCTGCTAAGTCAATCGCATCCATGGGACTAGACAATGTTGGTATTTTTGCACTTAATGATGAGTTAGCGATTGGTCTTTATGAGGTCTTGCCAGAGTATGGTTTACATCCAGGTAAAGAGGTTAAAATTATCGGTTTTGATAACGATGAACTTGGTAGATATTTAACACCACCATTAACGACCATTGATTATTCTAAGCATCATTGGGGTGAACTTGCTGCCGAAACTTTACTTGAAATGATTAGTAGCTCTGGTGAACCAACAGATAAATTAATTCAGAGCAAGGTGATCCATCGTAACTCTCTAGGAGAGAAAAAATTAAATGATAAAAATGTCAAAAAATGAATTTCAAATTGATGGTAAAGCACAACTAATCATTGCTGGTGAAGTTCACTATTTCCGAATTCCTGTTGAACGATGGGAAGAGACACTAGTTGAGCTAAAAACAGCAGGTATGAATACAGTATCAACATATATTCCTTGGATTATACATGAAGAAGTTGAAGGTGAATACGACTTTGATGGGCACAAAAAAGCAAATCAAGATCTCATCGGCTTCATCAGGTTGGTTCAAAAATTGGATTTATATTTAATTGCACGCCCCGGTCCTTTTATTATGGCAGAACTCAAGAATGAAGGGATTCCATACTGGGTTAGAGAAAAAAATCCTGATGCTATTCCTAATACATGGGATGGTCAGATGGTTACTACATCGACAATCGATTACAGTAATCGAGGTTATCGTCGGGATGCTAAAAAATGGATGCAAGCAATTGGCAACGTGCTTAAGCCATTTCTTCATCCAAACGGTGGTCCGATTATCGGTGTGCAATTAGATAATGAAGTAGGAATGTTAAGTTGGGTCAGTCATTCGCCAGATATTACTGATCAAACGATTTCTGATTTCTCAAATTGGCTTGATAATCGTTATGCTGCGCCTCGTATTCTTCCAAATTGTTACAGTAAGAAAGATAATCTCACTCAGTTTAAGAACTTAGTTGCAGCACCAACAGAATCTACTGCGTTACAGATTCGTTTTGATTTGAGTTTGTTTATGCGTACACGCTATAAAGATTATTTCCAATTCTTGATTGACACGCTAATTGAAATTAACATTGTAGAGATACCCTATTTAATTAATGTACATGGTACTGACCAAGGACTTGGGGAAACTTTCCCAATCGGAATCAGTCAGTTATATGACACCTTTACTTTGGATAATGTTCTTGTGGGTACGGATGTTTATTTTGGTGATTTTGATTTAACCACAGCTACACATTTGTATACACTTAATAAGTTAATGTCGGCGACTGGTCGTAATTGGCCACTTTCGTCATTAGAATTTAATGCAAGTACTGGAAACAATACTGATCATCTTGAAAGTCAAAAAGAGACCTCCGCTATTCCTTTAAAAACACGGTTACAATTAGCCGAGGGTACTAAGGTGTTGAATTATTATTTATTCTCTGGTGGGTATAATCGTAGCTTAGAGGTTTATCAGGCAGATGGTAATTCTCGAGTTGGAATTCATGGTTGGCGTCATGGCTTCGGTGCAATAGTTAATCCCGAAGGAAAGATAAGTTATGCTTATCCGCGGATTACCCAGATTAATCAAGAGGCGCTTCACAATCATGAATTATTGAGTCGAACTACTGTGAAACCTACAAAATTAGCCATTGGTTTTGATATTGATGATTTTATGACTGAGTATTATTATCCAAATAGCCATATTTCTAACGAATATGTTAACAATCTTTCTATGAATCGTGCCAAACGACCTTGGAACAATGTGCTTAAAAATTTACTATCAGCAAAGTTCAATTATGATGCCATTGATTTAAAGCAAGAAATACCGGATCCTAAGAAAACACCAATAATGGTTTATTTGAGTAGTCGCTATATGGCGGCTAAAACTCAGCAATTGTTGGTGCAATATATTCAAGATGGTGGTCATGTATTGTTAATTGGTGAATTGCCAGAATATGATTTAGTTGGGGAAAGTTGTCATACTTTGATTGACCAACTAGGAGTTATGCCTGGTATGGTTGTCGAAGAAACGCCACGATTATTTCCGAGCGTTCAAGGACTAAACTGGAATCAAGATATGTCTGAGGTACGGGTTGAGTATTACCAAACATTCACTTACAAAAATGGTCAAGCGTTTTTACAAGAAATTCAGAGCAAACAAATTGTTGCGGCTACAATACCATACGGGCAAGGTAGTATTGACGTTATTTGCACGGAATTACGATTTGATCCAGTATTCTATACTAAGTTATTAGCTCAAAATCAAATTGTGCCAGAGTTTAAACTAATGCCAAATCAAGACAATATTTTGGCCTTTCAAACTGATGTTGATCAAGGATCGTTTATTCATTTGTTGAACACATTGGATACGGAGGTACATTTTGAAATTGCAGGCTTGTTTAATCGTCATAAGATAACAATTCACGGGCGTGATGGGTTAATGCTACCGCAGAATCTCAAAGTAGCAGGGGTAACCATCGTTTATTCAACTGCCGAATTATTACGCTACACTGAAAATCAAGAATTAATTTTTAAGATTAATGAATTGAGTGACGTTATTGCCGTGCCAACAACACAAAAAATTTTTCCAAGCCAAAACTACTGGATTGAGATTGAGGATAATGAGCAACTGATTCATCCCACTAATAAAGGTTCATTGGTAATCAATATTGAATCCGATGTATTAGCTAGTTATTAGTAATTAGTTTGCAGTTTTAATAGAAGCAAATAAATAGTTAAAAAGAAGGTGGGGTGTTCATAAGAATCCCCCGCCCTTCTTATATATTGTATAAGTTTACTGATGATAGGAGTAGCATGGGATGGAAAAAACACAACCGTGGTGGAAAACAGCCGTTGTTTATCAAATTTATCCACGTAGTTTTCAGGATTCAAATGGTGATGGAATTGGGGACATTCCAGGTATTATCAGCCGGCTTGATTACTTACAATTTTTGGGTATTCAAGCTATTTGGTTGTGCCCAGTCTATCAATCGCCTAATACTGACAACGGCTATGATATTAGCAATTATGAAGCAATCCTGTCCGATTTTGGAACCATGAAAGATATGGAAAAGTTGATTCGATTAGCCAAACAGAAAGGTATTCGTATTATTATGGACCTGGTGCTTAACCATACTTCTGATCAGCATCATTGGTTTGTTGAAGCTCAGAAAAGTAAAGAAAACCCGTATCGTGATTATTATGTATGGGCTGATCCAATTAACAATCATGCACCCAATCAGTTAGGATCAATTTTTGGCGGCAGGGCTTGGAAATATGATCGGATAACTAATCAATATTATTTACATTTATTTAGTGAGCAACAACCTGATTTGAACTGGGAAAATCAAAAAATGCGCACAAAAATTTATCAAATGATCAATTTCTGGATTCAAAAAGGGGTGGGTGGTTTTCGACTGGATGTCATTGATCTAATTGGTAAAAAACCACTTAAAATGATTACGGGAAATGGACCCAAACTGCATAATTACCTTAAAGAAATGAATCGTAGTGTTTTTGCAGAGAAAGACCTAATGACGGTTGGCGAGGCTGGTAGCGCTACTGTTGAAGATGCTAAAAAGTATTCTGGACCTGATAGAAATGAACTTTCTATGGTATTTCAGTTTGAACATTTGGCCATTGATCAACAGTTAGGCAAAGAAAAATGGGATTTAGCACCCCTTAATTTAGAAAAGCTTAAGCAAGTGTTTGTTAAGTGGCAAGTCGAATTAGCAGGTAGTGGATGGAATAGCTTATTTTGGAATAATCATGATCAACCACGAATTGTGTCACGATGGGGTAATGATAAGCAATACCGAGTTGTTAGCGCAAAAATGTTAGCTATCTTACTACACATGATGCAAGGAACTCCGTATATCTATCAAGGTGAAGAAATTGGCATGACTAATCGTCCAATTACTGATATTTCTGAAGCAGATGATATTGAAACTATTAATATGTATCAACAAAGACTGAATGAGGGTTATTCCAAACAAGCAATATTAGCGTCAATTAATGCTAAAGGACGCGATAACGCTAGAACACCCATACAATGGAATGATGAATTGAATGCTGGTTTCACAACAGGCAAGCCATGGTTAGCAGTAAATCAGAATTATCAAGTGATCAATATTGCCGCAGAGCTAGCAAACGAGAACTCAATCTTCTATACCTACCAAAAGTTAATTAAGCTAAGAAAAAGTAATCCGATATTAAGTCAAGGTAATTTTAAACTGCTCGAAGATACTAAAACTGAAGTGTTTGCTTATTATCGTCAATTAGAAAACGCAAAATGGTTAGTTGTTTGCAATTTTTCTGATCAGATAAACGAATTTAATTTGACGGATGATGTTGAAAAAGTGATTATTAGTGATTATTCAGACTTATCATTAGCGGAGATGGGTAAGAATATTTCACTTCAACTGCGACCATATGAGGCTTTTGTAGTAGCAGTTAAAGCATAAAATTCAATGACATAAATTTTATAAAGTGAAGAGGATTAATATGAGAATCGCAACATATAATGTTCGAGTAGATACTGATGTTGATGTCGATTGGAGCTGGAACGATCGAAAATCAGGTCTAATATCATTAATTGATTATCACGACTGGGATTTATTAACTGTACAAGAAGTTAAACCTAATCAAGTGCAAGATTTAAAACAATTAACGGAATATCAAATCTTATCTAAAGAAAGAGAAGGAGACGGTACTGGTGAAGGGCTAGCGCTTCTTTTTAAACCAAAGATGTTTGACTGTCTTGACCACGGTGCATTTTGGCTATCGGAGACGCCAGATCGACCAAGTATTCATCCCAATGCAGCTTTTAAACGAGTCTGCTTATGGACAGTTTTAAAGAATAAGGCAAGTGGTAAACAATTTATGGTGATTAATGTCCATCTTGATAACGAGTCCGAAGAGGCACGCTATCAAGGTATGCAACTAATGTTAAAAGAATTGGCACCGAAAATTGTTGAATACAATACGATTATCATGGGAGATTTTAATGCTGAGCTTGATGAATCGGTCCATGAATTACTAAGTGATTTTGCCAATGCTAGATTTTTAGCCGATATTAAGCATTACGGTCCCAATGGTACCTTTGAAGATTTTAATTATGATATTGATTGGCAAAATTTAGAAAACATTGATTACATCTATACTAAGGGCTTTATAGTTGACAAAACGGCTGTCATCACTGATTCATTAGATCGGAAGTTTGTCTCCGATCATTTTCCAGTAGAGGCAGTTTTACATGCTCAATAAGGAGTTAACGTTGCGTCATAAACAGTTTATTTTTGCTTATTTAAAAATCGCGCTGGCTAATGTTATTCTTGGTTTTGCTTACGCTCATCTGATGGTTCCTAATAAAATTATTAACGGTGGTGTAACTAGCCTGTCATTAATTGTTTATCAATTGTTCCATGTCAGTATTACAACAGCAACCAACGTTTTAACGATTTTGCTATTGTTAATGGGTTGGTGGAAGTTAGGCCGCCATTTCTTCATCTCTTCGATTTTTAGTAGCTGTTTCTATTTAGTTTGCTTTAACTTATTTTCTGCGTGGTCACTGAAATTGTCATGGCCAATTTGGCTACAATTCGTTTTGGCCGTTGTCCTGATTTCTTTAGGCTACTTTTTATGTATCTCCGAAAACTCTTCAACAGCAGGATTAGACGTTATTGCCATCTTATTGAATCGTAAATGGCCCAGTCTATCTGTCGCCAAACTGCTGAATTATTTGAATTGGAGTGTTTTACTAATTGGCTTGTTAACTTATGGTGCCCGTTCTGTTTTAATCGGGCTATTATTTAGCTTTTGTTTTTCAAAGGTCTTGGGAACACTATTGAACAGATATAGAACTAGCAGATAGTCCGTTTAATGTTGATGGTAAAAAAATGTCAAAATTCAGCTTGAAAATGATCTAAAAAAATAAAACGCTAAATCCAAATTTTGGATTTAGCGTTTTATTTTAATCGGTGTTGGAGGGATTCTTCAAACCAAATTCGTTCAGGCAAATTTTAGCAGTCAATAGATTATGATCGGATAAAATTTGTGGTTGCTCAGTAGCGTTTAGTAATTTCAAATTTTTACTGAGGATAATATTATCAATTTCATAGCTGTTCATATTTTCATCCCGGTCATTAAAAGTTTCAAACCATTGTTGCACACCATTAGCTAGGATATACGAAAACTTGAATGGTTCCCATTCATCGTGGTTTTGATCCATATTAAAATCACTCAAAATAATTTTATAAGGATTGGGATCGTTTTTCAGCACCATAAGAAGTTCAGCTACTTGTTGTTTTCTTAGCTGAATGTTTTCGAATGATAGATGGGTATTATAGATCGCAATTTTGAGGCTGGTGGTTAATGAATACGTTATTTTTTGCCAAACTTGGCGTTCTAAACCATAAGCGTGGTAAGCGGCATATTTCGGAGTTATGATATTTTGATCAGACAATAAGGCGATACCATAAGTACCGCGCTCTAAATCGATGGCCTTCGTGAAGAAATGATGATAAGTATCTTCAGCAATAGCTGAGGTCATCGAATAATGATTTCGAGCAGTAAATTGATCGACTTCTTGCAAACCGACAACAGCTAACTTGTTTAATCGAAGTAATCTATTAATGGCCTGAGTATCTGGCAACTTACCAGCTGCAATATTATACGTTCCAACATTAATTGTTAGCATTGATTCACTTCAACAGGCTTAACTGTCTGAATTCCTTAATCTAATTTTTTATTTTTTCTTCTCAATTCCCACTCGTAAAATCGTCTTGCGTTTGGCTTCTGCTACTTTGCGAAAATCGGAAATGTAAATTTCCTTGTGGTCCATGCTGGTCCGCTGGTAGCCGCTGGCTTCAATAAAGTCGGCGAGTTTAGCAAAACTAACAGGTTCGTCGTCAAAAGCACCGGTGTGCAAAATCATAGCGACTAAACCCTCATCAATAGTTTCGAATTTTAACTGCGTTAATAATTGGGGATCGACTTTTTCGTGGGCGAGTTCTAAGGCTTGCTCGAAAATTTCAGATGTGACGAAACTAGGTTGTTTAATCATGATTTTATATTGTAAGAAGTCCTTATCCAAAGGACCTTCCCGATGGCCTACTGGTAAAGTCCAAAAGCCCTCTAGTGGATATACGGTGTAATCAAAGGCGCCGGGGAAAGCAATTCCTTTTTTAGGGGCCATCCGAATTGCATAACTAACCGGATAAAGTGCCTGAATTTTTGCAGCAAATTCTGGACCGTTAGGATTACCCTGGCCGGTAATCGTAATGAAATTTTGCGGTGGTAACGTGGTTATTGTTGGTGTTTTTTTTCAATGGATAAATATTTTTTTCGTCTTTACGCCAAGTTATTTTTTCCATCATCAACGTTCCTTACTTTAATCGTATTTTAGTTTTGATTATTCAAATAATCGCGTCGCTTTAACAGCTTTAGTCCAGCCTTGATAAAGCTGTTGACGTCGCGTAGCATCCATAACTGGCAAAAATGTCTGACCACTTTGGTAGACATGCCGTAACTCATCAATGTTTTCCCAGTAGCCGACAGCTAAACCAGCCAGAAACGCTACACCTAAAGCTGTTGTTTCTAGATTATTGGCACGCTCAATCGGGATGTTGAGAATATCAGCTTGAAATTGCATCAAATAATCATTATTAGCGGCACCGCCATCAACACGTAGCATCGGGATCTTGATAGCTGTATCTTGATTCATCGTATCAATAACATCGCGGGTTTGATAAGCTAATGACTGCAAAGTGGCCTTAATAAAATCATCGCGGGTTGTTCCACGAGTCATACCAAAAACGGCTCCACGGGCTTCACTATCCCAATAAGGTGCTCCTAAACCAGTAAAAGCTGGGACGACGTAAACTTCATCAAGACTTTGCGAGTTTTTAGCCGCGAGTTCAGATTCTGGCGCGGTGTTTAATAATCCCATGCTATCGCGTAGCCACTGAATTGCTGAACCGGCGACAAAAACTGATCCTTCCAACGCATAATGAATTTCACCGTTAAGGCCGTAGCCAATCGTCGTTAATAAATGATGAGAGGATAAAGTAGGCTTAGTACCTGTATTCATTACAATAAAAGCACCGGTGCCATAGGTGTTTTTAACCATGCCGTCGTCTAAAGCTAGTTGTCCAAATAAAGAAGCTTGTTGATCACCGGCAATACCAGCAATTGGTACGCGACTACCATAGAAGTGATAAGGCATGGTTTCGCCGTAAACTTCCGAGTTAGATCGTACTTCCGGCAACATGGCCGTTGGAATATTGAGCAAATCTAAAATATCTTGATCCCATTTTAGATCGTGAATATTAAATAACATCGTGCGACTAGCATTAGTATAGTCAGTGACGTGCACGGCACCACCGGTTAGTTTCCAAACCAACCACGAGTCAATTGTGCCAAACAATAAGTCGCCATTTTCTGCTTGTTGCTGCGCACCAGGTACATGATCTAATAACCACCGAATTTTAGTTGCTGAGAAATAAGCGTCGATGACTAGGCCAGTTTTTTCGTGAATTAAGTCGTCATAACCGTCACGCTTTAATTGTTCGGCGATGTCGCTAGATTGGCGTGATTGCCAGACGATGGCATTATAAATGGGCAGTCCGGTTTGCTTATTCCAAACAACGGTTGTCTCTCTTTGATTAGTAATGCCAATCCCTTTAATTTGGGTTGGTTGAATTCCAGAATTAATAAACGTACTGGCAATCGTAGATAAAACAGCATTCCAAATTTCGTTGGCGTTGTGTTCGACCCAGCCCGGTTGTGGAAAGTATTGGGGAAACTCATTTTGTGCTTCTGCTACTTTTTGACCTTGATGATCAAAAATAATCGCGCGTGTACTAGTTGTTCCTTCGTCAATTGACATCATATATGAGTTTGCCATCGATTGGCTCCTTAGCAGTTTTGATTAAATAAACTTAATCATATTTTACCGCAACAAAACAGTGGGGCAAAGATCACAATAAGTCATTCTTTTAAATCAATATTTAAAATATGGGCATTATCACCATTATTGGCTGCTACTTTCACTTCTAGGGGTTGCGTTAAATTGTTTAAACGGTAGTCAAATTCCACATCTTCGCTATCGTTAGGAGATAGTGGTTCGTCTAAATCATCATAGTCAATTAGGGTTAATTCTTCACCATTTTGAAAAACTTGA
Organism: Lapidilactobacillus dextrinicus DSM 20335; assembly: GCF_001436095.1. Classification (GTDB taxonomy): domain Bacteria; phylum Bacillota; class Bacilli; order Lactobacillales; family Lactobacillaceae; genus Lapidilactobacillus; species Lapidilactobacillus dextrinicus. The sequence continues at coordinate 31,112 of NZ_AYYK01000003.1, read as the reverse complement.
ATTTTAAGTGCTTCTGCAAAGTATGCAACTTCATTCGTGCGATTGTACCAAGTTAAGTCCAGTTGTAATTCTTGCTCTTCAACTTCAGCGACTATTTCACTAATGATCAAATTATTCCAGTTGAATTCATGCATTAATAAACTGAGCTTTTGGCCGTTTGTAGTGCTTAAAGTTAATGCTTCTTCGTCAATTGCGCCTTCTTCAATAGAACGAGTAGCTTGTTTACTTGATGAGGTTGCCTGTTTAGATTCAATACTTGGTTTAGAATTGGCTTGTTCTTCACTGCAAGCGCCCAGGGTCAGTGAAGTAAGTAATAGCAGTACGAGTTCAATCTTTTTCGCCATCTTTATTCCTCCTGCTCACAAGGTTGCCTTTATTTTCAGAATAAAAGATTGCTTGTTTTTAAACAAGAAAAACGCAAGTTAGAATAATGATACTAGAATCTCAATATTGATCTTCTTGAAAACCGAGAACTGTTTTGTTGCTCTTCGTCGCGCTGGCGTAAGGTTGCTCATGGAGTGTGATTCTAAGTGGTGGCGTCAAAATACTTAACGCTAGTTAAGAATACTACTGGCGATTTTTTTGCAAAACTGGAGAAAGTTAAGTAAGATAAGTCAGTACGGTTATCAATATTGACACGCGATTCGTAGTTGAATCGGTGTCTTATCCAAAATTAATTATCAAAGGATGTTTTCTATGGCTGATTTAGTTTATCATCGGCTTTTAACAACTTTAAAGAAGAATATTATGGCCGGGGAATATCCGTCACTTAAACTGCCTGATGAACGCTCATTAAGTGAGCAATATGAAATCAGCCGCAGTTCAGTTAAGCGTGCCTTGAATATTTTAGCCGATCAAGGTGTTGTTTTTAAAAAGCGTGGTTCTGGTACATTTATTAATCCACTTTATCTAAAGAATCGTTCCGTTTTCCATTATAATAATGGCTCTAATCTTGGGGTAACAGATAGTTTTCAAATGAACGGTCGTAAACCAGGAATTAAGTTGTTGGATTTCCAAGTTATTAAGCCTGATAAAGAATTACGACGGGATTTATTTTTGAATCATGATGATTTTGTCTATGAAATTAAACGTCTTCGTCTGTTTGATGACCAACCTTTTATGATCGAAACTGGTTATATTCCCATTAAAATCATGCCTGAATTAACGCGAGAGATTGTTTCGGGGTCGATTTTTAATTATTTACAAGCCGAAAAGAATCAATCCGTTACTAAATCTTATTTAACCATCTCCGCTGAACCATCAACAGAAGAAGATCAGCAAGAATTACAATTAAAACCCGTTGAGCCTGTTGGTGTTATGGCTGGTATTTTCTTCTTAGATGATGGCACGCCGTTTGAATATTCGCGGATGCGACTCCATTATCAATATATGAAATACAATACTTTTGTCACATTAGGTGAAGATTAAACTTAAAAAACAGCATCGTGGTTAGCTTAAGGCTAATTGCAATGCTGTTTTTGTAAATGTCACTTGAAAAATGATCTTGTTCCATTATTCAATAGCGTTATGCCGGTGTTATTTATCAATAAGTCGATTAGTTCAAATTTTTCAGTTGCTTTATCGGTAGCTGCTGGATAAACAAAAAGAATGACTCTGTTAGTGGATTTTTATATAATTTAAGCGCTGCATTGATTAATTTATCAGTGTTTTTAAGATTGGTACGACCCAATAAATTAAATGGTTGACTTTTTCTTGTTTTTTAGTATGATATAGATGTTAAGTTAATTGATAATTATTATTGAATTTGAGCTTAAAAGAGCGGGAGGAAAATCATGGATTCAGTTAAAAATACTGTCGATTATGATTCACCGGAATATCTTAAGTTAATGAATGAATACTGGCGTGCTGCTAACTACGTTTCAGTTGGTCAACTTTATTTAAAGTCTAACCCATTGTTACGTCATCCTTTAGAGGCAAGCGATGTTAAAGTTCATCCAATTGGTCACTGGGGTACTATTGCTGGTCAAAACTTTATTTACACACATTTAAATCGAGTTATTAAAAAATACGGTTTAAATATGTTTTATATTGAAGGCCCAGGTCATGGTGGCCAAGTCATGGTTTCAAATGCCTATTTGGATGGCACATACTCTGAAATTTATCCTAATATTACTGAGGATGAAGAGGGTATGGGCAAGTTATTCAAACAGTTCTCATTCCCAGGCGGTGTTGCTTCTCATGCTGCTCCTGAAACACCAGGATCAATGCATGAAGGTGGCGAATTAGGTTACTCTGTCTCTCATGGTGTTGGTGCAATTCTTGATAACCCTGACGTGATTGCTGTTTCTGTCGTTGGTGACGGTGAAGCTGAAACTGGTCCATTAGCTGCTTCATGGATGTCAACAACCTTTATTAACCCAATTAATGATGGTGCAGAATTACCAATCTTAAACTTAAATGGTTTCAAAATTTCTAATCCAACCATTCTCTCCCGCAAGTCTAATGAAGAATTGACTAAGTACTTTGAAGGTAATGGCTGGGAACCAATTTTTGTTGAAGGCGACGATCCTGACAAGATGCACCCAGCAATGGCTAAGGCTATGGATGAGGCTATTCAAAAGATCAAAGCAATTCAAAAGAATGCTCGTGAGAACAATGATACAACGCGCCCAATCTGGCCAATGATTATCTTCCGCGCTCCTAAAGGCTGGACTGGTCCTAAAGAATGGGATGGCGAACCGATTGAGAATTCATTCCGTGCTCACCAAATTCCAATTCCTGTTGACCAAAATGACATGCAACATGCTGATAAATTAGTTGATTGGTTAGAATCATACAAGCCAGAAGAATTGTTTGATGAAACTGGTGCCTTAAAACCAGAAATCAAAGCAACGACTCCAGATGGTGAGAACCGGATGGCTTCCAATCCAATTACAAACGGTGGTATTGATCCGCGTCCGTTGAAATTACCCGATTGGCGCGACTATGCTTTAGATAATTCAGAACATGGTAAGATTATTGCTCAAGATATGAATATCTTTGGTCAATGGACACGTGATGTGATTAAGAAGAATCCAGATAACTTCCGTGTCTTTGGTCCTGATGAAACAATGTCTAACCGTTTAGCACCAATATTTGAAGCTAGTGAGCGTCAATGGTTGGAACCGATTCATAAACCTAATGATGAATTTGTTGCACCTGCTGGTCGGATCATTGATTCACAATTATCTGAACATCAAGCTGAAGGGTTCTTGGAAGGTTATGTTTTAACTGGTCGTCATGGCTTCTTCTCAAGTTACGAAGCTTTCTTACGAGTTGTGGATTCAATGCTTACACAACACTTCAAGTGGTTACGTAAGGCCAATGAATTACCTTGGCGTAAGAAATATCCTTCATTGAACATTATTGATACCTCAACTTCATTCCAACAAGATCATAATGGTTATACTCATCAAGATCCAGGTCTATTAGGTCACTTGGCTGATAAGAAACCTGAATATATTCGGGAATATTTGCCAGCTGATGCTAATACACTGTTAGCAGTTGCTAATAAAGCTTTTGCAACTGAAGAAAAGATTAACTTTATTGTGACTTCTAAACACCCACGTCCACAATGGTATTCTGCTGAAGAAGCTGATGTCCTTGTCAATAATGGTTTAAAGATCATTGATTGGGCAAGTACTGATAATGGTGAAGAACCTGATATTGTCTTTGCCGCTGCTGGTACTGAACCTAACTGGGAAAGCTTAGCTGCAATTTCTATCTTGCACAAACAATATCCAGAGATGAAGATTCGTTTCATTAACGTTGTTGATTTGTTGAAATTACAATCACCAAAAGTTAACCCTCGTGGTTTAAGTGATGAAGAATTCGACAATTACTTTACAACTGACAAGCCAATTGTCTTTGCTTTCCATGGCTTTGAAGGTTTAATTCGTGATATCTTCTTTGATCGCCACAACCATAACCTTCATATTCATGGTTATCGCGAAAACGGTGATATCACAACACCATTTGATATGCGTGTTGTCAATCAATTAGATCGTTTTGACCTTTCTAAAGAAGCTGCTTTGGCTGTCTATGGTCCTAAAGCTGCTGGCTTTGCTCAAAAGATGGATGATAAGGTTGCTTACCACAATGCTTATATTCGTGACTATGGTACGGATATTCCTGAAGTTGAAGAATGGCAGTGGGAACCACTTAAATAATCCTTTAATTAAGTTGAAACACTATTATTCTAAGTAGGTAAAAACTTAGCCCACCAATCTCAGCGGATTTGGTGGGTTTTTATGGTCAGTAAATTAACGAGGTGAATCAAGATGTCGATTATTGTAGCACCATCACTGTTAAGCGCTAGTTTATTTGATTTAAAAAATCAAATTACCACAATTGAAAAGAGTGCAGCTGAATATTTGCACGTTGATATTATGGATGGTCATTATGTTCCCAATATTAACTTTGGGGATAAGTTTGTCAAAGAGTTACGTGCACAAACAGATTTAGTCTTGGATTGCCACATTATGGTTGAGAATCCCGAACAAGTTGTACTTGATGTTGCGCAGGCGGGTGGTGATCTTTTGACATTTCATCCGGAAACCACACGCCATCCATATCGTTTAATTGAAGAAATTCACAAGTTAGGTAAAAAGGCGGGTATCGCTTTTGATCCAGCGTTAAGCATTGCTGCTTATCAAGACTTGTTGCCAATTGTTGATCAAGTTTTAGTCATGACTGTTAGTCCTGGTTTTGGTGGGCAAAAGTTTATTGAAAAAATGACGACGAAAATTGCTCAAGTAGAGCAATTACGACGTGACAATCACTATCATTATGATATTGAAGTTGATGGCGGTATTACTGACCAAACCGGGCGTTTATGTGTTGCTGCTGGCGCTAATGTCTTGGTTGCCGGATCATATGTTTTTAAAAACGGTATTACTGAACCAATTGAAAAATTAGCACAATTATAGTTATTCACTAAAAAAATTCGGAACAAGTCATGACTTGTTCCGAATTTTTATGTCTATTTCTATTAGAGTTGGAAATTTTCATCAGAGTTGCTTTTTAAGTTATTATTTTTAGCGTAAAATAGAAGTAATTAACTTAATGAGGTATAACAATGACGAACAAAGTAACGATTGTAGGTAGTATCAATGTCGACCGGATTTTACAAATTGATCAGTTGCCACAATCTGGCGAAACGATTCGCATGCAAGATTTCTCAATTGCAGCAGGAGGAAAAGGTGCTAATCAGGCCGTTGCTGCAGCACGGTCTGGTGCTCAGACAAGTTTTATTGGGGCGGTAGGTCAAGATTTAGATGGGCAGATGATGCTGAACAAACTACGCGACAATCAAGTCAATACTAACGCCATCGAAGTGATGAACAGCAGTGCCACTGGGCAAGCTTATATTTTATTACAGGCTACTGGTCAAAACTCGATTATCATTAGTGCTGGCGCCAATGCCGATGTTTCTGCTGACCAAGTTAAAGCTAATCAAGCATTAATTATCCAAGCTGATTTTGTTATGGCCCAATTTGAAACACCACTAGCTGCCACTATCCAAGCGTTTGAAATCGCTCAAGCTAATCGGACCATAACAATTTTGAACCCTGCACCAGCCACTGCAGCACTCTCTGAAGAGCTTTTACAACTCACAGATATTATTGTTCCTAATGAAACAGAAGCGGCTAATTTAACAGGAATTGAGATTACAAATGAAACTTCTATGCGAGCTGCTGCAGATAAGTTTTTTGCTCTGGGTGTTAAAGTTGTGATTATCACGTTAGGTAGCCGCGGCGTTTTTATGGCTCGAGCTGGTTTTGATAAGATCATTCCTGCAGTCACGGTAACAGCCGTGGATACAACCGCTGCAGGGGATACCTTTATTGGCTCGTTAGCTTCTGAATTACATGCTGACTTTTCTAACTTGGAGGCAGCCATTGTTTACGCTAATCGTGCTTCCGCGTTAACTGTTCAAAAACTTGGTGCTTTTCCTTCAATTCCAACCCGCGCCGAAGTAGTAGCAAGCATTTAATAAATATTAAGAAGAACAAAAAGTCCCCAGTTTAAAAAATAAACTAGGGGCTTTTTTATTTGGAGCTTTCTCGTAAGACTAATTCAGTGCCAATATTTAAGTTTACAGGCACTGTTCGTTGTGAATCTAAGCGGTCTAATAACAATTCAACACTTTTTTGTCCCATTAATTCAGTATCTACTTTAACCGAACTTAATTGTGGGGAGAAATATTTAGCAACGGTACTATCGTTAAAACCAATAATACTAACGCGTTCAGGGACTGCAATATGATTTTCTTTTAAAGCGTGGAGTGCACCAATGGCTAACGCATCATTGGCTGCAAAGAATGCGTGCGGTAATTGTTCGCCTAATTCTTGAATGGCTTTAGTCATCATTTGATGCCCAGATTCAACGCTGAAACTGCCTTTTAAAATAAAATCGGGGTTCAATAATTTTCGGTCACGTAAAATATTACGGAAAGTTTGGTAACGCAGATCAGTTAAACGTAATTGTTGATCACTAGTCACTTCTTGGCCGGCCAAAATACCAATATCATCAATACCAACTTTTTGGAAGTGATCAATAATTTGTAACACTGGGTAATGAAAATTGGTCGTGACACTGTCAAAGCCATAATTTAAGGTATTAAAATCGACGAAAGTTGTAGGCAAACCCGTTGCTTTAATACGCTTGATTTGATTTTGACTGAATTTGCCAATTGCAATCATACCGGCAAAGTCCGGACTAGTTGGTAAATTTTGTTGCTGTAAGCCAATTTGTTGCGGCTCAAATCCAGCTTCATGAATTTTATTTTCTGCGCCTAAGCGAATGGAGAGATAGTAAATATCGTCAAGTTCTTCTTGCTCGTTATACCAGGTTAGGATGGCGATTTTCTGGGTTGACCGACTGCTTTTCTTTTTATGTTGGTAATTTAAATTCTCAGCTACTTCAAAAATTCTTTTTTTTGTTTTATCTGTCACAGACAGACCAGGATCATAGTTTAGAACGCGAGAAACAGTAGCAGGTGAGACGCCCGCCTTCTCGGCGATATCTTTAATCGTAGCCATGAATGATTACCTCCAACATGGAATAACGTAGTTATAGAGCAGTAGATAGATTATATTATAAATTTATTTAGTAAATTTTTCAAATGGAATCAAAAATGAATTTTACCTGAAAACAATTGACTAAACAAGCAAATCAGTGGTATAACTAAGTTGATAATATTTAGTAAAAACTAAATAATTTACTAAAAGGGAGCGTTTACTATGACAATTTTAGTAACCGGCGGTGCTGGCTATATTGGTTCACATACAACTGATCGTTTGATCGAACAGGGCTTTGACGTTGCTGTCGTTGATAACTTGGTAACAGGTCATCGTCAATCGGTTAATTCAAAGGCTAAATTTTATGAAGGTGATCTTCGTGATCGTGCATTTCTAGAATCAGTTTTTACTAAAGAAGATATTACGGGTGTTGTTCATTTTGCTGCTTTTTCATTAGTCGCAGAATCCATGAAAGATCCATTGAAGTATTTTGACAACAATGATTATGGTTTCATCGTATTATTGGAAGTTATGAACAAATTTAATGTTAAACAATTGGTCTTCTCTTCAACAGCAGCTACTTACGGCGAAGCAAAAGAGATTCCAATTACAGAAAAAACACCACAAGAACCAACTAATCCTTATGGTGAAAGCAAGTTAACGATGGAGAAGTTTGCTCATTGGCAAGATGTTGCGCATGGCTTGAAATGGGTTGCCTTACGTTACTTCAACGTTGCAGGTGCTAAAGCTGATGGTTCAATTGGTGAAGATCACCGTCCTGAATCACACTTAATTCCAATTGTGTTACAAGTTGCTAGTGGCAAACGTGAAAAACTACAAATTTTTGGTGGCGATTACCCAACTAAAGATGGTACTAACGTTCGTGATTATGTTCATGTCGTTGATTTAGCTGACGCTCATATTTTAGCACTTCAATATCTTGAAGCTGGTCATGATTCTAATCAATTTAACTTAGGCTCAGCAACTGGTTTTTCTAACTTAGAAATTGTTGAAGCAGCTCGCAAAGCTACTAAAAAAGAAATTCCTTATGAAATTGCTGATCGTCGCCCTGGCGATCCTAGTACATTAATTGCTTCATCACAAAAAGCACGTGAAATCTTGCATTGGGAACCAAAATACGATGACATTGAAAAAATTATCGCGACTGCTTGGCTCTGGACGGAACAACATCCTAACGGTTTCGATAAATAGGAGAATGAGATATGCAATTAGCAGAGATTAATACGCAATTCACTGAAATTTTTGATGCAAAAGTTGACGCAAATTATTTCGCACCTGGCCGTATTAACTTAATTGGTGAACATACAGACTACAATGGCGGTCATGTTTTTCCAGCGGCAATTAGCTTAGGAACGTATGCTGCTGTTAGTCCGACCACAGATCATCAATTACATTTGTATTCTGCAAATTTTGCAAGCCAGGGTGTTCATGAAATTGATTTAGATCAATTGGCTTTTAATAAAGATGATGATTGGACTAATTTCGTTAAGGGTGAGTTCTTCTTGCTTCAAGCAGCTGGTGTTGATTTTAAGCACGGCTTGAATATTTACTTCTATGGTAATCTGCCAGCCGCATCAGGTTTGTCCTCATCAAGTTCAATCGAATTATTAACGGGTACTATTATCAATGCTTATTATCAACTTGGTAAAACACCATTAGATCTTATTAAGTTGGGTCAACAAGTTGAAAATCAATACATTGGTGTCAATTCAGGAATTATGGATCAATTTGCCATTGGTATGGGTAAGAAAGATCAGGCCATCTTCTTGGATACGAATACTTTGGATTATCAATATTATCCAATTGCCTTAGATGACTATGAAATTGTGATTATGAATACCAATAAGCCACGGGCATTAAGTGACAGTAAATATAATGAGCGTCGTGCAGAATGTGAAGAAGCATTAGCACGTTTGCAAAAAGTAGTGGCAATTAAATCTTTGGGTGACCTAGATGCCGAAAGCTTTGATGAATATTGCTACGCCATTAATGATGAGATCTTAATTAGACGTGCCCGCCATGCTGTCTTAGAAAATCAACGCACTATTACCGCTGCTAAGGCGTTAACTGATGGTGATTTAGAGAAGTTTGGTCGATTAATTAATGCTTCTCATGTTTCACTTGAATATGATTATGAAGTGACGGGCGTTGAATTAGATACACTTGCTCATACGGCTTGGCAACAACCTGGCGTCTTAGGTGCTCGTATGACTGGAGCCGGTTTTGGTGGTTGTGCTATTGCTGTTGTGAAATCTGCTAATATTCCCGATTTTATCGAAAAAGTTGGTGCAATTTATCGTGAGACAATCGGCTACGATGCCGGTTTTTACCGAGCTAAGATTGCGGATGGTCCACATAAAATTGTTGATCAAGATTTGATCATCGAATAATTAATTCAAAAAATTAAACTCGTTTTAGATTCACTATTTTAAATTAAGAGGTTGTTTCTCATTTTTAATTAATTTAGGAGTATGTTGACATCATGCGTCAGACAAGTTTAGTCACACCGTTTGTAACAGAAATTTTAAAAAATAATTCGCAGTTCCAAGATTTAGATCGCGTCTATTTGCAAAATCAAATTTTGACTTTAATTGGCGCTGACGATTTTGACGAAGTTGTGGGTATAGCGACTAATCAACCAATTGAATTAGCTAATCAATTAGTTGATTATGCTGTTGAGCATCAAGCTATTGCTGATAATCAACCTGCTCGAGAAATTTTAGAAGCACAATTATTGAATTTAATCACGCCACCACCAAGTTATGTTAATCAACATTTCTGGAACCTATATCAGGAATCATCTCAAGCGGCTACTAAATATTTCTATCACTTGTCGACGGCTAATGATTATGTCAAAACTGCTCAGATTGCTAAGAATATTAAATTTCCCGTGGCGACTGAATATGGTGATTTAGAAATTACGATCAACCTTTCTAAACCTGAAAAAGATCCCAAAGCAATTGCCGCAGCGGCCACAGCGGCACCATTAAGTTATCCGGCTTGCCAATTGTGTATGACCAATGAAGGTTATCGTGGTCGCCTGAATTATCCCGCTCGTAGTAACCACCGTATCGTTCGATTTAATTTGAATGGTCAAACTTGGGGCTTTCAATATTCGCCGTATGCTTATTTCAATGAGCATTGTATTTTTCTTGATTCGGTTCATGAACCGATGCATATTAATCGGCAGACGTTTTGCAATTTATTTGCTATTATTTCCAAGTTTCCTCACTATTTTGTTGGCAGCAATGCGGACTTACCAATTGTTGGCGGTTCAATGCTAAGTCATGAACATTATCAAGGTGGTCGTCATGTCTTTCCGATGAATCAGGCACAAGTGGAGCGAGAATTCCAGTGGCCTGCTTACCCAGAGATTAAACTGGGCGTTGTTAAATGGCCAATGTCAGTTATTCGTTTAACAGGCGCGAATCAGGCGCAACTCATTAACGCGGCCACGACGATTTTAGCGCAATGGCAAAATTATTCGGATGAATCACAATCGATTATTGCCCATGACGCAGATGGCACACCGCACCATACAATTACACCAATTGCTAATAAAATTGATGGTGAATATCAATTAGATTTAGTTTTACGAGACAACCAAACGTCAACAGCTTATCCTGACGGTATTTTCCATCCTCATCAAGATGTTCAGCATATTAAAAAGGAAAATATTGGGTTGATTGAAGTGATGGGCTTGGCCATTCTACCGGGCCGGTTGCTTAATGAGTTGACAGAAGTCGGTAAATACTTGTTAGATCAACCTAATCAAATTGCAGCGATACACCAACCTTGGGCTGATCAACTAAAAGCAAAATATGCTAGCCAACTGACTACGGATAATGTGGAACAAATTGTCCGTGAAGATGTGGGTCATATTTTCGCCCGAGTACTTGAAGACGCAGGTGTCTTTAAACGAACAGCTGTCGGTCAGGCTGCCTTCGACAAGTTTATTCAACAAGTTATAGCTTAATTTAATTAAAACGTGTTTTAGCTTGTTTGCTGATCAGTTTAATCAACTGACTAGCGACATGGCTAGAGCACGTTTTTTGTGCTAAGATGCACTTATTAAAATGCTTAAGGGAGACAAAATGTTTATTTTTGTTGGTTGTGCAGGTGGCGGTAGTTCTAGTTTGTTTTGTCAGCGAATTGTTACAGCGGTTAATACCACGGATCCTAATTTAAAAGCAACAGTAACAGATGTCCAAACGGCTTTGCACGATCCTGAAGCAGTGCTAGACAATAACGACTTATTATTTGCTTACGGTGCAATTGATGCGTTGCAACTTTATAATGCTTTTGATTTCGGTCAAGTATTTGACGTTATTTTGGTGGCGCCACAAGTTCGTTATCGGACTGAAGAGAAAAGGGCTTTAATGGTTGACTATCCCACTATGTTAATTGATTTACCAAATGATATTTTTGGTAAGATGGATGGTGTACTTGCTTTTGAGCGACTACGTGGCGAATTATTATCACTTGATTGGTTACGCGCTTATCGCTCTAGCTTATTACCAACTGGCAAAAGTAGTGACAAAGATATTGAAATATTAGTGATAGGTGCGGATCATCAGGATCCCCAATTTACACAAGTTTTTGAACAATGGCAAACTCAGTCAGGTATTCGCGCGTTACGGCGGACCTTTACGATTGTCAATTTATTGCAATATCGTCCATTAGTAGATTACGAAATTCGTTTCTTATTTGGAAGTTTTGCCCAATTGGATCAAAAAACACTGCCTAATATTGAGCGCAGAATTGACGGCATGATTGTGGTTAGTGAACATCCTGAAGTGTCTTTAAAAAAGTTACGCTCAAAAATGGCAACAGCGCATATTCCGGTTTTAATGGTGGATGATCGAGATGTTCGGCAAGGCTCGCGATTAGCTAACCTAAATAAAGCATTACTTGATTTTATGCGCTTAGTTCAACTTCAAACTGAAGCAGCCACAGGAGCAACGACAGTTTTTAAGAAAAAAGTTAAGCCAGTTAAAAAGAAAACCGCATTTTTCGGGCTTGTTTCTTGGCGGGTTAAATAAGCGGGGTCTTTTGTTATCCGGGTAATGGATTATAATTTGTTTTCAATCATAAATAAAAAAGCTCGCGAGATTTTTCTCGTGAGCTTTTTTGATGAGTTGCCTTATTTTTGGTTTGCTTTAGCAACTGCGGCACCAGCAAGAGCGTTGACGTAGTTGATTGGTTGATCATAGTTAGGTTGGAAGAACATATCAACCATTGCTAACTGATCGATGGTCATTTTGTTTTGAATAGCTAAGGAAATAACATTGGCTGATTGCGCGCAGTCATATGAGCTGTAGAAGGCGCCGCCCTTAATTTCGCGAGTTTCAGGATCCCAAGTTAATTCCATCAAAATTGGTTCTGTGGTCAACATAAAATCAGGACGATAATCTTGTTCTAGAGTGACACTGTCAACTTTTAGACCGCGAGCTTCAGCACCATCAACGGTTAAACCAGATGCGGCTAAAGTCTTTTCAAATAGGCACACTGCAGATGTAGCTTGCGTTCCCATATATTTTTCAGTTGGCTGGTCAATATTTTTACCAACTAAGATACCTTGGCGTACAGCATTGGTTGCCAAAGGAATATAGTCGTCTTTACCTGTGGGATTGTAATGAACAACCGAAGAATCACCAGCTGCATAAATATCAGGATTACTACTCTGCATATACTCGTTGGTAATGATGGCACCATTGCGGAGCATCTCAACTTGATCTTTGACTAATTCTGTATGCGGACGGAAACCAACTGCTAAGATAGCTAAATCTGCTGTATAACTTGATTTATCGGTGGTAACTGTAATTTGATCTGTACCTGAAAAGCTAACCACTTTTTCGTTAAGCGATAACTTAACACCGTGATCAAGATAATCTTGTTCAACCCGATCGCTGATGACACTGTCAAAGTTCTTAGCCAAGACTCGTGGTAGGGCATCAATTAACGTAACTTCTTTACCAGTAACTGCATATTGTTCAGCTAACTCGGCACCGATGTAACCAGCGCCAATAACGACAACTGATTTAATCTCAGGAGCTAATTCTTTTAATGCTTTAGCATTATCCCAATCTTTACATAACTTCAATTTAGGATGGTTAATGCCATCTAATGGCGGAATGACCGGTGCTGAACCAGTTGTGACGACTAATTTATCATAAGTATCTGTCGTGACTTCTCCGGTTTGTAAGTCTTTAACTTCAACGGATTTATTCTGACTATCAACTTTTAAAACATCATGTTGCATTTTCATTGTAGCGCCTAATGAGGCTAAAGCTTCAGGATTAGAATAGAACATTTTATTTGGATCTGAGACATGATCGCCAATCCATAAAGCAATGCCGCATGACAAGAAGGATAGCGTATCATTACGTTCATAAACGGTAACTTCCCAATCTGGGTGTTCAGTTAGAATTTGTTGTGTTGCAAAAGTACCAGCGTGAGTACAACCAATAACAATAACTTTCATAAGTGATGACCTCCGATTTTTATCCTATGGATCCACTTTCATTTTAAATGATTCACAAGGGAAGTCAACGCAGACAACTTGTGAAAAACACCGTTGTTATCATAATAGCTTATTAAAAAGTAAGTAAAAATTAATTTGAAAGCATTATTTTAAAAATTGGTTGATTGATTATGAACAAGAAATAGGCAATTGGTAATCTTACTCATCCACCTGTAAATAATGGTATAGTGGAAGGTGATAATGAATTAAAGGGGCGTTAATCGTGAAATTAACCGTTACAACACTTGATATTATTATTCGATTATTTGCTGCAGTTCTGATTGCTGGTTTAATCGGTTATGATCGTCAACATAAAAATCACCCTGCTGGCATTCGGACTCATATTTTAGTTTGTGTAGGCGCTTGTGTCATTGCCATGATTCAACAAGAGATTGGCTTTCAAGCAATTACATTTGCTAAAGCCTATCCGCAATTTTCCGGAGTAGTGCGCGCAGATGAAGCGCGTTTAATTGCTCAAGTTGTAAGTGGGATTGGTTTCCTTGGTGCTGGAACAATTGTGATTACTCGTCATGCAGTGACCGGCTTAACCACCGCTGCTTCCTTGTGGGCAACTGCTGGATTAGGCTTAGCAATTGGGATGGGCTATTACCGGATTGCCTTTTTCAGTGCCGTGGTTGTTTTACTGGTTCTAATTTTCTTGAAAAAAGTAATTCGGGTTCATACTTATAAGCGAATTGAAATTAAGTATACGAATAAAGGTGCCACTAAAAAAGTGATCACTGATTATTTCAAAAAGAAAAAAATTCACGTTGCTGGTGTTAGCTTCAAAGCTGAAACGGTTAAAGGCGAAAAAATATATACCAACATTTACGCCATTGAAGTTCCTAAGAATATTGATTACACCGATATTGTGGAAGATCTGTCGCAATATGATCATATGTATCAAGTGCGCTTAGTTAATATTTAATCAATAAAAATCCCACATCCGGCGGGCAACCGGATGTGGGATTTTTTAGGAAGAATAGAAATATGTGTTTTTTCTGAAGATAGAGGGGAATCTATCTTTAGAACTGCTCAAGCAAACGGGCATTTGTTGAGCAATTGATCAACTCTAGCGGGCAACTGTCGTTGATCTAACTTGAAATAAGTTGTGGGCAACAATTTATTTCAAAACTTTTCATTTTAAGGGGAGGAATAAAATGAAGAAAACTATCATTATCTTGGGAATAGATTGGAACTAGAGAGTCGAGCAATTAAAACTTATTGCCGCTTTCTATGTTATTAACTATAACCAACAGGTGTGAAAGAAAGACTATGAAAAAATGTCGCTTTTGCGGAAAAAGTATGAAGAAAGTGTGAACTTTAACTCGAAAAAGAAATAGCCCTAATTATTAAAACTATAAGTCAAAGCGACGCAAGAATTCAGCAATCCGATGCTGGTATTCATTAGGGTTAACAGCCAATGCTTCGCCATGATCGGCATTAGGAACAATCCACATTTCTTTAGGAGCAGAGGTGGCATCAAAGTTTTGATAGCACATTTTAGTCGGCACGTACTGATCATCAGCGCCGTGAATAAAGAAGATAGGTCTTGTGTTTTGCTGAAGTGCCTGCAGGGAATTAACATCATTAACACCAAATCCTAATAGAGCCCGATTAATTAAACTGGCAATCGGAATAACCGGAAAGGCGGGCAACTTGAATTCTACTTTAGCACGGTAGGCTAATTGTTCATGAAGCGTGCTGTAACCACAGTCCTCAATAATTCCCTGAACTTGGACTGGCAACTCCTCACCACTCATCATCATAACAATCGCGCCACCCATACTCACGCCAAATAAAATAATTTCACTGTCACAACCTAGTCGGTCAACTAATTCTAAACACCAATCACGATAATCAAGGCGGTCCAACCAGCCGAAATTAATCCATTCCCCAGCACTTTCGCCGTGGGCTCGATTGTCAGGCAGAAGAATGTTAAAGTCTAAGTCTTGGAAAATTTTGGCATAGGCAATCATGGATTGTCCATTGCCATGATAACCATGGGCGATAACGACGGTTTTATCAGTAGGAGTGGGGTTAGGTAGATAAAGGGCATGGATTTTATTTTTGGGATCATCTGCGTATAACCACCAGTCTTCCTTAGCTTGTTGGCTAAACCAATCTTTGACTAGTTCAAAGGCAGCTAAGTAATCAAGGTTATCCGTGTCGGGAATGCGCGGGGCATCGACTCGCTGAAATCCGTAACGATACATTTTTGATCCGAGCACACTTAGCCCAACTAAGGCTACAGTGGGGATAGAAAGCAGGGTTGCTTTTTTCCAGTTCATTCAATCACCTCTAAGAATTTAATTAAGATTAAAACGGTCGCTTAGGTTTAATCGACCAGACTGTAGCGTGTTATTGTAAAAACATTTTTTGAAATTGTTTCAAATCACCCATTGAAAGGCCGAGCGCTTCACGCCAATAATTGGTCATACCACCAAAACCATCGTTAATTGTCGCCAAAACACCCTGAATATAAAGTGCCTCACCTACTTGCGTGTTCATTTGGTCAACGGCTTGTTGAATATCATCATTAGTGGGAGCTTGATGATCGTTAGCGTAATCGTATAATTCATTGGTTAACAGATAATCTTGAATAATTGTTTCGTCAGGAATATTTAACGCTAGTAAAATTAACGCTGCGGTCATACCAGTGCGATCTTTACCAGCAGCGCAATGAAAAACACTGGCTTGTTCGGACGACATGCCTAATAAAACCGCAAATGTCTGCGCGAATTCTTGCTGACTGTGTTTAGTCATCAGGACGTTTTGATAAATGTTAGCAATCGGGTTGTCCAACTTAGGAATCTCACGGCGACGTCTAAAAATTTTGCGAACGTGGTGATTATTAAGCATACGGTTAAAACCAGTAGTGGGATATAATGGATTAGAAATAAAACGCACTGAATCCCAACTTTGATCTGGATAAGATTGTTGTTCTGATGGAGAACGTAAGTCAATATCGTTGATAATATCTAAATCAGCCAGTAATGTCCGGTCACTAACCGTTAGATTGCCTAAAGAGGCGGCGCGATAAATTCGTCGCCATTGAGTCGTTTGGCCCTTTTTGTTCCGGTAGCCACCCAAATCGCGAAAGTTTATCGTACCATCTAGTGCGACAACCCGTTCTGGTTGTCCTAACTTATTTAAATTTGCTGAAGATTGAGCCATTTTGATCACTTCTTCTTAAAATCGTTAAATCATTTTACCTATTGCCTTGGGACGTTTATAATTAGACACAGTATGAAAGGCGGATGTTAATGTCACTGACACCACTATTTAGTATTGTCGTGCCGTTTTATAATTTACGTGCGTATATGGATCGCTGCATTAAAAGTATTTTACGACAATCCTATCAACAAATTGAATTGATTTTAATTGACGACGGATCTACAGACGGTACAACTGAACGCTTAGATTACTGGGCAAAAGTTGACCCACGCATCCGTATTTTTCAACGAGCTAATCATGGCGTATCAGCAACGCGTAATTTTGGTGTTCAAGTCGCTAATGGGAAATATATCACCTTTGTTGATGGCGATGATTGGGTTGAACATCAATTCATTGAATTCATGGTTCAATCATTTGAACGCTATCAAGTTACCATGGTTGCTTGTGGCTTTTATTATGATCCTCGGGGCCGTTCAGCAACCACTAAACACGAATCTGGTGTTTTAAATCGTAAGGAAATGATGAACCGGGTTCTAAAATTGTCAGGTAGTGTGCGCGGCTATTCATGGAATAAAGGCTACATCACAGCAGTTATTAAAGATAATGGCTTGAAATTCACATCAGATATTGATTTGATGGAAGATCAACTCTTTAATGTTCAATATGTGAATGCCTGCGATCGCTTCTATTTTGATACGCAACCACTTTACCATTATGTTCAACGTTCTGACAGTTTAGTTCATGCCTTTAATTTGCAAAAAGTACCAGATACAATTGTGGCTAATTATCGAATTATTCAAGAACTCAATCGCGCTAACGCGGTTGAAGTGACACGTAAAAAAGCACTACAACACGCCAAAAAGCGGCAGCGTTATGCTAAAAAAACAGATTCAATTATCTAAACGATCAACAACGTGATATTTCAGTACGGTTGCTGACTTAAGCGGTAGTTGATGAGCATCCTTGGCAAAATAAACTGCAAAAGCATCTTCTTGATCAGGATCTTCGACAATAATCAAAGGTGATTGCAGGGGATTCTTTTCTTTGTAGATTTCGGCACTCCGTCGTGCTTCTGCAAAATCGTGAGCATTAGCAATTGCATCACCTGGGTTAAAGAAAACATCTTCAGTCATGTGAAATCAACTCCTTTTCCTTAATTATAACGATCTGACATAGAAACATACAGTGAAAAGCAATGGCCAATTTCTGGGGGATAAAATGGAAATTAACGTTAATCACACGAAACTTTATTATGTGCAAAGTGGACAAGGACAGCCACTGATTTTATTACATGGTAATGGCGAAACACACCAGATATTTGACAAACTTATGCCAACACTAAGTGCTTATTTCCGAGTGTACGCTATCGACAATCGTGGTCACGGTAAGAGTGCGCGTGTTTCTGAACTGCATTATCAAGATATGGCTAACGATGTGGTCGATTTCATTAAAGAATTAAAGTTGGAAAAACCATTATTATATGGGTTTAGCGATGGTGGCATTATTGGTTTGTTAATTGCGAGTCAACATCCTGATTTGTTAGATAAACTAATGATCAGTGGCGCTAATCTGAATCCTAGTGGGCTTCACAGCCGGGATCGCTTTATTTATTGGTCGTGGCATTTAGTAACGCGCCGGCCGGAATTACGAATTTTGAATACGGAGCCTAATATTACGAAGGCAGATTTGCAACGTATTCAGATTCCGACCTTAGTTATGGCTGGTGAGAAAGACTCTGTTAAAATTAGCCATACACGCTTAATCTCTGAACAGATTCCTAATAGTAAGCTCTTAATTTTGCCTAAGGAAACGCATAGCAGTTATGTGGTCGGTAGCTTTAAGCTACTGCCAATTATCCGGAAGTTTTGTAAAGACGAATCAATTTAAAAGTTTAGGTCATAAAAGACCCTCGAGAATTATTCTCGGGGGTCTTTTTGTCGCTACTTAATTAAAATAGTGGGGATTAAAACTATTATTTAACTTTTCTTCGCGCTGGCGCAAAGCTGTGTTGGAAAAAATCGTGGTATCCGTGGCGGGAAATAAATACTTGCCGCTGGAACGTAGTGGGCATTGTTGGAAGCCAATTTTACAAATTGTCTTCAAGACAAGCCTTATTGTAACGACTAAAGTCGTAACAATAATTTCACTACTGAGCGGTATTTGATTTCCGCCACTTAACAGACAAAGATAGTAATTTTGCGCCAGCACTGAATTAACGAGTGATCGGTTCACTCTTAAATTAAGAAGTGTAAATTTGCAGTTAAATTAAACCATATCTATTTTGTCAGGGCCGGGGGAAAATCAGCGTTCCACCAGCGTATTTCCGAACGCACAAAGAATGAAAATCTAAGTTAATCATTACAATACGGCTTCAATATCTGGTTTCATTTTATCGGGGACTGTTTTTGGTGCGTAACGGTTAACGACATTACCATCACGATCAACAAGAAACTTGGTGAAATTCCATTTGATAGCTTCGCCGATTAAACCAGGTCGTTCTTCAGTTAGAAACTTGAATAACGGCAAGGCGTCATCGCCGTTAACATCATGAATTTCATGCATAGGGAAGTCGACACCGTAAGTTGCCCGGCAGGCTTCTGCAGCTGCCGCACTATTATCAAGTTCTTGCTTAAATTGATTAGAGGGAAAGCCTAATACAATTAGGCCTTGATCGCGATATTGTTGATAAATTTGTTCCAATGCTTCGAATTGCGGTGCAAATCCACATTTAGTTGCGGTATTGACAATAACCATCGGTTGTCCGCGATATTTATCCAGTGTGTACTTAGTGCCGTCGGCTAAAGTTACTTCATAATCATAAATTGACATTTAAAAACCTCCTGATTTTCAGTTTGTCATTAACTTTATTAAACAAAACGATTAAAAATTAAATCGCTTACTTAAAGTTCATTATAGGCTGTTTCAAAAAGGATTAGTATTTCTTTGCTTTTACACCTATTGTGAGCGTTCAAATGAAAGTGTCGTTTAAAGCTTGGCTAAATCGACATTTAGTCATTTTTATAATAAGATAAAGTAAATGATGAATGCGGATACAATAACAAGAGGGTTATCGGATGACAAATTATATTGAGGTTAAGGATGCCACTAAAACTTATCAAATGGGCGAAACAACGATTGTGGCCAATGATGCTTTAAATTTTAGTGTGCAGCAAGGAGAACTGGCAGTTATCTTAGGGCCAAGTGGTGCAGGGAAATCAACAATATTAAATATTCTAGGCGGTATGGACAGTCTCACCTCTGGCCAGATTTTAATTGACGGCGTGGATATTGCGACTTTTAGCGAGCGTCAATTAACAGCTTATCGCCGAACGAATGTCGGCTTTGTTTTTCAGTTTTATAATTTAGTGCCTAATTTAACGGCTAAAGAAAATGTCGAGTTGGCATCAGCAGTAGCGCCAGACGCGCTTGATCCAACGGAAGTGCTTCAAGAAGTGGGATTGGCAGCACGTATGGATAATTTTCCGGCGCAATTATCTGGTGGCGAGCAACAGCGGGTGGCGATTGCTCGAGCTTTGGCTAAAAATCCCAAACTAGTATTGGCTGATGAACCTACTGGTGCCTTAGATTATGAAACGGGTAAGCAAGTCTTAAAACTATTGCAAGACGTCAGTCGCAAGCGCGGTCAAACGGTTTTAATCATCACCCATAACGCCGCCATAGCCCCAATGGCTGACCGGGTTATTCGCATTAATGATGCTAAAGTTCGCGGCATGACTGAGAACGCACATCCGCAATCAATCGATGAGATTGAGTGGTGATTGTGATGAAAAATCAATTGCAACTGCGACTTTTAAGACGTAAAATCTGGGCCAGTTTCGGCCGTTTTGTGGCAATTGTCTTGATTATTATGCTTGGGGTCTTATTATTTGTCGGGATTAAATCTAGTGGACCAGATTTATATCATAATGCGACGAATTTTTTAAAAGCGCAAAAAGCCAGGGATATTCAAATTATTTCAAGTACAGGTCTCACTGATCAAGATCTTAAATTAGCCAAAAAAGTTACCGGTGCTCAAGTAGAAGGTAGTGAGTTTGTCTATGGCACGACAACTAAAAATAGCGACACAATTCAGGTTTTTAGTTACCGGCGTTCAGCGCAACTGAATCAATTAAAACTAACCAAAGGTCGTTTACCCAAGCAAACTTCGGAGCTAGTGTTAGACGATTTAGCACGGAAACAAGGTTATCAACTAGGTCAAACAATCAAAATTGCCAATCGTCAGTTGCGTCGACAAACATATCAAATTGTCGGTTTTGCTATTTCGCCACAATTTGTCAATAAGGCCACTCGTGGTACCAGTAACGTTGGTGATGGCACGATTGATTATTTTGCGTATACAAATCAGGCTAATTTTAAAGCGTCTGTTTATTCACAGATTAGTATTCGCTTTGCCAAGTTACAATCATTGAATTCATATGGCACTGCTTATCAAGATAAAAGTGAACAAAAAGTTAAACAACTAAAACAAGCCTTTAAAGGTCGGGCAAAACAGCGCGATCAAGAACTTAAGGCCACCGCGTTAAAGTCAATTAATCAACAACAAGCCCTACTGAATACGGCTAAAAAACAATTGGCTGCGGCTAAACAACAAGTTAGTGCGGCTAGCCAGGGGCAGATGACAACCACGCCAAAAATTACTGCCCAAGAGACCAAGCTAAAGCAGGCTCAGGCTAAAATTGATGCCGCTAAAGCTAAAGTTGCTGAACTAACACCAACGACTTTTTATTATAATGAACGTTCTGATTTGCCAGGATTTACCGACTACGGGAATTTGGCTGAACGAATTGCGGCTATTGCCAACGTCTTTCCTTTGATTTTCTTCTTAATTGCGATTTTGATCACGTTTACGACGATTACGCGCATGGTCGAAGAAGAACGAACCCAGATCGGTACGTTGAAGGCGTTGGGCTATACACGTTGGGAAATCGCCCAGAATTATCTTCTTTATGCACTGTTAGCAGCAGTATTAGGTATTATTATTGGCGTTATTGTCGGCACGAATACACTACCACAAATTGTTGTTTCGATGATGCAAACCCAATATAGCTATCCACCAAGCCCGGTTGGTTATGATTGGCCAACAATTGCCATCGCGATTGCTTTATCGTTATTTGCAACTTTAGGTGCAGTTGTTTATGTCTTAACTAGACAACTCCACGAAAAACCAGCAGCATTGATGCTACCTAAAGCACCTAAGGCTGGTAAAAGAATTTTGTTAGAACGTTTTACACCGCTTTGGCGGCGATTAAGCTTTAACCGTAAAGTTAGCTATCGTAACTTGTTCCGCTTTAAATCGCGAATGTGGATGGGTATTCTAGGGATTGCTGGTGGAACGGGCTTGATTTTAACTGGCTTCGGTATTCGCGATTCGATTGATTATTCAGGACAGACCCAATTCAAGCAAATCATTCAATATCAAGCGACAATTAGCCGAAAATCTGACCAGCAGTCAGCCGAGCAAGCAACCAAAATTTTGACGGATGATGGTCAATATCGGCGTCATTTACCGGTTGACCTGCAAATGGTGAAATTAACAAAAGGCAAGCAAACGGTTGATGAAGTTTCCCAATATGTCACGGATCAGCCAGTTAAGCTGCGACAATATATTAAGCTAAGCCAAGCACTACCTAAAGATGGTGCTATCCTTAGTCAAAAAGCAGCGCAGTTATTAGATGTAAAAAAAGGCGACACCGTTCAAGTACAAGATGCTAACCATCATCGCTATAAGGTTAAAGTTAGTGGTATTACTGAGAATTATGCCGGTCATTTTATTTATTTGCAGCAAGCATATTACCAACATTTACGACCAGAACAATATGCTGCAACGACTTGGTTGACGAAGTTAAAACCACAAACTAAATCGCAAGAGAAAAAGTTGGCGCGTCGTTTATTAGGTACCAAAGAAGTGGTTAATGTTGCCTACATGTCAACGCAAATTGATGCTGTTGATCAGCAGACTGCTAGTTTGCGGCCAATTGTTTTGATTTTTATTGTGTTATCAGGTTTATTATCTTTTGTTGTCTTGTATAATTTGACTAACATTAATGTTTCTGAACGAATTCGCGAGCTCTCGACGATTAAGGTGCTGGGTTTCTTCGATAATGAAGTGACGATGTACATTGTTCGCGAAAATATCGTTCTCACGCTGTTTGGCATTATTGTTGGTCTAGGCTTTGGTAATTTATTGACGCTATTTATTTTGCATCAAGCCGAAACCTCAGTCATGGTCTTTCCATTAATTATTAGTGCAACGGGCTATTTAACGGCGATCGTCATGACAATTCTGTTTACGGTTATTGTGATGGTCGTGACACATTTCCATCTTAAACACGTCGATATGATTGAAGCATTGAAGGCTAACGAATAAACAAAACGATCTGCCAGGAGAAATCCTGGCTTTTTTGTGGTGTTGTGATTTGAGTACCTATGAAAAATCGGCGCCGGAATTAAAATTAACATCGCACAGCGCGCCTCCACAAAGTCGCACATGGAACGTGGTGGGCATCGCTTGAAGCCGATTGAAGTTCAAATCGTCTTCAAGTCGAGCCCTTATGTAGACGATAAATCGTCACATAAATTTCACCACTGATGGCGACTTTGTTCCGGCGCTTAGTTAATTAACTATTCGATAAATTCTAACAATCGGTTAAAAATTTTGAAGCATGTCACTAGCTAGTGCCGGAGAAAAATTGCGACCAGCTGTGAAATTGTTGTTAATGCTTTAGCGTTTACAACAAGACCTAGCTTTAAGACAAAGCTTGATTTAGCTTAAAGTAGTGTCCACAGCGTTCCGTCGCAGATTTTTCTCCGGTACGAAATTAATGTCTTTATTCACGATTAGTGGTATTTTTAACGATCGCTATTTTACGATTAAAGACTTTAAATATCGCTTTTTATTAAAAAAGACTATCAATTATTTAACCGATATTTTATTTTATTCACATTCATGATAAACTGAGAGTTAATTTGACTATGAATGACAGTAGGAGAGCTATGGAAATGAATGACGAAGAACAATTACATAGAAGATCTGGACAGCATCATCACCATCACCGCAAACATACGGTGCGTAACGTTATTATTGGGATTATTATTGCCGTTATTGTCGCCGTATTGGGTTACGCGGCTTATTTCTATTTCAGTGCTAAAAATGCGATTGATTCTAGTTATAAATCTGCAGGTGAAACGCAATCGGCTAAAACGGTGGTCGATGCGCACAAACCATTAAGCATCTTACTATTGGGTGCTGACACTGGCGCTTTTGGCCGTAACTATCAAGGTCGGACAGATACAATGATTATTGCGACGATTAATCCATCAACAAAGCAAACAACGTTAATCAGCATTCCTCGTGACACCATGGCCCAACTCGTTGGCGCTGAAAAATTTGATTATGAGCGCATTAATGCGGCCTATGAAGTTGGCGGCTCAAAAGTTGCATTGAAGTCAGTTTCAGCGCTGCTTAATGTGCCGTTACAATACTATGTCACGATTAACATGGGCGGTATGGAAAAAATTGTTAATGCTGTTGGTGGGGTTGATATTACACCAACCTTAACGTTCACTTATGAAGGCTACACCTTCACTAAAGGTGAAAAGATGCACTTTGATGGTAAAAAGGCACTAGCTTACTCACGGATGCGTTATGACGATCCTAATGGTGACTATGGTCGCCAAACGCGTCAACGTGAAGTTATTACATCGATTATTAAGGCTGCCGTTTCAACACGTACTTTAACGAACTTCCAAGATGTGCTCACGCAAGTTTCTAAGAACATGACCACTAACTTGGCCTTTGATGATATGGTTAGCATCTTCAGTAAGTATCGTGGTTATGCGGAAACAATTAAGAGCGATCATCTTCAAGGTGTTAACGCAATGTGGGGCGCAGCGATGATTCAGATTCCATCAACAACGGAATTACAACGTGTTTCGGATAGCCTTCGTTCTGAAATGGGCTTAGAAAAAGCAACACTTGATAACCAAGCAACTCGTCAAAACAAACTAAATATTGCTAATGGCTTTAGTTTCACTAGTGGTAATAGCTCACAACAATTTACTGTTTTCCAACCTAATAATGATACTGAACAGTGGACTAAGAGTAGCAACTAATTATCCACTAATCAGTCTAGTGAATTAATGGGATTGAATTTGTGAAAAACTATAACCATGTTTAAAGGTGAAATTATGCATATTATTAAATCACACGTAATTGTTAATTATTGACCTGTTTTTTCGTTAAGCAATTGTGTGTTCTTATAGTTAATTAGTTATATGATAGCAATACGATGAGTTTCAAGAGTATTTATATCGAGGTGATTTTAATGGTGTCGGAAACATGGGCGTTTTTAAATTCTAATTTTGGCTCTAATATTGTGGCGCCGCTTATTATTTGGTGTGTTGGTGGTCTGGCTGCCTTTCTTTTTACCAAACACTACGCAGACTCAATTCGGCTGGCACATGGGTTTAAGCAACACGGGATATCTCGGATTTCAACATTGGCACCCAGCAGGCGTGAAATGCGTCGGATTTTTGAACATGCGAGTAAGATTAAGATTATTTATGTTGCTGGACACAATTTTATTCAGAATTCTGAGTATTTCGATGATGCAGTTGCTAAAAACGAAAATGTCGAAATTCAATATGTATTTGCTAAGGATGATCAAAAAAGTGGTGCTGACGCATTTATCAGACGAATTCAAGATATGGAAAAACGTGCTGGAATCCGTGATCTAAATACGGATATTAATGATGATGTTCATTTGGCAGAAAAAGTTCTTAAGAACTATCAGGATAAGTTGCCTAATTTAAAATATCAGCAATTTACCAATGAATATCGAATGCCAGTTATTATTGCAGAAACAGATTTAGAAAAGAACTTAGATGAAGAGCAATATAAAACAAGAAAAATTAAGGTGGAAGCTTGGTTAACAGTTACAATGCCTCCCTACAAGTCTAAACAAAATATCTTAGTTTATGGCCGAGAAGATATAACCGCTGACGAATTGGATCGTGTTCAGGAGTCGGGTGCGGACAGTGACGAACTTAATTTAGTACGAATGTGTGAATTACATTTTCAATCCGTTTGGGAGAATTGTCAAGAACATGCGAGTAATGAATAATAGAATATAGGAAGAGCAGAGTTGCTAATAATTTGGTAGCTCTGTTTTTTGTTATATTGTAATAATTACATATTTACTACACTATGATTATTTTTGAAAGGATAATTAAACAATTTTTAACTCGTATAGATTGTTCATTTTATAAAAGATGTGCGACCCACTTCTATTTTTAATTTCAAGTTTTTTCTCCTTCCGTTTTCCCCTCCCTCATACGTTAGTAATAGTGTAAGCAGTTATCGCCGGCGGGCTTACAGTAAATGAGTGGAGGTTATTTCATGGAAAGTGTATGGCAATCAACGAAATTGGGCGTGGTTTTAGCGGGCGCTCATTATGAAGATGGAATGAAGCAGCGTAACTTCAATGCAGTGGTGGAGGATCCAACGGCTGAACAGTTACAGAAGTTTAGTAATGGGATTGCTAAGCTGGGCAAGGATGACACAGCGCTTGGTGCTCAAGTTACCACGACTAAAGCGGTCACCTTTTAAGACCATTGCGGTATTAACCAATCAGACTGCAATTAACGACACGTACCTAACAAAGCCAACGGAGGGAATTAGCATGAAAACATTGAAATTACGTTATCAAGGTACTAAAAAGAAGCACACCTTATCTTTAAATGATGTGAATGAGAATCTAGACGATGCCACAGTTCGAGCTGCGATGAATGAGATCAAAGAAGCAGCCTTAATTCAAAAGGATAATGAAGTATATTACGTTAAGCCACTGTCAGCTAACTACACTGAAACAATTGTGACACCAATTTTTGATGACACTGAAGTGACGGCTGAAGAATAGCACAAGGTTAAATGTTCATTTAGGGAGTTTATGACGTCGTTAACTTTGCTAGAGGTGAACACTATATTTATAGAAGTAAACTCTTTATTATTAACGTTTAAGAGGTAAAAATATCAATTGACGGCCGGTGAATCTTGCCAGACGTCAAGACCTTTCTTGCATAAACTTGATGTCTGGTAATATCGACTGCTGATTTGAATAGGTTAATTTTTAAGAAATGAGCTGTGAGGACTTCTTAATCACAGCTTTTTTGAGGAAATTTCATTAAAAGTGCATTTGTAATCAAATTGTAATGTTTTAAGACATTCTTAATAAATGGCAATCTGATAGGGTTTTCAATTAAAAATAATTGTCATTTATTGAAGTGACGGGCCTGTCACATAGTTGTTTACGGAATGTCATATTCTCGTAACATAATAGTTGTACCATATCAGTCATAAGTCATAAACAGATTCAGACTATAGTTTCATTGAAAAAAGAGGGGTTTTACTTTATGGAGCAAAACAAAAAAGTGGCGTCATTAATGATCGGTATGGGCGTTTTAGCAGCAGGTGCCATCGCAACTCAACAGACCAATGAAGCACAAGCCGCAACTACGACACGTAAGGTTTCTTATACTGAAGGTGCAACTACCGTTTGGACTAGTCCTATTGCTGGCCAAGAAGTTAAGAGCTACGTTCTACCAAACCAACAAGTACAATTCGTTGCTTCCAAGAAGGTTTATAACCAAACTTGGTTACAAACAACTGATGGCGGCTGGGTTCCTGAGAAATATGTCGCTGCTTCAACTGATACTAAGACAGCTGATTCTACACCAACTGCTGTTGGAACTGTCAAGGCAACTTATGCTGACGGTGCAACAACAATCTGGGCTGGAACTAGCTCATTAAGCGTTAAGGGTTACTTAACTCAAGGCCAAAGTGTCAGCTACGTTGCTAAAAAAGTAATCGGCTCAACAACTTGGTATCAATTACAAAATGGTGGCTGGGTCCCTAGCAATTATGTAACTGATGTCAATGAAACAAGTACAAATAATACAACATCAAATGTAACAACCGGTACAACACCATCTACAAGTACTTCAACAAGCACGACTAATAACACGCCTGCAGCAAGTACAACGACTTCAACAACACAAAGTAGTTCAAGTGTTGTTCAAAGTTCAAGTACTATTCAAAGCTCAAGCTCTGTTCAACCAAGTACAAGTGTTCAGTCAAGCAGTTCATCAAGTCAAGTTACAGCGACAACACCATCAGTTTCAACACCATCTACAAATGCGCCTGCAACTTCTTCAAGTAGTTCAGTTGCAAGTTCAAGCAGTTCTTCAGTAGCAGTTGATCAGACAACTAACTCATCAAGTAGTGTTGCTTCATCTTCATCAAGCTCTTCAGTAACTTCATCAACACCTAGCACTTCAGTTGATGCGCCTGCAACAACGACAACAGAAGACGAAGAAACAACTCAAACTGTTAAACCTGCAATTGGCACAGTAACTGCTAGCACAACTGACGGTACTGTTACAATCTGGGATGACATTGCTGGTACAAGTGTTAAGGGTTATCTTGCACCTGGTCAAAAAGCTAGCTATATTGGTACTAAGGTTAACGGTGCTGTTACTTACTATGAATTACAAAATGGTGGTTTCGTCGCTAGCACTTATGTGAATGATGGCTCACAAGCTGCTTCTAATTCAAGTTCATCTTCTTCATCAAGTAGCAGTTCTTCAAGCAGCAATGCTTCTAACTCAAACTCATCAAGTTCAGTAGTTGAAGCACCAAGTACTTCAACACCTAATAACTCTGGTTCTACTTCAACTAACCGTCCTTCAACAGGTTCAAGTAGTTCTAACAGTTCTTCTAACTCATCATCAAATACAAACAACTCAAATAGTTCATCAAGTAGCTCAAGTTCATCAAACAACGCAGGCTCAACTAACACTGGTTCGAACTCAAGTAACTCAAATGCTGGTTCAAGCAATTCTAGCTCGAACAACACGAATTCTTCAAACACGAATAATTCTAACAGCAATTCAAGTTCAAACAGCAACTCAAACAATAATACAAACGTATCTAAGCCTTCAACACCTGCACAACCATCAACACCATCTACTGGTTCTGTAAGTGCGGCTTCAATTATTGCTTATGCAAACCAATATAAGGGTACACCATATGTTTGGGGCGGTGCTTCTCCTGCAACTGGTTTTGACTGCTCAGGCTTCACACAATATGTTTATGCACACTTTGGCATCTCATTGGGTCATAACACTGTCTTACAAGAAAGTGCCGGCTCATACCGAACAGTAAGCCAAGCACAACCTGGTGACTTATTATTCTGGGGTTCACGTGGTAGCACTTATCACGTGGGTATCTACCTTGGTGGTGGCATGTATCTTGCTGCTCCAAAACCTGGTGATGTTGTTAGAACTGGTTCAATCCAATACTTCATGCCAAGTTTCGCTGTTCATGTGAACGGTGTTTACTAGGATTACAATTAAACGATCATTTAATAAAAGAGTCGGAATTTATTCCGGCTTTTTTTATTTGTCCTAAAACTGGATTAGTTTTGCTAGGCTTGAGTATCTCATTATGGTCCGATAAGATAGGCGTGTATCTCACTTATTGGAAAGGACTGATTAGTTGAAAAAGATGACATTGGTAGAATTTCTACAGTTACTGGGAACAAATCGGGTTATTAGCGCTGAAGATTTATTGCAAGCGCGTTTGCGCAGAGTCATTCCGCTTCACCGTGAGCTAGAGTTTATTGATGATTTTGATGTCCTAATCAATTATCGCTTAGCTAATCCCCAAGGAATTAAAACCTTGGTGATTAGTACTAACACGGTTTACTTTTCCACATATTCCACGAAGTGTTTATTGCAAAAGCGCATGGCCAATTCGATTTTAGATATTTCCGTCGTTCGAAGATTAAAGCAACACCTTGGTTTGCCTAATAATCAGGAATTATCACTTTGCTTTGGTAATTGGCGTGCCATGCATTTAACGGGTGTTTCTAGTTCTAAGTCCGCAGACTGGGTAGCGCTACACCACGTTTATCACTTAGAAAAGGTTGCCCGCAAATAAGTTCAATTTGATTTTTCTGACGGCTTGCAGTTGGTTTTACCAGTGAGAGCAAATTTTCAACATCGCTTTGAGACGCTTTGTTTAATGAGTGTTTTGGAACTGCGTGCTTTTGAATATCTTTGCCAAGAAATCGGGATTAACACCCAGCAACTGCAACTCCCAATGAACGTCCTTCGTCAACACGATAAATTTTATCGACATTGGCATCAGCATGTTAATGCTTGTAGAATCGGTCAATATTTGCAACTATTCCAACGCAGTGTTGTCCAGAATATTTGTCATGATGAATATTACGAACCCGTTACTCAAACTTTTGAAGATTTTGAGTCTTATTTTATTTGTAAAATGAAAAGATGGCGAACCTTTAATTAGAAGTGCAATTTGGACTGCTCTGACTTTGATGCGTAGCCTAATAAATCCCTATGGATATTTATCCATAGGGATTTATGTAGTTAGTCACTCGAATTCAAGTCCAAATTGCCCGATATGGATACAAGTTTTATGTAGCTAGGCATTAAAATTCAAGTCTAATTGCACGACACCAGTCTAAAAAATAATTTTAAGTCGGAACAAGTTACTAAAATTGAACCAATCAAGCTTCTAAAAACTAATACACAAAAAATATGTTCCTACTTTGACGATTGTCGTGTTTTTAGCTCCGAGATGTGTTTGTTGAGCCTAGTTGCTATGCTAGAGTCACCACAGGCGCTTGTGGAATTCTGTAAAGGAGTTTCACAATGAATCAGACTAAAGATACGATTACCCAACAAAACCTCACGAGAGGCTTGCAAATAGCTTTAAAACACCCTCGATTAATTAGCGGTGCTGTTAAGCGTGCGGGCATTTGGCGAAGTTCGCAAGATTATGATGATTTTTTGCAAGAAGCTTATTTGGCTTTTGCACAGGCTTACGTGAATTATGCAGGCGATCCCGAAGCTGATGATGGGTTTAAGGCTTATGCTTTTCGCCATATTGTTTGGCGGTTAATCGATTTATTACGACGTAATCGCTATCGGCAAGGCGATGTTTTACCCGATCTTAATTTAATCGGCGGCAAAGCAACTGATGAAGCTGAACTTGATATTTTACTTTCCTTGCAGCAAGTTGCTTTTTCAGGGAATGAATTAGATCAGCTGGTAATTCGTGATCATTTCTTAAAGGGTTATCCATTATCAGTGATTGCTTATCGACAACAAGTCACACCTAGAGCGCTACGTCAACATCGAGCAGCATTACGGCGCCAACTCGCTGAAATTTTAAACTATCAATCCTAGGTAATAAAAAACCGGTTCAGATGGAACTGAAGTTATAATTTGATACAGATATATAAAAGCACTTTCGAAAAAAGTAA
>NZ_AYYK01000021.1 GCF_001436095.1 Lapidilactobacillus dextrinicus DSM 20335 | reverse complement strand
ATGGCGCGGGACAGAATCGAACTGCCGACACATGGAGCTTCAATCCATTGCTCTACCAACTGAGCTACCGAGCCAAACTACGGTCCCAACGGGACTCGAACCCGTGATCTCCTGCGTGACAGGCAGGCGTCCTAACCAACTAGACCATGGAACCATATTGCGGGAGCAGGGTTTGAACCTGCGACCTTCGGGTTATGAGCCCGACGAGCTACCAGACTGCTCCATCCCGCGATAAGATAA
>NZ_AYYK01000020.1 GCF_001436095.1 Lapidilactobacillus dextrinicus DSM 20335 | reverse complement strand
GCGCCGAGAGTAGTTGGTGGGAGACTGCCTGCGAGGATAGGGCGCTGCCACGCTAAATGGAGGTTTAGCTCAGCTGGGAGAGCATCTGCCTTACAAGCAGAGGGTCACAGGTTCGAGCCCTGTAACCTCCATTGAGCCGTTAGCTCAGTTGGTAGAGCATCTGACTTTTAATCAGAGGGTCGACAGTTCGAGCCTGTCACGGCTCATAGTTGAATAAAATACGGGTGTGGCGGAATTGGCAGACGCGCTAGATTTAGGTTCTAGTGTCCAATGGACGTATGGGTTCAAGTCCCTTCACCCGTATCACACCGAAAGGTGTCAACGAAATAAAGATATGCCGACTTAGCTCAGTTGGTAGAGCATCTGATTTGTAATCAGAGGGTCGGGCGTTCAAATCGTCTAGTCGGCATAATGCGGAAGTAGTTCAGTGGTAGAACATCACCTTGCCATGGTGGGGGTCGCGGGTTCGAATCCCGTCTTCCGCTTTCATTATACTGCCGGGGTGGCGGAATAGGCAGACGCACAGGACTTAAAATCCTGCGGAGAGTGATCTCCGTACCGGTTCGACCCCGGTCCTCGGCATTATAATGAAAATGCACCCATAGCGCAATTGGATAGAGTGTCTGACTACGAATCAGAAGGTTGTAGGTTCGACTCCTACTGGGTGCATAGAACGGGAAGTAGCTCAGCTTGGTAGAGCACCTGGTTTGGGACCAGGGGGTCGCAGGTTCGAATCCTGTCTTCCCGAT
>NZ_AYYK01000002.1 GCF_001436095.1 Lapidilactobacillus dextrinicus DSM 20335 | reverse complement strand
CTAATGTAGAAAGCTGCTTTTATTTATATGTTTCAAAAAATAGTTGCAGTTCCTTAATTAAAGACTCGCTTTTACTTTTTAAGATGCTTCTGTTTTAGAATTATTTTGAAAATAATGATGGATCAATTGAAATAACAGTGCAATTACTAAGCCACAAATTAGACCAATCAGATTATTACTAATTCGTAAGATTCCTGCTGGAACAACACCTAGTAGCAAATAAGCCGCAGATAATGCGCCAAAACAATTTAGAACACTGGCCCAAAAATAACTGCCAGTTAAGCCTAAACCTAAGCCAGCAATTGGTCCTAGTAAAAATATCAACTTACTTGGTAAAAAGTGTAAACAAAAAATAAAAATAGTGGAACCAATCACGACTCCCAAAATTCGAGTTAACCCACGATTAACGACTTGGTGTTCTTGAGGGAGCAAAATTGACATACACGCATACCCCATCCACATTACCCGAGGAACCCGCATTATTTGGCCAAGTGTTAAGGCAATCGTAATCCCAATTGCTAAACGTAACTGCCACCGATAAGTACGTTGCTTAAGCGAATAATTTTTCAAAATGTGATGAAATCGAATCGATTGGTTGGCTTGGTGATGTTTATGAATAAGTACCAACATACAAAAGACGGCTGCTAAACAAATCGCAAGTGTCCGGTTAATTAGCTCAACACCTGTGGTCACGCTATTGCTAGTGATTAAAATATAGCTAAACGCATAAACGCCACCGTTACCAAATTCCGGATACGTCGTCGTTAGCAGAAGAATCACAAACAAGCTGCTAAAGTTGACGACAAAGTATAACCAAATGGGCAAAGTCGTCAAAATAAAGCTATTAATTAAAAAAATACTAAAAACTGTCAACAGCGCTAGGACACTATCGATAATATGATAACCATAGTTGATAAACTTCAGACTCAAAAGGATACAAAAGCTGCCAACACCGACATAGCTATTTGATTGCCCAAATAAAGAACTAAAAAGTGAAATATAAATAATCGCAAATAACAGAATTAAAAAACTCCGTAACACTAAAGCAACAACTAATCTATGTTTTGCTTGGCCAGTTGCTTGGCGAATCATTTGTCGTAACTGAGTCGGATTATATTGCATTTGTTGATAAATTGTCATTTCATCATCCTTACGCTAAGAATTGCGTCGAGCAGTATATCAAACAACTATTTGTTCTGTCAAATTGTAGTACAAAAATGTACCACAATCGGTACCGTCTTTTGAACTGATCTAAACCAGCTCTAGCCGATTTGATAAACAAAAAGCCCCACCCAATCACATCTTACTGTGACTGAGTGGGGCTTAATTAATTCAACTAGCTATCTTATTATTTGTAAGATACAGTTGCGCCAACTTCTTCAAGTTTAGCTTTGATTTGGTCAGCCTCTTCAGGAGTTACGCCTTCTTTAACGATTGAAGGTGCTTTGTCAACTACGCCTTTAGCGTCTTTCAAGCCTAAGCCAGTGATTTCACGGACAGCCTTGATAACCTTAACTTTTTCTTGGCCAACATCAGTTAATTCAACGTTAACTTCTGTAGGAGCAGCATCAGCAGCAGCGCCAGCAGCACCAGCAGCAGCTACAGGAGCAGCAGCTGAAACGCCAAATTCTTCTTCAATTGCTTTAACTAAATCGTTTAATTCTAGGATTGTTGCATCTTTTAATTGATCAACAATTGCTTGTGTATCTAAAGCCATGTTATTTTCCTCCAAATAGAAAATTTAATTTTTTTGTTTGTTTATGCATTATGCAGCTGGTTCATCTTTAGAATCAGCAACAGCCTTAACAGCGTATGCGACGTTGCGAACAGGTGCTTGTAATACAGAAAGTAACATTGATAACAAACCTTCGCGACTTGGCAATGAAGCCAATTCGTTGATTGTTGCAAGATCTGCAACTTTGCCTTCAATGATACCACCCTTGATTTCCAAGGCATCGATGTCTTTTGCATACTTAGCCATAATACGGGCAGGTGCAACAACATCTTCATATGAAAATGCAATTGCAGTAGGACCAGTGAAAGTCTCGTCTAAGCCTTCATAGCCAGCTTTATCAGCAGCACGACGAAGATAAGTGTTCTTGATGACCTTCATCTCAACACCAGCTTCACGTAAGTCCTTACGTAATGCGGTTGCTTGTTCAACGTTTAAACCTAAGTAGTCAACGACGACTGCTGATTTAGCACGGTTGAATTTGTCAACGATTTCTTCAACGGCTTCTGCCTTCTTTGCAATAATTGCTTCGCTCATTTAATTTCACCTCCAGATACTAAATGTATTTTCTCACCATTACCAAATAAAAACCTCTGTGTCCAAAGACACAGAGGTTAACTTGACAGTTATCATCTGGCCTCGGCAGGATATTGAGACTTACGTCACCTGAGTCTTAGGTAGAAAATATTCTTAAATTAAGATAGCACTTAAAATTGATTGTGTCAAATTGACACGACAATTAATTAAAGTGTATTAGTATCAACAGGTAAACCAGGGCCAAATGTTGAAGTCAATGTAACACTCTTCATGTAGTTACCTTTAGCAGCTGCAGGACGAGCACGTAAAATAACTTCGTTAAATGCCTTGAAGTTTTCCAATAATTTAGCATCGTCAAAACTGATCTTGCCGATAGGTGCGTGGATTAAACCAGCTTTATCAACACGATAAGTTACTTGACCAGCTTTAACATCGTTAACAGCCTTTGTAACGTCCATCGTTACAGTACCTGTCTTAGGGTTAGGCATTAAGCCTTTAGGACCTAAGACACGACCTAAACGACCAACTTTAGCCATCATTGGTGGTGTTGCAACAGCAACATCAAAGTCCAACCAGCCATCTTGGATGCGTTGTACTAAGTCGTCTGAACCAACAACATCAGCGCCTGCTTCTTCGGCTGCTTTAGCTTGTGGGCCTTCAGCAAACACGATCACGCGTTGAGTTTTACCAGTACCGTTTGGTAAAACAACGGCACCACGGATTTGTTGGTCAGCTTGTTTAGGATCAACAGAAAGATTGTAAGCAACTTCAACAGTTGCATCAAACTTAGCATAGTCGATCTTCTTTAACAATGCGACTGCTTCATCAGCAGCGTATGTTTTATTCTTTTCAACTTGCTTTAATGCTTCAGTATATTTCTTGCCATGCTTTGACATTAATTTTCCTCCTTGCAAATGTGGTCAAATGGACGATATGATTTGTCCTCCCACTTGATTGAACAACTTTCGCTGTCTATCCGACTGTCAAGTAGCTTAGTCGACTACTTCAAAGCCCATGCTTCTTGCAGTACCTTCAACCATGCGCATTGCTGCTTCTACATCAGCGGCGTTTAGGTCTTGCATTTTGGTCTCAGCGATCTGACGAACTTGATCTTTAGTTACCTTAGCAACCTTCTTAGTGTTAGGTTCGCCTGAACCATGTTCTACACCGGCAGCCTTCTTCAAAAGAATTGCAGCTGGTGGTGTCTTTGTAATGAAGTCAAATGAACGATCTTCATATACAGTGATAACAACAGGAATAATCATACCTGCTTGATCAGCAGTCCGCGCATTAAAGTCTTTTGTAAAGCCCATAATATTAATACCGGCTTGACCTAATGCTGGACCTACTGGAGGAGCAGGTGTTGCTTTTCCTGCAGGGATTTGTAACTTAACAACGTTTGCTACTTTTTTTGCCACGAGACAAAACCTCCTTAGTCCGTGTTGTGGTTATGATGGAGATGTTAATTTCTCCTCCCACATGTATCAAAACATACTTGAATAATATAGCATACCTTGCCACAAACGGCAACTGCTTTATGCTAATTTATCAACTTGGTCAAAATCAAGTTCAGTACTTGTTTCACGGCCAAACATATCAATGTTAACTTTTAACTTCAATTTTTCTGGGTCAACTTCAGTAATCTTACCAGTCAAATTAGCAAAAGCACCTTCAACAATCTTAACAGTCTCACCGGCCTCAAAGTCAACATCACTATGACGTTTGCTCATACCTAAGCTGTGTAAGATTTGTTCAACTTCACTGTCTAATAAAGGTGCTGGTTTACTACCTGCACCGTGACTGCCGACAAAACCCGTTACGCCAGGTGTATTACGTACGATAAACCATGCTTGGTCAGTCATGACCATTTCAACTAACACATAGCCAGGGAAAGTTTTTTGCATTTCAGTTTTTTCTTTACCGTTTTTAATTTCGTGTTCTTCTTGTTCAGGCACAATCACACGGAAGATGTTATTTTCCATTCCCATTGATGTTGACCGTGATTCAAGGTTAGCTTTAACTTTATTTTCGTAACCAGAATATGTATGTAAAACATACCAGCTCTTTTTGATCGATTCGACCATGATAATCATCCTTTTTCCCAAAATAAAAAAACTTCGCACACAACGAAGTTTTTCCTCAATAGTTCTATTCTAACAGACTCTAAGAAATAATCAATCAATTAACGTCTTACTTGAGAATAAAACGTGTAATCACTTGATTCAAAGCGAAATCAGATAGCGCGAAGAATAAGGCAAACA
Organism: Lapidilactobacillus dextrinicus DSM 20335; assembly: GCF_001436095.1. Classification (GTDB taxonomy): domain Bacteria; phylum Bacillota; class Bacilli; order Lactobacillales; family Lactobacillaceae; genus Lapidilactobacillus; species Lapidilactobacillus dextrinicus. The sequence goes on along the minus strand of NZ_AYYK01000002.1, from coordinate 94,975 downwards.
AGATTGACGTTGAAACTACAATCCAACTATCATGCCGTGTTTGTTTCATTGTTGGCCATTCAACCAACTTCATTTCATGTCCAACACTACCGAAAAATTTAAAAAGTCGTTTCATGTTTGCTACTCCTCACTCAATCTAGATTAACGTGTTTCTTTATGCAAAGTATGTTTGCCACAATGTTTACAAAACTTGCGGACTTCAAGACGTTCGGTGCGTTGTGTGTTCTCTGCGATCATATAATTACGAGAACCACAGACTGTACATGCTAACGCTACTTTTTTTCCAGACATAACTTACCACCTTAATTAATATCAATATTGTATTATAAATGCCTTAATAAAGCAACTGCCGTCTGTCATCTCAAGCCTTAAACATCCACCTGATGAGCCTGCAAATAAGCTATTTTTGCTGCACGCGTTTTTTGTTTAAACTTTGCTTCAAAACTTAGAGCACTTGATTTATCGGTAAACTCTTGCTGGTAAATTAACTTAACCGGGCGACGGGTCTTCGTGTACTTGGCGCCTTTACCAGCATTGTGGGTAGCAACTCTTTTAGCAACGTTATTGGATGAACCTGTGTAAAGCGTGCCGTCTGCACATAACACCACATAGCAATAATACATTTCTTTAACTTCTTTCCGTTCCATAAAGAATTTTTTGAACTTCGGGGCGATATTGATTATCCGCTGTGTACACCGTTAATGGTGGTAAAATTCGCACACCATTAGGACGGCCATCTTTAATAGCATCGATCAAAACCATGTTGGCTTCACGGTCAGCTTTCGGATAAACAAAGCGCAATTGTTTCAAGGCAAAACGATTTTGCTGTAAGGCCACAATAATCTCGTCTAAGCGTTCTGGACGGTGGACCATATACAGATGCCCATTAGTCTTTAATAAACGGCTACTGGTGTTTAGAACTTGATTTAAAGTCGTTTTTAACTCATGACGAGCAATGGCATAATGAGGATTCGGATTTTTAACACTATCTGGCCGATCAGCAAAATATGGTGGGTTACAGGTCACCACGTCGGCAAAATCGGCGCCAATTTTTTGTGGTGCTTCTTTCAAATCTAGATTGTGAACGATAACTTGATCAGTCAACTGATTTAAGGCTACTGATCGTTGTGCCATATCCGCCAGTTTTGCTTGGATCTCAACTAAGTCAATCTGTTGTTGCGTATAGCGACTCAAAAATAGCCCCACTGCCCCATTGCCCGCACATAAATCAACTAATCGAGTCTTCTTAGTCACATGAGCAAAATCGGCTAGTAACACAGCATCTAATGAAAATGAAAAGACGGTATCACTTTGAATAATCTTTACGCCACCATTAAATAATTGATCCACTCGCTCGCTCATTTGCTCATCCCTTTGTTTGCTTTTAAAATAACGATAATAAATATTATTATACCAAATGAAATTTTTTTGATATAATCTTTTCGTTACGGATAATGAAAATAAGGTGAAAAAATGTTTTATAAAATCATTCGACCAATCGCGCGCTTTATCGTTTGGTTATTAAACGGGCGCACTAAAATTATCGATAAAGATAAGCTACCTGAAGGTTCCTATGTCTTAGTTGCCCCCCATCGTACTTGGTGGGAACCAATTATCTTTGCTCTAGCAGCTAGCCCGAAGGAATTCTCCTTCATGGCCAAAAAGGAACTGTTCAAAAATCCAATTCTTGGTTGGATTTTACGCCATGCGCATGCATTTCCAGTTGATCGCTTCAATCCTGGCCCTTCTGCCATTAAAACACCAGTCAGAACACTTAAAGAAGGTCAACTCTCCTTAATTATGTTTCCTTCTGGCACACGTTATTCTGCAGAGTTAAAAGGTGGCGCTGCTTTAATTGCTAAGTTGGCTAAAGTGCCTTTATTACCAGCTGTTTACCAAGGACCAACCACCTTTAAGGGTTTCTTGAAACATCAGAACGTCACAATTGGCTTTGGCGATCCCATTATGGTCGATCGAAGGCTTAAGCTCGATGAAGCTGGTGCTGACCAAGTTAACCAACAAATGGAAGCCGCTTGGCAAGCGATCGATCAAAAGATTGACCCTAATTTCAAGTATCAACCTGATCAAAAGAAACTGGACCAAGAAAAATCCGAAAACAAATTTAAATAATAGTTTAATAAATTAATTAAAAGGCCACTTAGAAAGATAAATCTTTCTAAGTGGCCTTTTAATTTGAATAACCGCTCACCTAATTAGTCAGTTACTACCAAACAATAAAAAAATACAGGCAAAAGCTCGCCTGTATAAAAACGTGTGTTCATTATTTTTTGCTGCTTTTAGCTTGTTGAGCCTTCATTGCAGTCATCATTTGATGCAACTTCTTCTCAGATGGTTTTTGCCCCATTTGGACCATCATTGTCCGCATCATATCTTCATTTACAGGTGGATTATCTTGTAGATATTTCTTCATATAAGCACGAGCGCCAAAGAATCCAGCGACTGCGCCACCAATAACACCAAGAATAATTAAGAATACAGCTAAGCCTACACTCATCATTACGACACAAACTCCTTAAAATAAATTCTGCTACTATTTTACCCATGAAACCGTTAAATATGCAAGCTAATCCGTTAATAATATGCAAATTGTCTCGTTTATCTTATTCAAAACAGCCCACTCACGACATGTGTTAACAACACGATTAGTCGTCGTCACGCAAACCTTTTTCTTTTTGAATTCGGCGAACTTTTTTAGGGGTAACTTCTTTACCCTCTTTGTCAAAAACTCGTAAGTTTTCGACTTGCGTACGGAAACCAGCCTTGAATTCCTTAAGATAAGCCTTACGTAAGTCAGCACGTTCAGCTTCCTCTTTTTCTGTTAATTCACCATTTTTTGCTTTAGCAGCAAGTTCGTTAATCCGTGCAATTAATTTTGGATCGATCTCTGACATTGTAACAACTCCTATAATTTTATTTGATTGATAAAATCGTTAAATACGAACATAAGTTTGATTTTTACTAATACTTATGATAAATTAATATTAACATATAATTGAGGTGTCATATGACTAAAACAGTTAGTTCTAAACAATTAGAAGTGCTCCAATATATTTATGATACAGTATCTGATCGCGGCTATCCACCTACGGTTCGGGAAATCGGTGCGGCGGTTAATTTGTCGTCCACTTCTACTGTTCATGGTCATTTATCTCGGCTTGAAAAAAAAGGACTTTTGGAGCGTGATCCTACTAAACCACGCGCAATTGAGGTGACGGCCGAGGGTTTAGAAGAATTAGGCATTAAGAAACAAGCTATTCCGGTTTTAGGTGTGGTAACTGCCGGTGAACCTATTTTAGCAGTTGAGGAAGCGACAGACTACTTCCCACTACCCCCTGAATTAAATGTTGATGATAACAACCTATTCATGCTGACTATTCGTGGTGAAAGTATGATTAATGCAGGTATTTTAAATGGAGATCAAGTGATTGTTCGACAACAACGTGATGCCAAAAATGGTGATATCGTCATTGCCATGACCGATCAAGATGAAGCAACTTGTAAACGATTCTTTAAAGAAGATGGTCACATTCGTTTACAACCTGAAAACGATACTATGGCACCAATTATTTTGCCTGATGTTACAATTTTAGGAAAAGTGGTTAGCTTATACCGTTCTCATATTTAATTAACACCTACAATCATCTAAAAAATCCTGAAGCAATTGGTTTTAACCAAATTGTTTCAGGATCTTTTTAGTTTAAATCGTATTCATCAGTACCGCCTTGTTCGCCGAGCACTAATTCTAAATTCTTGATGCGTTCATCTAGTGGTGGATGATCATCCATCATTCTTGCCCACCAAGAACGTTTCCCTTCTTTGCCAAAAAGCGGTTCAACTAACATAAGTTGTGACGTATTTGGCGATAAGACCTTTGCATTAGGTACTGGTCCTTCTAACTTTTTAAAAGCCTTAATTAAACCCATCGGATTACCAGTCAACTCAGCACCAGAAACATCAGCCAGTGCTTCACGTTTTCTGGAAACAAACTTTTCCAACAAATAACTTAAGGGAATACCTAAGACAATAATTAAGCCGCCAATTGCCATCATTGCAATCCCAATTAATTGCGTATAATTAGAATCTCGATCGCTATCACTACTACGCCGACCGCCAAAAGCATACATCATGCTTTGACCAACGCGCAATAAACCGTAGCCCAAAATTGTAATGAAACCAACTAAGGCAATCGATAAGGTACTGATTCGAATATCATAATTCTTAATATGGCTCATTTCATGGCCAATAACACCTTCTAATTCTTCCCGGTCCATCAGGTCGATTAGCCCTTGCGTTACCGCAACACTTGCCTTCTCTGGGCTCATGCCAGTGGCAAAAGCATTAGGTGAAGGATCAGGGACAATATAAACTTTAGGCATTGGTAACCCAGCTGCTAAACTCATTTCAGTTACAATGTTATAGACCTTTTTGTAATCTGGATTAGCTATATCTTCACCAATTTCTGCGCCTTTATTCATACGCAAAATATTTTGCCCATTTTGCCAATATTGAATTGCAATATAAAGCCCCAAAATCACTTCTAAAATTCCCAACCACAACAACGGCTGATAAGGATTATTAGAATCTTGAAAATTACCAAAAACCAATACTAAGATGACAAAAATAACATTAATCATCCCAAAAAAGGCAATAATTGCCCAAATCGAACGTTTTTTATTAGCTTGGACCTGTGCCTCAAGTGTATCTAAATGATTATGCATTGAACTAACTCACCTTCTGTCGTTTAGTATTTCTAAATCCCTTACTAAAACTTAACTTCGGGTGCTGTTTTTGTTGCTTCTTCAACTGGTAATTGTTCTTTCTTAGTAAAGTGGAACATGCCAGCAAAAATATTAGTTGGGAAAACTTCAACCTTATTGTTGTAATCACGAATCGTACGATTATAGTTAGTCCGTGAAGCAGCAACGCGATTTTCTGTACTGGTTAATTCTTCTTGAAGTTGACTGAAATTTTGTGAAGCTTTTAAATCAGGATAACTTTCAGAAACAGCAAATAAGTGACCCAAAACAGAACTAGCTTGAGCATCAGCTTGAGCACGAGCAGCAATGGTTTGATTCTCATCCCCCATGACACTAGCTTGCTTTTCCAAGTCAGCTAATGGATTAGCTTGGCCGTTAGCCACACCGCGAGCGGCGATGGCATCCATTAAAGTATCATGTTCATGCTTAGCATAACCTTTAACAGTATTAACCAAGTTAGGAATTAAATCAGCACGACGCTTTAATTGAACCCCGATCTGACTTTCAGCTTCTTCAGTTAAGTTACGCGCTTTAACTAAGCCATTGTATAGACCGGCAATTAATAGAACTAAGACTACGATAATAATAAGTGCAATAATCATTCTAAATTCCCTCTTTCTCTTAAGATAACTCTCATTTTACCATGTTATGACTGAATACACCTTATAAAAGCCGAATTGTTTAATCGTTTGCTTAAAAAATTTCTTATCATTAGCGTCGATTTTATAAGTCAACTGACTTCAAAAATTCAGTAACCGTTTGATAATAACCACTTTTATCAGTTGTAATGGCTTTGGCGTGAGCAGCACCCTTAACTAAAAAGAGTCGGTCTTTTGCATTATTGCCACGATGAGCGGCATATAATTGTTTCACCATTGCGGTAGGTACAAAGTCATCTTTGGTGCCATGAATGAATAATGTTGGTAAATGTGATTTCTTTAATGCTTGCAGCGCATCGGCTTGACCAAGAAAATAACCGGCCCGAGCTTTTGTTACTAGACTAGTCACAGGAATTGCAGCGACAGTTGGCACTTTAGGAAACATTTGATGTTGTTGGTAAGTTAACTCGGCCTTAGCCGTTGTGTAACCACAATCTTCAATAACCGCTTTAACTTGTTGCGGTAATTGCTCGCCAGAAGTCATCATGACAGTTGCCGCCCCCATACTGACGCCAAATAAAACAATTTCTGAATCGGCACCATTTTTCTGAAGCACTTGTTTAATCCAAAGTTGATAATCTTTTCTTTCTGGCCAACCATAGCCAACATAATTACCTTCACTTTGTCCATGACCACGAGCATCAGGTAAAAGGACGTTGTAACCTAATTTATAGAACAAACTAGCATATAAGCCCATATCTTGACGGCTACCCATATAGCCATGAGCGATAATAACTGTTTTCTTAGCATGATTATTAATATAATCAGCCTTCAACGCCAAATGATCTGTTGATTCTTGTGACCAAGTTTCTTTGTGGACTTTATTTTTAAACCAATTTAAATCTGAATAATTTGGATCTCTTGCTTTTAATGATTCAGCTTTAGCGATGAAAGATTTCGGACTATTACTAACTGCATAGTCATAGAAATAATTCCCCACTACTAATTCAATCGCTAACCCTGCAGCTACAACAATTCCTAATGTCACTAATAGTTTCTTCATTGCTTGGTTCCCCCCAATTAATCCTACCTGTTTTCACTGAACGGTAGTTGTTTAAATTGTAATTTAAAGCTATTCAAGTCACAACTACTTTGTCCTCAAAATTATTTTGAGCAAACAAAAAAGCATTGAACTTAATAAAGTCCAATACTTTTTTGCGTAACAAGTGATATTAACGTTGGCGTTCTTTGATACGAGCTGCCTTACCACGTAATGCACGTAAGTAGTACAACTTAGCACGACGAACACGACCGTGACGAGTTACTTCAAGTTTAGCAACACGTGGTGAGTGTAATGGGAATGTACGTTCCACACCAACACCATTACTGATCTTACGAACAGTATAAGTTTGGCTAATGCCAACACCACGGCGTTTGATAACAACACCTTCAAAAATCTGGATACGTTCGCGAGTACCTTCGACGATACGGGCATGAACTTTGACTGTGTCACCAGCACGGAAATCTGGAAGATCTGTGCGTAATTGTGACTTAGTAATTTCTGAAATCAATGGATTCATTTGTTTTCTCCCTTTCACAGATATTCATATGTTCCCTTATGTAAAACACAGCGGAATACCGTTGTTATGTGGTCACTACCACGAGTTCTTATTCTATCACAAGTCAGTAAAGTCTGACAAGTCATCACGTGCTTTCAATTGACGAACCAAGCGATTAATTTCAGGATCGTCAATCTCGGCTAATAAATCGGGCCGCTTTTGTAATGTTTTCCAAACGGCTGCTTTTAAACGCCACTGCGCAATTAATTGATGATTACCATTGGTTAACACTTCCGGTACCTTTTCACCATGATAATCAGCGGGACGCGTATACTGCGGATATTCTAATAAACCTTGTGCAAAAGAATCAGTCGCTGCTGATTCTTGACTGCCTAAAACACCTGGTATTTGACGAGCAATGGCATCAATCATGACCATTGCTGGTAATTCGCCACCTGTTAAGACATAATCACCTAAAGAAATCTGATCAGTCGCCATTGAGTAAACCCGCTGGTCAAAACCTTCATAATGACCACAAATAAAAGTTAGATGTTGACTTTGAGCCAATTCAACTGCATATTGATGATCAAATTTGCGGCCGGCTGGATCAAGAATAATAACGCGATCAGCTTGACCGTGTTCTGCATTAACATGAGCTAAAGCATCTGCAATTGGCTGAACTTGCAATAACATGCCGGCACCGCCACCATAAGGCGTGTCATCGACACTATGGTGTTTATTTTTAGTGAAGTCACGGAAATTGGTGACATCAATTTTAAGCAAGTCTTTTTCTTGGGCTTTGCCAATTAACGAATAATCCAACGCAGTAAACATTTCTGGAAATAAACTTAAAATATCAATCTGCATTTAATCATCCAATCCTTCGGGTACTTCGACATAAGCTTTTTTGGCAGGAACATCAATTTTTAAGACGACTGATTTTAAAAATGGCAATAATAAATCTTTTTGCCCTGGACGACCAATTATCCATACATCATTGGCACCAGGTGCTAAGATTTCTTTGACCTTGCCAATTTCCTGGCCACTATCTTGATCAATAATCGTCATGCCAACAATATCATGGTAGTAATACTCACCATCATCTAGATCATGCTGATCTTCTTCACTAACATATAATTTTTGTTTCAAAAATGGTTCTACTAAATTAATATCCTGATAATCAACGAATGACAGCAAATACATTCCCTTGTGTTGACGAACAGAACTAATTGTCAAAGGTAACCATTGTTGATTTTGCTTTAAAAAGAGTTGGGTACCCTTTTGAAAACGTTCCTTAGGAAAGTCCGTTGTTGCAAAAACTTTAACTTCACCTTTAAGTGCATGTGTGCTGACAATTGTGCCCACGTCATAATAATTAGCCATGTTCATCCTCACTTATGATTTAAAATAAAAGAAAAGGACCAGGGACAAATATCCCAGATCCTATTCTCCCATACTTATTTATCGACAATATTCAAGCGAATACGTTTACCATTGTCCAATCGAATGCCATAGATCAATGTTCGAATAGCTTGAGCAACACGCCCCTGCTTACCGATAACACGACCAATATCTTTACGATTAAGCGACAGATTATAAGTTGTAAAACGAGCATCCTCAACAGTATCAATCGTCAATTCATCGGGCATTGTAATCAAAGGCGATACGATTGCGCTGATCAATTCACTTACTTCTGCTGATTTCATCGTCTAATTACTTCTTTTCGAAACGTAATTCGTGATATTTCTTCATGATACCTTGTGAAGAAAGCAAGTTACGAACGGTGTCGGATGGTTGAGCACCTTTTTGTAACCAGTCTAAGATAACTTCTTCGTTTAATTTTAATTGTTCTGGGTTGCTGATTGGGTTGTAGTAACCAACTTCTTCGATGAAGCGGCCATCACGTGGTGAACGTGAGTCAGCAACAACGAGACGATAGAAAGGTTTACGTTTTGAGCCCATACGGCGCATACGGATTTTAACAGCCATGAATAAATTTCCTCCTAAAAATAACTAACATAAATAATATACCAGCATCATTGTTCAATGTAAAGACTTTTTTCTTTACAGGTGAAATAAAATGAATCTTGGGAATTTAACGTTTTTTCTTCGTGCCTTTGGGAAATACGCCGGTGGAACGCTGCGAGTTTGCTTTGAGTCAAATAAAAACCATTTGTCTCAAGCACAAACTTTCTTGTAAATGGTAAACCATTAACAAGAATTCCGCGGCTGACCGCGATTTCCCTTCGGCACTGACGAATGAGATTCAGAACAACTTAACAACAGTTTTTTACTTCTAAAAATTGGAAGTGATTTAATCACACCCTTGTCAGTGCTGGAGCAAAGTTGCCTTCAGTGGTGAAATTACTGTTAGCAATTTATTGCTTACAGTAAGACCTGTCTTAAAGACAATCTCCGATTGGCTTCAAGCAGCGTCCACCACGTTCCATGCGCAACCTTTGCGGAAACACGAAGGAACAAGCACAAATTAAGACTTAAAACGTTTAGCGTTTTTGAGACGTTTCTTCTTGTTCTTCTTTTGTTTACGCACCATAGAATTCATTGCCATCTTACCCATGCGGCCTTGAATACCACTACCAAACATGTTTTCCATGCCGTTGAAGTTGCCTTTAGACATCTTATTCATCATATCGCGAGATTGTTTGAATTGCTTAATCATACGGTTGACTTCTTGGACGCTACGACCAGAACCAGCCGCAATGCGCCGCCGCCGGCTTGGATTTAATAAATCTGGATCTTCACGTTCTTTAGGTGTCATTGAATAAACAATCGCTTTGATATGATCAATATCTTTAGGATCCATCTTAACGTTCTTCAAAGCGGGATTATTAGCCATCCCGGGGATCATCTTCATAATATCTTCAATTGGTCCCATGTTTTGAATTTGATCCATTTGCTCGACAAAATCGTTAAAATCAAAACTATTTTCTTTGATTTTACGCGCCATGTCTTCGGCTTGTTTCTCATCATAATCTTGTTGAGCTTTCTCAATCAAGGTCATCATGTCGCCCATGCCTAAAATCCGGTCGGCCATTCGATCTGGATAGAAGACATCAATTGCATCAAGCTTTTCACCTTGACCGACAAACTTAATTGGCTTACCTGTAACTGAACGGATTGATAGAGCCGCACCACCACGAGTGTCACCATCTAACTTCGTTAAAACAACGCCGGTAATATCTAAGCGTTCGTTAAAACCTTCGGCAACTTGAGTCGCAACTTGACCAGTCATGGCATCAACCACTAAGAGAATTTCATTTGGTTGGGCCAGTTCTTTAATGTTCGATAACTCTTGCATTAATTGTTCGTCAATTTCCAAACGACCGGCGGTATCAATGATGACATAATCATTCTTTTTAGCCGCTGCTTCTGCTAAACCTTGGCGCACAATGTCAACCGGGTCATGGTCGGTACCCATTTCAAAGACCGGCACACCGACTTGTTGACCAACAGTAACTAACTGATCAACGGCAGCAGGACGATAAATATCGGCAGCAATCATTAATGGTCGAGCTTTTTCGTCTTGGATTAATCGCTTAGCTAATTTACCAGCAGTCGTCGTTTTACCTGCACCTTGTAAACCAACCATCATGATAATCGTTGGAATGTGTTCAGATTTATTTAGTGGAACAGCTGCATCGCCCATGACATTAACCAATTCATCATGAACGATCTTGACGATTTGTTGAGCTGGAGTCAAGCTATCTAAAACTTCACTACCTACTGCTTTTTCGCGAACTGTCTTAACGAACTTCTTTACAACATCGAAATTAACGTCGGCTTCTAATAACGCCAGACGAATTTCGCGCATTGCATCGCGAACGTCGCTTTCAGTGACCTTTCCTTTTTTTCTTAAGCCATTAAATGCATTTTGGAGACGCTCTGTTAAACCTTCAAATGCCATCAGTTTACCTTCCTTACTGTGAATCAATCATTTTTTCGAATTTCTTAATCAATTGCTGCAATTCTGAATCTTCAGGATATTTTTGCGCTGCTAACTCACTTAATTGATTGACTAAAGTCAGTTCTTCTTGAAAATGAGCGATTAGCTGCAACTTCTCTTCATACTGAACCAGAATCTTTTCAGTTCGCTTAATATTATCATATACTGCTTGGCGACTCACCTCAAATTGTTCCGCAATCTCACCTAATGAATAATCTTCACCATAATAAAGATCTAAATAGGTGGCCTGCTTCTTCGTCAACAATTCGCCATAAAATTCATACAGCATATTGATTCGTTCATTGAGTTCAAACGACATTTTAGTCACCTCAACTTCAATTTAGTCTTCGATTAAATCTTTGAACAAACCGTAGACATATTTTTCAGCTTCAAAAATTTGTAAATCTTGCGCTTTTTCGCCTAAACCAACTAATTTAACTGGCAAATGTAATTCGTTTCGAATGGCAATAATAATACCGCCTTTAGAACTACCATCAAGTTTCGTCAAAATCAAACCTGTTACATCCGTAGTTTTACTGAATTGTTTAGCTTGATTCAAAGCATTTTGACCAGTTGAAGCATCTAACACTAATAGAACTTCTTGAGGTGCATCTGGTAATTCACGGACAATAATACGTTTAATTTTAGCTAACTCATTCATTAAGTTGACATTGTTTTGTAACCGACCAGCTGTATCAACCAGTAAAATATCGTATTGCTCTGCTTTAGCTTTTTTAACTGCATCAAAAACTACTGAAGCAGGGTCAGTGCCTGGCTTTGATGTCACCACGTCAACTTGCGCGCGTCGTGCCCACTCAGCTAATTGTTCAATGGCACCAGCTCTAAAAGTATCTCCAGCTGCCAATAACACTTTTTTGCCTTCATTATGATATTTAGTAGCTAACTTACCAATAGTTGTGGTTTTACCCGCGCCATTAACACCAACGAATAAGAAAATTGTTGGTTCATTAGGATTAGTGGTGAAATGTAAACTATTGTCTTCATTTTCACCAGCTTCACCATAAATATCGACCATCTTTTCGACAATCACTTGACCAATTTGTTTCTTTGTTTTGGCATTTTGTAACTTAACTTCATCACGTAATTGATTGCTAATTTCCATTGCCGTTTCAAAACCAACATCGGCTTCGATTAACATTTCTTCTAAATCTTCGAAGAAATCTTCATCAACTGATCGGAAGTTAGCCAAGAACTTGTTCAAACGTGCCGCAAAACCATGACGACTTTTTGCTAGGCCTTGATCATATTCTGTAATTGAATCTTGTGGTGTTTCCGGTGCTGCGGTTACATCTTCTTCATCAGTCGTATCTTCTGCAATTGAAGTTTCACTTGGAGTAACAGCGTCTGCTGGTGCTTCAAGTGTTTGCTCAGATTCATCGGATTTAGCTTCAGGTTCAATCTCAACAGATTCCTCAACTGGTTCAGCTGCAGCAGGTTTAGTATCTGTCGTTGGTTGAACGGTTGCTTCAGCCTCTTGCGTTGTTGTTTCTTCAGCTGATACTGTTTCAGTATTTGCTTCTAAATCGGACTGTGAATCAGTCGCTGCTGATTGTGAAGTTAGTGGTGATTGCTCCGCTTCTTCTGGTTGTTCATTTTCTTTTTCATCAGAATCTGCTGATGGAGCTTCTTCGGCTTGAGGTTCAACAGCTGATTCGACTGTCTCGTTTGTTTCTGTGGATGGCTCTACTACGTCTGGTTCAGCTGCAGCAGGTTCAGCCAGTGTTGTTTCTGCTGTACTTTCAGCAGCTGACTCAGTCGCTGCTTCGTTTGTATCTGTTTCTGGAGTAGCAGCCGATTCAGTTGTTTGTTCCTCTCCCTGAGGTTCTTCAGCGTTTTGTGTCGCTTGTTCTTTTGTCTCTTCTTCTTTTGGTTTAACCCCAAAAGCTTTCTTTACTCGATCAAAAAATCCCATTGACCTACCTCCTATATACTTAATCAGTCACCGTAAACTTATCTTGATCAACATCAGTTAATGAAACGCTAATGATCTTGGAGACGCCAGATTCTTGCATGGTGACCCCGTAGAGGCGATCAACTTGCATCATCGTTCCTTTACGGTGCGTAATGACGATAAACTGTGTATGTGCTTCATAATTCCGTAAATAATTCGCATAACGATCAACGTTAGCATCATCTAATGAAGCTTCAACCTCATCAAGAATACTAAATGGCGCTGGCTTAACTTTCAAAATAGCGAATAATAAAGTTATCGCGGTTAAAGCTCGTTCCCCACCAGATAAAAGACTTAAGTTTTGCAACTTTTTACCAGGTGGTTGAGCGTTAATCTCAATTCCTGTGGTCAACATCTGTTCAGGATTAGTTAATTCCAACTTAGCTTGGCCACCACCAAACATTTTAGGGAAAATTGCTGTAAAGGCAGAATTAACCGCATTAAATGTCTCTGAAAAACGTTGAGCCACTTCTTGGTCCATATCAGCCATTGTCTTAAGTAATTCTTGACGTGCCGTAATCAAATCATTTTGCTGCTTAGATAAGAACTGATAACGTTCATTAACTTCGTCAAATTCCGCAATGGCATCAAGATTAACATGACCAATATCTCGCAAAGCCAGCCGTACTAAATGCAAATCAGTATGCAATTCATCTAACGTGCGATGATCTTCTGGCAAATTCTGATAAGCTGCTTCAAAGCTAAGCTGATAATCTTCACTTAATGTCGTTAATCGTGAATTCATTTCTGATTTCAAACTATTCAACGCCACGGCAACGGCCTCTTGTTCTTTGGCTGTTTGTTTTTGTAACTCATATTGCCGTTGTGTCTGCGGTTCTAATTCAGCAATAGCAGCGACAACTGTTTGACGTTGTGTCTTTAAGCTCTCCAGTTGTTGCTGTAATTTTGCCAGTGAGCTGGTTAAGGTCGTTAATTGTTGTTGCACTGCCTCGACGTCAATTTGCGTCTTTTGCTGATCATCATTTAAAGCAACTAATGATTGTTCTAACTTCGTCTGTTCAAGTTTTAGCTTGCGGACAACTTGTTGTTGATCACGATATTGCGTAGTTTGACTTGTCAAAGAATTTTGAGCCACTGCCAATTTCGTTTTAAGATCATTAATTTGACCAGCTAAAACTTCCTTTTGCGCGGTGAAATTCTGTAATCGCGCTTGGGTAGCATCAATATCTGCTTTGATTGTGGAAATTTTAGTCGCTAAACCAGCTTTTTGATCAATCTTGGCTGTGACTTGTTGCTGCATTTCTTTTTGCTCAGATTCAATTCGAGCAGCCGTTAATTCAGCGACCTTAGTTTGGCGTTCTAATCGCGTTAATTCTTGCTGTTCTTGATTAAACGTTTGAGTCAAACCAGCATTTTGTTGCGTCATTTCTGCTAGTGCTGCCGCTTGTTTAACACGCTGACCACTAAGTGTTGCGGACTGTGTTTTAGCTGTTTTAATTTCGGCTTGTAAGTCATTTAAAAGTGTCTGCTGTTGTTTAAGTTGACTTTGTAAGTTGCTTAGTTCTTGCTGGCGATTCAGTAAACTACTACGCTGTTGCTTAGTTTTACCACCTGTCATAGCACCACCAGGCGTTAAAATATCGCCATCAAGTGTGACAATCCGAGTTTGGTAGTGAATTGCTTTAGCTAATTGAGTGGCCTCAGGTAAATGTTCAACGACCAAAATATTACCTAATAAATGTTCAACCACATTTTTAAGCTTGGTATCATACTTAATGAGCGCTGAAGCTACGCCGACAAACCCAGTTGCTTGTTGAGCCGTTTGTAAAACACAGCTATCCACATGATAAGCCCGAATTGTCGTTAACGGTAGAAACGTGGCGCGTCCTAATCGTTGTTGCTTCAAAAAATCAATTGCCTTTTCTGCACTAGCGGTATCTTCACAGACAACTTGTTGCAACTGCGAACCTAAAACTTGTTCAATAGCAAATTGTAATTGAGTTGGCACGTGCAAAAGATCAGCCACTGCGCCGATCAACCCATCAATTTTATTCTTAGGACTTAAAACCGCCCGAACACCTTGATAAAAACCACTGTGATCTTCAGTAACTTCTTTTAAACTCTGGTAACGGGCTTTTAATTGTTGAAATTGCTCAAGCTTTTGGTACCAAGCTTGTTGTTTGGTCGTTACTTGTTCTTGAACTGCGTGTAATTGCTGATCTAATTCTGTTAAAACCGTTTGTTGCGATGTTTCAGCTGCTTTGGCTGCTGTCATTTCAGCATTGGCCTGAACCACTAACTTTTGTTTAGCCTGAACTTTAGCTTGAACAGCAGTTAAATCTGCTTGCGCCCGTTCAAGTTGCTGGGCTAATTTTTTTAAATTATCTTCAGCAAAAACAATTTCGTTACGGTTAGTTGTTTGTGCTTGTAATTGCTCAATATAATCTGCCCGTAAATCGTTAATGCGCTTAGCTAAATCTTCTTCGTCTTCACCTTGCGATGCTTGCAGCTGATTTAATTGATCGAGCAATTCATTTTCTTGTTCGGTTGCTTGATCCAGCGCAATCTTTCGAGCAGCCAGTTTTTCTTGCTCAGCTGCCAGTGCGGTTTGATGCTCTGCTAATTGTTTTTCAATGCTTTGACTATTAAGTTGGTGATAATTTTCCCGTTCTTTGGAAAGTGAAATTTGACCATTCAACGTTTCTTGTTGCCGCGTTTGCGTCATCAATTCAGCTTGCGTCATTTCAGCTTCTTGATTAAGTGCTTCTGATTGATCTCGTTTTTGCGTTAATTGTTCACTGACTTGATTGGTTTGCTCATCAATTTTAGCCGAGATTGCTGTTAGTTCGGCTTGTCGTTTCAGCTTAACTTGTTGTTGCTCTTCTAAATCGGCTAACTCTAATGCTAAAATCTGCTGATTTAAACCATCAAACTTGGCCTTTTGTTGCTGATAATCTTTAGCTAAACTAGCTTGCTTGCGTAATGGTTCAACTCGACCAGCTAATTCTGAAACGATATCGGCAATCCGATTTAAATTTTCATTGGTGGTGGCAAGCTCATTTTCAGCTTGCTTTTTTTGTTGTTTATATTTAAAAACACCAGCCGCTTCTTCAATAATTGTGCGCCGATCTTCTGGTTTACTATTAAAAACCTGTTCAACTCGACCCTGAGAAATAATGGCAAAAGCCTCTTTGCCTAAACCAGAATCCACAAAAAGATCGGTGATGTCACGTAAACGACAATGATGATGATTAAAGAGAAACTCGCTACTACCATCACGATACAATCGTCTCGTAATTTCAACAGCTTTTTGCTCTGTTTTTAAGGTTTGATCAGAATTATCAAACGTTAAAGTTACTTCGGCTCGATTTAACGCTGATCTTAGTGCACTACCGGCAAAAATAATATCGGGCATGTGAGCACCACGCAGACTTTTAGCCGACTGTTCCCCCATGACCCACCGAATTGCTTCGGTAATATTACTTTTACCACTACCGTTGGGACCAACAATACCTGTGATTCCACTTGTAAATTCAATTGTTGTTTTATCTGCAAAGGACTTAAATCCATTAATTGTTAGTGACTTTAACGGCATGTGATTCCCTACTCATCATTAATTTGATTGTTTATTTCGATCTTCTTGTTGTAATTGATTTAAAGCAGTTTGAGCAGCATTTTTCTCAGCCGCTTTTTTATTTTTACCGATTCCGGTTGCTAATGGTTGATCATCAACTCGCAATTCAACAACAAAATCGCGTTCATGATCGATATCTTTAGTATCAACGACGAGATATTCAATCTTACGTTCACCATTACGTTGTAAATATTCTTGCAACCGAGTTTTATGATCCGTGTCATAAGAATATTCACCTGCATCAATCTTAGGAAAGAGGGCCTGTTTCAAAAAGGCCACCACTGCTGGCATACCCTGATCCAAATAAAGCGCACCATTAAATGCTTCGAACACGTCTTCTAATAAACCAGCTCGATTACGGGCGCCCATCTTTTCTTCACCAACGCCTAAGCGAATATAAGGCTGGAATCCTGAATCAATTGACAATTGGCAAAAACTAGACGACTTAACAATTGAAGCACGCATTCTGGTTAACTTACCTTCAGGTAAATGCTTATAGTTGGCAAATAAGTAATCTGAAACTGCTAATTCCAAAACCGCGTCACCTAAAAATTCCAGACGTTCATAATTACCATAACCTAACTCTCGATTCTCATTAGCAAACGATGCGTGGGTAAAGGCAGAATCTAATAACGATAAATCATGAAACTCAACACCATATTTAGAACGTAAATCACTGACAAATTCAGCAGCTACCATTAAAGCTCATCTCCATATTAATTAAACTTTTTATTATGACGAAAGATAGAGATGGATGGCTAAAAAAATAAAGTCGTCTCATAACCACGCTTTATTTTCTTAGGCATCAATTTCAATATCTTAAAATACGTACACAAAATACATTATACGCTAATTCACAACTAATCAAAACGAAAAATATAATTGCCCCTTGAACTAGCAAAAGCGTAAAGAAGTGTTAAATAACAGTTTTAGTTTCCCTTGTCTCCAATGAATAAATAAAGGTACAAAAAAAGTCGGAGCAACTTGGCCCCAACTTAATTAATTGTTTTTGATTAGGCTGCCTGATGTGCCATGACATAATCAACGGCATCGCCAACAGTGACGATTTTTTCAGCATCTTCATCTGGAATTTCGTCATCAAATGTATCTTCTAATTCCAAAACAAATTCAACTAAATCAATTGAATCTGCAGATAAATCATCTTTAATTTTTGTTTGTTTAGTAATTGCCTCTTTTTCAACATCAAAACGGTCTGCAATTAAACCCGTAATCTTATCAAAAGCTTCTGCTTCAGTCATTTAAAAAATCCTCCTCATTCAACATACAACGTGATTAATATTATCGCATCAATTTAAATATTCAGCAATTAAATTTACTTAATTGGATTTTCTTTCAAATAATCGATCACTTGATGAATGGTCTTTTTAGCAAGCATTTCTCGAATTTGACCGATAGTTGAAATAATAGCATCCTCATGCGAACCACCATGCGTTTTAATGACTGGCGCTTTAACACCTAGTAAAACAGCACCACCATTGCCTGATGTACTGAAACGATTCTTAATGTCGCCTAGTGCGGGTTTAATCATTGCTGCACCCAGCTTGACGCCGAGGCCATTGTTTAATAGTGCTTGTTTAATCTGTTTCAGTAACAAGCTAGACATACCCTCTGTTGCCTTAAGCACAGCATTACCAGTAAAACCATCGGAAACAATCACATCGGCTTGGTCTAATAACAAACTATTGGCTTCGATGTTGCCAACGAAATTAATGGCTTCATTAGCTTCTAAGCGTTGATAAACTTCTTTATGCAATGGGTCTCCCTTATCAAACTCAGTCCCATTATTAAGCAAAGCTACGCGAGGATTAGTAATGTTACGAATATCTCGAGCATAAATAGTCCCCATAATGGCCCATTGTTCTAAATAACTGGCCTTACTTTCAGCGTTAGCACCAGCATCTAACAAATTAACAACGTGACCGGGATTAACCGTTGGTAAGGTTGGCATTAAAGCTGGACGCTCGATTCCTTTAATACGACCAATCACAAAGATACCAGTTGCTAATAAAGCTCCAGTATTTCCTAATGAGAATAAAGCTTCTGCTTCACCATTTTTAACTGCTTGAGCAGCCATCACCATTGATGAGTCTTTCTTCTGGCGAACAGCCTTTACTGGTTCATCTTCATTTAAAATCACACTGTCAGATTGAATTAATTCAATCCGTGTCTCGTCTGTGATCAATGGTTTAACTTTTGCCAAGTCACCAAACAGCATGAATTCTAGGTCAGGCCATTGATCACGAGCAGCTTGAACACCTTTAACAACAACTTCTGGCGCGTGATCGCCGCCCATTGCATCTACAGCAATTTTCATTTAATCATTCCTTTAATCGTGCAAATTTTATTAATCAAACGTTTCTGTTGCCTGTAACTGGCGTAAATAATTTTTTAAACCTTGATTTTGTTCCTGTACTAATTGTGGATCTGCCAAGAATAATTCCCGTGCAACCTGGTGGGCCGCAACTAAAATATTATTGTCACTGACAGGATCGCCCATTTGAAAATCAGGCAATCCAGACTGCTTATCACCAAAAATATCACCTTGACCACGTAATTTCAAGTCTGCTTCTGCTAACTTAAAGCCATCATTGGTCTCCGTCATAATTTCCATTCGCTTAACAGCAACTTCGTTTTGCGGATCAGCGATTAAGAAGCAATAAGCCTGACGATCGCCTCGGCCTACCCGACCTCTTAATTGATGTAATGTGGCTAACCCAAAACGATCAGCATTATAGATAATCATAATATTAGCATTGGGCACATCCACGCCGACTTCCACCACAGTTGTTGCAACTAAAACTTGAATGTCATTACGATTAAAAGCCGCCATTTTCTCAGCCTTTTCTTCAGCTGTCATTTGCCCATGCAATAAAGCAACTTGATATTTGGGAGCAAAGTAATCAGCCAATTGTTCGGCTAAATCTTCAGCGTTTTTTAAGTTTACTGAGTCAGACTCGCTAATTAAAGGAGCAATTACAAAGGCTTGGTCGCCATGATCCATTTGGTTGCGAGTAATGGCTAAAGCTTGACTAGCTTGATTAATTTTCAACCAGCTGGTTTCAATGGGCCGGCGGCCAGCAGGCAACTCATCAATCGTGGAGATATCCATTTCTCCGTAGGTGGTAATCGCCAAAGTCCGTGGAATTGGCGTAGCCGTCATCGCCAAGATGTCTGGATTCAAGCCTTTTTCACGCAAAGCGCGACGTTGATTAACGCCAAAGCGGTGTTGCTCATCAATCACAATAAAACCCAATTTATGAAACGTGATTGCATCTTGAATCAGAGCATGAGTCCCAATAATAATGTTAGCGCGGCCAGTTTCAATTGCCATTAAAGCATTTTGACGTGGCTTACTCTTCATCGAGCCAGTTAATAAAGTCACACTAACTTTCATTGGTGCAAATAATTTAACCAGCTTTTGATAATGTTGTTCTGCCAGAATTTCAGTGGGCACCATTAGTGCGGCTTGATAACCAGCAGTGACGGCGGCAAACATGGCAATAGCAGCAACAATGGTTTTACCAGAACCAACATCACCTTGCAATAAACGATTCATATGGCGGGTTGATTTTAAATCTGCACAAATTTCATTGACGACCCGCTTTTGAGCAGTCGTTAAGGCAAACGGCAAAGTGGCAATAAATTCTTTTAAGGCTGGTAAGTCATAACTTAATTGCAAACCATCCTCAGCTTCAGAATTGTTAACTCGTAATTGTTGAATTTTAGCCTCAAATAAGAAAAATTCTCGAAAAATTGCTGTTCGTCTAGCAGCATTTGATTCAGTCAAGGTTTTGGGAAAATGCATTTGTTGGACTAAATCGTGATCAGTTAACAGCCGGAAATGCTGTCGAATGTCATCAGGTAAGACATTACCTAATAGCGCACCGTAATTTTTAAAGGCCGTTTGAATTAATTCGACTAATTTCTTTTGGCGGACTTGTTTATTAACCGAATAAATAGGGTCCAGTGCATTATCCGTGCTTTGACTAATAATCTTCATCCCAACAACACTTTTACGCTGTTCGTTCCATTTACCATAAATAGCCACTTCTTCTTCAAGCTTGAACTTATCTTTTAACCAAGCCTGGTTGAAGAACGTCACAATCACAACAACACCATCAATCAATAAGCGCACGCTTAGTCGGTTTTTGTGTGGACCAAAAAAACTAACAACGGCATTACTCACAACTTTACCTTTAAAAACTGCTTTTTCTTGATCAGCTAATTCAGCTAAAGGACGTGTCTGCAAATCCTCATAACGAAAAGGAAAGTAAAATAATAAATCATTCACGGTATTAATATCTAAAGTTGCTAGAGCTGCGACTGTTTTAGGGCCAACACCACTTAAAACGGCAACAGAATCTGTTAATGCCCTTGCCATGAATTCACCTCCTGACTAATTAAACTTAATTACATTAATGATAAAAGGACTGAGGCAAAGCGAAAAGTACACCGCTTTTGCCTCAGCCCTAATGATCATTAATAATTATTCAACAGCGATTAAATAAGGGTAAACAGGTTGATCGCCTTGATGAATTTCAACTTCGACTTCATCATCAATTGCTGTAATCGCATCAGCAATGGCTTGTGCTTCATCTTCACTACCAGTTTGACCAACTAGAATAGTGACAATTTCACTTTCTGCATCCAGCATCTTAGTCGCCATCATAATGACTGCTTGTAAACGATCAGCATCATCAACTAAAATCTTGCCATCGACAATCCCCATATAATGACCTTCATGAATTTCTAAGCCATCAATTTCAGTATCACGAATTGCTTGAGTGACTGAACCACTCTTAACCATTGTTAAGGCTTCCGTCATTTCAGCAACATTATCTTCAATACTTGCATCAGGATTAAATGACAATAAAGCAGTCATACCTTGAGAAATGGTCTTACTTGGTACAATACCAACTTCTTGTTCAACCACTTCTTGTGCCTGTTTAGCGGCTAATAAGATATTGCCATTATTAGGTAAAACAATCACTTTTTTCGCATTGGTTGTTTTAATAGCGTTGACAATGTCGGCAGTACTTGGATTCATGGTTTGACCACCGCTTAACACATAAGTAACGCCTAAGCTGCGAAACAAGTCAGCAATTCCTTCGCCAGAACCAATCGCCACAACGCCCCATTCTTGAGGACCTTTAACAGCTTGTGGTTCATCGTTTTCGATAATTGTTTCATGTTGAATCCGCATATTATCAATTTTAATTTTGGCTAATGTACCGAACTTGCGACCATAAGCAAATACTTGACCTGGATGTTCTGTATGAACATGGACTTTAACCACTTCATCATCAGCAACAACCAATAATGAATCACCAATCTCGTTTAAATAATTGCGGAAAACTTGATAATCAAATTTTTCAGTTGGTTGATCACCTTGGCCTAATTCCACCATGATTTCAGTACAATAACCATGCTTAATATCTGCAGTTGAGAGTTGGCTTTGAACAGATTGATGATGACTAGCATTAACCATCTCGTCCATTTCTTGCTCATCTGGCACATAAACATCCTTCTCAGACGTTTCACCTGTCAGCCCTTCCAAGAACCCTTCATAAATAAAAACTAAGCCTTGGCCACCAGAATCGACAACACCGACCTCTTTTAAAACAGGTAATAAATCCGGGGTACTTGCTAATGCTTTTTTAGATGCTTCAACTAAAGCTTGAACAACTTCAATGATGTCGTCACTTTCATTAGCTTTAAGTAAAGCGGCCTTAGCTGCTTCACGAGCAACGGTTAGAATCGTACCTTCAACAGGCTTCATGACAGCTTGATAAGCTGTCTTAACGCCGTCTGTAAAGGCTGTTGCTAAATCATTAGCATCAAGACTGGCCTTATTTTCGGTGCTTTTAGCAAAACCACGGAATAATTGGGAAGTGATAACACCAGAGTTACCACGAGCGCCCATTAATAAACCTTTAGCAAATTTTTTAGTTAATTCACCAACATGATCACTATTCGACTCATTAACAGCCTTCGCACCAGATTTAACCGTTAAATTCATGTTTGTACCGGTGTCACCATCTGGAACAGGGAAAACATTTAATTGATTAACGAATTCAGCGTTGCGGCCCAAACGATGAGCGGCAACTCTGATCATATCTTGAAATTGCTTACCTTGAATTTCTTTTAACTCCACGATTACTTATTCCTCCTGAGGACAATCTAGCTTAGTGCGTTTAGTCTAAATCACCAACGACTTTAACGCCTTGCACAAAAACATTAACTGAGTTTGCTGCCATCCCCAGCATTGTATCCAAATTATATTTCACTTTATCTTGAACATTACGACAAACCTCTGAGATTTTAGTGCCGTAAGCAATGATAATGTAAACATCAACAGCAACATCGCTGTCTTCTTGACGGACAACAACGCCACGAGAATAATGCTCACGTTTCAAAATTTCGTTTAAATTATCGCGAATTTGATTCTTGCTAGCCATGCCAACAATTCCGTAAATATCAGTTGCGGCTCCGCCAACAACTGTTGCGATGACATTATTTGCAATATCAATCTCGCCATATTTTGATTTAATTTTAACTGCCATAAGTGGCCTCCTAATTAGAAATCACTAACAAACAATATACACCTGAATGTATTTTAACATAGCAAAAAGACTTTTGAAAATAGAAGTTGGTTGATATAGCTAAACAAGCTTTTAACTGTCCTTAGTTAAGTTTTACTTGTAAAACCTTGCTATCTATGATAAATTAAGTCAGTGAGTTTTTTTAGAAAACATAACCAAAGGAGGTTCACACATGGCTAAAGATATTATTACAGGACGTCATACAAGTTTTGGCAATAAGCGTTCACACGCGCTTAACTCATCACGCCGTACTTGGAAGCCAAACCTTCAAAAGGTTCGTATTTTAGTTGACGGCAAGCCTAAGCGCGTTTGGGTTTCAGCTCGCGCTCTTAAATCAGGTAAAGTTACTCGCGTCTAATAAAAATAGAACAACTTTGAACAAAAAAACCGCTGACAATGATGTCGGTGGTTTTTTTTGATACTCAATTAAAAAACACTAACTCCGAATTTGGAGTTAGTGTTTTTTAGTTTAATACTCATAAGCTAATGTTAATTATTAATCGTGACTTAAAATAACTGCCACAATGCCAGCTGTAAAATTAAAACGTGCTGGTTGATCTTTTAAAAATTCATTACTTGACCAAGATACAGGATTATCCGCAGAAAAATCCGTCAATTCATACTTTACTTGGCGCAAAGTTAAATTTTTGACCGGTGTTAAGTTAGCAAAAGCTAAATACTGATAACCGGCTTGATAAGGAAGTTGATAATTACCTGATGGATAAAAAGTAATTTGATTAAAGCAATCAATTATCGTGACTTGTTGTAGCCAATCTTGAAAGCGTGGATCGGTCATCATAAACAAATTAACCAATTCATGATCAATTCGCCCACCAGTAGCACCAAAAATATTAACTTGAGTTGCTTTTAAATCGGCAAATGCCGTTAATGCCGCCATTTGTGAATCAGTAAAATCCTTTTCAGCTTGCGCGTAACGAATATCTTTAATCTGTTTTTCAATTTGCTGCCGCTCTGCTGCCACTAATGAATCATAATCTCCCACAGCAATGACCGGTATAATATCTTGATCTAATAAATAAACTGTCCCATGATCCACACCGATCCAAGTCTCATGACGATGTTGATTGATATCGTCATGAGGTATTAATGATGTTGGTCCACCAAGCATAATATTTACAACTTTTTCACTCAAAAAATCGTCCCTCAATATCTAAAAAATTCTAATTAAGACTTCCGATAAGTTGGCCGTAAATTACCCAATTCATCATGAAGTTGTACATAGTCAGCATAACGAAATTTTGCAATTGTACCCGTCTCAACTGCTGCCTTAACTGCACAATCAGGTTCACGTAAATGTTGACACCCACGAAAGCGACATTGTCCAGAAACATCCAAAAATTCGATAAAATAATGACCCAGATCTTCTGAATTAATTTGACTAAGATCAAGCGATGAAAAACCTGGCGTATCTGCAATCGCACCACCTACACCAATTGGATATAAAGTGACAGTCCGTGTCGTATGACGACCACGATTTAAGCTTTGCGAAATTTCTGCCGTGGCCAATTTAAGCTCTGGTAATAAATAATTTAATAAAGTGGACTTGCCAGCACCAGATTGGCCCATCACCATTAGCGTTTTACCAGCGGCTGCCTCTTTTATCCCTGAAAAGTCAGCAGTACCGTGACTATAAACCCGATAGCCTATTTCACCATATTGCTGCAATAGTGGCATTAATTGGGCTAACTGCTGCTCAGATAATAAATCTATTTTACTGACATAAATCAGTGCTTCCATGTTATTAGCAGCTAAATAAACCAAATAGCGATCTAATAGATTGGTTGAAAAATCCGGTTGAACAGCACTCATCACCACAATTGCAAGATCTAGATTAGCCATTGGTGGACGAACTAATACGTTTTGCCGTGGTTTGATAGCAAGAATATAGCCATCTTCAAATTCTACATGATCACCAACAACTGGTTTAATCTTCTGCTTACGAAAGTTTCCGCGAGCTCGCGTCCGCTCAACTTTCCCTTCAGCAGTTAGCACATCATAAAAGCCACTAATTGATTTAATAATTTTACCTGTCTGCATTTTTCACCCTAGTCTGCTGTGACGTCTTGATTAAGAATCTCTTCGCCATCACGCAAAATCTTGATTTTCGCCTTCTGATCAGCTTTCACCTTAAAATTAACGGTAATTTTCGTGTCGCTTGTAATCGACATCGTCTTATAAAGACTGCTGATATTATTGTCAGCATCACCAACATAAATCTCAATCTTATTTGCTTCTGGTGCTGATGAACTACTAGAACTTGATGAATCTGAACTCTCTTCACTGCTACTTGAAGAAGTTGTACTTGATTCTTCATAAGGAATTTCAATTTCCTTTGAAAAACTTGTTTCCTTATTCGGATCTTTACCTTGGGAAATCGTGACTGTTAAAGTTGAACCCGGCCGGACTTTGCTACCAGCAGCGGGACTTTGTTTCATAACTAGTCCCTTTTCAATATCGTCAGAATAATCTTTATCAATTGAAAGAATGAGATCTTTCGACTGAGCATAATCCTTCGCACTAGCTTCGGTGTATTTCTTAACTAAATCGACTAACGTAACATCCGCCTTACCTGAACTAACAGTCAAGGTAATCGTTGTTTCAGAAGGAACTACTTTATCATCTGCTTTAAGGTCTTGGCTAATGACGTTGCCACTTGGCACTGTATCAGAACTAGCATTTTGACGCTGAACGCTAAAGCCCTTGGCAGTAAGCTTTGCATAAGCTGTCTCATAGGTCTCACCAGTATAGTCGCCAACACTTATTTTAGGTAGTCCGCTACTAATAGTTAATGTGATTAATTTATTTTTAGGCACAACTTTTTTATTGGCTTTAATACTTTGTTTAATAATGTTACCAGCCGTTATGGTTTTAGATGACTTTTCCTTACGCTTAACGATAAATCCTTGTTTAGCTAAGGTAGCAGCCACCGTTTCATAACTCTGATCATGATAATTAGCAATTCGATAAGTTTTAGCGCCACGGCTTAAGACTAAGTCAACCTTAGTTCCATTTTTAACGGAACTTTTCTTAGTAGGCAAGCTCCGTACGACTAATCCTTTATCAACTTTATCGTTTGTTTCGTAGTCAATTTTACCTAGTTGTAAATCATTTTTAGTTAATACTGCCGTTGCTTCAGCCTTAGTCATACCAGCAGTATCAGGAATGTTGACATCACGATTAGACACCATTAAGGCTACAAAAGCCCCAACTAGCAAGACTAATGCTGCTATAATGCCGGCAATCAACGGCCACCGTCGTTTACGCGCACGCTTTGGTGTTTTAGCTGGACGTAAAACCTGATGTGGTTTGGACTTTTTAGCTGTTCTTTGAGCTACATGATTAGTCTCGACTGGTTTTGTCGCTTTATGGTTATCAACAAACGTTCCCGGCATTACTTTAGTAGCGCCTAAAACATCAGGATTGACCTTGCTCATAAATTTAGCTTCGTCAGCACGATTAGCATCTAGTGAAGTCTTTAAATCCGCTGCCATGGCTGCAGCAGATTGATAACGCTGCTTAGGATCCTTAGCTGTTGCTTTAAGAACAACGTTTTCCATTGCCTGAGGTATTTGTGCATCTGTGGCGCGTACTGACGGCATATCTTCATGGAAATGTTTTAATGCAATTGAAACAGCAGAATCGCCAGCAAATGGTACTTTACCAGTTAATAATTCAAATAAAATAATACCCAAAGCATAAATATCTGATCGCGGTGTTGGTAGACTACCCCGCGCTTGCTCTGGGGAAATGTAATGCACTGATCCTAATAATGAATTTGTTTGCGTAACTGACTTATCACTTAGTGCAACCGCAATCCCAAAGTCAGCAATTTTAGCTTGGCCATCTTTAGTCAGCAAGATATTTTGCGGTTTTAGATCACGATGAATTATCCCTTTGCTGTGTGCCAATTGCACAGCTGACAAAATTTGCATCATAATGGCAACAACTTTTGTCAACGGAAACGGATAATGTTGTTCAATATAGGACTTCAAATTACTGCCATCAATATATTCCATGACAATATATTGCACGCCATTATCTTCTCCTACATCATAAACACTCACGATATTAGGATGAGACAGTTCACAGGTTGCCTTGGCCTCGCGTTGAAATCTTCGAATAGTTGCCTGGTCATGTTGTAAATCTAAACGTAAAACTTTAACTGCAACACGTCGATGTAGGATTGTATCTTCTGCCAAGTAGACATTAGCCATCCCGCCTTCGCCAAGGGTATCAAGGATTTCGTAGCGACCAGAAACTAAGTAGCCGCGATCCATCATTGACGATTTACCTCCACATCAGCTGTTGCCGGCTGAACAAGTAAAACACTAATATTGTCTAACCCACCGTTAACATTAGCCTGAACGATTAGCCGTTGAGCCTTTTCATCCAGCGAAATATCTTCAGTAGTTAAGATTTTTTCGATTTCTTCATCAGAAACCATATTTGTTAGACCATCTGTACATAATAAAAACAGATCATCTTGTTGCCAAGTATCATTAGTTGAATCTGGTTGGACATCCTTAGAAATACCTAATGTCCGTGTAATCACATTTTTTTGAGGATGATTTTTAGCTTGTTCAGGGCTAATCTTGCCGTACTTGACCAATTCATTCACCAAAGAATGATCTTCAGTAATCTGTATTAACTTACCATCGCGCAACAAATAACCACGACTATCACCAATATTGGTGATTAAATAATGATTGTTAATCATCATAATCGCTACAAAAGTCGTGCCCATCCCAGTTAAGTCAGAAAACTTACTAGAAACATTGATTAAGCGTGAATTCTCACTTGTCAATTCAGTTAGTAACCAATCACGTAAATCAGGAATTGTGGCAAAATCTGTTTCTAAAAAATCATGACCAATTTGTGAAACAACCATCTCAGAAGCAACATCGCCACCAAGATGACCACCCATACCGTCAGCCACAATGCCAAATAATACGTCAGCTTTGTTTTTAAAAACTGAGACGTAATCTTGATTATTTTCTCGTCGTTTACCAATATCTGTTAAATATGCAATATTCATCTTATTCACCAACTTAGTTTATTCGTTTTAAACAAGCTATGAAAAAGCCATCCGTCTGATAATCATCTAACAATAGCTGAAACATTTCTTGATCGCCAGCCCAATTAATATCTTGAGCTGCTTTAACTTTGGTTAAGGTAAAATTCGTGTGATTATTTAAGAAGTTTTGAACCACTTCCTGGTTTTCAGCAGCTAAGATAGTGCAAGTACTATAAACCATCAAGCCACCAACTTTTAACTTAGCCGCTGCGGCTGCTAAAATATCACCCTGGATTTCAGGTAAGCGGGCAATATCTTGTTCCTGTTTAGCATAACGAATCTCGGGTTTGCGGCGCATGAGTCCTAAACCTGAACAAGGCGCATCAACTAAAATCCGATCAAACGTTTCATCTGCAAAAGTTTGATCAACTTTACGTGCATCTAAAGGCAATGTCGTTAGTCGATCGTCAACCCCTAAACGCTGTGCGTTATCTTCTACCAACTTCAATTTACGTTGGTGAATATCTAACGCCGTAATTGAGCCACCTTGTTCAGGGTCCAAATATGTGGCAATATGTGTTGTTTTACCACCAGGTGCTGAGCAAGCATCTAAGACTTGATGCTGAGGTTCAACTTGTAGACTAGGCGCCACCAACATAGAACTTTCATCTTGAATGGTTAATTCACCATTTTTAAAAGCAGTGGTTTGGGCAAAATTGCCGCCAGCAGCTGTTAGCCCCACTGGACTTACTTCACTCGGTTTAATATCTGTGAAAGTCGTGGCTAATTCGGCAAGCATTTCATCACGGTTTGTTTTTAACGTATTAACGCGTGCAGAAGCGCGGGGCGGCTGGTTAACAACCGCTAACATGTTTTTACAACGTTCAAATCCGTATTGTTCAACTAACCGTTGCGTTAACCACAATGGCACGCTACTGGTAATACTTAAACGTTCAACATCATTGGTAATTTGCTGATAATCTTGTTCCCCAGCGCGTTGAACATGGCGTAAAACAGCATTAACCAATTTAACATAGCGACCATGATCACGCGTTTTGGCAATTTCATTAGCTTCATTTAAAATGGCATGTGCTGGAACCTTGTCCAAGAAAAACAATTGGTATAACGACATCCGCAATAATATTTGTACCCAAATTGGTAAATTATCAGGTGTCTTAACAAAGGCCCGCCAATTATAATCTAAACGTAACTGCCACTGAATAGTACCATAAACTAAACGCGTCACTAAATGTTTATCAACATCAGATAGGCGCTCATGTTGTAAGAGATGATTCAAGCTTAAATTGGCATAGCGTTGTTGCTGTTCAATGCTTTCTAATAAATTAACGGCAAGATAACGTGGGGTTTTATTCTGCATCTTGAACCACCGTTTGGCCAGCAGATAATGTCTGTCCGGCGCCATTCATAAAAGCACTAATTGGCATTTTTTTCTTACCTGCGGGTTGTAATTCAGTAACCGCCCAAACTGAACCAGAACCGGCAGCCAGCCAGAGATGTTTCTTATCGGCTTTAACCACACTACCTGGATCAAGACTCGTTGATAAATCAACCGCATAGCTTGACCAAATTTTAATCCGTTCCCCATTTAACTTCAAATAAGCCACTGGATCAGGATCCAAGGCGCGTACTTTATTGGTCAACTGTTGTGCCGTTAAATACAAATCAAGTTGCTCT
This sequence comes from Lapidilactobacillus dextrinicus DSM 20335, assembly GCF_001436095.1. Taxonomy (GTDB): domain Bacteria; phylum Bacillota; class Bacilli; order Lactobacillales; family Lactobacillaceae; genus Lapidilactobacillus; species Lapidilactobacillus dextrinicus. Next base: position 65,155 of record NZ_AYYK01000002.1, on the reverse strand, counting down.
TCTTCAGGCGCAATATTAGGTGCAATGGTTACCTTTTCTTCATCTTGCGGAACTTTAATAATGGTGCCGTTAATAATCTTAGGTAACGTCTCTAATAGTAAATCACGACCAGCAAGACTTAACTTGGAAAATACATCAGCACTTGTATCAGTTGGTAAGATCGGTACTTTAACTTGACTAAACATATCGCCAGCATCCATTTTGGCAACCATTTCCATAATCGTAACACCAGTCTCAGTGTCGCCATTCATAATAGCACGTTGAATTGGCGCACCGCCGCGATATTGTGGTAACAGCGAGCCATGAACATTGACTGGCATAATCTTAGCAGCCGCTAATAATTTCTTCGGTAAGAATTGACCATAAGCTGCCGTTACAATTAAATCCGGTGCGAGATCAATTAACGTTTGCAGTTCATCACTCTTCGTTAATTTTTCTGGCTGATAAACTGGTAAATTTAAGCTTTGTGCAGCAGCTTTGACTGGTGATGGTGTCAGTATCTTCTTGCGGCCAATTGGTTTATCTGGCTGTGTTACGACTGCGAGAATTTCATAATCTGAACTGTTTGCCAATGCTTCTAAAATCGGCACTGAAAAGTCCGGTGTACCCATAAAAATAATTGATGTCATGCTGAACTCCTTAATCCTTCGTTGTTGTACTAATATCTTTCTTAATTTGCCCGGTTTTCATAAAAATCATACTTTACATAAATTGCATTGGTTCACGATCAACCCGCAATTGAAAACCTCGATTGGTCTTACTTTGCATCTTCATTATAAGGGTCTGCAAGGCTTTCAGCAATCTTGGTTCGGATTTATACTTAATAATTAACTGATAATAGTACTGATTATTAATTCTGGTAATCATCCGTGCTGTTGGTCCCAAAACAACGGCTGCTTCAGATAATTGGGGCTGTAACCAATTTTGAATTTGGTAAATCTTCTGAACGGCTTGATCTTCTTGGCGATGATTAACACTAATTAAAATCGTGTAATAGTACGGTGGATAGCCGCCCTGATGACGAATGCCCATCTCTTTTTGATAAAAGGCTTCATAATTCTGAGCCGAGGCTAATTGAATCGCATAATTTTCAGGATTATACGTTTGAATGAACACTTCACCTTGCTTATCTGCTCGCCCCGCTCGGCCACTCACTTGTGTTAGTAACTGGAACGTTCTCTCACTAGCTCTAAAATCAGGTAAACTCAGCGATGTATCAGCATTAATTACACCAACCAGTGTCACATCAGGAAAATCTAATCCTTTGGCGACCATTTGTGTCCCCAATAAAATATCAGCCTGATGCGCGCCAAATTGTTTAATAATGCGCTCATGACCACCTTTGCGTGCAGTCGTGTCAACGTCCATTCGTAAAATACGTGCAGTTGGTAATAATTCTTGAATTTCTTGCTCGACTTTTTGCGTTCCAGAGCCATAACTGCGAATATTCTGACTATGACATTGTGGACATGCACTTGGGATCGCTTCTTGATGACCACAATAATGACACTTCAATGAATTAGTATCGCGATGTAAGGTTAAGGAAATATCACAATTGGGACACTTAATCACATGACCGCAGTCACGACATAGAACAAAATTAGCATAACCTCGCCGGTTGAGTAATAGAACACTTTGTTCATGGCGTTCAAGGCGTAAATTAAGTTGATCAACCAACTGTTTAGATAAATCTGATTTACCAGCAATCTTATCGGCCTGGCGCATATCAATGACGTTGACTTGTGGCATTTGAATTGTATTAGGACGCTTCGTCAACCGTAGTAATTGATAGCGTCCCTTTTGAGCACGAGCACGCGATTCTAATGAGGGCGTGGCACTACCAAGAATAACTGGGCAATGGTAGGTTTCTGCACGTTTTAGCAGCACATCACGAGCGTGGTAGCGCGGCATATCTTCTTGTTTATAACTGCTTTCATGTTCCTCATCCAAAATCATAATACCAATCTTTTTTAATGGTGCAAAAGCCGCCGAACGTGCGCCGACAACAACCTGTGCTTCACCGCGTTCAATTCGCCGCCACTCATCATAGCGTTCCCCTACCGAAAGACCACTATGCAAAACCGCGACTTGTCCCGGAAAACGGCCTTGAACTCTTTCAACCATTTGCGGTGTTAACGAAATTTCCGGCACTAACATTAAAGCAGTTTGACCAGCAGCTAAGGCATGCTGCATCGCATCTAGATAAACTTCAGTCTTGCCACTACCTGTGACACCTTCCAGTAAAAAGGTTGTATGCTCTGCTTGATCCATGCTTTTAATGATAGTTGTGAAGGCTGCCTGTTGTTCCGAGGTTAACTTTTTCGGTGTTGTTGCGGTAACTTCGGTGAGCGGTTGCCGGTAGACCTCTTTTTCTTCAGCGGCTAGCCAACCTTTTTTAACGGCCTGGCTTAAAGTCGCTGCCTTTAACCCGGGAACTTTTACCAACCAAGTGGCTGAGTTACCAACAAATGGTGCTTGCGCAATTAAAAAATCTAGTAACAATAATTGCTGTTTAGCATTAGCCCGTACTGATTGTCGTAATCCTTGATATTGATCGGACGTTAAACTAGTCTTAAACACTTTTTCTTGTTTAATTTTTGTTTTTTGAGAAATCTGATAATCAATTGTTAATTGTCCTTTTTGTTCCAAACGTTTAATTTCAGCCAGCAGATCTGCTGCAATGTTGTCTGGAATTAGACCACTATCTTCCCGATCTAATAACGCTTGAAGCGGGTCATTTGCTGCTAATGGCGCCAGTAAATGAAAACGACGCTGATAATTAGCACGCAATGCACTAGGCAACATGGTTTGCAAACAACTAATTAAAAAAGAGAAAGTATCTTGAGCCAGCCATTTTGCTAAAGCCAACATTTCTTGATTTAAAACCGGGTCCAAATCTAAAATTCGCGCCACCGGCTTAAGTTGACCAGCAAAATCTGATTTATCAACGACACGCCAAATAAATCCCTGTCGTAAATGCCCAGAACGTCCGAAAGGGACCAAGACACGTACACCAGGAACTGCCAAGGCGGTTAAATTTTCAGGAACTTCATAATCAAAGGGACGATTTGTTTGCTGAGCAGGAATATCAATGATTACCTGTGCAACTGCCATATGAACCCTCCAAATAAATTAAACTACAATCGTTCACTAATTGCGGTCATAATGACCATTGCCATTTGTTCTTTAGACATCAAAGCGATTGGTTGAACTGTACCATCTTTAAAAATCATCTTACCAGCGTTTTGATCTGAGTCAAAACCACCTTCAGGTTGACCAACTTGATTAGCAATAATCAAGTCAAGGTGTTTATGTTGCAACTTCTTTTGAGCATTTACTTCTAAATCTTGTGTTTCCGCTGCAAAACCAGCCAAAAACTGGCCTTGCTTCTTCTTGCCTAAGGTTGCCAGAATATCAGGATTTTTGACAAGTGTCAATTTCAGCTCATCTTCCCCAGCAACTTTTTTAATTTTCTGTTGTGCGGGTGTGGCGATCCGAAAATCAGCAGGTGCTGCGGCCATGACAACCGCATCAGCTTGTTGGTAACGCGCTTCAATTGCAGCTTGCAACTGTTCAGTTGTAGCAACTGGCACAACTTTTAAGCCTTTAGGGGCTAATTTAGGCTTCGTTGTAATTAACGTTACTTCTGCACCCAACAGGCGCGCCGCTTTAGCCAATGCGTAACCCATTTTGCCAGAAGAACGATTGCTAATGAAGCGAACAGGATCAATTGGCTCTTGTGTACCACCGGCTGTTACAATGAATCGTTTGCCCTTTAAAACTTGAGAATGCGCGTGGCGATAATAGGCTGTATAAACGGTCTCAATAATTGTTTCCGGTTCAGGTAAACGCCCTTTACCACTATAACCTTCAGCTAAAGGCCCCGTTTCTGGAGCAAAAATCGTTAAGCCACCTTCATTGAGATGTTGTAAGTTACGCTGTGTTGCGACTTGATTGTACATTACATCATTCATCGCTGGGAAAATATAAACCGGCTTGTTGCTTGCTAAAACTAACGTTGACGCAAGGTTGTCAGCAAAGCCATTGGCTAATTTAGCAATCATATTAGCTGTTGCTGGTGCCACAACGACAAAATCGGCCCACAGCGGCAGTTCTAAATGTGTTAAAGCTGCCGTGTTTTCTGAAACATATTGATCATCATAAACAACATCTTGACTAACGGTTGCTAGCGTCTTAACCGTCACAAAATTTTTAGCGTTTTCTGTAACAACCACTTTAACCTGCGCACCTTGTTTCACAAAAAGTCGCACGAGTTGAGGCATTTTATAAGCTGCTATTCCACCTGTAATCACTAATAAAACATGTTTCCCCGTAAACACCATCAATCACCTCAATGTAAAAATAGCCTTCAGAAACTCAAAATGAGTTGAGAAGGCCCAAAAAATTTAATTTTCGTCAGGATGATCTGAATCAAGATTACGAGAACGATCTTCACGTTCTGCATTCTCGAGTTGTTCTTCTTGATCGATTGCTTCTGCATCTGCTTCTTTTAAGTCAGAGTTAGGATCAATCACAACTTTACCAGCTGCAATTTCTTCTAAAGCCATGCCGACCGTTTTTGATGATTTATAATCGTCAATCATTTCAAACTCGCCAGCTTCTAACTGATGAGCCCGTTTAGCAGCTAAAATAGCTAATGAATAACGTGAATCAACTTTGTCTAATAATTTATCAATTGATGGATATGAAATCATCTTAGTTATCTCCTAACATCTTTTGGTATGTGCTTAAAACACGAGCAACACGTAAATGTTCACTGGCAATGATTTGTTCGATTCGATTAACGGCTGAATCAACTTGATCATTAACCACAACATAATCATAGTTGGTCATTAAATTAATTTCTTGACGTGCTTGGAGCATACGCTTCTTAATGGTTGCTGTATCATCAGTACCACGTTTAACAATACGATCTTGTAACTCATGTAAATCAGGTGGTGCTAAAAAGATAAATACGCCATCGCTGACCTTACTACGAACTTGCATCGCACCGTTAACTTCAATTTCAAGCAAAACATCTTGTCCGCTCTCTAATGTCTGATTAACATACTTTAATGGCGTGCCATAATAATTATCGACATATTGCGCATACTCTAGCATACCACCATTAGCGATTTCTTCTTCAAATTCTGCTTTGGAAACAAAATAATAATCAACACCATCAACTTCACCAGGACGTGGCTTACGTGTTGTCATCGAAATTGAGTACTTAAATTGTTGTCCATATTTATTAACCATCGCTTGGCGCACAGTCCCCTTACCAACACCTGATGGTCCAGATAAAACGATTAACATTCCCTTGTCCGACATTAAAAAGCTCCTAAAATAAAAACTTGATAGTAATATTGTGCCCTTTTTACGCACATTTTTCAAGTCCCAGGCCAACTGAACCTTGATCTGACGCGCTAAAAATATTTTTATAAATTTAAAGCAACAACTATTTTGAAAAAATTATCTAAATTTCTGCTTGCATTTTGAACAAATGTTCGTATAATAAATATTGCAAACAAACGTTCGGAGGAAGACAAAATGACAACGATCAAACAACTTACAAAAGAATTGACAAAACAATTTAAACTATTTTTTGATTTAGACCCGGTTGATGATCAAGACCTGTCATCTGCCGAACAAGAGGTCTTTGAGCAAGCTGCTTTAGAGAGAGAAATCGAACAGCTAAGTGCTTCTAACCAAATTGTTTCACTACAAATTAAAAATCCAAATAACCAAGACCAACCGATTCAATTTATGGTCGGACGTTTTAAATCAGCGTCTGCACATCATGCGATCTTTTTTGAATTAGTTGATCGTAATCTCATCCAGATTGTTTATACCAACCAAATTATTAAAATTGCGGCTTAACCAGCGCATAATTTAATAATCGCCGTTTCAAAAATTTTAACAATGTTTACCAGTGAAAAAGCGTCAAAACAATGGTTTTGTCCAAGTTAAGTTACCCCTCTTTCTTAACTTAGATATTCCTTGTTTTGGCGCTTTTTTATCTCTATTAATTTACCGATTAGCTTTGGTCTCGTCGGCCTGTCGTAATAATTCTGCCGCATGCTCTTCAGCTAATTTAGTTACTTCTTTACCGGCAATCATTTTAGCAATGACCAATACCCGTTGCTCACCGGTTACTTTTTGTAACGTAGTGGTAGTGCGACCATTGAGTACTTTCTTTTCAATTAAATACTGATGGTCACTCATTGCAGCAACTTGTGGTAAATGAGTGATACAGAGAACTTGTGAATGGCTGGCAATTACACTAATCTTATCAGCAATGGCCTGTGCCACTCGGCCACTAACACCAGTATCCACCTCATCAAAAATAATACTAGTCACGCCTTCACCTTGGGCAACAATTGTTTTAATTGCTAACATAATTCGTGATAACTCACCACCGGAAGCAATTTTAACTAGTGGTTTTAATGATTCACCAGGATTAGTTTGCAAATAAAAAGCAACCTGATCTTGGCCAGACTGAAGCATTTGTTCTGATTTAGCAAATTGAACTTTAAAAACGGCCTTGTCCATATATAATGAACGCAATTGCTGATGAATATTTTTTTCTAACCTTAAAGCTGTTTTTTCACGAGCAGCTGTTAATTGTTGCGCTTGCTGCATCAATTGTTGCTGAACATTTTGGAAATCTGCTTCAATTTGACCAGATTCATCTGTTAATTGCTGCATTTCGTGATATTCAGCTTTAATTTTTTGGTAGTAATCATGAACATCAGTTAATGTTGGGCCATACTTACGTTTCAAGTTGTTTAATAATTCCAAGCGCTGTTCAATTTCATTCAAGCGCCCTTCGTCAAACTCTAAGCTATCAAGTTGATCTTGAACATTAGAAATCACATCTTGCAAAGTGTAGTAGGCTGAATTTAAATTCTCAGAAATATCATGAAAATCTTGACTGTAACTGGCAATATCGCCCAGTTGAGCCATAGCAATACCGCTTAAATCTAGGGCATTACTTTCATCAACACTTAAAACAGCTAAGGTTTGCTGCAAAGCTTGATTAATCTTTTGAAAGTTGCTAAGTCGATCTTGTTCTTGCTCTAAATCTTCATCTTCATGTTTTAAAATCTTGGCTGAACTAATTTCATCAATCTGAAACTGTAACATATCTAACCGTTGTGCATAGGCTTGCTCATTGGCATTTTTATCAGCAATTTGTTTTTGCAAATGACGATATTGTTGATAGGTAACTTGATAGTCAGTCAATAATGGTGTGATAGCAGTGCGGCCATACTGATCTAGAATATTCAAATGCTGTTCAGCACGCATTAGTTCTTGATGTTCATTTTGACCATGAATATCGACTAATTGTTCGCCAACTTTACGCAAAATTGCAGTTGTGACAATTTTGTTGTTCACACGACAAACATTACGTCCATTATGACTAAGTTCGCGCTCTAACAGAATATTTTGACCATCTAACTCAATGTCATTTTCTGTTAATGTTGCCATTAATTGCGGATTATTCTCAACTACAAATAAACCTTGCACATCCGTCTTCTTGGCACCTGTACGAATAAAATCACTCGAACCTCGCCCACCAACTAACAAACCAAGAGCATCAATAATAATTGATTTGCCGGCACCGGTTTCCCCAGATAAAACCGTCATACCCTGTTCAAAGTTAACTTCTAAATGTTCAATGATTGCAAAATCTTGAATGACTAAATTTACCAGCATTCCGTTCACCTCTGCAATTAATTAAGCAATGCTGCTAAGCGTTCACTGACAATATCGCTATTATTAACATCATCTTTTTTTAAGACTAATAGCGCACTGTCATCGGTTCCTAAAACAGTAAAAATTTCTGACCAATGGCGTTGTTTAATCGCATTAGCAACTACAATGCCACTACCAGGTGCAGTTTCAATGCTAATTAAATTATCTTGACGATAGAATTGGGCATTAACATTTTTAAGTAATTCCGCTAATGTTGCGTCACTACGATCAATTTGTTCAACTTGTGGTAATTGATAAAAGGAACCATCAGCTTGGGCAACCTTAATTAAATGCAACTCACTAATATCCCGAGAAACAGTTGCTTGGGTGATTGGATATCCTTTTTTGGCTAAATATGTAACGAGATCGGATTGGCTCGCAATTTTATTTTCTTGCACTGCCGCTTTTATCAAATCATGCCGCAATTGCTTGTCCATTATCAAAACCCCTTCGTTTATTTCGTCAATAAAACTTGCCACGCCTGATCAACTGTTGCTTTAATATCAATTTCTGGATTTTGCGTGACTTCATCTTGGCCCACTAATTTTAAATACGTGAGGAATTCAATATTTCCCGAACCACCTGTAATTGGTGAAAAATCTAATCCCAAAACTTGGAATCCTTGAGACTGTGCGAAGTCCAAAATCTCTGTTAAGACTTGTTCGTGGACTCTACGATCACGAACAATACCATGTTTGCCAACAGCTTCACGCCCGGCTTCAAATTGCGGTTTAATCAGCGCAACTAAACAGCCATTCGTTTTTAAAATCTTAGTTAATGGCGGCATAATTAATTTTAAAGAAATAAAAGAAACGTCCGTTACAGCAAAATCAGGTAATCCTAATTCAAAATCTTCTGGCTTGCTATAACGAAAATTAACACGTTCCATTACCGTTACCCGCGGATCTTCGCGTAACTTCCAAGCTAACTGATTGTAACCGACATCTAAGGCATAAACCATCTTCGCGCCATTTTGCAAAACAACATCCGTAAAGCCACCAGTTGATGCCCCAATATCTAAAACAATCTGATCCGTTACAGCAATTTTAAAGACATCAAGTGCCTTAGCAAGTTTAAAACCACCACGAGAAACGTAGGGATTAACTTGGCCCTTGACTCTTAAAACTGTTTCTGGATCAATTTTTTCACCAGGTTTATCAAGCCGTTCGTCATTTTTACCAACGACTTGGCCTGCCATTACGGCACGTTTTGCCTGTTCTCTGGAACTGAATAAGCCTTGTTGTACCAGTAAAATATCAACGCGTTCTTTTTTCACTGTCCACTGTCCTTATCAAAATAACTTAAAAAACTCAACAATAATTGATGATCAAAACTTGGCATCACATTGGTCAAGCTGGCTTTAGCAGCATTAATTTCAGCTTGCAAATGTTGTTTAGCTTCAGTAATCCCTAATAGTTCCGGATACGTATTCTTCCCAGCTGCTACATCTTTGTGAACACCCTTGCCTAATTCTGCTTTGGTTCCTAAATAATCAAGTAAATCATCATAAATTTGAAAAGCAACGCCAAAATGTTGACCAAATCCAATTAAGGCCTTAGTTTGATCAACACTCAATTTTAAGCGAATGGCAGCTAATTGTAATGGTGCTGTTAGCAAAGCACCAGTTTTTAGCGCATCTAATTTGGCCACCGCTGCTAAATCTGTTAACTTTTTACCGGTTGCTTCAATATCAATAGCTTGACCGGCAACCATGCCACTAGGACCTGCTGCTTGGGCTAAAACTGTCACCATTTGAGCAACGTCAGTGGTTGTTAACGCTAGTTCAGATTTGCTGCCTAATTCGCCAAGCCACTGAAAAGCTAAAGTTAATAAACCATCACCAGCTAAAATCGCTAAAGCTTCACTAAATTGCTTATGATTGGTTAATTGACCCCGTCGATAATCATCGTTATCCATCGCTGGTAAATCATCATGGATCAACGAATAAGTATGAATTAATTCAACTGCACCGGCTGCTTGCAAGTCACTAGACTTGATGTCAGTAAAAGAAGCAACAGTTGCTAAATATAATAAGGGCCGTAATCGTTTACCACCAGCCATTAATGAATAGAGCATGCTTTGCCGCAATGATGCTTGTGAAACATCGGCAGTAACTTTCTGTTCTAAAAAAGCATTGAGTTGCGGCTGCCATTGTTGACTAAAAGTTGCTAATTGCTCGTTCACTCAACCACCTACTCTTCAGTTGAAGCAGCTTGTTCATCAAGGAGAGACTCCTGTCCTTGTTCATTAACCACTTTAGTTAATGTATCTTCTGCTTCAGTTAACGTTTTTTCTAACGAGCGTGACAATTTGATGCCCTCTTGAAACTTAGTTAAGGCTGTTTCCAAAGGGACATTACCTTGTTCCAGTTCATTCACAATTTCTGTTAGTGCTGCTAACTGTGTTTCAAATGATTGCTTTTCTTCAGCCATTTTCACTGCTCCTTTTTCAAGACTTGGGCTTTAATTTGCCCATCTTGTAGATGTAATGTGAAGGTTTGTTCTGGTGTAAAATCTGCAACTTTGACTAGTGGTTTGTCCTGCTCATCACTTGCATAAGTATACCCACGTGCTAGCGTCTTTAATGGACTCAATTGATCTAGATTGGCAACAGCATGTTGAATTGTGACTTGCCGTTCTTTGAGATCGACCTGAAATGCGCGGATCAACCGACGCTGCAAATTTTGAACTTGTAGTTGATTATTCTGCACTTGATTCAACGGGGATAAGCGTAATAATCGTTGCTCCAAACGCTGAAAATCTTGTTGCTGCTGAACAACATATTGTTGGGTAACATTTTGGAATCTCTGCTCAAGCAAGTCTAATTGTTGACTATATCCTTGATATAAACGCTCTGGATATTGAAATAGAAAACTTGCTTGTTGTGTTTGCAAACGTTGTTGCCAGATCTTTAATGAACCGCGAAAACCATTTAGAACACGCAAACGTAATTGCTTAATCTCTAACAAGACTTCACTCAATTTAGGTGTTGCTAGCTCAGCTGCCGCTGTTGGCGTCGCTGCACGCACATCTGCCACCAAGTCAGCAATTGTCGTGTCCGTTTCATGACCGACTGAAGAAATAATCGGAATAGGGCTAGCCGCCATGGTCCTTGCAACAATTTCTTCATTAAATGGCCATAAGTCTTCAATTGAACCACCACCACGACCAATAATAATCGTGTCAAAATCAGCATATTGATAAATTTGTTCTAGCCGTTGCACTAGTGATGCTGCGGCAGCCTGTCCTTGAACAACCGCTGGGAAAAGCACTAACTGTACTTTAGGATCCCGACGCTGAGTAGTCGTGATAATATCGCGGATAACCGCACCTGAGGGACTGGTTACGACAGCAATTTTACGCGGATATTTAACTAACGGGCGATTATTCTGAGCAAATAACCCTTCTGCTGCTAACTTTTTCTTTAGTTGTTCATAAGCTTGATAAAGCGCACCAACGCCTAGTGGTTCCATTCGATCAACATAGATTTGATAACTGCCAGAAGGCTCATACAAACTAATTCGGCCCACTACTTGAACTTTCATACCTTCTTCAGGAGTGAACTTAATCTTCTGAAAAGCAGACTTGAACATAATGGCGTTAATCTTGGCATGATCGTCTTTAAGCGAGAAATATTGATGACTATTAGGGCGCAACCGAAAATTAGACAATTCTCCTGTTAGATAAATCTTTTGTAAATAAGGATCAAAATCAAATTTACGTTTCAAATAAGTTGTTAGCTGAGTAACAGTTAAAAATTCGGTATCTGTGCTGGACAAAAAGTTCACCTTTTTTCTGCTAGATCTGTGGTTTGACTTAATAATGCCGCAATCGTCATTGGACCAACACCACCAGGTACTGGTGTAATGAAACCGGCTTTTTGGCTAACTGTTGCGTATTCAACATCACCCACTAAATGACCGTCGATTCGATTGGTTCCTACATCAATAACAACTGCGCCTGGTTTAATAAAGTCAGCCGTAACAAAATTGGCTTGGCCAATCGCCGCAACAACAATATCGGCTTGGCGTGCTAACTCTAGTGTGTTTTTAGTATGAGAATGGGCAATGGTCACAGTTGCATCAGCCGCCAAAAACAAACCAGCCAAGGGCCGGCCGACAATTAAACTACGGCCAATAATTAAGACATTTTTGCCTTCAACTTGAATATGATAGTCAGCCAATAAACGCATAATACCAGCAGCCGTTGCTGGTACTAACTCTGGTTGACCACCCCATAGCTTGCCCAGATTCATGGGATGAAAGCCGTCGACATCTTTTTTAGGATCAACAGCTAACAAAACTGCCTCTTCATTGATTTGTTCAGGTAATGGCAATTGAACTAAAATGCCATCCACTTCTGGATCATGATTAAGTTCGGCAACAATGGCTAACACTTCTTCTTGCGTGGCAGTTGTAGGTAAAGTTTTATTAATGGACTTAATTCCCACCTGTTTAGCCATTTTAATTTTATTACGCACATAAATTTGGCTGGCAGGATCTTCCCCTACCAAGACCACTGCTAATGTAGGAACAATTTGACGTTCTGTGGCTAATTGTGCCACTCGTGTTTTTGTTTCTGCACGCCATGCCTTTGCACTGGCCTTGCCGTCTAAAATTGTTGTCATTATCATTACCTCTTACTTTTGCGTCCTAAAATTACGATTAAAAAAACTGCCCCATTAAGTACTGCAAACCTGAACAGATCTGCACGAACCAAACAGTGGCAGTTATGAATTATTTATTGATGATCTGAATCAGCTTTGATGAATTTGGCTAAAACACCGTTAATAAACTTAGCAGATGAATCGTCACTAAACTCTTTTGCTAATTGAATGGCTTCATTAATCGCCACTGCCTGAGGAACTTTGGCATTTTCAATTTCAAAAAGGCCTAACCGTAAAATCAAAAGGTCAGTTTTAGAAAGACGTTTTAACGTCCAACCGCCCTTTAGCTTAGGGGTTAGTGATTGATCGAGTTCTGCTTGTTTATCTACAACGCCTTTAACAAGTTGTTGTAAATAAACTTGATTAGGATCGGTTAAATTAAGTTGCACCAATTGATCATCTTTTTTATTTTGCGTGGTTGTCAAAACTTCGCTGATTGCAGCATCGGGAGTTAAATCCGTGCTACTTTCTAACATAAACAGTGTTTGAAAAGCCGCACTTCTTGCCTGATGGCGATCTAACATGCGCTATTCACCTGCTGCTTCATTTTCATTTTTTTGTTCTGTAATGGCATCGGCGAAGAAAGCATCAGTATCGATTTTTTCTTCTTTTTCAGGGATAATACCATCAACATGGATATTAACTTCATTCAAATCAAGATCTGTCATGTAATAAAGTTGTTCTTTGAGTACTTGTTGCATCTCAAGTGCGACTTTAGGAACAGACACGCCATAATTTAAATAAACATAAACATCAGCGTTGATTTGATTACCATCGACTGATAATTCAACACCACGTCCATGGTCTTGACGACCTAACAGAGTGTTAATGCTGTTGGTTAAATTACCGCGCATTTCAAAAACACCTTCAACTTGTTTAGCCGCAATCCCTAAAATAACCTCTAAAACTTCCGGAGCAATTTGAATAGCGCCGGCTTGATTATCACTTTTTGTTAACAAAATATTTTGTTCTTCAGCCATATGACAATCTCCTAGTTCTTTGCTCTTGAGATATAAGTACCGTCTTGTGTATTAATTGTTAAAACATCACCAGCATTGATAAAGAATGGCACTTGGACCACTAAACCAGTTTCCATTGTTGCTGGTTTGCTACCACCGGAAGATGTATCGCCACGAATGCCTGCCTCTGTTTCAGAAACAGTTAAATCAACAGTATTAGGCATATCAACACCTAACGTTTCAGATTCATACATTTGCACACCAACAACCATGTTTTCCTTCAGATACTTCAACTCGTCTTGAATTGTTTCACCAGGTAATTCAAGTTGTTCGTAAGTATTCGTATCCATGAAGACATAATTTGTACCATCTGCATACAAATATTGCATTTGTTTGCTATCAATTTGGGCTTTTTCAACTTTTTCAGTTGCCCGAAATGTCTTTTCTTGAACAGCGCCCGTACGTAAATTCTTTAATTTACTACGGACAAAAGCACTACCCTTACCAGGTTTAACATGTTGAAATTCGACAACACGCCATAAATCACCATCGACTTGGATCGTCAAGCCGTTTTTGAAGTTGTTTACTGAAATCATATTTATGCCTCACTTATTTTCATTATGTCTACTATATCAAGCCAATGTATTGGAATGCAAGTAGCGCTAAGTAGATCATTTCTAATGAACCGATATCAACTGACCATTAACACCGCACCATAATATTCAACTACATCTAATTATAACAGATTTATCAGTGAAAAATCACCGAGAAAGTAAATCCAAAAACTACAAAATAATTAATTCATCTTTAGGTGCTTGCGTTAATACCTCACAACCCGTTGAAGTAATCAACAAGTCATCCTCAATACGTACGCCACCTAAGCCAGCCAAATAAATTCCCGGCTCATCGGTTACCACGTTACCAGCTACTAAACCTTGTGCTTTATAGTGTCCCCAAGCACCAGGACCTTCGTGAATACCTAACCCAATCCCATGGCCAGTCCCGTGGCCAAAATCATAACCATATTTTTGAACATAAGCATGCGCCAAATCATTAATTTGACCACCAGTAACTCCTGGTTTACTAGCCGCAATCACGGCTTGATTAGCCTCTAATACGATCTGATAAATTTTCTTTGCTTCAACGCCTGGATCACCAACAGCAATTGTCCGAGTCAAATCAGATGTATAACCTTGATAATAACAACCAAAATCAAATGTCACTAAATCTCCTGTTTGAATCACTTTGTTACTAGCACTGCCATGTGGTAAGGCAGAACGATAACCAGAAGCGACAATTGTTGTAAACGAAGAACCTGTTGCGCCGTGTTGCCGCATGAAATATTCCATTTCCGTGGCAATATTAGCTTCTGTCATACCAGCTTGAACATAGCCTAATAAGTATTCAAAGGTTGCATCTGTGATTTGAATAGCTTTTTTGATAAGTTCAATCTCTTGCTGATCTTTAACCTCACGTTGTTGTTCAACTAACCCCGTTGCTGGCACTAACTTAATTGAGCCGAAAACAGTTTGTAACTGTTGAAAATCAGCATAACTTAAATCATTGGCTTCAAAACTAATATCGGTCAACTGAGCTGGAAATGCCAATTCTTGTGCCCTTTGATAAATCCCCTGTTGTTGTTCGACAATTTCAAACGCTGTCACTTCTGCTGCGGCTTGAACCGTATACCGCGAATCCGTGATTAAATAAGCTTGAGTTGCTGTAATCAACAACGCACTTTCATCGCCTGTAAAGCCGCTTAAGTAAGTCACGTTCTTCTCATTGGTAATTAAAATAGCTGGAATACGCTGGTACATCAGCATCTCGCGAAAACGATCTAGTCTAGTTGTCATCAATTTTATCCCCATCAGAATGTACAAAAAAAGTGATGCACAGGGCATCACTTCCTTATTAACATGAATTACGCTTCTTGAGCGACTGGCATAACAGATACTTGTTTGCGATCTTTACCAAGACGTTCGAATTTAACGACGCCGTCAGTTAAAGCAAATAATGTATCGTCGCCACCACGACCAACATTGACACCTGGATGAATCTTAGTGCCGCGTTGACGGTAAAGAATTGAACCAGCAGTAACAGTTTGGCCATCGGCACGCTTAGCACCTAAACGACGACCAGCAGAGTTACGGCCGTTCGCACTGGAACCGCCACCTTTATGGTGAGAGAAGAATTGTAAATTATGCATTTCCATTGCGATGCACCTCCGTTAGCTAATTAAGCATTGATAGCGTCAATGACAACCTTAGTATATGGTTGACGATGACCCTTCTTTTGATGTTGATGTTTCTTAGGCTTGTACTTGTAAGTAACAACTTTCTTTTCGCGACCTTGTTTTTCAACAGTACCTACTACAGTAGCACCGTCAACTGTTGGTGCGCCAACAGTCGTTGTTCCTTCACCACCGATTAAAATAACTTCATCAAAAGTTACCTTTTCGCCAGCTTCTACATCAAGCTTTTCTACATAAACAGCTTCGCCAGCTTCAACTTTATATTGTTTACCACCAGTTTTAATAATTGCGTACATCTACGTGCACCTCCTATTGTCTTAGACTCGCCAAAAGAGGTAGCAAATTGCTTTAGAACCTCTGATTGTGCGGTTGCAGCTGTGGAGTTCACAAATACAACTCCATCATTCTACCAAAAAATCCCACGAATCGCAACAGATTAGCGGGATTAATTCAGATAAACTTATCTAAATACATATTAAGCTCAACAACTAGAAATAACAGTTTCCAACTATAATAGTGGCCCAATCCAATTAATCCAGATCCAGCCTAAAGGTAGTGCCACAATCATCGCCGGTATCATATCAGCCGTCGGGAACATCATTAACTTCACCATTCTAAAGCCAGTTGCCAACATTAAAACACCACCAACAGCTTTAAAATCTAAAATCATTGTTGGCGTTGTTAACGGAAAAATAAAGCCAGCAAACAAAAATAATAATGCAAAAATAATGAATTGCGGAACGGCAATCAATGAAACAACATAGCCTAAGTTAGCAGCAAAAATCGCAGCTGTAAAGAAGTCAAGAATTGATTTAGAAATTAAAATAGACGTATCGCCGTTCATCCCTTCAGTCAGCGCACCATAAATTCCTGTACCACTGGCACAAAAAAGAACGATCACCGTTACCAAAGTTGCATCAAACTCAGCTGTTTCCATACCGGAATCTAATGAATTTAATTTAGGAAATACCTTCATAATTAATTGTTGCATCCATTTTGCAGCGTGATTAATTTTATCACCCAAATGAAAAGCTAGACCTAATCCAGTCCCAATAATAACAGCAAAAATAACAGCTGACATATTTTTCATTGGTGCAATTGAAAAGATCCCCATCGTCATTGAACAAGCACCAAAAACCATGTTTAAACCATCTTTGAAATTCTTAGACATGTGTTTCCCACCTAAGGCGCCAAAGATACCACCTAATAAAACTGATAATGCATTAATTGTTACACCAACTGGCATAAAAAAACCTCCCTGTATCTTTCAATCATTCAATGATTGAACGCAACTACCAGTTTAACAAGGAGATTTAAGGCAAACTATTCAACTTATCTTTTGCTTTATGCCTAAATGGAATGTCATAATAGAATAGTGCTACCAACTTCTAAAAATTAAGGCAGATAAAATAAAAAAGCCTATTAAATTAGGCTTTTTTTCACTATAATGACATTATAGTCTCTATGGAGCAGGAGAGATTCGAACTCTCGACCTACGGTTTAGAAGACCGTTGCTCTATCCTGCTGAGCTACTGCTCCAGGCAACCTAATTATTATAGTCAAAAGACTTCAGGATTGTCAATCAAACTAGGAGGAAATCCAATGAAATATAATCAATTTGCTTATTCGTTACCAACCCCTCAACAACAAATCTTAGAATTACAACGCATTAAGATGTATCCCGTTGATGTCGCTCAATATTCATTTGATAAACTCACCCGACGAATTTTTCGGCAATTCTTTCCTGACTATCGCTCTCAAGCTGCACTAGAAACACAATTGCGTAATTTGCTGGTTGACGAACAACAAAATTTATTTACTTATTTAGCTAATATTGGCGATCGTTTTGAACAACATGCTTTTTATAACGTTGCCCTACAATTACTAGGTTTTTACACACCTAGTGAATTCTCATTAGACGATCCTATTGCTACCATGAAGCAACTTGGCTTACCTTTTGTTGATAAGCTTTATTTTAATACCGAATCATTAACTAGTGCTGTTTATCAATTATTGAACACACCTAGCAAAAACGGTCTTACTTTCATCGATAATTTAGCAGCACGCGGCTATTACACAATTAATCTTAGTGCTAACGAACAACAGCGCCCTCTTTTCTTCAATGGTAAAGCCCAAGCTACTTTCTCTGCTGACCAATTAATTCGCGAAGTCGTCTATGTCGAATCCGATTTAGATACTGATCATGACGGGCAACGCGACTTACTTGAAGCAACTATTATTCGTCCAAAACCAGCTAATGATTTTATCAAATTACCAGCATTATATACGGCTAATCCTTATTTTAAAGGCACAACTGATACACCAATGAATGAAGTTAACGTTAAACTCGCCGTTAAGCCAACCGGTGATGCTCGTGAAAACCAAGATAATTTTGATGACTTTCCTACCTTTGACACGACTAATCCTTCAGCAGCTCTAACAAACCCTTTTGCCAATCATTCTAGTGTCGCTGAACCAAGCTTAATTGGAACCGTTACCTTAAATGATTACTTCTTACATCGCGGTTTTGCTTCTGTTTATGCAGCCGGTATTGGCACACGTGGTTCTGATGGTATTCGCACTTGTGGATCACCAGAAGAAACGGCCTCAACAATTGCGATTATTGAATGGTTACACGGCGATCGTCGGGCCTTTACCGATCGTTCTCGCCTCGACGAAATCGCTGCTATTTGGTGCAGTGGCCACGTTGCCATGACCGGTAAATCTTATTTAGGTACGTTGGCTATTGCCGCGGCTACAACTGGTGTTACCGGATTAGATACAGTTATTTCTGAAGCTGCCATTTCAAGCTGGTACGATTATTATCGTGAACATGGCCTAGTTGTCGCTCCCCAAACCTTCCAAGGTGAAGACGCGGATGTTTTAACCAATGAATGTTTTAGTCGTCAAAAAGATGCTGGTGACTATGCCAAAGTTAAATTATTCTACCAAGAAAAATTAGCTCAAATGAAGCACGATCAAGATCGCGAAACCGGCAGCTACAATCATTTCTGGGATGAACGTAACTATCGCAATAATATTGATTTAGTCAAGTGCCCTATCGTTAGCGTCCACGGATTAAATGATTGGAACGTTAAACCTAAAAATGTTTATAAATTAAACGAAGCCTTAAAGGCACAAGGTATTGCCCACAAAGTCATTTTGCATCAAGGTCAGCACATTTACATTAATAATTTCCCAAGCTTAGATTTTTACGATCTGATTAATATGTGGTTAGCCAATAAACTTTGCGGCCTCGAAAATCACGCAGATGCTATTTTCCCAGATTACTTGATTCAAAGTAACTTAGACGAAAGCGATTGGCAAACACCAACAAATTGGACCGGTACAAAGCAAAAAGAACTTTCTTTTGCAAAAGATTTTGATAATAGCGCTAATCATAAAACTGAATTTATTGACGATGGTGTTAAAGCTTTCCATGAAAGTGGTTTAAGTGATTTGGCCTGGGAAGAAGCTTTCATCAATCAAGATGAACGTTTTGCTAAAAATCAACTAGTCTTTAAAACACCAACGGCTAATGAGGAACGTTTAATTACTGGCCGACCAGTTGTACAGCTCACTGTCAAAAGCAGCGCTAACCGCGGTCTTATTAGTGCTATGTTAGTCGATTATGGCGAAGCTCATCGTTTGACCGTTCGTCCGCAAAATCTTGAACTACAAGCACGCCAGCTGGGTTATCATGGTCCGCTGGAAACAACCATGGCCTTTAAACCAGATACCAAGATGACTTCTGCTAAATTAATTGCTAAAGGACATCTCAATTTACAAAATCGTAACAATGCCTATGAAGGTCAGCCCGTTGAACCTAATCAAGAATATACGCTTGACCTTAATTTACAGCCAACCTACTACCATTTACCAGCAGGTCATCAATTAGGCGTCATTCTTTATGCAACAGATATGGGGATGACGATTCGTGATCAAAACGAATTAACGTATAGCTTTGACCTTGAAAATTCCCTCTTAAAACTTAATTTAGGTAAAACGGAACGTTAAATTTTATCACTAAAAAATAAGACTGTGACATAAGTCCAGCCTTATTTTTTTGAATGTGTTTTAAAAATCGGTTCATTTCGTTTCAAATAAAAAAGACTAAATCCAAGTTTGGATTTAGTCTTTTTAGTTTAATGCTCATAACCTAAACGAATTTATCATACGCTCATTTTATTAATTGCGATTAAAGAGAGAGATACTGCTCACGTTCCCAATCAGAAACTGTTTGACGATATGATTCCCATTCCATGCGTTTGGAATCCATGAAGCTTTGGTATAAATGTGGACCTAAAGATGCTTTGATCACATCATCTTTAGCTAAAGTCTTCAAGGCATTGTGCAAAGTAGATGGTAAATCACTAATGTGAGCTTCATGACGTTCTTCTGAAGTCATCCCATAGATGTTGCGGTCAACTGGTTCCGGTGCTTCTAATTCATTTTTAAGGCCATCTAAGCCAGCAGCTAAAATTGAACCAATTGCCAAATATGGATTAGCACTTGGATCAACACTACGTAATTCCAAACGTGTTGATAAACCACGTGCTTGTGGAACGCGAATAAGTGGTGAACGATTATGACCAGACCAAGCAACATAAACTGGTGCCTCAAAACCTGGTACTAGACGTTTATATGAGTTAACAGTCGGATTATTAATGGCCGTTAAAGCCCGTGCATGTGTCATCAAGCCAGCTAAGAAATGTTTAGCGGTTGGTGATAATTTATCATCAGTTTTTTCATCATAAAAAGCATTCCCATTAGCAGTTCCTAACGACATGTTAATATGCATCCCTGAGCCAGCAATTGCTTCAAGTGGCTTAGGCATAAAAGTAGCGTGCAAACCATGCTTGCGAGCAACAGAACGAACAACTAATTTGAAAGTCTGAATATTATCAGCCGCTTCAACAGCATCCGAATATTTAAAATCGATTTCGTGCTGGCCTGGTGCAACTTCATGATGACTAGCTTCTACTTCAAAGCCCATCTTTTCTAGCTCTAAGACAATATCACGCCGGCAATTTTCGCCTAAATCAAGTGGCGCAAAATCAAAATAACTACCATCATCATTTAAATCAAGCGTTGGCTTGTTATTAGCATCTAATTTAAATAAGAAAAATTCTGGTTCTGGTCCAATATCAAATTCGGTAAAACCAGCGGCCTCCATTTCAGAAATAATCCGGCGTAAGTTATTACGGGGATCACCCATAAATGGTTCGCCATCAGTCGTAAAGACATCACAAATTAAGCGAGCAACCTTACCATGTTCTGATCCCCATGGGAAAATTAAGAAAGTTGATAAATCAGGAATCAATATCATGTCGCTTTCTTCAATACGGACAAAACCGTCAATTGAAGAACCATCAAACATTACTTTATGATTTAGTACCTTGTCAATCTGATCAACAGGGACTTCAACGTTTTTCAACATACCATTAATGTCAGTAAACATTAATCGTAAGAATTGGACGTTTTCTTCTTCAACGATTTTTTTAATTTCAGTTGCTGTGTATGCTTTCTTTGTCATAACTTACTCCTTTTAGTTTTGACCTTTAAATGTTGACGGATAGTTGGCTGAATTACGATTGAAAGGACTGGCCAATAAAATTTCGTCTTGCAATGTATGCCGTAATTGGCTATCAGAATGCACGACCGTCCCTTTAGAACGCGCAAGTAACTGCCGCACTTGTTCTAAATTATGTTCGGTGTTCATCAACGCTTTAATTTCCATTAATTGTTGCAAATCATCAAGCGAGAATAAGCGCTGTTTACTTTGACTACGAGCAACTTTAATCAAGTCATTTGCTTCATAGTAACGAATTTGTCGTGCTGTTAGCCCGGTCAGCTTAATAGCTGTACCAATTGGCAAAATTGCTAAATCCGAACGTAATTTTTCTTGTACCAAAGCCCTTCTCTCCTAACGTTATTTATCATACCAACTTCAAAAAGAAGATGCAACTAATGATGTCAGCTTTCCTAACATCAGTTAAATTATTTTTGCTTAATCCCCATCTTAACCTAACCAAGTCGTTATTAACTGTTCAACTTCTTGGCGAGCATTCTGATTGTTAAACAGGTCAAACCAGTTAACAGAAACTGGCAATTGATTACGAAAATAAGTTAATTGGCGTTTCGCATAGTGTCTTGAGTCCAACTGAATCTGTGTTTTAGTCGTGGATAAATCTGCTTGTTGATTAAAATAAGGCCAAAATTCTCGATAACCAATTCCTTTTGCGGCTTGTGCTGTTTGTTCCACTTGCTCAAACAGCCATTTAGCCTCATCAATTAAACCTTCAGCCAGCATTTGTTCAACGCGCTGATTAATTCTTTGATAGAGCAAAGTCCGTTCAGTATTAAGACCAATTACAAGCGCGTCAAAAGGTTGTTCATGCTGAGTTTGAATTGAGAACAAACTGCCAGTACGTTTAATCACTTCTAGTGCGCGAATGACGCGGCGCGTATTACTCACTGGAATTTTAGCAGCGGCAGCTGGATCTTGTTGGTGCAACTGCTGCCACAATTTTTCGGGACCAATTTCAGCTAGCAGTTGCTCTAAGTCGTGACGCAAGCGATTCTGCTCATCAGCTGTCTCAACGCCACCTAAGTCAAGATTTTCCAGCAAGCTACGTAAATAAAAGCCAGTACCGCCAACAATAATTGGCAAATGTTGGCGTGCAGTAATTTCGGCAATTTTTTGAGTGGCAAGTTGTTTAAATGTAAAAGCCGAATATACTTGGTCAACATCACAAATATCAATTAAATGATGTGGCGCAACCGCTTGTTCAGCCGCAGTCGCTTTAGCTGTTCCAATATCTAGATGTCGATAAACTTGCATAGAGTCACCGGAAATAATTTCACCGTTGAACTTTCGCGCAATTTCTAAGCTTAAAGCAGTTTTACCAACGGCTGTTGGCCCGACAATTGCGAGTACTTTTGGTTTCATTTGAGCTCCAATCTTTTCAATACTATAAAAAAGCTACTGTAATTTTTGTGAATTTAGACTAAGGTCTGATTTTCATCAATCTAGTTGGTTCTTAATTGCTAATTCCGTTCGAATAGGCGATAATATTAGTGACAACAAAGGAGGTCATCAATATGGCAAAACATTTTGCAAAAGGTTTTTTAATTGGTAGTTTAACAACACTTGGCGCAGTTGCAGGTTCATTATTTGCTTTTAAGAAAACCGTTATTGAACCACAAGAAGAGTTTGATAACAAAGTTGAAGAAAATCGCCGTCGTGCTAATCGTAAAAGTCACGCAGCACACCAAGGCTAATTTAAACACATACTATACTAAAAAACGAATGATGAGGTTATCCTCAATCATTCGTTTTTTATTTTATCAAATAACTCGCTGATTCGTTATGAGTTAATCATTATATTTATTAGCTGTCTTTTTGACTTTGCCTTCCCACGTGGAATAGCCGCCCTTAAGCCATTTAATATTTTGGAAACCGACTTTTTTCAATCGTAAAGCGACACGAATAGAAATATTTTCGCCAGTTTCATATAAATAAACAGGTAAATCCTTACGTAATTCATTTTCCCATGACTTAACTTGAACGGATTCCATATTGCGAGCGCCTAAAATATGACCAGCATCGTAATCTTTTTTATTACGCAAGTCAATTAATTGGGCCTTACGCATATCCTGTTCGAATTCTTGAGCATTAATTGCGCCACCTAATTGGCGACCACGAATTTTGTAATAAGCCCAGTTGCCAGCCATCCATAACAAAATAGCGATCAGGACAAGATTAATCATTAACCAACCGTTAACTTTAATTGCTAATAAAACCATCTACTAACACCCTTAATCTTTGTTATTTTCTAATACCAATGATGCTGCACCGATAACGCCAGCTTCATTACCCAATGTTGCTAAACGAAGCTTCGTATTTTCGCGTACGTTAGGGAAGACATTTGCTTCAAATGTTTTCCGAGTTTTATCTAACAAGAAATCACCAGCGGCACTAACACCACCACCGATAACGATAAAGGCTGGGTTCAAAGTATTACCAATGTTTGCCAAAGCTAAACCTAAATAGTTGCTAACGCGATCAACAACAGCTGTTGCTAATTGGTCGCCTTCTTTAGCTAAGTCAAAGACAATTTTTGAAGAAATTTCTTCGCCATCATCAAGCATTACTTTTAATTTGGCATCGCCAGCATATTCTTCAGCCATATCGCGAGCAACGCGAACAACACCAGTTGCTGATGCGACTGTCTCTAGGCAGCCATGCTTGCCACAAGTACATAGATAACCATTAGGATCGATCGTAACATGACCAATTTCACCGGCAGAACCAGAAACACCATGCAATAAACGACCATCAGCAATGATACCGCCACCGATACCAGTACCTAAGGTAACAAAAGTAACATCATCTTGATTATCGCCAGCACCTTCCCAGCGTTCGCCTAAAGCAGCAACGTTGGCATCATTGTCGATATAAAATGGAATATGAGTCCCAGCTTCGATATCGCGCTTAGGATAAACCAATTGTTTCCAGTTAAGGTTAAAGGCGCCAATAACTGTCCCATTATGACGATCAACACTACCTGGTGTACCCATACCGATACCAGCAAATTGTTCTGGTTTCATATCGTATAAAGCTAAGTGGTGGTTAATTGATTCGATGATATCAGGAATGATGTGGCTACCCTCATCAAGAATATTAGTTTGTTGACTCCAGCGTTGTTGGATCTCGCCTTCCATTGTCAAAATTGCAAATTTAATCGAAGTGCCACCTAAATCGACACCGATGATTTTTTGGTCTTCCATTGTCGTTACTGTTCCTCCTTCAAATTTTGAGAGCGCTTTTGTTCTAATTCGTGCTCATGTCTTAGTACTAGTTTGGCATGGGTATAAGTTAAATCATCAATCAGACCAGCATCGTGAATTTTTTTAAGCTCAACGCCAGTCATCTCAATATCCCACAATCGATTACCCATATAAACATAACTACCAAAACGTTTTAATAATTGTTGAACATCATAATAATGACGGAATTTTGGTTCATTATTTAACATTATTAGCGTACCATTCCTAACCAATATAAGAAAGCACAAATTGCCAAAAAGGCGATTGAGGCACTAGCTTGCCAAGCAACACCTTTTCGAAATTTTTGACCTGGTAGTGCAAAGGCGCTAATTAATAAAAAGCCGCCAATTAAACCACCAATATGGCCCCAAATATCAATACCACTAGCCATGAGATCAAAGACTAAGTTGAAAATAGCTAGCATTAAAAATTGGCGTCCAGTTTGACGAAGATAATAACTATCATCAAAGATCACACCTAATGCAATATAAACACCAAACAAGCCAAATAAAGCCGTACTAGCACCGGCGGAAACGGCAGCACCACCAAGGGCAAAACTCATTAAATTGCCACTTAAACCGCTTAACAAATAAATCAAAGCAAAGCGCCAGTGACCAATCATTTGTTCAACGGCGCCGCCAATATAGTACAAAGTAAAGCCATTAACAAAAATATGCATAAAGCCAATATGGACAAATATTGGCGTAATTAACCGCCACCATTGACCAATTTGTACCAAGGGATCATATTTCGCGCCCCAATTAACTAGTACTTGCGGTGACTGGCTACCACCGGTTAGTGTCTCACCTAAAAAAATCAGCACGGTAATACCTAAAATCAGAATAGTTACCCAGTTAGACTGACGCCAACGTCTGATAAAATTAGAATTCAATATTTCACCTATGCTTTCTCAACAATAACGTGATCGATTAAACGATCATAAATGAAAGTCTCCCAATTCAATTCGTCACAAATCATAAAGGGAAAAGCCAACGAAATTGTCGTTGCTGGATAAGTGGATAAGAAACGGTCATAATAACCGCCCCCAAAACCAATGCGCCAGTGAGGATACGTTGTAAAAAGTAGCCCTGGAACAATGATTAAATCTAAGTAATTCTCAATCTTATCTTCAGCATAAACAGGTTCCATAACACCGAAATCAGATTTCTCCAACTGATCATGCTGATCATAACGAATAAAATTCATTTTATGAGTAGCTGGTTCTGTTCGCGGCAAATAAACCTCTTTACCTAATTCAAGGGCCTTTTCAATAATAGGCAAAGTATTAATCTCAAAGGGGCTTGAATAAGTAAGACCAATTGTCTCAGCTGCTTCAAAAGCAGGATCTTCCCACAATTGTTGATACAGATCTTGCTCCCAAGCTAACTTAGTTTTAGCATCAACTTGCTTTAATTTTGTGATTTGTTCTTGACGAATTGCCTTTTTTGACATCATATGATTAACCTTTTTCCGGTCAATAAAGAAAGAATGACTGGTTCACATAATGTGAATCAGCCATTCAAAGAGCCTTAATGACCCACGATTTATCTAATTATTTCGTTTCACGATGCAACGTAACTTTACGTTCACGAGGGCAATACTTTTTTAATTCTAAGCGATCAGGATTGTTACGCTTATTTTTATTTGATAAGTAAGTCCGTTCATGACATTCTGTGCATTCCATGGTAATGTTTACACGCATATGTGACCCTCCATTCTCAATGAACTCCGTGGTATTCACGACTTTTCCAGTATAGCAGAAAAATTTATAGAATGCTATAAATTTTTCACGAAACCAAGCTTAGAAAGAACAATTTATTAGACTTAATTCGTGCCTTCCATCTTGAAATAATCTTGGAACATTGTTTTAGCTAAAGCTAAAGAATAAGTAGACTTAGAATCACTTGTAAAGTTAGGCATTACAACAGCGACCACAACTTTAGGATCATTGGCTGGTGCATAACCGATAAATGAGTGGGTAATGGTTGCCGGTGGATTCGTATTATCAGGATTATTTTGATCATAATAGAATGATTGAGCAGTACCTGTCTTAGCTGCAACTTTTTGCGCCATACCTCTTAACGCACTAGCCGTCATAAATGGATCATTACCATTTACAGCATCATACATACCTTGTTTGACAACTTTTAATTGTGCATTAGTGAAGTCAACCCGATTTAAGATCTCTGGTGTATGTTGATAAATAACCGCACCCTTTTCGCCAGACTTGGTTGTCTTTTGAATTGAATCCACAATATAAGGTTGCATCCGATAACCGCCATTAGCAACAGTAGAAGCGTACTGAGCGACTTGAATTAGTGTATAGGCATCGTAGTTACCGTAACTTTCGTCAAGGGCACTACCATATTTAATGGCGTTATATTCATTTGTTGTTGAACCTAAATAGCCATCAATTTCGCCAGGCAAATCAATCCCAGTTTTATACCCTAGACCAAAACGTTGATATTGATCACGTAATTTTTCAAAGATATTATCATTCATTTTAATATATTTGTTTGGTGTATATTTAGCATTGCTCTCAAGCATTGCTAAATGCATCATATACGTGTTTGAAGAAATCGCCAAGGCACGCTGAGCTGTCATTGTTTTAAAAGTGCCAGCAGGATACCAAGACTTCTTAATTGGTGATGCTGGTAAGTAAATCGCATCATCAGGAAGTGTATTATCATCTGGTGTAATTACGCCATCCATGAAGGCACCTAAAACAGTGGCTGGTTTAACAATCGAACCCATAACGAAAGTTCGATTAATATTCCCCAAAGCATCATCGGTTACCTTGTTAGTTTCCGGATCATTCCGAATACCAGCCATTGCTTTAATGGCACCAGTTTTAGGATCCATTGCAATTGCATAAGCACCATCGGAATAACCGGTATAACCAGCTTCCTTAGCAGCAGCAAATTGACTCTTAAGTGCATTTTCAACTGCGGTTTGATATTTGGAATCAATGGTAAGATTAAGATTGCCGCCCTTACTACCGGCGTATTGTGTCACTTCACTTAGGACTTGATTATCGTTATTAACGGTCACTTGGGTTTGTGACTTCGTACCGCGTAAAATAGA
Organism: Lapidilactobacillus dextrinicus DSM 20335; assembly: GCF_001436095.1. Taxonomy (GTDB): domain Bacteria; phylum Bacillota; class Bacilli; order Lactobacillales; family Lactobacillaceae; genus Lapidilactobacillus; species Lapidilactobacillus dextrinicus. The sequence goes on along the minus strand of NZ_AYYK01000002.1, from coordinate 37,606 downwards.
TTCGTATTCTTTTTCCAAATAACTGTTACCCACGCGATCATTACGTGAATAACCCGTCTTTAGCATTGAAGTCAGTGAATCTGCAGGTAATCCCTGCTTCTCAGTTGTGACCGTTCCTAAAATACTGGTCAAAATACTACCGCTTGGATAATTACGAGTCCAATTAGTACCGACACCAACCCCTGGCAATTCTGATAAATGCTCACCCACTTGAGCAATTTCATCTTCAGTCACGCCATCATCTTTTAGATAAACGGTTGATAATTGAAAAGCACCGGACATTTTTTTATATAATGTTGCAACTTCTTTTTGTTCAGTTGTCAGGGTTAAGTCGCGATGTTTAGCAACATATTGACTGACATTTTTATAAACTTTGCTGGCTGATAAATCATTACCTTCACTGTCATACTTCTGTGATTTTGGCAATTTTGCGACAACTTTTTTATAATAGTTATTATCAGCTAAGAAATAATCAACGATATCTTGTTGCTGCAAAATTGTACTAGGGACAGTTAAATATTTAGTTAATTTTTCAGCAGTCGCTAGCATTTCATTGCTTTTAACATTGATACTTTTAGTATAAGTAATGGCGTTCTCAGAAGAATTTCCAACTAATGTACGACCTTGAGCATCATAAACCATTCCTCGAGGAACATTACCTGTTACCACTGTTTTATCTGTCTGCTCAATTTGTGATTCAAACTTGTTACCATAAACAATTTGCAAGTAACCTAGTTGAGCAACTAGAATAGCCAATAATAGAAAGGCGATAAAGAATAATAAATTCAGGCGAAATCTTAATGGTGATTTCTGCGTTTTTGTTTTTTGACGTCGACGGATCATAGACGCGCAAGCTCCTTTCTAATTACTAGCTCATTCTAACAAAAAATACCTTGCCTGACAAAAATAGCTGGCATATTTCAACAAATTTTATTAATTCAAAGGAGTCACCCATGCCCAAATTTTTGAAACGCAATCTAACACAAACAACTTTGATTTATTTTTTAAGCTGGTTAATTCCAGCTGCAACTGTCTTAATCTATTTTATCGTTCAAAAGAATTTTCCAATCGGAAATCATACGATTTTAACAACGGATCTTGGTCAACAATATATCGATTTTTATAGTTATTATCGCCGGGTTCTCTTAGGCCATCCTGATCAATTGCTTTATTCTTTTAGCAGTAGCTTAGGGTCTTCAACAATTGGCACTTGGAGTTACTATTTATTAAGTCCCTTTAATTTAATTCTTTTACTAACTCCTGGCAAATGGCTGCCTTTTGGGGTTTGGTTAATGACCATTATCAAAATTGGCCTTTGCGGTTTAACCATGTACAGTTACTTACGGCATCGCGCTAAACCTGTTGGCGAAACTTTTGCATTAGGTTTAGCTGTTGCCTATGCGCTTTGTGGTTATAATACCGCTTATCAATTAAATGTAATGTGGCTAGATGGGGTCTACTTATTACCATTATTACTTGGCGCGATTGAATTAATTTTTAACCAACAAAAATGGTGGCCTTACTTCATTGTTCTAGCATTAGGCCTACTTACCAACTTCTATATCGGTTATATGCTGTGTCTCTTTAGCATCTTATATTTTATTTATTTGCTGTCTAGCCAAGCAACAAAAAAAACACCGCTGCTTAAAACCGTTACGAGTTTTGGCATTGGCTCAATTCTTGCCGGCGCTATTAATGCCGCGATTTTGTTACCCACCTTTCTTGAATTACGTTCGACTAAAGCTACTTATAATGCAGTAAAAATAAGTTGGCATTGGGAATATAATCCCTTACAACTATTAGGTAAGCTAACTTTAGGCAGTTATTCCTTTGATCAAATGTCTTCAGGTCAAGCTAATATTTTTACGGGCAGTATTATTTTGATTCTAGCGCTCATCTTTTTCTTTGTACCAACAATTAAATTCCGTCAAAAGATTAGCGCCCTCTTGCTAACAGCTTTCTTAGTTTGTTCCTTTTGTTTAGAACCGTTAGATCTTTTATGGCATGGCGGCCAATTCCCCGTTTGGTATCCGTCACGATTTAGTTTTATTTTCAGTGCTTGGTTAATTGTCTTAGCAAGCGAGGTCTTAACGCGTCATTTCAAACTCAAGACTTGGCAATTAAGTATTGTGGCAACATTATTAGTCGGCTGGTTAGCTTATTTATTACTCAATCAAAAACAATTCGCCTATTTTAAGACCAGCTATTTGGCAGGTAGTATCGCGCTAGTTTTATTTAGCTTTTTCTTAATCATGTGTTACTATGCTAGCCAACCTAAACGCTGGTTAACAAACTTGCTATTACTAACAATGGTTGGTGAAGCAATTCTTAATTATCAAACATCGCTGCGACAAATCAGCTATACCAAACAATCGGAGTATTGGAATTACACAGGAATCGTCAACAACGTTGTTAAGGATCTTTCTAATCAACAAACGACTGGCAGTCGCTTAGAAAAAACATTCAACCGAACCAATGACGATGCCATGCAATTTGGCTATGCTGGTGGTGGCCACTTTAATTCAATGCAAAATCCGATTGTGGGTCATTTCTATGATTATATTGGACAAGCTGCTGGTGATAACTTTGTTAATTACAAGTTTGGCACGCAAATCACTGACAGTCTATTGGGATTCAAAACTTGGTTAGATCGCCCGATTGCAAATGATCTCTTCAATCAAATTCCTGATTATGCCGCGGGTCTATCGATTACTTCTTGGCGGCCAGATGTACAAAATTATCCAGTTCTCAAACGGGATGGGGCAATTTATGTTCGTCAAAATAAAAACGCCCTTAATACGGTTTTCGCTGCTAATGACAAAATACTTTCAACAAAAATGACGGCTGGACAACCAATTCTTAATCAAGAGCGATTATTAGCTGACATGTTAGGACAAAACAACTATGCCCCACTTTATACAGTTGCTAGTATCGATCATATTACCTTGAATAATGTTAAGCGAAACGCGGAAATAGCTGATGCAACTTACACTAAAATTAATTCATCATTACCAGGTACAGTGACTTTTGGCTTTACACCAACAACTAACAATTCATACTACCTTAGTTTAGGGACGGCTGTTGATTCAGATGCTGTTGATATTACTGTTAATGGTGAGAATGTGCCGATTGACGAAAACTTCCGAGATACAATTCTGTTGAATGTTGCCCGTCGTGATATCGGCAAGAAAATTGATATTACTATTAACCTCAAAAAGCCAAGTGTTTGGCTACAAGCTCTTAACCTGTACCAACTGGATCAAAACGTGGTTAACACTGATTTTCAAATGTTGAAAAAGAATAATGCTCAAATTATCCAAATGTCTGGTAATCAACTAACTGGTACTGTTAATATCAAGAAAGATCAACTATTAATGACAACCATTCCTTATAATAAAGGTTGGCACGTCTATCTTGATGGTCAAGCCGTTAAAACCACTAAGGCTGTTAAAACTTTCTTAGCTGCTAAAGTTAAGCCAGGTAAACACCAAATTAAATTGGTCTTCATACCAGAAGGTTGGCGTACTGGTTGGTTAATTACCGGAATCACTTGGTTGTTTTTAATGATTGGTGGTGCCTTGACTTACTGGCGGCGTAAAAAACTAGCAGCTAAAGCTGGCACGATCAAGTAAAATGTTAAAACAGGTCTGGGATAGAAGTATATCTTAAAAATTTGAATTTACTATTGGCGAATATTTGCTACTAAACATATGCCAAACATCAGTCAATCCTGCTTAAATTAAAAAATCGCTAAATCCACATTCGGATTTAGCGATTTTTTCAATTTGATGCTCATTGCCTAAACAACTTTTGTCCCACTCTTTTTGATTTGCTTATTATTCAGCTAAGTGATGCTGGAAGGCATAAATTGCAGCTTGTGTACGATCTTCAACTTGTAATTTAGCCAAAATATTCGAGACATGAGTTTTAACGGTCTTTAAAGTAATGAATAACTCATCGGCAATTTCTTTATTACTTTTACCTTTAGCAATTAACATTAAAACTTCCCGTTCACGGGCTGTTAGATCTTCATATAATTGCGGTTGATTCTTTTGTGACATTCGATTCATCATCTTAGTCGTCACTTCTGGTTCTAGCACTGATTCACCATTAGCCGTTGCGCGAATCGCTTTCGCAATTTCGGCAGCCGTTGACGTTTTTAATATGTAACTAGCAGCTCCTGCTTCAATCGCAGGATAAACTTTTTCATCGTCAATAAAGCTTGTTAAAATAATAATCTTAGCTTCTGGCCATTGCCGCAATATTTCTTTGGTAGCAGCAATACCATCCATTTCTGGCATCACAACATCCATTAAAATGGCATCTGGACGTAATGCCAATGCCTTTTCAACAGCTTCTTGACCGTTTTCAGCTTCACCAACAACTTCCATATCACTTTGGACACCTAGATAAGATGAAATACCTAGGCGAACCATTTCATGATCATCAACAATTAGAACTTTAATCATGCTCTTCCTCCGACACTATTGGCACGCGAATTTCTACGCTAGTACCTTGATTTTTAAAACTAATCGTTTTAACCGTGCCGCCAACTGATTCAGTACGTTCCTGAATATTTGTTAAACCGTAACTTCCAGCCTTTTCTTGTTGGGCCATGTCAAAACCAACGCCATTATCGACAACACGTAAAACAACCGTTTGATTGACTTGCTTTAAGTATACCTGCATTTGGTCAGCATTGGCATGTCGTAACGTATTTGAAAGCAATTCTTGAACAATTCTAAATAAATTATCCTCAACACCGGACTGTAACTTAACGTCATCCATATCCCAGGTGATTTTAATCTTAATTTTAGTTTGTAATTCTTTCAGTAATTGAATAATACCTTCTTTTAATGAGCGTCCTTCCAAATTCGTCGGCCGTAAATGTAACAATAAGGCCCGCATTTCCGATTGAGCCTGATTAATAACATTTTCAATCTTCGTGATGATTTGCTGATAGTTATCAGCAATATCATTTTGCTGTGCTGATTCACTTAGCGCGGATAACATCATCATCGCTGCAAATAATTGTTGGGAAACAGAATCATGCAATTCCCGGGCCAGACGATGACGCTCACCAACCAAGATCTGCTCACGAGTTTCGCCTTCAAAGCGTAATGGTTGATTAGAATAAACCTGTAATTCTTGCTGTAAACTAACTACTTTTTCATTTAATTGTTGAAATCGTTTATCAATTAATGAATCTTGCCAACCATATTCCATTGGTGCTTTTGTCTTTGCTTGCAGTTCCACATAATTACCTTGAATAATGCTATTTACTTGGCTTAATTGACGTTGTTCATAACGACGAAAGAACCAATTAACCAAGATAACAATGAGCAAACTAAAGATAGCTGCACCAATAATTAAGTAAATAATCAATGGCATATTAAAAAACTCTTGTAAGAGTGTATAACGTAATAATTGCCAATCTGAATTAAGATAAGCAGCACTAAGAATCGGAATGCCTGCAAAAACTAGTGTTCCTAAAGTAATTAATGAAAATAGCCACGCACTACGGAAGCGACTCATACAAAGACCACCTCCAAATCACCAGCTAACTGACTTGTCACAATTCTAATGCGTCGTTGACTATTTTGATAATCTGGCGTTTTTATTTGTAAGGATTGGTTTTTTAATTGATGGCGTTGATCTGCAAAGGTCACTTCACCCATAAAAGTAGAATGTTCTAAATAAATCCCGGTGCCAAAGGGTACCAAAATTCTTGTATTACCCAGCCCTTTTTGTAAAATGACAATATTTTCTCGATCGGCTGGTAGTAAGGTATTCCCTAAGTCAATGATTGTATCGCCAGCCAATTCCTTTAAATTAATATCATGCCATTGATAAATCTGATTGCCTAAATTCTGATCGCCAAACCATTTATTCGTCGAAATTGACCAATCTTCTTGCTTCTTAGCTTGATCATCTGGATTAATCTGTGGCGCAAAATATTTCTTTTTACGCCAGAAGAAATGGCCCGATTCACCAAAAATTTCTGGCATAAAAATACCAACAAATAATAATAGCAAGAACATTAACCACCAAAAAGCTTGATTAGAGGCTAACCCTAAAACAATCAAAAAAACGGCGAGAAAGGTTAAAAATGTGCTATTACGTTTATTTTTTTGGCGGCGCTTATTAATTAATAGACAAATCAAAATACCCGAAATTAAGAAAATTAACGCAGAAGGCGTACTGAAAATTTGCCATCCTAACAAAATCAGACTAGCTGCAATGACGATGCCCAAAAATGGCAGCATTTTACGCATATAAACATCCTCGTCCTTAATAATTTTAATTTAATTATAACAATAATTGATCAAGATACCATCTGTCTAGAGACTGACATCGCTACTAATCATCTTCTCGTTGATATTTTAACTTAACCATAAAAAAAGTTTGATGCCATCATGCATCAAACTTTTTAAGAGCAACTTTATTTAACCGCTGTAATGGTTACTTCAAAAGAACCACCTGGTGTTTCAATGCTAACTTTGTCGCCTTTTTTCTTACCGAGCAATGCTTTAGCAATTGGTGAATCATTACTAATTTTACCAGCAGCAGGATCAGATTCAGCAGAACCAACAATAGTATAAGTTTCAGGATCATCTTCACCATCTTCAAGGAATGTTACATCCTTACCAATTGAAACTTCATCTGGGTCAATCTTGCTAGAATCGATAACTTGTGCATAATGCAACATTTCTTCGATTTGGCTAATCCGTGTTTCAACTTGGCTTTGTTCATCTTTTGCAGATTCATATTCAGAATTTTCAGATAAATCACCAAAGCCACGTGCGATTTTAATTCTTTCAATAACTTGTTGTCTTTTAACTGTTTTTAATTCATTAAGTTCGTTTTCTAACTTCTCTTTACCCTCAGCAGTCATAGGGAAAACTTTATCTGCCATTTCATACACCTCAAAAAATTCGAATCTTAAATTCGATTTACTATTTAAAATAATATCATAGGGTCAAGTTCACTTTTTGTCAATCCTCTAGACAATGTCAATCTGACTTTAATTATCATTCAACAACGTGATTTTAACCTTCATGTTTTAAAACGGAGCGAACTTTGGTAACCAATAAATCAATGGCCACGCTATTTTCGCCACCTTCAGGAATAATCACATCAGCATAACGTTTAGTAGGTTCAATGAATTGATGATACATTGGCTTAACGGTCTTTAAATATTGAGCAAACACATTCTCCACACTGCGTCCTCGCTCGTGAATATCTCGCTCAACTCGCCGTAACAAACGAATATCGTCATCTGTATCAACATAGACCTTAATATCCATTAAATCGCGCAAGCGTTCATCATCTAGAATCAAAATACCTTCGATAATAACAACATCTTTTGGTTCTTGATGACGCGTTTCTGCAGAAGGATTACGCAATTTATAATCATAAATTGGCACATCAACAGCTTGACGATCAGATAGCTTTTGCAAATCAGCTAATAAGCGATCAGTATCAAAAGATAACGGATGATCAAAGTTAATTTGACGTCGTTTTTCAATTGGTAAATCTGAATGTTTATAATAAGCGTCTTGTTGAATCATGGCTACAGAATGTCCTGCAACACTTTCATAAATACGTTGACTGACAGTTGTTTTACCACTACCAGAACCACCTGTAACGCCAATAATTATTGGTTTTTGCACCATAATGCCCCTTTTTTATAAAAAATATAGAAATCCTAGTTATTTATCAACTAAAGGCCTAAAGTTAGATGACTTAACTAAACCGTCCTGCTTGATCAAAGAGCGATCTAAACAGAACGGTTAGCTTAAGCATCAAACGTCATTGATTTTCGTTTGACTTTTTTATTGGCCAATACTTGAATTTGTTGTCAAATGCTCTTCATAGGTATGTGAGTAATAAACTTTACCTGTCTTCAAATTAGCAACGAAGTACAAGTAATTTTGATCACGTTCACTTGGATCAAGTACTGCTCTGATTGATTGTAAACTTGGTGAGTTGAATGGACCAGGTCCATATCCACTATGCACATACAAATTATATGGTGAATCAACGGATGTATCTTTATTAGTCAAACTTTCCTTATGCGTATTTAATGCGTACATAACAGAAATATCTGACTGAATTGGCATGTTAATGTCCAAACGGTTAAAGAAGACACCGGCAATCTTTTTACGGTCAGTTTCCTTAACACCTTCACGTTCAACTAATGAAGATAAGGTCATGACTTGTTGCACCGTTAAGTTCTTTTGAGCAATAGTATCATAATATGGTGCCATTTGTTCATTAGTTGCTTTAACCATTTGCGTTACCAACTGTTTCAGGGTTTCTTTTTCATAAACACTATAAGTTAATGGGAAAAGATAACCTTCTAAGTGATAACGAACACCTGATGAGGCCATGCTTGACTTCAATAATTTAGGATACTTCTTAGCTAGAGATTCTAAGAAATCTTGATCCTTCATTAAATCTAGGAATTCTTTTTTAGACCAGTTGGTATTCTTAGCAACCGCTGAAGCAATATCTTCAACCATTACCCCTTCTTTAACCAACACTTTAGCAATAACCTTTCGTGTTGAATGACCCTTTTGTAGTTGGGTAATGATCTGATCCAAGGTCATTGAGGGACTGAAGTAATATTTACCAGCCTGGAAATCACTGTAGTTGTGGGCCTTAACATAATAACTAAAAACAGCAGCGCTCTTGATGATTTTTTTATTTTGTAATTCCGTAGCAATATCTTTGTTACTAGAACCAATCGGAATCTTAACGGTTACCTTTTCAGTATTGTTGACGTCCAATGGTTTTAATGATGATTTAACATAATGGTAAGTTAGTAAACCAATCACAACTAATAACGCTGTAATAATACCAACAATCCAATAAACCAAATGATGGACAGTTCGTGTTTCTGCAGCTAATCTTGCTTTTTTCTTGTTAATCTCTGAAGCCTTGCGATGCGCTTGATTATCTTGTCGTGAAGCCAATCTAGCCATCCTCCCTTAAAACTATCTTGTGCCATTATACCAAAAAAGGTGCTAACGCACCCTTTTTTTTGAAATATTTAAGAAAGTCGCACAAATATTATCGGTATTCTTAGCAAATCTCAAGTTTAAAACAGCAATTAACGAATTTGTGCAGCAAAGTCATCTTGAAGTTTTGTTGCTACCTTCGTCATAGCAATTGTCACTTGATCGTCAGTTAAGGTTGCATCTGGATTTTGGAAATGAAGCCGATAAGCTAATGATTGTTTATGAACACCAATATTTTCACCAGTAAAGACATCAAATATTTGAACATTGGTCAAATATTTACCTGCAGCTAACTTAATAGCCTCAACAACAGCCGCGTTAGTTACCTTTTGGTCAACAATTAAGGCTAGATCGCGCTCAATAGCTGGATATTTTGGTGCTGCTTGCGAAACTAACATTGGCAACTCTTGATTTAAGATCACATCTAAATCTAATTGCATGACATAAGTTTCTGGCAAATCTAATTCATGCTGGAATGTTGGATGTAACTCACCAACAAAGCCTAAGACTTGTTCGCCCAACATTATTTTAGCAGTGCGGCCAGGATGTAATTCTGCAATGGCATCATCGGCTTGATAAGTTACCAATTCAGCAATTCCTAAGTTTCTGAATAAGTCAGTTAAGACACCCTTAGCATAATAAAAGTCAACAGCTTGAGCCTTGCCTAACCAACTATCTTCATTAACTGTACCTGTCCATAAAGCGGCCAAGGTTGGCGTTTCTTTTGGCTCTTCACCATCATTAATTTGTTGGAAAACATTACCCTGCTCGAAGATTTGAACGTTGGTTTGCTTACGAGCTAAATTATATTTTAAATCATTTAATAAGCCGCTAACTAAATTTTGACGTAAGTAAGCATGATCTTGTGTCATTGGCCAAGCCAATTTAATATCAGTAGATGGCTGATAAGTAAACCGGCCGGCTTCACTTTCATTAACCAATGCATAACTAACAACTTCGTCTAAACCATTAGCAAGTAATAATTTTTTAACTTTACGAATCAAAGTTTGTTTTTTATTAAAATGGCCAATTGTTTGCGTGCCCACAGGCAATGTGCTAGGTAACTTATCATAACCATAAAGGCGGGCAATTTCTTCAACCAAATCGGCTTCAATGGCAATATCCCAACGACGAATTGGTACTGTTACCAACAATTTGTCAGCTTGCCCTTGATGAGTAAATCCTAGATCAGTCATAATAGCAGCCATTTGTTCAGCACTAATAGCTGTGCCCAAAACATGATTAACATGCTTAGGATCAACTAGAATTTCTTTAGCAGCGGGGACAACTTGATGGCCAACTAAAACACCTTGGCTAGATTGACCATTTGCTAAATCAGTCATTAACTGAGCTGCACGTTGCAGTGCTTCTTCAGTGGCACTTTCGTCAATTCCTTTTTCAAAACGGGTTGTGGCTTCTGTGTGCAAATTATGACGTTGCGCTGTTTTACGCACGCTAGTACGATCAAATACAGCAGATTCAATCACAATATTTTTAGTTTGCGTGGTAATTTCACTATCGAGGCCACCCATAGTCCCGGCTAAGGCAACTGGTTTCTGACCATCAGTAATGACGATATCTTCTGCCACTAATTCACGTTCTTCACCATCAAGTGTGGTCAATTTCTCTTGATCACGAGCCTGACGAACTAGAATTTCATGACTCGTTAACTTGTCGTAGTCAAAAGCATGTAATGGTTGACCGTATTCCAACATAACATAGTTAGTAATATCAACGACATTATTAATTGGCCGAACACCATTATTCCATAAGCGAATTTGCAACCACAGTGGACTTGGTTGAATTTGAACATCTTGGACCACTTTTAATAAATATTGTGGCACTTTGTCTTGATTTTCAACGGTTACCTTTAATAAATCACTGGTCTTAGTATTACTTTCATTCACTTCAACTGTTGGGAATTGTGGATGTTGATGTAACATGGCACCAACTTCCCAAGCAGCACCGTGCATACCTAACGTATCAGCACGATTAGGTGTAATATCAAAATCGATCAAGCGATCATCCATTCCCAAATACTTGAAGACTAATTCGCCAACTGGTTTTGGTTCTGGGAAAACATAAATGCCATCTTGAAATTCTTTAGGTACGACACTGTCGCTAAAGCCAATTTCCTGTAAAGCACAAATCATGCCTTCAGAGGCCTCACCACGCATTTTACCGCGTTTGATTTTAACATTGTCAGCGATCCGTGAACCTGGTAAGGCCACGATTACATATTGATCAGCTGCTACATTAGGTGCGCCACAAACAATCTGCACAGGTTCTTCTGTACCAATATCAACTTGGCACAATGTTAAGTGATCAGAATCTGGATGTGGTTTAGTACTCAAAACATGACCGACGACGATTTTTTTCAAACCGGCGTCTGGGGCAATAACACTAGCGACTTCAATTCCGGTTAAAGAAACTTGATCAGCAAGTTCTTGAGGATCGATCTGCTTAGTATCAACGAATTGATTGAGCCATTGGTAAGAGATTTTCATAATTATTTAGCCTCCTGTTGGAATTGATGTAAGAAGCGTAAGTCATTTTGGTAGAACTGACGAATATCATTAATGCCGTATTTCAACATTGCAAAACGATCTGGTCCTAAGCCAAAGGCAAAACCGCCATAGACATCGGGATCAACACCGACGTTTTTAAGAACATTAGGGTGAACCATTCCGGCCCCTAATACTTCAATCCAACCAGTATATTTGCAGACTTTACAACCTGAACCACCACAAGCAAAGCAAGAAATATCAACTTCGATGGAAGGTTCCGTGAATGGGAAGTAACTTGGGCGTAACCGAATCTTACGTTCTTCACCAAAAACATGCTTAGCTAAAACTTCTAAAGTACCCTTTAAGTCAGCCATTGTCACATGTTTGTCAATAACTAAACCTTCAATTTGAGTAAATTGATGAGAGTGCGTTGCATCATCATTATCACGACGATAAACTCGGCCGGGACTAATCATTTTTAGAGGACCCTTGCTAAAATCGTGCTTTTCCAAAGTCCGAGCCTGGTTAGGCGATGTTTGCGTCCGCATTAAAAGCTCGTTAGTAATATAAAATGTGTCTTGCATATCTCGAGCAGGATGGTTCTTAGGGATATTCATCATTTCAAAGTTGTAGTGATCTGTTTCTACTTCTGGACCATCAATCACTTGATAACCTAAACCAACAAATAACTCCTCAATATCATCAATCATTTGATTCAAGATATGAGGTGTACCGGTTTTAACAGGTTGGCCTGGCAACGTCACATCAATTGTTTCGTGTTGCAAACGATGTTGTAAAGCAACCTTGTTTAATTCTGTTAAACGTGTTTCAATCGCTTGAGCAATATCTTGCTTGATCTCATTTGCAAAAGCGCCAACTTTAGGACGCTCATCTGGCGTCAAATCTTTCATTCCTCTTAAAACTTCAGTGATTGGTCCCTTTTTGCCAAGTAATTTAACCCGAATTTCATTAAGCTGTTTTTGGGAATCAGTTTCGTTAATATCTTGAACACCCTTCTGGCGTAACTGTTCCAGCTGGTCTTTTAATGACATGTCATTTCCTCCTCTAAAATCATTGATCATTTTTGCGTACAAAAAAGCCCCGTCCAACAAAGGGACGAGGCATCGCGGTACCACCCTAATTTTGCTTATCATAATGCTAAGCAACACTTAAAGTCATAACGCGACTAACGTAATTTCTTAATTAACAACTGTTGTTCAGAAACTAACTCAGAAAAGAATTCATTCACCTTCACAATAACGATTTCTCAGCTGTTAATCGTTTCTCTGTTTTGTTTCAGTAAACTACTAGCTTTCTTCAATGTACACTTTTCAATTGCATTCATCTTACAATGGTAAAAATTGATAGTCAAGCCTAATTCGCTAATTAACTAAGCCACAGGCTCCCATTGATCGGCCCAATCATGAACAGCATCCATAACTGGCATTAACGCACGGCCTTTATCCGTTAAAGAATAAACCACTTGATGGCCTTCTCTAGTTGAGACACGCACAATAATTCCTTCGCCTTCAAGTTCTTTTAATCGTTCGACTAAGACGCGATCAGAACATTTTGTAACTGATTTAGCTAGATCTTTAAAACGAAGCTGATCATTTTCGCAAAGCACACTAATAATCAAACCGTTCCATTTTTTACCTAGTAATTCAAATGTTTTTTCAAAACGTGGACAAATTTGACAGGGTTCATCAACAGCCACGCTGGTTGCAAATTCATGAGTTTCAACCATGGTGATTCCTCCAAACTAATTCAACAAACAACTAAATAATTGATTTAAACTTAGCCAAGCGTTGCCCAACTTTGCCCCGCCATGGCACACCAACTTCTTTAACCGCAACATAATCATCAACTAAAGATACAATCCAGCTCTCGCGATACTTAGGCAATGCCAAAGTCGCACCAAACATGTGCTTGATGATAATATCTTTTTCTTTAGTTGATAAGTCAGTTAACCGTTCAGCGTTCCGTAAAGCAATGCGGGGATGAATATAGGCATGCGTTCCCGAATTAAACTTAGTCGTCCGCCAATCATAATAAAACAAATCATGTAATAAGCCTGCTCGAGCTGTTGCTCGATAATCTAAATGATGCTTCTTTGCCAATAAGTAACTGTAATAAGAAACCCGCAAACTATGTTGCAAGCGATCTGTATAATGGTGTTGCGTAAACTCCGCTAGCTTTTGTACTTGCGGCGTTGTTAACAAATCATCAACCAAAGCCATATATTCTTCATCTTGTAGCCAAGGTGTTTCTTCCGTCATCGACACTACTCCTTGAGTTATAATCCACATCAACTTAACTAATTGCTATTGTAGCAACTTTTACATCAAAAGGGAATTAAATTGGCTTACCTTTTATAAGTCGACTTGCATTTGTAATTGATACATCAAAACTGCCGCAGCAATGGCGACATTTAGTGATTCTGCCTGACCAAAAATTGGTAAATACAAATTATCATCGGCAAGCGCTGCTAACTCAGTCGATAAACCATGAGCCTCATTGCCCATCATTAAGACGTATCGTTGATTAGCTAACGCAATCTGACGAATATCTGTGGCTGAACTATCCACTAAAGTGCCAAAAATTTGGTAATCTTGCTGGCGTTGTATTTCTAAGAATGCCTTTAAATCATGAACTTGCGCCACTATTAAATGAAATTGACTGCCCTGCATGGAACGGACCACTTTGCTATTAAAGGGATCAATTGCACCAGCTGAAAAAATCACACCGGAAAAACCAGCAGCGTCCGCTGTTCGAACCATTGTACCAGCATTGCCCGGATCTTGAACCTGATCCAAAACTAACCAAGGTTTACTTTCGTGATTCAGCAATGTTGTTTCTGAGAATTCAGGCAACTTAGCCACAGCAAAAATACCATCGGTGTGGACAGTATCACTTAAAACTTCGGCAACCCGATCGTTAATTTCTAACACAATCCAAGAATGATCGCGAAGATAAGGGCGCAATACTGCAAGATGGTCACTAACTGTTAAGATTATTTCGACTTCTTGAGGTCGATTGATGAGCGCCTCTTTAATCACGTGCCAACCTTCTAGTAAGTACTTACCTGCTTGTTGGCGATATTTCTTTTGTTTTAGTTTATTAATCTTTTTAATTTGTTCGTTTTTAACTGATTCGATTTTCTGCATCATTTTTTCCTCACTCGCCTTCTATCATAACAGAAATATATTTTGACAGACACTTCTGTTGAGCTAAAAATAAATAATTGTTAAGATAAATGTGCAAGTTATTCGTGATTTTTTTAATTTTTAAACAATTCATTTTAAATTGAGGTGTATTTTTATGCGTCGTGGTGTTGCACTTACGGTTAGCGGGCGTGTTCAAGGCGTCGGTTTTCGCTGGATGACCAAAATGGTCGCTGATCAATTAAAAATTGCTGGCTTTGTAACGAATCTTGATAATGGCGATGTTTATATTGAAGCTAGTGGTGAAGAACCAGCGTTACAAGAATTTATTGGTGCTGTCAAAGCCTCACCTTCACCAAGTGGTCATGTTGACCACGTTAGTGAACAAGCAATCGATCCTCAACCGGCTCTCAGTAAATTTAAAATTCAATAATTCGTTTTCAAATCTCTTTCCAATTTTCTAATTATTCCTCTAAGATCATGGATTAGACTGGAAATTTACCCTATTTTTCGGTATAGTGTTTTCTTAGAAGTTAAGGAAGGGATTTTTTAATGAAAAGAAAGCAAAAAGGCATTGTCCTAACTGGCATGTTTGCAGGCCTATTACTGCTACTTAGCGGCTGTGCTAACCAATATCAAAATTTAAAGCCACCAACTGGATTTTTCTATGGCTCGATTTATAAATACTTAGCAATTCCAATGCAGAAGTTAATCATTGGTTTAGGTGATGCCTTAGGTGGCAAAGACGGCTATGGCTGGAGTGTTGTCATCATCACCTTAGTCGTTCGTTTAATCTTGTTACCAATCATGTTGAATCAGGTTAAGAAATCAACCCGTCAAACTGAAAAAATGAACGCCTTGCGCCCACAAATTGATTTAATTCAAAAACATCGCGCCGGCGCAAGTCAAGAAGAAGCACAACGTCTCAGTCAATTAACTATGGAGGTTTATTCCAAAAACAACATGAGTATGACCGGTGGAATGGGCTGCTTACCACTGTTAATTCAATTACCAGTTTTTGCTGCCTTATATCAAGCCGTTCAATACTCACCAATTATTGCAAAACAAACATTCCTCGGTTTCTCATTAGGTAAGCCAAGTATTGTTTTAGCTATTATTGCGACACTCTTTTATGTTGCTCAGTCAATGTTATCTCTCATTGGTATTCCAGAAGCACAGCGTAAACAAATGATGTCAATGCTTATTATTGGCCCAGGTATGACGTTGTTTATCAGTTTATTCGCACCAGCAGCCTTAGCACTTTATTTCTTAGCTGGTGGGATTATGATTTTAGTCCAACAAATCATCACCACATTTGTTGTTCAACCTAAAATCAAAGCAGCTGTTGATCGCGAGTTAAAAGAAAATCCAATTGTCACAGTCGTCGATGAAAATTCCTTTGCTAAAGCCGAAACAGCTGAAGACCAAGCTGAAACGACGGAAGTTAATCAATTACACCAAGATCTTCGTGCTCGTAATGCTGGCAAACAGCAACGCAAATAATAATTAAAAAAATGCAAACTAAAAGCCAACCACATTAATGTGGTTGGCTTTTTTAATATTGTTTAATCCTCTTCATGATCAGTTGATTCTGGAATACTCTCAGAAATAGTAGGAAGTGTCACCTTAAACATAGAGCCTGACCCTTCAACACTATCAACCGTTAATTGGCCACCATAGGCTTTAACTAAACGATAAGCAATTGATAGACCTAACCCATTACCGCCTCGTTCCCGCGAGCGAGCTTTATCAACGCGATAGAAGCGATCAAAAATTCGCTGTTGACTTTCCGGTGAGATTCCCATTCCAAAATCTTGCACAACAATATGAATTTCTTGAGGTGTCGTATCGGCACTTAGATGAACTTCTTTACGTTTCGTTGAGTATTTAACTGCATTATCCAACAAAATAATTAAGATCTGTTCCAAATGATTACGGGTCATTCGCACGGAAACATCAGCATTCATTTCAATATCAGATAGGATCGAGAAGTCTTGATGCAACATTTGAATGCTATCTACAACTCCCATAATAACTTCGCGAACATCTGTTATCTCTTGGACATTCTTCGATTCAACTTGCTCCGCACGCGTTAATTGCAGCATTTCTTCAATTAAGCTGTTCATTCGTTCTGCTTCTTGACTAGCTGCTTTTAACGACTCATCTAAAACTTCAGGATCATCTTTCCCCCAACGATTTAGCAAATTCAAATGACCTTCAATCACCGCCACTGGCGTCCGTAATTCATGCGAAACATCACCAACAAATTGCTTTTGTTGTTCAATGTAGCGTTGAACTTGATCCAACATTTGATTAAACTGATCAGCTAGGTCATTAATCTCATCATTGCCGGAAAAATTGGGTATTCGTGCGGCTGATTCTGGTGAACGGTCAATTTCTTTAATGGTATCTGAAATAACATTAACGCGCTTTGACAAACGATAAGCAATCACATAACCAATTAACGCACTAAATAATACTGCCACAACACCTAAAACAAATATTTGTAATCGTAACATCTGTGTTGAGCGCTGTACATTATCCATATAATTCACGATAAAAACATAACCAATCAACTGTCGATTTGTTTCTGCGTAAATCGGTCGAGTTGCAACAATCAGACGCTTGCCATTTTGACGAATGATTTGTAATTTAGCATGATTGTCTGACTTAAAAGTCACTTTTTTGGTTTGTTGTGATGAAAAAATCTGTTGCTCATCACGATCATAAATCTGCACCGCCATGTCAGAGCGCGATAACTGACTGACAATTGTATCTTGAAAAGCACTCGTCAATGGATTTTGATCCTTGTTTTGGTAAAACTCAGGCATCATTAGCGGCATAACATCACCGCTTTTTAAATTATTCGTGAAGCCACTTAAACGTTGAACAATTAAATCCCGTGTTTGTTTGGTTGTTTGTTTCTCTTGATTAACTAAATTGTTGTAAAATGACGCATACATAATCCCTGCAAAAATAATAAACGTCAAAAAAATGGTCAGACCAACAGCCACTGACCATTTAACCCGCAACGTAAGACGAACAGGTTTCTTTTTAGATTTTGCTTCTTTCTCTTTAACCAAAAGATTCACCTACGAATGCATGACGTAACCAGTACCGCGGACCGTTTGAATATAACTGCGGCGGTTTGGCCGATCAATTTTATTCCGTAAATAACGAATATAAACATCGACAACGTTAGTGGCGACTTGTTCGTTATAGCCCCAGACGTTCCGCAATAATTCATCCCGCGAAACAACTGTATTAGCATTTTCAACCAAGATTAATAAAAGTGAGGCTTCACGTTTCGATAGTTGAATAATCTCGTTACCACGAATAACTGTCCGCGTTTGTGGCTCAATAATTAAATCACGAAAAACAAGTTGCTTTTGTTCAGCTTGTTTAGCTTGACCGCCAAGTTCTGAACGCCGAATTAGAGCACGTAGACGAGCCAATAATTCCTCAATAGCAAATGGTTTAACTAAATAATCATCAGCACCATCATCCAAACCAGCAACACGATCCAAAACAGAATCTTTTGCCGTAACCATAATAATTGGCGTCGTTTTTTCTTTACGAATTCGCCGACAAACTTCAAAGCCGTTTAAGTCTGGCAACATTAAATCTAGTAAAATAACGTCCCACTCTTGGCTTAGAGCTAGTTCAAGGCCGGAGCGACCATTTCCTTCAACGCTAGTTTCGTAACCTTCATGTGATAATTCAAGATCAAGAAAACGAGCTAAGTTCTTTTCGTCTTCAATGATCAATATTCTTTTACGCGCGTCTAATTTAGACAACCCCTAACATCTAAAAAGTAAAATGAGATATTTTTTAAAGTTTACACAACAAACTAAGTCCGATAATTCTCATATTCTTCTAATATATTCGAAGCCACATTAAAAGTCAACTTTAGTCCTTAGTCTAAAGCGCTACCTCAATACTTATACCTATTGAACAATTGGTAAGTCTAGTCGGTCCAACTTGCTAACCCTGTTTGAATTTCTTGTTCATTATTGGCCAAAAAACCACCTAAAATTTCAACGGCTGTATTTTCTGTCCATTTTTTAAGAACTTGAAGACTATTATCTATCGTGCTGGAATAACTAGTTGCAAAGACAATCACACGCTTATTAACTAAGCCTTTTTCTTTTAAAAATCGTGCAACTAACATTGGTGGTTGATCCCACCAGATGGGAAAGCCAAGATAGATTGTCTGATAGGCATTAAGATTCATTGGTAAAGGTGCCAAATCTGGCAATATTTGCTCATCAATTTCTTTTTTACCAACCGTTGCCAAATCTTCATAGGCTTCTGGATATGGTGTTGCTGGTTGAATGGCAAGTACTTCGGCTTGAGTTTGACGGCTAATTTTTTCAGCCGCTGATTTTGTATTACCAGAAGCTGAAAAGTACACAATTAATGATTCACTGACATCTGACATCTGCAAACTTCCCTCTTTTTATTTATTTCTCTATAGTTTAACGCTTTAACCCTGTTCTAATGCAAGTAAAAATTAAGTCAGTCTCAAAAAAAGATAAATCCTTAATCATTCAAACTGTTATTTTCCAGTTATAACGTCAAGCGCGTTGACGCTATTCTTGATTTCAGTTATTCTGAAGTTAACTGCTGAATTTTATCGTTAAAGGGGGTTAGCTCTTGTCACAAGCTAAACGGCAATTTTATTTTTTAGATAAAGTACTTAATATCATGATCGAAACAATGAATGCTGAACTCGTTTTAGACGAACTAGCAGCGCGGCTCAAAATTTATGAACAACGCTTCAGTCAAACAGCAACTTCACAACTGGGGACTCTCAATCATCAATCAGGTGCAAAAGCCATTACTGTTGATCGGCAACTCTATGAATTAATTAAACTCGGTAAGTACCATAGTCTCAAACAAGCAAGTAATTTAAACATCGCCATAGCACCTTTGACGCAACTCTGGCGTATCGGCCAGCCAGATGCACGGATTCCAAGTGCTGAAGAAATTCAAGCAACCCTACCGCTCACTAATCCTGAACAAATCGTTCTTGATGATAATCAATCTGCTGTTTTTCTTACGCAACCTGGTATGGTTCTTGATTTAAGTTCCTTAGTTAAAGGCTATGTAACGGATTTGTTAGTTAGCTACTTAAATAGTATCAATGTTCATGCAGCACTAATTGATTTTGACGGTAACATTACGGTGCTTGGTCCATCTCGTCAAGTTGATCAACAATGGCGCGTTCCCGTTAGTCCAGCTATGGCTACCAATCAAGGTAAACGAGCTATGGTTAGCACAACCAACCGCTCCTTTATCACGCGTCAAATCTACAAACGCGCGCTGGTTAAACAACAGCGGGCCTACTCTTATTTCCTTGATCCACAAACTGGTCGCTCAATTGAAACTGACCTGACCAGTTTAACAATCATCTCACCACAAGCTATTGATGGTGAGATTTGGTCATTACGTTTGTTAAATCAATCAATTGATCATATTCTAGCAATCGTTAATCAACAACCTAGCCTTGAAGCTGTATTAATTGACGATGAAGATGACATTATTTATTCAGACGGTCTAACTGAGCTAATTAATTGGCAATAATAACTTCAAAAAAGACGTTAAGAACAAAATTGTTCTTAACGTCTTTTTTTAATTCAATGAATGATGCTGATGTTTTAATTCAAGCCGTGCCAATACTGGCATGACAAAACCTAACCCGAACAAAACTAGTACAGAAACAATGTTCATTAATAATTGATGCATAAACGCTGGTGTTCCCCAAGCCGCTTCTTGCGGCATGAAGCCCATCGTTGCACAGACAAAAGTAAATAAGAAGCACCAAGCGCCCACAAATAAGGCCAATTTTTGATTCTTAATGAAGACATATGATGACTGAAATTTATCTTGTTGTAGTCGCAAACTAACAAAGGCGAAGAAAACCCAGCAAGTTTTATAAGGTGAAACAATTCCGTTTAAATTTAAAAGCCAATTAAAAACAGAATTAATGTTAGGTAACGTACTGCTCATTAACAATAAGAATAGGCACAAAGAAGCCGTGAAGATGTAGCTATGGATAGGCCGACCTTGTTTATTCTTTTGTAGTAACCATTTCGGCATAAACTGAATTGCCGTATCAGCAGATAACACACGGCTTGAAGCGTCTATTAAGACTGCAAGTTGAGCCAGCATGAAAACCAACTGCGTGCCAGCAAACATATACATAAACAATTTACCAACGCCCCATTGCTCACCTAACATTTTGAAGGCGTAGAAGGAACCGTTCATTTTTAAATCGGCAGGCAAATGGTTGGCATTAAAGAAGACACTTAAGGCTAACGAACCAAAGATGACTAAGAAGCCAGTCATTAAAGCCAACATCCACATTGTTTTAGGGAATTCTTTTTTAGGATTACGCAATTGGCCAATATAAGTTGCACCTAGTTCTGCACCAGAAGTAGCAAAAATTAATAACCCCGTTGTTGAGAAATAATGAGTTGAAAAGTGTGGCTTAAAGGCGGCTAAATTAAACGGTTGGGTGGCAATTGGAAAACCCTTAGCCACCCCTGCAGCAGCCATGAAAACAAATAAAACACCCATTAAGAACATTGCCGCACCACCAATTAGTGACATTACTTCTAATGATCGTGTAAATAAATTTTCTAAAATAATAAAAATCAAAATAACCACAAAGGTTAAAATACCAAACCAAGTATTAGACATGTGTCGATCTAATGAATTGTCACCTAAGATTAACCACGAAAAAGCCACAATTACTGAATTGGAAACATCAATTAAATAAGGTAACGTACTGGACCAATACATCCAACTGGTCCAATACCCTAGTGTATCGCCAGAAGTATGACGAACCCAAGTGGCTAGTCCACCACCATCATGCGTAAAAGTCGTACCAATTTGTGCAGAGATTAAGGCATAAGGCACAATGTAAGCCAACAATAAAAAAATCCACGAGAAAACAACCGACAAGCCTTGATTTTGAAAAGGATACAAAATGTTTTCAAAGCCAATAACCGTCACAAAAACTAACAAACCTAAAACCGGCCAAGCCATATATTTAGGCTTTTCTTCTAAACTATCCAAAAATAAAACCCCCAAGTAAAAATTAAAAATATAAAAAATCAACGATTGCTATAAACATCTTTCAACTAAAAGCCTAAGAACCATGATTGACTAATCAAAAAATATGCCACAAGACTGCTCTTTGAACTTTACAGTACTGGTTTATAGCGTGTTTAAATTTTATTTTGATTTACCGGGAGCTTTATTACGATACACGTGCAGACCGCACCTTTCTATCTTGAAATTGAATTGCCAATCCTAATATTTTTCTGAAAACACAAAAAATGATCAGCATGTCTTTGCATGACAACCATTTTATCTTATACTGGGAAAGATGTATACAAAAATCACAAATTTGTCATCATAGCCTTATGAATTTGTGATGGTTTTGAAAGGGATGGTTCTTGTGTTATTGCAACTTGGCACAACACAAACATTAAAAAAACAACTGAACTTGTCTGAAGCAACTGTTATTGACCAACGACCAATTGCTGCTTATCACGCTTTACTTGTTCAAGCAACAGATCAAGAAATTCTTGAAAAAATTAAAGCTAGTCACTTACCAGTGCCAACTTTTATTATTGACGTTTCAGACTCCCCCGAACCTCCCTGGTATGGTGTTACTTTACAAAATCAACAACTAACTCCAAATACAATTAAGCAAATCAATGTAGCTGCTAAAAATTATGAAGCAGCGCAAATTCCCCCGTTTCTACGGGATTTATTAGATTACAGTGAACGCAATCCTATTAGTTTTGCAACACCAGGGCATCATGCTGGCGAATACGATGACTTGGCACCTGCTGGTTATCTATTTAAGCAGTCTTATGGTCAAACGTTCTTTAGTAGTGATACCAGCGATGTCTTAACAGAATTAGGCGACATGTTAACACACGGCGGAACGCCTCTAACTGCCGAACAAGCTGCCGCTAAGATTTGGCATGCAGATAAAACTTATTTTGTGACGAACGGGACCACTGGTAGTAATAACATCTGTGCTTCAGCAATTCTAAGCCCTGGTGACTTAGTCTTATTTGATCGAAATAATCATAAGTCACTTTATAATGGTGCGTTGGTTATGAACGGTGCTATTCCAATTTACTTAGATACACTACGTAATGATTTAGGTTTAATTGGTCCGGTTAGCCTACAAGACGTCAATGAGGACAATCTGCGGCAATGGATTGCTAAAGTTGCGCCAGAAAAAGCTAACGAGCCACATCCATTCCGCCTTGCCGTAATGGAACTAGAAACTTTTGACGGCTTAGTGCCAAACGTTAAAACCTTACTAGATAAATTTGGTCATTTAACAGACTACATGTTGTTTGACGCTGCTTGGGGTGGTTATGAGCCATTCAGTCCGTTAACCAAGGATATGGATCCACTACAATTACCATTAACAGCAGAGGATCCTGGTATCTTAGTCACTCAATCTGTTCATAAACAACAGTCCGGCTTTGGTCAAACTTCCCAGATTCATAAAAAAGACAGTCATATCAAAGGTCAAGCCCGTTATGTCTCTCACGCTCAATTTAATCATGCCTATTTAAAACACGTTACCACCAGTTACTCCTATCCAGTTTATGCCTCACTAGTTGTTAACGTTGCTTTAAATCAAGGGAAATTTGGTGAACATATCTGGCAAGATGCCTTAGCTGCTTCCATTCGTTTTCGAAAACAGGTGCAAGGTCTTAAACTATTTAAGACCTTTAATTCGCCAGAACTCTTACAACATGATTTGACAGAAATCACGACTAATCCCCAATTATGGCAATTAGATCCTGGTGAGTCATGGCACTCTTTTCCTGATTTACAAGATCAACAAGCTTATTTAGACCCCTTTAAAGTCACCGTTACCCTACCTCGTACTAAAGAACTAGGGATTTGTGGTTGGGTTGTTGACCGATATTTACTCGATCATGGTATCGTCCCAGAAAAAGCCGATCCAAATTCAATGCTCTTTCTTGTCACTCCTGGTTCAAATGATCAAGACTGGCAAGCCTTATTTAAGGTCTTACAAGAATTTGAAGCCGACTATTTTGCTAATAAACAAGTCAGTGAGGTTTTGCCAAAATTAATTGCTGAAACCGGCTCGCGTTATTTAGGCATGACGCTACCAGAACTCTGCCAGCAATTATCTGACTTTTTCATTGAACAGAATTTAGTGATCAATCAACGCGCCCTCTTCACTGGTTCACGTATGCGTAAAACCGATTTAACGCCCGCTCAAGCCGATTTAAACTTTGTTAAGGGCAATTATGAGTCAATCCCATTAACCGCCTGCCTAGGCCGCATAGCCGTCGAAGGCGCATTGCCTTATCCTCCCGGAATTTTCGTGGTTGTTCCTGGTGAAGCTTGGCACCAAACCGCAATTGACTACTTTGAAACCCTCTTTACAGCAATTCAACAATTTCCAGGCTTTACGCCAGAAATTCAAGGTGTTCATACTGCAGCAGATGGCTCACCGGTCGTCAATGTTGTTAAAAATAAATAAATAATACAAAAATCCCGTGAGAAATATTTCCCACGGGATTTTTACTTTTAAATTAGAACGCTGGCAACTAACATAATCAAAATCAAGCCAACCACCATCGCTAATAATTTCCAAACAAATTTAATCCATTTATCAAAACCAATGCCGACCATTGATAATGAAACTAAAATTAAACCAGTTGGTGCAACTAAGCCGATTAAACCTTGACCCCAGTTATAAGCGTTAATCACAATTGAACGATCAATGCCAACAACATCAGCTAAAGGTGCCATGATTGGCATAGACAATACAGCTAAGCCTGATGAAGATTGGATGAATAAGCCCAAAATACAGTAGACAAAGAACAACACGATAATGAAGAGTACGTTGTTCATACCACTAATCAAGACACTAAAGAAGTTCATGATGGTATCACTAACAAAGCTTGTTTCCATAACAATCCCAACCGAACGGGCAATACCAACAGTTAGTGCAACCCCAATTAAGTCTGCCGCACCTGAAACAAAACTATCCACAAAGACTTTTTCTTTTAAGCCTGAAATAAGTGCTAAGACATAAACCACACCTAAGAAGACTACTGAAATTTCTGTAAAGTACCAGCCTAATTGTTGCACACCATAAATCATGATTAAGAAACCACAGGCAAAGGCTAATAACGTAATCTTTTGACGACGCGTAAATTCACTATTGTTGTTGTTTTTAACTTTAAATTGATCCAATTGTTTCTGATCAATTGCATTATAAACCAAAGATGATTCAGGATCTTTACGAACTTTTTCAGCGTAACGAATAGTGTAAAACATCGACAATCCAACTGCTAAAACCCACATCAATAAACGAATTGGTAAACCATCAGTAAAACTAATACCAGCCGCGTTAGAGGCAATAACAGTTGAAAACGGATTGATGGTAGAACTCATTGTCCCAATCGCGGTTCCTAAATAGATCGTCGCCACCGCCGTCAGCGCATCATACCCAGCCATTAAGAAGATAGGGACTAAGATTGGATAGAACGCTAATGTCTCTTCCGCTAAACCGAACGTTGTCCCACCTAAGGCAATCAAAGCCATAATGATGACAATCAACCATTGTTGCTTACCATTTAATTTTTTAGATAGACGTAACATTCCGGCATTCATGGCACCAGTTTGATTGACGATACCAATCACGCCACCTAGAATCAGAATGAAGACCATGATGTCAACACTATCGGTAATACCATTAACTTGCGCAGTTAAGAATTGATTGATGGTGCCAAAAACACCGCGTTTAGGTTTCTTAATTCGTTCATACGAATTAGGAATAGCGACAGGCTTGTATAAAGTTCCGTCTTTGAACTTTTTAACATCAATTTTAATCTTGTACTTATTTAAGACAGCTTGTGTAGCAGGTTCTGTCGTTTTCTTATCTTTAGCATCTGTCACAACAAACTCGTTTTTGCCCGAATCATAACTTAACGTACTATATTTACCAGATGGTATGAAAAAAGTTAGCGCTTGGACGAGTAATAAAACTATAATAATGACCGTATACGCGGTCGGAAACTGAAATTTCTTCTTCTCTTTCATCGTTTCTTCTCCTCAAATTTATTTAATAATTGCTTAATACCTCACAATAAGATTACCATAGAAAACCTTAACAGAAAATACCAAAAAGCCCTATCAGCATTAGATAACGCTCATTTTTAATTTGCTATTAAAAAAGAACGAAACCAATCTGGCCTCGGTCTTTGTCCAAATCATTTTAATTTAAGGTATTCATTACTTTTGATCGTAAAAAGTATATTGAGCTGCTTGAATAATCCCTAATTTAACATGAGCGTAGGTTAAGCCACCTTGCATGTAAATTGTATATGGTGGGCGAATTGGACCATCACCAGAAAACTCAACCGTTGAACCAGCAACAAACGTCCCACCAGCCATAATAACTTGATCTTCATAGCCAGCCATTTGTTCAGGAATTGGTTGAACAAATGAATCAACAGGTGAAGCCATTTGAATGGCTTGAGCAAAGTGCACCATATCTTTTTCGTTGCCAAAGTTTACTTTTTGAATCAAGTCAGTTCGTGGGGCATCCCATTTAGGTGAAACATCAAGTCCCATTTCTTCTAATAATGCTGCTTCAAAAATAGCACCCTTAATTGCATTTCCTGTTGTTTGTGGTGAAATAAAGAACCCTTGGTACATATCCATTAATTGACCGTATGTCGCACCTTCTTCGCCACCAATACCAGGAACAGTCACGCGATAGCTAACGCGCTCGATTAAATCTTTCTTACCAACGATATAACCACCAGTTTTCGCAAAACCGCCACCAGCATTTTTAAATAAAGAACCAGCCATTAAATCAACGCCAACATCAAGTGGCTCTTTAGTTTCGGAGAATTCACCATAAGCATTATCTGCAAAAATCCAAACATCAGGATTGATTTTACGTACTTCTTCAACCATGACCTTGATTTGGTCAACTGTAAAGGAATCGCGAGTAGCATAACCGCAAGAACGTTGAATGGCCACAACTTTAGTTTTGTCAGTCATTTTTGCTTTCACACCGGCAAAATCAACTGAATCGTCTGCTAATAAATCGACATAGTCAACGCCGATACCATATTCCTTAGGACTACCGATACCATTACCTGCTAATCCCAATACTTCTTGTAAAGTATCATAAGGTTCACCCGTGATATACAAAATATCATCGCCGGGACGAACCAAGCCTAACAAAGCCGTACCGATTGCATGCGTTCCTGAAACAAATTGTGGACGAACTAAAGCATCTTCGCCACCAAGAACATCTGCATAAATTTCTTCTAGTTTATCGCGACCTTCATCATTGTGACCATAACCTGTTGAGCCATATAAATCACTTTCGGCAACATTATGAGCTTGGAATGATTTCAAAACACGATCTTGATTTTCTAAAATTTGCTCATCGATTTCAGCTAAACGCGGTGCAATCTTTTGATCAGCTTTAGCAACTGCTGCTAATAAATCTGGTTGAATATTATCTTTCCAACTCATGCGTAATTCTCCTTTAACTATGACGACATTTATTTAATAAGATTTTAAAACTTCACTAATTAGTATACTCAACTTTAAGACTAACGACAAATTAACGTTGAATGCGCCATTATTTAGATGACTTAGATTTTATAAAGTTTGTTCATAAGCAGCAATCGACTTATCAAGATAATCAAACACTTGCTTTTCAGTTAAAACTTTTAATGGTTGCTGTTGATCTTTAAAGTCAGCCACCAGATCCTGGACAAGTGCCGGCAAAAATCGCGGCTCAATTTCTTGAATAGGATAATCTAGTTGATAGGTAAAGGTTGGCGGTGTTAGTTGGAAATGATCGCGTAAAATCGCGTTAAAACTATGAAAATCCTGATAATGTTGATCGACGTATTGATCACGTTCAATTGATCCGAACGGCCATTGACGCGCTTGCTGATTAATAGGCCCTTGTAACCAAACTTCATCAGCAATTAAATGACAATAATAACCTTGGACAAACTCATCATTCCAGTAACGTTGGTACTGTTGGGCAAAACGTTGCAACTTAATATCGCCAAAGCCATGTTCATCTCGTTCAATAAAATGTGAGACATCTTTAGGAACAGCCATGTTTTTTTGAACATCAGGCGCAATAGCACCTAGTAAAAACGAATCAGAGAAATGGTAACGTTTGGCAAGTGTTCTGCCAATAACATAATGCATCATTCGTGAACCCATTATATTACTCCTTTCTTCCTTAATTTAATCGACGGTGGATAAAAAATCATAATCTTTTCTTTATTGTGCTATTTTTTTAGCATCATCGCAAATCTCAAATATTAGTTTTAAAAGAGTTTAATGATTAAAACTAACAAAAGTTGTGAGTGTTCTCATTTTGCGTTACACTAACCTACTACTCTGAAAGGAGATTTTTTATGACAACCTTACGCTTTTTAAATGGATTAACCACAATTGGTGGCAATATCGTCGAATTTGCTCAAGGCGATTCACGTGTCATCATGGATTTTGGCGTTGCTTCAGACTTTGAAGATGAAACTGTTGAACAAGCCATGGCGGATCATGACTTACCGCACCTTCCAGAACTATTTTTACCCGACCAACCTTCAAAATATCAACACCAGGCTATTTTTATCTCCCATCTCCACATCGATCACATGGGTGCATTACAATATCTTCAAAATCATGACATTCCGATTTACTTATCAAACGATGCCAAAAAGTTATATGATGTTTTAATCACTACTGGTCAGGAAACACCGGTGACAAACTTACACGGCTTGGCTGACGATGAGACCGTGACAATTGGTTCACTCAACGTAACCGCTATGCTTAGCGATCACGACACTGTTGGACCAATGGCATTTTTAATTGACGATGGTCATCATCAATTCTTACATTCTGGTGATGTTCGGCTTAATGGACCACATCAAGATCGCGTTGTCCGCTGGTCTGACCGTGTGACTAAAAAGTTACTCGTTTATTTAACTGAAGCAACAACGTACAGCTTTACAACTGAACAACCACAAGTTATTGCAACTAGTCAGTCTGAACCAACCTATCGTGAACAAGACTTAGTACCATTATTGCAACAATACATTACCAAGACAGACGATGTTTTAATTATTAATCCATATGAACGAAATGTGGAACGCTTAATTAACTTCAATCAAGCTGCTCTCAATGCTGGTCGTCCAATTGTTTGGGAAGCAAACTTTGCTAATACTATTCGCGCTTTTGCACCCGATGCTGAAATTTACCAACTAGTCGATGAAAAAAATGATAGCACTAACGACTATCAATGGCATTGGCAAGATTTAGTAACTGAATTAAAAAAACATCCGCGCCATTTTATTTTGCATAATTCTTGGTCACAGCACCAACGTCTTGATCAGTTTAGTCACGGCACTTATCTCCATGCTAATGGTGAACCTTTAGGCGATTATGATGCTAACTTTGCAAAATTACAAACACAGCTCAAACAAGCGCAAATTAAATTTATCCCAATGGGCGCTAGCGGTCATGCCACTAAACAAGAAATTTTTGACCTTGCTAAAAAGGTTAGTGCTCGTTATACTGTTGCCTGGCATAGTTTCAAGCCAGAAATATTAGCCGATCAATTAATAACAACTAATACTGAAGCCTGGTTGCCTGAGCTAGATCTTTATTATGAATTTGATTGATCAAAATAATTACAAGAAAACCATACTCAATTCTTTTATGAAAGAATCGAGTATGGTTTTTATTAATCAATACTTTTTTGTAATTAACTTATATTTATTAAAAATAGTGTTCCAACCAGTCGAACTTAAAAGAATAATAATAGGCAAGTACTGAATTAAATATCTTGATCTTCCACCTTCAAAAATAAGTAAATATAAAAAGATGCCAATAATAGTTAACTTTAAAATCAGTATTTTTGTAGAATTATTGTTCTTAGGAACACATAACATTCCAAATAGAATTACTACCCAAATAATTTGCATATAAAAACGTATATTATTTGAAAGAGCGCCTTGTTGATAATAAAGTGATCGCAAAAGATTAGTAACTCGTTCAGAATTATTATCAGGATATTTCTGAGGAGTGCCATCTCTGCCCCATCCAAAATCTCCCCGATCGGTATTATTAAAATGTTTTATAATTAAAAATTTTACGTACCCAGATATCCTATATTCTTTTAACTGTTCTTTAATTTGATGAAGATTATACTTGTTTCTATCCTTAGGAGTTTTAAGCACCTCATTCATTTGTGTTTCTTTGGAGTTATATCCACCAGTTCCTCTCATTCCCATAGATATGAACAAGCTTACAGGCTTTGACTGGTTTTGATCATAATTAATGACATTTTGTTTTTGTACAAATAAATTAAAACTAAAGATCATTATTAGTACAGAAAAAAAAGTAATCGCAATATTTCGAATTTTATTTTTTATTTCGTAGTTCTTATTTATTATCAATTTTAAAAAATAAATAATAAAAAATGAAACCACATAAATTATGGATGAAGGCTTTATTAAATAAGAAATACCAATAAAAATTCCTAAAAACAAAAGATTTGGAAGAGAAAAACTTTTGTTTAGAACAATTTTTGAATAGAAAAAGAAAACTATGGATGTTAATAAAACCATCAATGTATCAGAATACGGA
Organism: Lapidilactobacillus dextrinicus DSM 20335; assembly: GCF_001436095.1. GTDB lineage: Bacteria > Bacillota > Bacilli > Lactobacillales > Lactobacillaceae > Lapidilactobacillus > Lapidilactobacillus dextrinicus. Next base: position 7,195 of record NZ_AYYK01000002.1, on the reverse strand, counting down.
ACTTGTATCCACGGGGACAACACAAACCAAAAAATATAAAGATACACGGAAATATAAGCAATTCTTTTATTAAAAAGATTATCAGCTGCTTTATACAAAAAGAATATTGATAAATCAATGAAAAATATATTCAATAGTTGAAAATAGATCCAACTAGACGCTTGAATATCAACTAGCTTTACCGCTTTTGCATATCCATAAAGTAAAAAAAATAAAAATTGATTATTCGGATTAAGTGACAGATATCTACTTATTGCACCCCTATTAAATAAATTATTAATTATGCCTCCAACGTCCCATCCAATCGGAGTGGATATCTTCGATAAAATATAAAACTGTAAAATTGGAATTACTAAAATAATGATGAATGTAATAATTTTAATATTGCGTAAAAAAAGTCTAATTAATTTTGTTAATAATGCTCTACTTCTATCAAAAGAAAAAATTAGACAGAAACAGATCAGTGCCAAAATTAACTTACTTGATATCAAGTTAATATTGAAATTTGTAGCACGCAATGCGCCAAACATTGTAACAATAATTAAAACAATGTAAAAATTATTAATTTGCTGAAAAAGAAAATGGGATATTTTTTTCATGCATTTCCCTTCCTTAATCATTTTTATTTTTATCTTGTTGATCTGTTTCACGCACAATATAGATTGGTCGCTTCTTTGTTTCCGTAAAAATTTTGCCGATATATTTCCCGATGATACCCAGACAAAGCAACTGAATACCACCGATAAATAAAAAGATGCAAACTAAGGAAGGCCAACCACTGGTCGGATCGCCATAAGCAATTGTTCTAAAAATAATAATCAGCATTGCAATAACTGAGCCGATACAGGATAAGGCGCCAACAAACGAAGCAATATTTAAAGGCGCATCAGAAAAGTTAACAATGCCATCAATTGAATAAGAAAACAACTTCCAAAAGCTCCAACTCGTCGTGCCCGCAACACGTTCACGGTTTTCGTATTCTAAATATACGGTATTAAAACCAACCCAAGTAAATAAACCCTTAGAAAAGCGATTCACTTCTTTTAATTCTAAAATAGCGTCCAACATTTGCCGGGTCATTAATCTAAAATCACGTGCACCATCAACCATTTCCGTTTGACCAATTCGATTAATAATTCGGTAGAACATTTTGGCAAAAAAACTTCTAATTTTAGGTTCCCCGGTTCGTGTAACGCGACGGGTGCCGACACAATCAATTTGCGGATCTTGAATTTTCGCATACATTTCAATCAATAATTCTGGCGGATCCTGTAAATCCACATCCATCATCGTAATATAGTCACCATGGGTATGACTCAATCCTGCGTAAAGTGCGGCTTCCTTACCAAAATTACGTGAAAATGAAAGATAATGAACGTTTGAGCGATCATGCGCCAATTTGCGCAATTCAACAAGCGTCTGATCACAAGACCCATCATCAACAAAGACATATTCAAAATCTAACGGTAACTTATTTCTAACTTGCTCCATTGCAGCATAAAATAAAGGAATCGATTCCTGCTCATTGAAACAAGGAACAACCACTGATAATAATTCACTCATATAATTCCACCTAAAAAATCAATAACTTCTTTAATAATTACAGTATACAATAATTATTAGGTATATGTGCGCAAATTATTAAAGCTTACTATTCCTAGCATACTTAGCTTCAACTTCAGCCTTTTCAGCCTGCCACCAATCTTGATGATTCGTGTACCAGTCGATGGTATGTTGTAAACCTTCACTAAAATCAGTGAATTCTGGTTGCCAACCCAATTCTTCACGAAGTTTAGTTGAATCAATCGCATAACGCAAGTCATGACCAGGACGATCTTTTACGATATCATAAGCATCTTTCGGTTGACCCATGGCTTCAAGAATCATTTTCAAAACCGTGATGTTATCTTTTTCACCATCGGCGCCAATTAAATAAGTCTCACCAATCTTACCTTCAGTTAAAATTAACCAAACGGCCCGAGAATGATCGTTAGTATGAATCCAATCACGGACATTCTTACCACTACCATATAGCTTAGGCCGAATACCCGATAAAATATTCGTCACCTGGCGAGGAATAAACTTCTCAATATGTTGGTAAGGGCCATAATTATTGGAGCAGTTAGAGATGGTAGCTCGTAATCCAAAAGTCCGCACCCAAGCACGGACTAACATATCCGCACTGGCCTTAGATGATGAGTAAGGGCTACTTGGTTTATAGGGTGAGTCTGGTGTAAATTTCTCACCCACACCTTCGCCATGACCTGGCAAATCTTCACGTAAAGGTAAATCACCATAAACTTCATCAGTCGAAACTTGATGATAACGAACATCATATTTACGACAAGCTTGTAGCAATGTATAAGTACCCACAATGTTAGTCTGAATAAATGGTGCCGGATCAAGAATTGAATTATCATTATGACTTTCGGCAGCGTAGTGAACAACAGCGTCAGCCTGACTAACCAGTTGATCAACTAATTCAGCGTCGCAAACGTCACCCACGACTAATTTAACGCGATCTTCAGGAAGACCAGCTAGATTAGCTTTATTCCCAGCATAAGTCAACTTATCTAACACGGTGACATGGACTTCAGGATGTTCATTAACTACATAATGAATAAAGTTACTGCCGATGAAGCCGGCACCACCGGTAACAATAATATTTTTCATAATCGTCCTTTTCAAATAATAAAACACTTCAAATATAAAGATACTCTTCATTATAAGACATTACCTTGCTTACAAACGAATCCAACTGTATAATTAGGCTATATTAAATTCATTTTGAAAGTGTGAAGAATATGACAAAAGCGTTGGTAACCGGCGGTGCCGGTTTTATTGGCTCTAACTTAATTGAGGAACTAATCAAAACAATGGATGAAATCATCGTTGTAGATGATTTATCAATGGGTCTTAAAAGTAACCTTCCTGACTCAGATAAAATTACATTTTATCAAGAAAGTATCACCAACTATGATTTTATGAAAGAATTACTTGTCTCTAAAAAGCCTGATTACATCTACTTACTAGCTGCTGTAGCTAGTGTTGCTGATTCCGTAGCCCGTCCTTTAGAAACACATGAAATTAATCAGAATGCTAATTTATTTATTTTAGAGACAATTCGTACCAATAATTTACCTGTTAAAAAGATTTTATTTGCTTCTTCTGCGGCTGTTTATGGCGATGATCCTGAATTACCAAAACAAGAAAGCTCACAGATTAAGCCATTAACACCTTATGCAATCGATAAATTTGCAACAGAACGTTTCGTTGTTGATTATGGTCAATTATATGGTCTTAACACCGTCTGTGTCCGTTTCTTCAACGTGTATGGTCCAAAACAAAATCCTAAATCACCATACTCGGGTGTCCTTTCAATTATTAGCGATGCTATTAGCCAAAACAAAACTTTCACGTTATTCGGTGATGGTTCACAAACTCGTGATTTCGTCTTTGTTGGTGATGTGATTCAAGCCCTATTATTACTAATGCGTACACCTGAGGCTATGCATGATGTTTACAATGTAGCCACTGGTAAAACTACCAGCTTAAAAGATGTCATTAAAGCCTACGAAAATATTGCCGGTAAAAAGTTGAACGTTGAATATAAAGACGCTCGTGATGGCGATATTAAAGATTCTGCTGCTGATATGACTAAGCTTTCTAATCTTGGTTACAAACCGCAATATGATATTCAAAGCGGCTTGAATGTTTATTGGCAATCATTGGCTAAGTAAGAGGTCAGCTTTTGAAAATCTATCAAAACTTTAAAAAATTTCTTGAACAACGTGGTTGGTGGAAAATTTTCACCTACCTTTTTTTTGGTGGTTTAACCACAGTCGTTAACATTATCGTATTTGCTATTTGCCATGGTATCTTTTCTTGGAATTGGCAAATTTCTAATAGTCTTGCTTGGTTACTGTCCGTTTTATTTGCTTTTGTAACCAATAAACTGTGGGTCTTTCATTCTAAAACTGCTACTTGGTGTGCGCTCACCTGGGAATTTAACAAATTTATCATCGCCCGTGTTGCTTCATATGTCATTGACATGGGCTGTATGTATCTATTCATTAATTTGTTGAGTACTAATGATCTTGTCGCTAAAGTTATTACCCAAGTCGTGGTTGTCGTAATTAATTATTTCTTGAGTAAAATAATTATATTTAGAGGAAATTAATAATATGAAAATACGAAATCTTTTAAAATGGTTTTTCGCTTCAATACTCATAGCAACTAATTACATCTTTATTATTTTTAGTTTTAGATCAAACCCACTTTCTAATATTTTAAATGGACACGATTCATCAATGTTTATGTATTTCGGGAAAGGAATGAACCACGGACTTATTCCTTACAACGACATGTTTGATCATAAGGGCATCGTTTTATTTTGGATTCAACAATTTGCAAATTTTATTGGCCAAGGTAATGACTCTCTTGGCATTTGGATTGTGGAATCAATCTTTTATGCATTAACACTTTTATTTCTTTTTAAAACTGCTTATTTGCTATCAAAAAATCCGATAATATCTAGTCTTTCTATATTGTTGTTAACTGGTCCTGAACTAGTTGCTTTAGATAGTGGTAATTATTCAGAAGAGTTTGCTCTAACTTTTATTTCATTAGCACTATATCTATTTACAAAATTAATTCTTCGAAATAAAAACAATGTAATTGATCTCATCTTAATTGGAATTACGGGTGGATTAACGTTTTTTATACGCTCAAATATGATTGCATTGTGGATAGTTTTCTGTCTCTATCTATTAATTAAGGGACTTATCGATAAAAACTATAAAAATTTAATCAGACAAATTATATACATTTTTCTTGGCGGATTAGTTGTATGTCTTTTTGTCGTATTATATTCCATATTAGTTGGTAACTTGAGTGAAATGATATATCAAACCTGGACGTTGAATATCACATACTCTCAAGCTTCAACACCATTTGAAGAATGGCAGACTACAAAATCATTTTTTAACTTTATGTCAAATTCTGGTATTTGGACGTTCCTGACATTATTTATTCTATATTTATTAATAAGGTTTAACAGAATAAATAATCGTAGATTTAAAGAGTATTATATTTGTTTATTAATATATCTGATTATTAATTTTATAACTGTTATTTTATCGGGCAGATACTATACTCATTATTTTATAACGATGTTTCCGCCGATAATAGTAGCCGTTTGTATCTTAATAAATGGAATTAGTACACTAATAAGCAAGAAACATATAAAGATATTAGCATATTTGACAATTTTACTTCTCCCTTATAATTATGCATACCAGGCTATACAACAACACACTTTTCATGTCATTACTGCAACTCCAAATCAATATTTTAATTCTTTAGATGTTGAACAAGCAGCATATATAAAGTCACATACTAAAGAGAGTGATAGGATATATGTACATTGTCTTCAAGCTAATATATATTTATTATCTAATCGTTTTTCATTTTCACGCTTTTTTGTTCTTCCCTCCCTAGACTATCGTGATTATCCAAATTTACGACAAGAATTTACCAATGACCTTGCTCAAAAACCACCAAAATATATCGTAATTCGTAAAATGACATTTGAACAAGATAATCCTAACAATTTTAAAATTGATAAATCATTAATTAATTTTACTAAAAAGAACTATATCGTAGTTCCTAAATTTAAAAACTCTGAAAATATTTTGCTTAAGTACAATGGCTATTAGTTAATTTGAATCTAAAAAAGGGGTAAAATTAATTTTTTGAAGTGAACCCCTGATGTTGGACCAATTCCAATATCAGGGGTTTTCTTATGTCTAAATTTTCTAAAAATTTTAAAGTTCGTGTAGTCAAAGATTATCTGATATCTTTGCTTAGTTACACATTAATTACCAGAAAATACAGCATTAAAAGCAAAGTAACAGTCATGAAATAGGTTAAACGCCATGAAACCTTTAGCCCAAAAGTCCTGGATATTAGACGTCCACAAAAGGTTTACGCTGGCACTTTCAAGCTAGATGTTCTAAACTGGTTAAAATTAAACAAGACCTCGCTTTATGAAACAGCCCTACATTTCAATCTTTCTAAACCTTCGACTATTTGATCTTGGCAACGAAAATGGCATCTAAAGGGCCGGAGAACCCTGTTTCAAACTAAAGGATGACCGACGATCATAACAGCTAAAAAAAGAAGAAAGATTCCAAAAAATCCGAATTAGAAAGTCTAGAAAAAGAAAATGAACTCTTAAAAATAGGGAATGATTATTTAAAAAAATTGTGAGCCCTAGTTTAACCACAACTAGACAAAGGATACAAATCGTCACGGAATTGAGGTAGAAATATCCTCTCGTAAAATTGAAAGTCGTTAAACTGGCCAAGAGCACCTATTTTTATATGATTAAGGTCACTTTAAAGATGATTGATGAAGATGCCATTCTTAAACTTAAAGCCCAACGGAATGGCTCAAGTGCTGGATATCGTCAGATTACTGATCAGTTACATGAACTTATTTTTTAAGTTAATCACAAAAATTTTGCGTTTAATACGTGAATTAAGTCTTCTTTCAAACACTTATAATAAGAGAGCACATAAGTACAACTCATACCAAGTATTGTTGGTACCCTGACAAAGAATCGATTAAATCGCCGTTTTAATACAGATCTTTCCTACCAGAAACTTACGACTGATATCACAGAAGTTTGTTGGGGAAACAAATCAACTGTATAATTCACCACAAACGTTCCTACATCGGGAATTAAATAAATTCCGAAAAATCCCGAACAACTATTCATTCAGAGCAAAGATTTCAATATCAAAATCCACATTGGATTCGTATTTTAAAGCAAAACAAGCTTTTCAAAGCAAGTTCCGTAGGAAAAAGTATTTAGATAATGCGGCCATGAAAAGTTTTTTCCATATTTTAAAGACCGAGATTTATAACCAAAAAAGCCCAATACCCTGGAAGAATTAACTTCCGAGATATCGAGCTGGATACACTATTATAATCACACAAGATGCAAAAGAAAACTGAGTGATAAGAGCTCGATAAATTACCGAACGCTTACCACCTAGAAAGTTGCTTAAAGCCTCATCCAATATTTAGGATTCCCTTAATTACATCTTTTTTAGATTCAAACTGATTATTAACGAATACCGCGCTTATCCATCCAATATGTCTTGCCATTAGTTAATCTCAATTTAACCCA
>NZ_AYYK01000019.1 GCF_001436095.1 Lapidilactobacillus dextrinicus DSM 20335 | reverse complement strand
TTAGCTAACGGAACCTGCCATGAAACTTTGTTCAGTTTTGAGAGGTCTACTCTCAATTAAAGAATAGCGCCAATCGGGCCTATAGCTCAGCTGGTTAGAGCGCACGCCTGATAAGCGTGAGGTCGATGGTTCAAGTCCATTTAGGCCCATTGCTTTGAAAAGAAGCAGTAACATGGGGGTTTAGCTCAGATGGGAGAGCGCCTGCTTTGCACGCAGGAGGTCATCGGTTCGATCCCGTTAACCTCCATTGATGACTAAGTCATCAATGATTCGTTCTTTGAAAACTGGATACTATTTGAAACTGTAACAAACCGAGAAACACA
>NZ_AYYK01000018.1 GCF_001436095.1 Lapidilactobacillus dextrinicus DSM 20335 | reverse complement strand
TTTTTTCGAAAGTGCTTTTATATATCTGTATCAAATTATAACTTCAGTTCCAAATAAGGTCTTTTTTAAGTCATTCTAAGTCTCTTTGCTTGACCTGAAGTGGGCTTGAGGGAATAAACTGGTAGTGTATCTAATAAAGCGCTATCTCGGCTTTAACTATCAAAATATTAATAGAAAAAGAGGAGTAAATAATGCCTAGACAAACTGTTAATCCGTATACTAACGAAGTATTGAAGACTTTTTCTGATGCAACCGATGAGGAGATTCAAATAAAACTACAAGTTGCTGATGATTTGTACCATACCATGAAGCACCAACCGGTTGAACAACGTGCTGAGGCTTTGCATAAGGTAGCCACTTATATGCGTGATCACCGTCATGATTTAGCAAAGATTATGATCTTAGAAATGGGAAAACTTATTGCTGAAGCGGAAGGCGAGGTTGAACTTTGTGCAATGATCGCGGATTATTTTGCTGATCATGGTGCCGAAATGATGAAGCCAACTTTACTGGATACACGTGCTAATGGTGAGGCCAAAGTTTATAAGCAGGCTACGGGAGTAATTTTAGCAGTGGAGCCATGGAATTTCCCTTATTATCAAATCATGCGGGTCTTTGCGCCTAATTTTATTGTTGGCAATCCGATGATTCTACGTGATGCAGCCAATATTCCTTGGTCAGCACAGACTTTTGCTGATATGGTCATTGAAGCTGGTGCACCTGAAGGATCAATCACTAATCTTTTCATGAGTTATGATCAAGTCGGTGAGATGATTGCGGATCCGCGGATTCAAGGAGTCGCCTTAACTGGCTCCGAGCGTGGTGGCTCTGCTGTGGCTAAAGAAGCTGGTCAAAATCTAAAGAAGAGTACGATGGAACTTGGTGGCCAAGATGTCTTTATTGTCTTAGCTGATGCGAATATGAATGATGTTAATCAAATTGCTTGGCGGGCACGTTTATACAATGCGGGTCAAGTTTGTACATCTTCGAAGCGATTCATTGTCATGGATAGTGTTTACGATGAATTTTTACAGAATTTAATTGAGAATTTTGCCGCAGTAAAACCAGGTGATCCAATGGATCAAGCGACAACACTTGCACCAATGAATACCAAGAAGGCTAAGGAGAAATTACAAAAGCAGGTTGACGAAGCAATCGCAGCTGGTGCAACAGTTGCTTATGGTAATGAAGCAATTGATATGCCTGGACAATTCTTTATGCCAACAATTTTGACTGATATTTCAGCAGATAATCCGGCTCGTCATACAGAAATGTTTGGTCCGGTTGCTCAAGTTTATCGGGTACATTCTGAACAAGAAGCGATTGAGTTAGCCAATGATTCTCAGTATGGTTTAGGTGGCATTATCTTTAGTGGCGATCCAGTCCATGGTGAAGCAGTTGCTACTCAGATAGAAACCGGTATGGTTTTTGTTAATAATTTCATGGCTTCATTACCTGAATTACCATTCGGCGGTGTTAAAAACTCAGGTTATGGCCGTGAATTAAGTGAACTTGGGTTATTAGCATTTGTCAACGAGAAGCTAGTGGTAACCGCTGATCATCCTGATTTAGATAATCTTGCAGGTGGCTTAGTTATTAGTTAGCCAATTTGACTATCTGAGTTTGCGGAACTGATCCATAATTAACAGCAGTAGCTTAATAAATGTCAAAGAAAAAGAGACGACTTCATCATGAAGTCGTCTCTTTTTTAGTTTAGGCGTGCCAACGTCTTAGTTAACCAGCTGAGATTGTTGGTTTCTCGTTCGATGGCTCTTTTTAAGATTAAATGGTGGCCATAATTATTGTCCTTGGTTGCTTCGTCGGCAAAAACGGTTGTTAGTCGTTGCTTTAAATGAATCAACTTTTCTTGATGCAAGGCTAATTCTTGCTGCAGTAAGTTTGTTAGTAGTGCATCATCGCGATACTGAATGAAGAAAAGTTTTAAAGGAAATTCCTCATCGGTATTGGCAGTTAATGGGGTTTTAAGCCATTGTTGTAGCTCACTTTCACCAAGTGGTTGTAAGTAATACCATTTTTTCTTTTTATCTTGTTCAGTCGTTTCAAAGCTGATCCAATCATCAGCGACCATGCGTTTTAACTCAGGATAAATTTGACTATGCGTGGTTTGCCAAAATTCACCGATATCGTTTTGAAATTCGGTATCGATTTCGGAACCAGTCATTTTTCCTTTAGTTTTGAGTAAGCCGAGGACAATATAGGGCAGGACTCTTTTTTTAGGAATGTTAGTCAGCCTCCTAAAAGATTATTTAATCTTATTTTATGGCGTTAGCAGTCTGAATGCAAACTTGTCTGACTATTGTTTATTTATTACGACGGTGGTAATGCTCATCGAAGTAACGGCCATTGCGAATATCGTCCGGCATTTCTGGATAAGGTGCTTCAGAAATAACATCTTCATTATCTTGACCGGCCTCACCAACATACGTGATTTTAGCAAATTCAGGAACAACTAATTTAGGGTAAGTTTCATATTTTTCACGAGATTCTTCCATTAAATCAATATGTTCATTTTGATAAGTAACGGTAATTTCAGGATGTTCTTCAACCCACTTAGGGAAGAAGATCGTACCGTGTAATTTGTTTTCGTTAGGAACGAAGACCAAGGCAACGTCGGTACCAGTTGGTTCAGTCCAGTCAATCTTATAAATACCTTCCGTTAACATGACAATGTTAGCTTCTTGGTCTGTTACCCAACGGCCAGCAACCATACCACCATGGATGCGATAATCAACAGTGTGGTTGTTTTTAGCGTACCATTCATATTCCCAACCGTTATCATAAGTGTAAATAAAATGGGTGCCTAAGAAATCATCTAAAGTTTTAAATTGTTTTGTGCTCATTTTTTAGTCTCCTTTTTATGTTGTTATCAACATAAAATCATTATATGTCGTTATCAACATAATAGTCAAGGATTAAAACTTACTTCGCGACAGATCTATTTAAATCATAGTTATCATTACGTGCCAGTGAAGGTATAGGTTTAATTAGGATGACTTATTTGAAAATTCGCGATCAGATGATGTTTCTACTCTAAATGACAAGGTTAGCGGTGCGATTGGCCAATATGAATTCATTTTAATCTTATCATTTGTATAAAGTAAATCGTATAAAATATACTAGTCTTGAACGATAAATTAGTTAAAGTGAGATGAAATTGATGGTATTAAAGGTGAATTATCGCACAATATTAAATGAGATTATTAATAAACATATTGAAATCGGTATTGAAGTTGAGAAGCACCGGGTCAATCAAAAGCAAAGTCTCAGTTTAAAACCATTTCCAGAAGATCTTAGCGCAAGTTTGAGTCCTTATGTAAAACGAGAATTTTGTACGGCACAGTTAGAGTTTACGATGCCTTATTGTGCTGATTCTGATCAAAATGTTGATTTAATTAGAACGATTATCCGACGAGCGGATCAACAATTGAATCCAGAGGAACATTTGTGGCCATATAGTTGTCCTCCTAAATTGTCGTGTCAACCTGACGAAGTTCCCATTTCGCAATATCCCAAAGAAAGCACCGAATATCGCCGGCAAAGTTGTCAAAGATATGATGTTCGCCGTTTATTGAATAATGGTGTTCACATTAATCTAAGTTTTTCAAAAGAAGCAATGACTTATTTGATCAAACAGCTTAACTTTAAAGACACAGATGAGTTGTATTTACAAATTGCCCAGCATTTCATGTATAACCGGTGGTTATTAACGTATTTATTTGGGGCGACACCGTTTGCCGGCCGAGATTATTTTGATAACAATCCTTTAGATCGACCAGTTCGAAGTATTCGTAGTAGTTCGTTAGGCTTTGCCAATGATGTGCGCGGCGATTATCGTAGTGTTCAGCATTACATTGGCGCCATCGATCGGGCGGTAGAACATGGTGAGTTGTTACAGCCGCGGGAATATTATGAATCTGTCCGATTAAAAAGTGGTAATAGTAAAGATCCGCACCGAATTTTGGAACATGGAATTACGCATCTTGAATTACGCACCTTTGATCTTAATCCTTTAATAATCTCTGCAGTTACAGAGGATCAACTCCGCTTGATTCAAATTATGACTTTGTATTTTGTCTATCAGCCGCGATGGTCTGGTACTGAAGTTATGAAAAATCTGGCAGCAGCAACTAAAATGAACGAACAAGTTGCCTTGGAAACATTGGATCAACAGTGTTCTTATACCACTAGGGGATTAGCACTACTGACAGATATTTTGAGCTTTATTAATGAACATCAATTGGGTAAAGTTTATGTCGAGGTAATCAATAAGTTTAGCGAATGTTTTAAAAAGCCAACGACTTCTTTAGCTTATCGTGTTTATGAGAACTTTGCAGCTTACTAGATTTTGATAAGTTGGGAATTTTTGAAAACTAAAAGCAGAGATTAAACTTAATTTAAGTAAGTGACTTCTGTTAGAAGGTTAGTACTGGTTCAGCGCATAATAAGGGTGTTTTAAGAAAGGATCTTTTCATGACACCATTATTGTTCGCTGCTAGTTTAAGTACCGATGGTAAAATTGCCATTGGTGTTGGCGCCGTATTATTTATTATCTTATTTTTCAAATTGTTAGTTGGCTTTTTGAAGTTTTGTTTGCGTCACCCGATTTTGTTTATAATCTTATTATTGTGTGGCGGATTAGGTTTCGCGTTTCATTTTTTACTTGCTGGAATTGTGGTACTGGCGATCTTAGGTGGGGGCTTAGTCTTCTTTGCCTTGGATCAATTTAATCAGTAAATGAAAAAAGACAGCCGGTTTAAGCAGGTTGTCTTTTTTAGTGCAGTTGATTAGATTTTGGTTAATTAAGCTTAACGAATAATTAGCTGCTATGATTGAATTATTGAAAGGATATAAATTTTAGGTGAGGATTAAGATGACTAATACAATAACGGCTAATGCCACTTGGTTTAAAAAATATAGTGCACAATTAGTTGTTGTTTATTATCATCCTTATAATGGCAGCTTTTGTCACGCAATTTTAGAATCAATTCAAAAAGCTTAATGGCTGGCTTTATAATTTGACTAATTGGGTAGTCTTAGTTGATCTTACAGTTAAGGGGATTGGATTGTTACTGGCATTAACGGTGTATCCACCAGCAATGGTTTGCGCAATTTTTGTGGCAATATTTATTGTAGGATTTACTTCCTGGCATCATCCTATAAGTAATTAAGAGTATGCAAAAGGGTGTATGAACACGAACGGATTGTTCATACACTCTTTTATGTTGATTGTTATTGTAAATGAAAACAGTCTGAAATAATTTTGGTACTTTTTCTGAAAAAGAGTAACATAAAAGTTAGTCTATTTTGGAGAAAGAGGGAAAACTGTGTCAAAACGTCGTGTTTTAATTGTGACTTGTGCGTTATTATTGTCGAATGCCATGGGTGGTTTAGACAGTACAATTATTAATACCGCCTTGCCAGCAATTATCAGTGATTTACATGGGATTCAATTAATGGGTTGGATTGTCGCCGTGTTTTTATTAGGAACGGCTGTAACCACGCCATTATGGAGTAAACTGGGGGAATATATTGGTAATAAGAGTGCTTATCAAATAGCAACTAGTTTATTTGTGATTGGTGCATTTCTGGAAGGTATGTCACCTAATATTTATTTCTTGATTGTAGCGCGGACAATCATGGGGATTGGTAATGGGGGCATGATATCAATTCCTTATATTATTTATGCGAGTTTATATCAAGATGCACACAAACGTACGCAAGTTTTAGGATTAGTAACAGCTAGTTTTAGTACTGCAACAATCATTGGCCCGTTAGTTGGGGGCTGGATTGTTGATACCTTGAGTTGGCATTGGGTCTTTTATATCAATGTGCCAATTGGGTTATTATCTATTATTGTGATTCAATTATTCTTTAAGAGTCCTAAAGTAAATCAAAAACATCAGCGGGTTGATTATTTAGGCGCATTATTAATGGCATTGGGATTAGTTAGTTTACTAGTTGCCATCGAAATGATTGGGACCATCTCAATCTGGTTTGTGATGCTTTTATTACTGGTTGCTTTCGGATTTTTAACAGCAATGCTTATTGTTGAAAAGCATGCTGTTGATCCAATTATTCCCAGTCGTTTGTTTAAAAATCATGCTTTAGTCATTGATTTTCTTCTCTTCGCCTTAATCTGGGGTGCTTTTGTTGGTTTTAATATCTATATTCCGATGTGGGCACAAGGACTACTTGGAACTACTGCAATTATTGGTGGAGCAACACAAATTCCTGGTTCATTAACTAACTTTGCTGGTTCTGAATCAGTGGCCTCGCTACGTCTACGATTTAAAGCACAGACGGTTGTTGCTATTGGTATTCTGACGTTAATTATGGCATTTATTCTGATGACGATGGCTGGTGTTAAGGCACCTTATTGGTTGTTGTTAGTTGCGGGTGCTTTTGAAGGCTTTGGAACAGGGTTGTGTTTTAACGTGTTGCAAATTAAAGTTCAACAAGATGCTGATTTGCAAGATGTGCCAATTGCAACATCGTTTAGTTTCTTAGTTAGAATGCTTAGCCAAACGTTTATGGCGTCAATTTTGGGTATTATTTTGAATCAGGCTTTATTTAAAGGGGTTCGTCAATCACATGGTCAGATCACGTTAAAAATGATGAATAAATTAAGTGATGCTGCTAGTGTTCACTTGTTACCTACTCACTTAATTCCACAGATGCGGGTTATTTTACATCAGGGTTTGCATAATACGATGTTAGTATCACTTTTGATTTTGATCGTTGCTGCTATTTTACTGGTCTGGGATCGTCATCAGACTAGAAATTTATCGGTTAAATAATGCTAAATTAATAAAAGCGGTCCAGAACAATTATTTGTTCTGGACCGCTTTGTTGATTATCGTGCTATGCTTGATTTTGGAAATCTTGAATACCTTGGCGGAATCGTTTGAGACCATCTTGCAATAGGCTCGGTGGGCAAGCAATGTTCATTCGTAAGAAGTCATGACCGTTGCCTCGGTAAATATCACCAGCGTTAAGAATTAAACCAGTTTCCTGACGAATAAATTCGGCTAATTGTTGTGAATTATTAGTAATTTGACGGCAGTCTAACCACAAAAGATAAGTCGCTTTAGTCGGAGTAATCGTAATTTGCGGAAGGTTTTGTGTGATAAATTCTTGAACGGTATTTTGATTTTTACGAAGCTGTTGTTTTAGTTCCTTTAACCATTCGTGACCTTGAGTATAAGCGGCGATGGTTCCCGGAATAGCTAGCAAATTCGGTTTTGCTAAACCAGTAATATTTAGTCCGCGTGCCACTTGTTGACGTAAAATTTGATCTGGAACGATCACCGTTGCAGCATGAATTGCGGCAATATTAAAAGTTTTACTTGGTGAAACTAAAGTAATGGTATTAGAAAAATCAGCAGCTAGAGCAAAGAGGGGCGTGTAATCCGGACCGTTCAGGACTAAATCGCCATGAATTTCATCACTGACTAAAATAACATGATGTTCTTGACATAATGTAGCAATTTGTCGGAGGTCGTCTTTCGTCCAGACTTTACCGATTGGATTATGAGGATTGCAAAGAATCATCATCGTGGTTAGGGGATCGGCTAATTTACTTTCTAAGTCGGTAAAGTCCAGCTTGTAGTTACCTGTCTCTGGCTGATAAATTAATTCATTGGTTACAACATGACGGCCATTATTCTCAATCGAATTAAAGAACATATTATAAACAGGTGTTTGAACGACAATGTTATCACCAACGTGAGAAACTTGGCGAATAATGGCAGATAGCGCTGGAATAACACCTGTGGTAAATAATAACCAGTCTGTTTTTGAAGTGGTGTGATGTTCACTTTGATACCAATGACTAACTGCCTCGAAGTATTCGGAATTTGGGGCTTCATAGCCAAAAATACCAAGCTCGATTTTTTGGTGGAGCGCTTCAATAATTTCTGGTGCTGTTTTAAAGTCCATATCGGCAATCCACATTGGTAATTCTGATTCACCAATCTGCCACTTGATTGAATTGGTTTGGCGGCGGTTTGTGATACTTTTGAAATCGTAGGTCATAAGCTTACCTCATTTTATTTATGAATTTAAGAATTAACTCATCTCATTAATAATAAGTTTAACACTAAAGAAATTTTGTTTAATAGTAATGCAACTGACCATAATCATTAAAATTTTGTAAGCAATGACGTTAAAAAGTGAGTATCATTCAGTTCAGCGTATAATAAAAAATCAAGAAAGGATCCTGATGATGATACCTATAATTCTTGCAGCTAGTTCGAGTACAAATATTAAACTCGCGCTTGGCATTGGTTTAGTTATTTTTATTGTTTTGTTTTTTAAACTACTGGTTGGTTTTCTCAAGTTTTGTTTGCGTCATCCATTTATATCACTGTTATTCTTGATAGGTGGCGGCTTAGGCTTAGCTTTTCATTTTTTATTAGGCGTGATTGTCATTATCGCAGTTGTCTGTGGCGGATTGGTTTTCTTTGCCCTCGATCAATTTAATTAAATCAGTCATTCAACAAAACCAGCCTTTGTTATTGATAATTCTTATTGATTAAAATGATGCAACGTTTCGAGTTGTTTTTTGGCATTCCGTAAATCTTTAGGAATAGCTTGTTCGCTCTCACTAATCAACATTGTCCTTTTTGGATGGTGTTTTTTATTTAACCAATCGAATTAGCTAACAAGCCAATATTTTGCTTGGTTTTTCTTTTTGCATTAGAATTAAGTTATAATGCGAATTCAGTTTAGGAGGATACCTATGAAGTTTGATATTGTAGTTGTTGGTGGCTCGACGGCAGGATTTTATTTGGTGAAGACATTACGTGCTAAGGGCTATACTGGTAGTATTGGTCTCATTGATCGTGAAGATACACTGCCTTATAATCGTTACAAGTTATCTAAAACTTGGCTCACTGGTAAGACGTTGGACGCACCAATCTTTAAACCGGAATCTTTCTTTGACGAAAATGACATTAAACTACTGTTAAATACAGAAGTTGTTGCAGTTGACGAGGATGCCAAACAGGTCATCACAGCCGATCAACAAACCATTACTTATGGTCAACTTGTTCTAGCTATGGGTGCAGAGTCACGTCATTTGCACTTGCCTAATGATGACGCTGAAGGAATTTTTTACTTAAGAAGTTATCACGATGCTATCAAGATTAAGCAGTGGAGCGAGCAAGTTAAAGATGTGGTCTTAATTGGCGCTGGTTTTATTGGTTTAGAATTGGCTAGCTCCTTTAGAAAGTTAGGCCTTAATGTCACAGTTGTTGAACATGGTCAACATCCATTGGGACGCGTAGTTGGTCCACAGGCTTCAGAATATTTCGTTAAGATGCATCAAGAACAGGGCGTCAAATTTGTTTTAGGTAGTGGTGTTGAATCGTTTACGCATGACCAACAGCATCAAGTCACTGGGGTGGTAACTGATACGGGTGCAACAATTCCTGCACAAATGGTTGTTGTTGGTGTTGGTGCAGTTCCTAATACTTCAATTAAAGCAGATCATTTGGAATTAGGGCAGAATATTGTCGTTAATGAATATGGCGAAACAGCACTGAAAGATGTTTACGCTGTTGGTGATGCTACTATTTGGCCGTTCCAGGGTGAAGAAATTCATGTGGAACATTGGGAACATGCGCAAAGTCACGGTAAAAATGTTGCCGCTAATCTGATCCAGCCACAAAGTCAGCCTTATGATGTCTTACCATATTTTTGGACAGATCAGTATGATCAAACCTTTGAATATTTAGGTCATACGACTAAGTGGGATCAAACCTTTATCCGCGGTGATCTTGATTCTGGTAAGTTTACAATTGCTTATGTTGATGAAAATCAAGTACCGTTGGCAATTTTATTTGCTAATGGCCACGAACAGCGTGATGATGTCACTGAACTGATGTCACGTCGTCAGCCATTAGATCCAGAGCGGTTTGCCGATACTAATCAGCCATTATCCACGTTATAAAATGTGATTTTTAAAAGGAAGTTCAAGTTGTTATGCCACAAATTAAATTAATTCGCGCTTATGATCAAGCAGCAGTTAAACGGGCATCTGGTTATAAAATTTTAGTGGATCGCTTGTGGCCTCGGGGGCTCGCTAAAGCTGATTTACCTTATCAATGGTGGCTCAAAGAGTTAGCGCCAAGTTCTGAGTTAAGGAAATGGTTTAATCATCAAGACGAGCGCTATCCTGAATTCAAGCAACGCTATCTTGCTGAAATTGCCGCCAATCCATTAAGTGCAGCGGTGCTTGATTTTATTAGTCTCTGTTTACAAAGTGAAGATGTAATTTTAATTTATGGTGCCAAAAACGAGCAACACAATCAAGCTGTGGTTTTAAAAGCATGGTTGGAACAAAAATTGGAATAAGTTATACCTGATAAAAAGCCTGAATCACTTGATTCAGGCTTTTTTATTTAGCATTAATTGACTTGTTTAGTTAAGAGCATAAAATATAAGTAAAGTCATTAATCAGCGTCAAAAAATCATAAAGTAGGAGAGCAACCAACGATGCCAGATAATAATAAACGGCGGCTTGAAATTCAAAATATCTTGTTAACAGCACAAACACCGGTAACAGCTTCAGCTTTGGCCCAAAAATTTAAAGTAAGTCGTCAGACTATTGTAGGTGATATTGCCTTGTTACGGGCCGCTGGTGAAGCAATTGTGCCGTCACCACGGGGTTATAAATATTTCCAAGATGGTCAGCAGGTAATAAAGTTAGTCTGCCGTCATTTCCCTGATCAAGCTGCTGATGAAATGATGCGAATTGTCAATAACGGGGGGATTGTTAAAGACGTTGAAGTTGAACATCCCTTATACGGCATTATTCGCGGCGAACTTAATATTAGTACGGCAAGTGATATTCGTTCTTTTGTCAAAAAAATGAAGCAAGATGATAGTCATTTATTGTCGGAGCTAACAAATGGTATCCATACGCATACAGTCATGACAACTAATCAAGAACAGATGACTAAAATTCGTCAAGACCTAGCTGCTGGTGGTTATCTTTATCAATAGATAATGTCTTGACATATTAAAATACACCCTTGATTTAATGATGGCGGTTGTCTATAATAACACCATTAAGTGTCTTGACACATATAAATGGGGTGTAGTTTTGCAACAAGCAAGTTATCGTAAATTATTAGCGTCAGCTGGCTTTGCCTGGCTATTTGATGCAATGGATGTGGGTATGCTATCGTTTGTCATTACAGCTGTTACTAAAGAGTGGCAGTTAAGTAGTTCGCAAGCGGGATTAATTGGCAGTATTAGTTCGCTAGGGATGGCTGTTGGAGCGATTTTATTGGGATCGTTGGCCGATCGTTATAGTCGTCAAAGTATTTTAATTTTAAGTTTGCTGATGTTTTCAATTTTTAATGGGATTTCAGCTTTTGTTTCTAGTTATTTGGCATTTTTAGTTTTAAGATTCTTAATCGGTTGCGGTTTAGGTGGAGAGTTACCAGTGGCTTCAACGCTTGTTTCCGAGAACGCACCGAAAGCAGTTCGCGGCCGCACCGTTGTCCTTTTAGAGAGCTTTTGGGCTGGTGGTTGGTTGATTGCTGCGCTCATTTCATATTTATTAATTCCGAAATACGGCTGGCGCGTGGCATTAATTTTGACATCATTTACAGCTCTTTATGCGTTGTTTTTACGTTCATCTTTAAAAAGACACGCACCACACTCGCCTAAAGCTGTGGCTAAGCATCTATCTTTTGCTGAACGTTTAAGCTTACTGTTCAACAACGAACATCGTCAGGCAACTTTGATGTTGTGGGTAGTCTGGTTTATGGTGGTCTTTTCGTATTATGGTATGTTTTTATGGTTGCCAAGTGTTTTAGTCTTACGCGGTTATACCATTGTCCAAAGTTTCGGTTATGTTCTATTAATGACATTGGCGCAATTGCCAGGTTATTTCGTAGCAGCTTGGTTGATTGAAAAATGGGGCCGTAAATCGACCTTAGTGTTGTTTTTATTAGGGACGGCTGTTGCTGCAATTGCGTTTGGCTGGGCGAACTCGTTAGTCATTTTACTAGGATCTGGGATTGCTTTATCTTTCTTTAATCTTGGTGCTTGGGGCGCGCTTTATGCTTACTCTCCTGAACAATATCCGGCTTTGGTTCGAGGTACAGGAACTGGAATGGCTTCTGGCATTGGCCGAATTGGTGGTATTTTAGGACCAATTTTAGTAGGTTATTTGTTGCAAGTTAAAGTACCGATTACGCTTATTTTTATGATTTTTTTCGTGGCTATTATTATTGCTGCTGGTGCAGTTTATTGGTTTGGTGTGGAAACTAAAGAGGTTAACTAGTTTTTTTAGGACACCAAGATCTTTTAATGATTAGATCTTGGTGTTTTTTAATCGGTGGGTAAGCTGATTAAATATTATAGTTAAAATAATATGATTAATAAAGATCATGACTACTTAAGGAGCAGGCTCATGAACTAACATTGCCGGAACTTGTGCAAGAATATTACGGTCTGATGAATGAAGCCATTATATCGGTCCCACAGGCCAATGTTTTAGCACATTTTGAATATGGTTTTCGAATCTGAGATATTTCAGTTGCCGAATATCAACGGTTAGCAGAACCAATGCTGGTGCAAGTGTTTCGCAATGCGATTGCACATGATTTGGCACTGGAAGTGAATGCTAAAAGTATTATTTTGCGTCATAATTTAGCGCTATATGAATATGCGATTGAGTTATGACAGTCACTTGGTGGCACTAAATTCACTTTAGGTTCTGATGCACATGAAGTGGCGCATTTCGAATTGGGCTTCCCGGAACTGAAAGACATGTTAAGACACCATGGTGTTCAACAACTGGTTATATTTGCTGGCGGCGTCGGTCAAAGTGTGGCTATTTAAAATTTATCAAGAATAGAAATAGCCTTCCGAAAATATTGAGTGATTTTCGGAAGGCTAATTTTATACCATATTTAGTTGTTACTAGTAGTTTAAATTTTAGTCATGACGATGAATAATATTTTCGCCGCCAGCTAAGTTAATGATGTTGCCGGTTAAATAGTCTGAATCTTCTGCACATAAAAAGGCAATAACGCGAGCAACATCTTCACCAGCAGCTTTTCGTTTAGTCTGATTAGGTGCAAGTTTCCGGGCTTGTTCAATGTCAGCTTCTTTAAGATCAGCTTTAATATCACCGGGGCAGACCATATTTGCAGTAATTTGATAGTCTTTTTCTTCAAGCGCTAAAGTTCTAATCGCCGCGGCCACACCAGTTTTAGCGGCGGCATAAGCACCACGATATTGCCAACCCGAGACTTGGTCAATTTGGTCAAAGCCTAGCGCAATAATGCGGCCCCAATTTTGTTTTTCCATCATAGGTACCGTTGCCTTAACTAAATAGAAAAAACTATCAAGGTTAGCACTCATCATGTCATGCCACTGGGTTGGGGTATGGTCGACGAGTTTTAATTTATCGTGAATAAAGGGACCAGCGTTAAGAATTAAAATATCTAAGTGACCAAAATCAAGTTTAATTTGTTCAATCATTCGTACCACGTCAGCTTGTTGGCTTACATCGCCTTGGTAAAGGCGAGCATTGACTTGATAGCGTTGTGCCAAATCTTGTTGTAATTGTAACGCAGCTGTTTGACTGTGTCGGTAATTTAAGGCTAATTGATAGCCTGCTTGAGTAAGTTTATGGGCCATTTGCACGCCCAGTCCCGTAGCACTCCCTGTAATAAAAGCGACTCTTTTACTCATTAGTGACCTCACTTAATAGCAGCCATAAATTCTGACCGCAATTGGCTATCTTTAATGTAAGCACCACGACTAGCCAGCGTGAAAGTTTGCGCTTGTTCTTTTTTAGCGCCGCGACTTGAAACGCATAAATGCTTCGCTTCAATAGCTACCATAACCCCTTTAGGCTGCAAGACGGTATCAATTGCATCGGCAATTTGATTCGTTAAGCGCTCTTGAACTTGGAAACGCCGCGCGTAACCTTCAACGACCCGTGCAATTTTGGAAAGCCCGGTGACTTTTTGATCAGGAAGATATGCAACGTGAGCTACGCCAAAGAAGGGTGCAAAATGATGTTCGCACATCGAATAAAATTCGATATCTTTTACAATAATAGGATCATTTTGTTGAATATCAAAGACTTTTTCTAGATGGGCAGTAGGATCTTCGCGGTAACCTGCCGTATATTCTAAAAATGCTTTGATAACGCGGAAAGGCGTTTCCGCTAAATCAGCTTGTTGAGGATCTTCACCACAAAGTGCGATTAACTTTTGGAGTGCGAGTTCGATTTCGTTAACGGTAGTCTTTTTGGTGGCTAATTCGGTTGGCTGGTTAATTAATTCAGGGAAATAAGTGGTCAGTAAATGATCGAGATCATAATGTTCCGTTGCGTTTTTTTCAAATGACAATGTCAAACGCCTCCTCTAATAACAATAGATTAAGTGTATTACAAATAAGATAAATAACAAAATGATTACGTTTGTGTTATTTTAAACAATTTCAAGACTTATTGTTTGAATCACTTAAATGTTATTGAATATACTGACATTAGAATATTCAATATGTAGTAAAGTGAGATGAGATTAATGGTGTTACAACTAAATTATCAGACAACATTAAATGAAATTATCAATCGTCATATTGCAATCGGTGTTGAAGTGGAGAAGCACCGAATCAGTCCAGATCAAACGCTCAGTCTCAGACCATTTCCAGAAAATTTAAGTGCGGAGCTAAGGCCCTATGTTAAACGCGAGTTTTGTACCTCGCAATTGGAATTTGCACTGCCGCATTCCACGGATCCTGAATTAAATGTGAAGTTGATTGGTGCTGTTATTAAAGGTACCGCACAACAATTAGCGCCGGAAGAACAAATTTGGCATTATAGCTGTCCGCCGCAAATACCTTGTCCACTGGCAGAGGTACCCATTTCACAAGTTCCAGAAGAAAGTAATGAATATCGACGTCAAAGTGTTTTAAAACATGATGTGCGCCGTTTATTGAATAATGGGACACACATTAATTTTAGTTTTTCTCAAGAAGCAATAGCTTATCTGATGAGAGAACTGCATTTTGCAACGCGCGATGATTTATATTTACAAATTGCACAATACTTTATGATTAACCGGTGGCTCCTAACGTATCTTTTTGGTGCGACACCTTTTGCGGGTCAGGATTATTTTGATCAGCATCATTTATGTGGGCCAGTTAGAAGTATTCGCAGTAGTTCGTTGGGCTTTCCCAATGAGACCCGTGGGGATTATCGCAGTGTGCGTCATTATATTGCGGCCATTGATCAAGCTGTGGCTAACGGTGAATTATTACAGCCGCGGGAATATTATGAATCGGTTCGTTTAAAGAGTGGTAATAGTAAAGATCCTAATCGTATTTTAAAATACGGCATTACTCATTTGGAATTACGGACGTTTGATCTTAATCCTTTAACAATTAGTGCCGTCACGCCAGAACAGATCCGTTTTATTCAATTATTGGCTTTATATTTTGCTTATCAACCGCACTTATCTGGTTCACAAATCCAACAATTATTGGCAGTAGCCGCTGAAATGAATGAACAGGTTGCTTTAGAAGCGCCGACTCAACAGTGCGCTTATGCAACCCAAGGGCTAACCTTACTGACAGAGCTTGCTGATTTTGTTGAAAGGCAACAACTTGAAGCGACTTTTAGCGAGGTACTTGATCAATTTAGAGATTGTTTTATCGATGCGGATCAGACTTTGGCTGCTCAAGTGTTAGCACAATTTGATACCTACTAAGTTAGGGTTAATTGTAATGTTGACCAGCTAGTTAGCCATTTTGAAATGGAATTTTAGTTAGGGAGGGAAAGATGATGACATCTGATAAAAGAAAGGCAGCTACTGAGGATAAGTTTGTCGGCCAAGTTAAGGAAGCAGAGGGCAAGGCCAACGGTGACACAACTCAGGAACTACAAGGTAAAGCGAAAATCTTAAAAGGGAAGGCTAAAGAAAAACTAGCCGATGTTGAAGATGCAGTTGAAGAAGTTGCCGACAAAATTGTTGAAACCTTCGACCACCCGGAACAATAATCATGTCGTTAAAAAACACCACTGGCCAATTAGCTAGTGGTGTTTTTAGTTATTATTTCTTAACAATGAGGTTGATGGCTTTTTCAATTTTGGCTTGTTGTTGCGTGTGATCTGGTTCGGGATTTTCAAGACACTGTTTGAGATTTTCAGCGACGATGATCCCCATAATATGGTCCACACTAGAGCGCACAGCACTTAATTGCGTCACAACATCGGCACAATCTTGATTTTCTTCCAGCATTTTTTGAATGCCGCGTAATTGACCTTCTGTTCTTTTTAGCCGATTAAAAATCGTTTTGTCACAAGTTGCCATTAATCAACCGCTCCTTGCCATTCGGCCATGCCGCCCATAATGTTAGTGACGTTGTAACCTTGTTGACTAAGAAAGGCACAGGCATTACCAGAACGTGCGCCAGAATGACAGATAACATAGTAAGGCGTTTTTTGATCGAGTTCTTGATAACGTGTTGATAATTCGCTTAATGGTAAATTCTTAGCGCCAGGAATATGGCCACCTTGGAATTCATAATCTTCACGAACGTCAATAATAGGTTGGGGTGTTTGTTTGAGTTGGGTTAAAAGTTCAGCACTAGTAATGGTTTTAAACATATTCAATTTCCTCCGGTTTGATAGTTTGATAAAGAACGAATGCGCCATCGAGATTCTCGACTTTAAAGCCGGCTTGTTTCAAAATTCGTTCAGCAATATAACTTCTTAAGCCACTATGGCAAGAAACAATGTAACTTTGCTTAGGATCTAGTTCTGGTAAGCGACAACGCAAAGTATCCAATGGTATATTATGGGCTTGCTTAATCTGACCGCTGTTAGCTAGTTCATTAGGATTACGGACGTCTAATAAAATTTTACCTTGTTCTAAAGCATCATCAAGTTGATACCATTGAATATTGTCACTTAAACCTTCCGCTAAGTTCATAGCCGCATAGCCGATCATGTTAACGGGATCTTTAGCAACACCAAATGGTGGCGCATAGGTTAATTCTAACTCAGGTAAGTCAAAAATTGTTAAGCCGCCTTTAATCGCAGTTGCTAGAACGTCAATACGTTTGTCAACACCATCAGCGCCAACACCTTGAGCGCCAAAGATTTCACCGGTTTGGGGATCAAAGATGAGTTTCAAAGTTAAATCGGTGGCGCCTGGATAATAACCAGCGTGGTTCTTACCTGTGGTATGAACCACTTGGACGTTTAAACCAGCTTGTTGAGCACTTCGTTCACTGAGTCCAGTGCTAGCAGCCACAGTATCGAAGACGCGCACAATTGCTGTGCCAATACTACCGCGATTTTTTCTAGGGAGACCGGCAATGACATCGGCGACTTGTCGACCCTGGCGATTAGCCGGAGAAGCTAGTGATATTAAGGTATCTGTATTGGTGATTTGTTGTTTAACAACAATCGCATCGCCAACGGCGTAAATATCAGGAATGCTAGTTTGATAATGTTGATCAACTAAAATACCGCCTTTGCGGCCCAATTCAAGACCGGCATTTTTGGCTAGCGTTGAGTCTGGTTTCACACCAACAGCTAGAATGGTTAGGTCTGATTGCAAGATTGTGCCATCAGCCAATTCAATTTCTTGGCCAGCGTTTTTAAAGCCGACAACAGAATTATTAGTGAGGACCTGGACATCGTTTTTTTGTAGTTCTTGTTTTACAAAGGCGGCCATTTCTTCATCAAGTGCCGGTAAAACTTGTGGGGCTTGTTCGACAATAGTAACAGCCAGACCTTTTTTGCGGAGATTCTCGGCCATTTCTAGACCAATAAAGCCAGCACCAATAATAGTGGCTTGCTGGGGATTAGTAGTTTCTAAGGCAGTCATAATTTGATCAACATCAGGAACATTGCGCAAAGTATAAACATTGGTAGCTGCAGCTAATCCAGGAATTGGTGGCACCACTGGTTTAGCACCGGGTGATAAAATTAAGGCGTCGTAACTTTCTGTAAAAGTTTGCGTGTCGTTTTTGACCGTGACAGTTTTGGATTCAGGGTGAATGGCTAGCACCTCATGAAATGGCCGAACATCTAGCCCAAAACGTGCTTGTAAAGAGGTAGGAGTTTGAACCAGTAATGATTGGCGATCGCTAATTTCACCTGAGAGATAGTAGGGCAGGCCACAATTGGCAAAAGATACAAAAGGCCCTTTCTCAAAAATAATAATTTGCGCATCTTCCATTAAGCGGCGCAATCGCGTTGCTGCGGACATGCCACCAGCAACACCACCAACAATGATAATCTTCTTCGACATGCTATTTTCCTCCTCTGACGGGACCAGACCATTGGTTCATACCACCGCGAACGTTAATCACTTGATAACCTTGTCGTGTTAATAAGCGTGCCGCTTGTTTACTACGGGCACCAGACTGACATATTAAATAAATTGGTTCCGTTGTTGGCCGATGGTAAGTACTAATTCGATTCAAAGGTAAATTACGAGCTTCAGCAATATGCCCCGATCGGTATTCTGCCGGCGTGCGAACATCCAACAAAACGATTTTGGGATTAAGTTTACTTTTTAATTCTTTCGTTGAAATACTTGGAATGCGATTAAATAGGCCAAACATACTTGAATCACCTCAATATTTTTATGATACCTAACAGGGTATATTAAACGTGATTGTTGTTGCTTTGTCAACCTTTGTTTTTAATTGCAATTAATGAAAGTGGGTCTAATTCCTTGTAGTTAACGTATTTTAGATACCTTTACTGGTATTATTATTTTTACCAAACTGATTACTTGCAAATGAAGGCGCTTCTTTGCATACTAGAAGTAACATAATAAGGGAGGCTATCAAGATGAGTTTAGATGATAAAATCGACAGCACTAAAGACAAGGTTAGCGGCAAGGCTAAAGAAGTCGAAGGCAAAGTAACCGGTGATAAAGCTCGTGAAGCTCAAGGTAAAGCAGAAGGACTACTTGGTAAGGCCAAAGAAAAAATAGCAGATGCTAAAGACGCAGTTGAAGATGCTGTTGATGATGTTAAGAAAAAAATCGATCACGATGATAAATAATAAATAAAGAGAAGTCCCACTGTGCTATTAACGGAACTGCAACTATTTTTTGAAACAAATAAATAAAAGCAGCTTTCTATAAATTAGGCAATTGATTTTCTGTAGTCTACAGGA
>NZ_AYYK01000017.1 GCF_001436095.1 Lapidilactobacillus dextrinicus DSM 20335 | reverse complement strand
CTGACAACCGGAGTTAACCAAAATCGGTCAGTGAGACCGATTTTTTTGGTTAATGAGATAATTTATTAATTATCGTAGGTTGGAGAGTTGTCCGAGCGGCCGAAGGAGCATGATTGGAAATCATGTATATGGGCATAATCCTGTATCAAGGGTTCGAATCCCTTACTCTCCGTTACGCTCTACCAAATTAAAAGCATTCAGTTAATTCTGAATGCTTTTTTATTTTATTCCGAAATAAATGCATAATAAAAAGCAGTCACCTTTGAAGTGCAACAAAAAAGTTAGATATTTTGATATTTATTGACTGACTATGGTCTGATTTCTGTATTGAACAGGAGTCAGGCCTTTTGTTTTCAATGAAATTCTAAAATTATTAAACCAATCGATATATTGATGTGTAATATGAATTAATTCAGTTAGGTTATGAATTTTATGTCTCTTTAAACACTTACGCTTTAGTAAACTAAAGAAACTTTCAATTGGTGCATTATCTAGACAGTTACCTTTCCTTGACATGCTTTGAACGATGTTCAAAGCCTTTAATTTATCCTGGTAATCCGTAGTTTGATAATGCCAACCCTGATCAGAATGAATGCCTTCGGCATCAAGATATTTTTTAATTCTCCGATGATCATAGGTTTGATGGCTTTGATTGAAAATTGCATTAATCCGTTTCTTAATATAATCATACTTACTGGAGGGGTTCGCTATTCGTTGTCGTTCATCGTAATAAGTAGACCTCTTTAATTGAAAGATAGTCATAAGTTCATTCAGCTTATATTTTTGTGGGAAATGACCCCGAATCGAAATTATAGCTTCTGTCTTTTGCCGGTTTGAAACATTTTCGATCGGGGTGGTAAATTTTTTAAGACATCACGTTCTAATTAAGCTTGATGAAGCTGTGCTTCAAGCGGAACTATATTTGGTCATAAAAAGTACCCCATAATAGTTAGATTTTATGTCTAACTATTATGGGGTACTTCACTTGCGACTGCTTTTTTAGTTATTTTAGTTTAATCAATGACAACAGTATTTTTGTCAGGAAGAGAGAAAGGTTCTTTCTTATTGATTAAATCATAGTATAAGTGACCATTTAGATGATCAATTTCATGTTGGCAAACAATTGCAGGGTAATCACGTAAGCGAATTTGATGTTTCTCACCGTTCATGTCTTGATAGCGAACAGTAATACGGTCATGGCGGACTACGTAGCCAGGTACATCTTTATCAACAGAGAGACAACCTTCACCTTCAGATAAGGCCGTTGGCTGCACTGAGTGACTAACGATAACTGGATTGATAATAACTTCTTTAAAAACAGGAGTGTCATCATTTTCCTCGTTACTTGGCACTAAAACAGCTGCCATCATTTCAGAAACACCAACTTGCGGAGCGGCCAAACCAACACCAGGACGAAGCCCGTATTTTTCAGATAATTCAGGTGTTTGACTATTTTCAAGATATTCCATCATATCATGAGCTAACTTTTTATCTTCATCAGATAAGGGGAATTCCACATTTTTAGCAACGGCGCGTAAAACTGGATCACCATCACGGACGATATCATTCATTAAAAACAAGATAGTTCCTCCAAACATTTAGACTAGTTAGTTAAAGTCTAGCAAAAAAAAGTGTTATTTTAAAGCCTAGAGAAAATAATTGCATTATTCAAAGTGAATTAATAACACTTGCGGCTATAAAAAAGGGCTTAAAATGTGGTAAGATAAATAGCAAATAATAATTGGAGCGAACCAATGAAAGAAAACTATACATATCCAATTGATCCAGAATGGTCGAACGATAAGTTGTTGGCAGTGATGAAAATTTTCACTGATGTAGAAGATGCTTATGAAAATAAAATCGTCGTTGCAACTTTTCAAAAAGATTGGGCAAATTATATAAATTTCGTTCCTAGTAAAATGGAACAAAAGACGATTGATCGAGAGTTTAAGCAATTAACTGATTATTCGATTTATCGCGTTACTCAGGCTGTAGCCCAAGCAAAGACTAAGACAATAAAGATGGAAAACTAATGAGGGCAGTTATGAAACTTGAACCATTAAAAATTCAGCATGATTTAGTCGCTTGGTTAACAGTTGCTGGCGATAAAATCAGGCAAAGCTTAACAGAAGAGTTACAGGTTAATACCAAAAGTGGTCGTAACGATCTAGTGACTAACCGTGACAAAGAGATTGAACGGTTCTATGTTAATCAAATTCGTACCTATTATCCAGAAGCTCGAATTTATGGTGAAGAAGGTTTGGGAGACGAGATTAATGATTTATCGGGTCTGATTTTCTTTGTTGATCCAATTGATGGCACGATGAATTTCGTCAAACAAAAAGAAAACTTTGCAACTATGATTGGAGTTTATCTCGATGGTGAGCCAATTGTTGGGGGCATTCTTGATGTTATGGCCCAACGCCTTGTTGTAGGTGGTCCGCAAACTGGCGTGATGTTAAACGGTCGTCCACTATCTAAACGGCCTAGTCTTGATATTAAAGACGGTTTGATCGGCGTTAATAGTCGAATGTTATCTGAAAACATCAATCAGGTGACTGATTTAATTAGATTAAGTTCTGGTGCGCGGATTACTGGTAGTGCTGGTGTTGAATTCAGTCAAGTTATTATGGGTAAACAAATTGGCTATATTTCTAATCTATCACCATGGGATGTTGCTGCAGGTTGGGCAATTGCTAGTGCGCTGAACATTGAAGCTCATACGATTGCCGGTCAGCGACCATCATTATTAAAACGTGAAATTATTATTGCGGGAATTCCCACAGTTTGGCAAAATTTCGCAAAATTACAAAGTTGAAAACGATTTAACAAATAATTTTCTGTAAGCTTAACAAATAATATGTTATTATTTTACTTGTCTGTATGATTTTTATTATCGCATACGCTTTTTGGAAGGAAGAAACTCATTGAAAACACGTGAAGATATTCGTAATATTGCCATTATCGCCCATGTCGATCATGGTAAAACGACGCTCGTAAATGAATTATTAAAGCAATCTGATACACTTGATGAACATATTAACTTGGAAGACCGCGCTATGGATACTAATCCAATTGAACGTGAACGTGGTATTACTATTTTATCGAAGGTTACTGCCGTTGATTATAAAGACCACAAGATCAACATCTTAGATACACCAGGACATGCCGACTTCGGTGGTGAAGTTGAGCGGATTATGCGTATGGTTGATGGTGTGCTCTTAGTTGTTGATGCTTTTGAAGGCACAATGCCACAAACTCGATTTGTTTTGAAAAAAGCCATGGAACAACATTTGACACCAATCGTTGTTATTAATAAGATTGATCGTCCTGGCGCTCGTCCAGCTGAAGTTGTTGATGAAGTCTTAGAATTATTCATCGAACTTGGTGCCGATGAAGACCAACTTGATTTTCCAGTTGTTTATACAAGTGCTGTCAATGGTACTTCAAGTATGGATCCTGAAGTTGATACACAAACTCATACAATGGATCCAGTTTTTGACACAATTTTAGATACAATCCCAGCACCTGTTGATAACAGTGATGAACCATTGCAATTCCAAGTTGCTATGCTTGATTATAATGATTATGTTGGCCGTATTGGTATCGGTCGTGTGTTCCGCGGTAAGATTAAGATCGGTGACAGTGTTTCTGTCTTAAAACTTGATGGTACTGCTAAGAACTATCGTGTTACCAAGTTGTTCGGTTTCTTTGGTTTGAAACGAATTGAAGTTAACGAAGCTAAAGCTGGTGACTTAATTGCCGTTTCTGGTATGGAAGATATTTTCGTCGGTGAAACTGTAACACCAACTGATCAACAAGATCGCTTACCAGTTTTACGAATTGATGCGCCAACGCTACAAATGACATTTGCTGTTAACAACTCACCATTTGCTGGTCGTGAAGGTAAATTTGTTACTGCTCGTAAATTGGAAGATCGCCTGAAAGCTCAATTACGGACTGACGTTTCATTACGTGTTGATGATACTGATTTGCCAGGTGCATGGGTTGTTTCTGGTCGTGGTGAATTACACTTGTCAATCTTGGTTGAAGAATTACGTCGTGAAGGCTTCGAATTAATGCTTTCTCGTCCAGAAGTTATCTATCGCGAAATCGATGGCAAGCTTAGCGAACCATTTGAAAGTGTCCAAATTGATACACCTGATGAATATGTTGGTTCTGTTATTGACTCAATGGCTCAACGTAAAGGTGACATGCAAAACATGGAATCAGTTGGCAATGGTCAAACACGGATGATTTTCTTAGCACCTTCTCGTGGTTTAATCGGTTATTCAACTGAATTCTTATCACAAACTGGTGGTTATGGTATCATGAACCACTCATATGAGAAATACATGCCAATAATTCGTAACTGGACGCCAGGACGTCGTACAGGTGCTCTTGTGTCAATTAACCAAGGTCCTGCGACTACTTATAGCTTGCAATCAGTAGAAGACCGTGGTGAGCTATTTATCGATGCTGGTGTTGAAGTGTACGAAGGTATGATTGTTGGTCAAAGTAGCCGTGAGCAAGACATTGCGGTTAACGTTACTAAGGGTAAGAACTTAACTAACACTCGTGCTTCAGGTAAGGACCATGCTGCTGCAATCCGTACACCACGTAACTTAACACTTGAAGAATCAATCGAATTCTTGAATTCAGATGAATACTGTGAAGTAACACCTGAAAGTGTTCGTTTACGTAAGAAGATTCTTGGCACTAACGAACGTCGTAAATCAGATAAACAAAAGAAAATGGCTGATAAGAAATAATTTATTTGTCATTATCAAAGCACAAAACAAATCTTATTTGTTTTGTGCTTTTTCTTTTATTTTTACAAAAGTCGTTGACGTTATTTTTTAGTAGTGATAAGTGATGTTATAATAGTTCTAACCATCATTATCTGGGAAGGAACTGGCATTTTTGAAAGAAAAACTACGACGTTTAGATCCATGGATCTTAATCCCTTATTTATTATTAGTTGTTATTGGTATTATCATGGTCTATTCAGCAAGCTCTGGTGAATTGATTGCATCAAATCTTTCGCCAACAATGTATTTAAAGCGCCAAGCAATCTTTGCTGTGGTGGGATTAGTGGCGGCAGCTGTTACCTATTGGTTCCGAGCTCGCTTTTGGTATTCTAAGGGTACTGTAATGATTGCGGTCATCTCTACACTTGGACTACTGCTTCTCTTGCGACTGATTAGTCATTTCAATCCTTCCGCAGCTCAAAATGGCGCTGTTGGTTGGATTAATATTGGCCCCTTTAATATTCAGCCAGTAGAAATTGCAAAGTTGACCTTGGTTCTATATTTTGCTTATATATTGGGTCGTCGGGAAAAGAAGTTGATCAATAAACGACCCGGTGAAGTTTTTGCTGCACCATTAGCTTTGACGGTTTTATTCGTTGTCTTAACAATGATTCAGCCTGACCTAGGTGGCGCTTTAATTCTATCTTTTATCGCTGTGGTATTAATTGGCGCTAGCGGCGTAGCCTGGTGGTTTACAGTGGTAGGTGGTGTTGGTATTTTAGGGTTATTTGGTATTTTAGTTAATATTATTGGCCATTTGAATAAATCCTCCTTCCTTTTGAAAATTTCAGGTTTGAAGTTATATCAGTTGGATCGTTTTCGTTCATTCTTACACCCGTTTCAATTGGAACAGCACGGTGGAGCTCAATTAGTTAATTCTTACTATGCTATCAACAATGGCGGCTGGTTTGGTCGTGGTTTAGGCAATAGTATTCAAAAGCTAGGTTATTTACCCGAGCCATATACCGACTTTATTCTCTCAATTACTGCAGAAGAGTTAGGTATTGTGGGTGCCACATTAATTTTAATTTTATTAGGCATTCTAATTGTCCGGAGCTTATTAATTGGGATGCGTTCGCGCAATACGTACCATATGTTGGTTTGTTACGGTGTATCGGCAATTTTGTTTGTGCAAACATTTATTAACGTGGGTGGTTTATTAGGCTTAATTCCGATTACCGGGGTGACGTTGCCATTTATTAGTTATGGTGGTTCAAGTATCATTATTTTATCAATTTGTATGGGCTTAGTTTTGAATATTAGTGCAACCGAAAAACGTAAACGAGAAAAGAGGGTGCGATAATGTTTGCGATCAAAGAACGCGTTTCACTTTCAATTTGGGTTTACTCATTGAAGCAAATTAGGCAATTACGTCGTTATGGGATGATCTATTATGTTTCAAAACGAATGAAGTATGTGGTCATGTATATTGATGAGAAACAGTTAGATTCAACGGTTAAGACGTTAAATAATTTACGCTTCGTTAAAAAAGTGGAAGTTTCACCACGTCAACAAATTAATATGAATTTAGGCGCTAAGCTAGATGAAGAAGCTCAAGCAGCCAGTACAGGTGAGAATTAATGCGAGTTATTTCAGGAACATATGGTGGTCGTCGATTAAAGGCGGTTCCCGGTAATCAAACTCGACCAACAACGGATAAGGTTAAGGAAGCATTATTTAGTATGATCGGTCCGTATTTTGATGGTGGTCAGGTTTTAGATCTTTTTGCAGGAACTGGTGGTTTAGGTATTGAAGCAGTGTCGCGCGGGTGTGATTCCGCAGTTCTAGTTGATAAACAGCGTCAAGCTCAAGCTGTTATTAATGAAAATATCGCCATTACCAAAGAGGCGGAGAAGTTTCGTTTGCTCAAATCTTCTGCCCAAACTGCCTTAGGTACATTAGCAACAGAAAATCGGAAGTTTAACTATGTCTTTTTAGACCCACCTTATCGCTTCAAAATCATTCAACAGTTATTAGAAAAATTAGCTGATTTGTCATTATTGGCAGATCAAGCACATATCATCGTCGAAACAGAAAAAGAAGACGATATCGCGTTGCCAGAACATTTTGAATTACTAAAGCGTCATGATTATGGCATTACTAAAATTTCTGTCTATCAATATCACAAGGGATGAGTGTTCATGAGTAAGGTTGCACTTTTTGCCGGTAGTTTTGACCCCTTTACCAAAGGCCATTTACAAATATTAAAAAAAGCATTGGCTGTTTTTGATGAGGTTGTTGTGGCCATTATGACCAATGATAGCAAGCATTATCTGCTGAACACTGATGAAAAAATTCAAGTTGTTAAAGAAGCGGTGGCTAGCTTAGCGGGTGTTCGGGTTATTGCACGGCCAGCAACTTTGACAACTGACTTAGCACGCCAGGTAGGGGCACAATTTTTAGTTCGTGGTTTACGAAATAGTGCTGACTTAGAATATGAAACTGGAATTGCCCAGATGAATCAAACGTTAGCACCTGAAATTCAAACGGTTTTCTTGTTAGCTGATCAAGATAATTCATTTGTTTCATCAAGTATGATTAAAGAAGTTTTAGTCTTTGGCGGCGATGTTTCAGCCTTTTTAACGCCAACAGCTATTGAAATTTTAAGTCGTAAATTGAAGGATTGAATGTATGAGACGTTGGCAAAAATTTAGCTTAATTGTTGTTAGTTTTATCCTGTTGGTGGTATTTTTCATGTTGCCATTGCCGGCTTATATTGAAGAACCTGGCACGGCTGAACCATTATCGCAGTTTGTTAAAGTTGATGGTCAGAAAGATCGGCAAAAGGGCGCGTACATGCTTGTAACAGTTGGTATTCAACACGCAACACCTTTTCGTTGGTTAACGGCTCACTTTAATACTTTTGATGATATTTTAAGTCCTCAAGAATTAATGGGTGGAGCTAGTGATGAAACCTATAATCAAATGCAAGAATATTATATGGAGAGCTCAATAAATAATGCGATTCAACAAGCCTACCAACTTGCTAAACAACCTTATCAAGTAAAATATTTAGGTATTTATGTGATGGACATTATCAAACAGTCCAGTTTAGCTGGTGTGGTTAAGATCGGGGATACAATTACTGCTGTTGATGGTCATCATTTTCAAAGCAATCAGAGTTTTATTAATTATTTAAAAGATAAATCTGTGGGGACTAAAGTTAAAATTGCCTATCAACATAACGACCAAGACAAGGTAGCGACAGCTAAAGTTATTAAATTGCCTCAGACTAATCGAAATGGTATTGGTATTACTTTAACTGATCGCACAACTATCAAGACTAAGATACCGGTCAAAATAAACGCTGGTGATATTGGTGGTCCTTCGGCAGGCATGATGTTTTCTCTACAAGTGTATGAGCAATTAACACATGGGAATTTACGACATGGTCGTAAGATTGCTGGAACAGGAACAATTGCTGCTGATGGAACTGTTGGGGCAATTGGTGGCATTGATAAGAAAGTAGTTGCCGCTGATCACGCTGGTGCAAAAATTTTCTTTGCGCCTAACGACCAGGTGACTAAGGCGATGAAGAAAGCCGATCCTGATTATGTTAATAATTATCATGAAGCTTTAGCTGCTGCTAAAAAAATAAACACTAAAATGAAAATTGTACCGGTTCGTAAGTTTGCTGATGTGATTAATTATTTAGAGGCGCATCGTTAGTCATTTAAAGGATTAAAATAATGAACTCAATTTAAACAATGCAATGAAAAAGCCGCAAATTATTGGCGGCTTTTTGTGTATTTAAAATTGAGGTGAAGTTTAATGAAAAATATTGGCCAACGGTTCAAACAACTATTCAGACAACAACCACTAAAAGTTAGTACAGTAATTTTTGTTATTTTAGGGCTGATCACCGTGGGAACCATCCAACATTATCAATTAAAAGGGCAAGCCACTTCAGCTAATCTGAAAGCAATTATGGCAAAGCAAAAGAATGAACAAATAACTGATGTCGCACAATCATCAGCAACTAATGAAACTAACACAAGTAATGATTCAAAAACATCACAATCAACTACTGAAAAACCTAATAAAATGTACGTTGAAATAAAAGGTTCGGTAGCACAACCTAATGTTTATCAAGTTGCCGCTGATGCTCGAATTAATGATCTAGTTAAGTTAGCTGGAGGTCTCACCAAAGATGCAGATAGTCGACAAATTAATTTAGCACAACCACTACAAGACGGTATGAGTATTTATGTTCCTAAAAAAGGTGAAGATTTATTGGTTCAGGAACAAACTGGTCCGCCAGCAACGAGTTCTACGATTAGTGAAGCAGGCGTACCGAATAAGATCAACTTAAATCAAGCAGATGCAACTCAATTACAGCAAGTTAGTGGCATTGGTCCCAAAAAAGCAGCTGATATTATTGATTATCGGCAAAAGGATGGCCCGTTTAAAAGTGTTGATGAGTTAACTAATGTTAATGGTATTGGTGAAAAAACATTAGCTAATATTCGCGATGAACTTTGTGTCTAAGTCGACGATCGGCTATGATCGTTCTTATTCAGGTAAACTTCTTTTAGTTGGCCTTGGTACGTTAACCTTATCGGGAATATTATGGCAGCCTTCGTTCTGGATTGTTGGCACTAGTGTCTTGTTATTTTTAGGCTGGCGCCTTTTTTGTGCTCGTTCACATCAGTTGACGATAATCACAATACTTATACTGTTGCTATTTACTGGTCGTCAATTGCAGTGGCAAAATCAGTATCAATTATTGACTAATTGTGAAGCGGTGGTTTTAAAAGCAGATGGTTATAAAATCAATGGCGATTTATTAACCGGCATTGGTCAAAGTGGTTCACAAAAAATATTTCTAACGGCGAAAATCAGTTCTGAGCAGCAACAAGATTTTTTATTGAAAAATGATAATCAGTGTCAACTGCTTTTAAAGAATATTGATTTAACAATGATTGATTCGGCGACTAATTGGCATGAATTTGATTTTAAAGATTGGGCCGTGCATCGCCAAGTTCATCAACAAGTTAATGCTGAAATTGTTAAGGTGAAACAAATACCCGTTCAATCAGTAGGAATGCTAGTTAGTCATTTTCGTAAGAAGTTTTTAAATTCGTTAACAGCCCTGCCTAAATATGGTGCTTTTCATTTAAGAGCATTAGTCGCTGGTTATAGCGAGCGCGATGATTTAGAAATTCGGGAACTTTTAAGTACCGCTGGCATCATTCATTTATTTGCTTTATCAGGGCTGCACATTGATTTATTAATTCGTAGTTGTCGTTGGTTAGGATCGCGTATTTTTATTCCTGATGAAGTGACGCGACTTTTACTAGTTATTTTTCTGCCATTGTATGTTATTTTTGTTGGTCAACAAATAGGGATTTTGCGAGCTGTTTTAACTTATTTTCTTCACGAACTTTTACAGGTCTTAGAAGTTAGAATGGCATCGTTAGACCAATTAACAATGGTTTTGCTGTGTTGTTTATGGCTGCAACCTTTATCGTTCTTAGAACTAGGCCCACAATTGAGTTTTATACTGTCTTTTGCATTAAGATTAGTACCGAAAAAATTAACAAGTTGGCAATTACAGTTACGCCTAGGTTATTTAAGTATGCTGTTAATTTTATTTAGGACCGCAACCTTTAACTTGATTGCTTTATTGATGGGTGGCTTATTTGCGCCATTATTCGGCTTATTGATTATGCCAGCCACGCTGGTTACTTTAGTTTTCCCACGAGCGTGTTATTTTTTTGAATCGATTTGGGTCATTTTATATGGACTATTAGCTAAATTTTTTCAGCAATCTTATTTACAAGTGACCATTGGTCAAGCCCCACTTTTGATGATTGGCAGTTTGCTAATTTACGCCTTAATTGTTTTTGAATTACCAAAAATAAAACATCAGCAAATTACTATTTTGGTGCTACCTTTGCTAATTGTAGGTGGCTATCATCGTCTTGGCTTTAAGGATCAAGTTACTGTCATTGATGTGGGACAGGGGGACAGTATTTTAGTGCAAACGGCTTTTCCCAAACGAACATTATTGATTGATACTGGTGGGCAATTAGCTTTTACTCGTGATCCTTGGCAGGTACGCTCGGCAAAATCCCGCGTTGAAAAGATAACAATTCCTTATCTGCGTAGTCAGGGGATTGCTAAACTTGATTATGTCTTATTAACACATCAAGATGCTGATCATCTAGGTGATTTAGCCATATTACTAAAGAAATTTCCGGTTAAGAATATTGTTTTTACACGAGGAATGACGCAGAATCCTAATTTTATCGCCCAGTTACAGACAGCATCAACTAAAACTCATTTTTTACCCAAACTTGCTGGCGAACGACTACAAGATCAACGCTTAAATGGCTGGTTTGTGGCGCCTCAGCAACCAGGAATAGGCGAAAATAAAGATTCGCTAACTTTGTTTTTAAAATTGGGAAATGTAAAATGGCTTTTTACTGGCGACTTAGATCGTGCTGGTGAATTGGCCATCACTAAAAAATATCCAACGTTAACAGTTGATTACTTAAAAGCTGGTCATCATGGGAGTAAAACATCTAATGATCCTGGCTTTATTTCTCAAATCAATCCTCGGTTAGTTGTGATTTCGTCGGGACGAAATAATCGTTATCACCATCCTAGTCAAGAAACTTTAACCACTCTTAAACAGTTACAAGTCCCGTATTTAAACACTGCTCAATATGGTATGATTGAATGGTATTTTAAACCGTTAACCAAGCAAAGTCAGTTACGAACAAAATTAGTAGGGAATGAACAAAACAGTGGCCAATAAGAAAGCCAATCGTATTTCTGTTACACAACTAAAGAAAATGTCATTGACTGATTTACCACCAGTCGTTTTAGTCTTGGGCCAAGAACAAGCTTTATTAGATCAAGCCAAAGCTTATTTTGAACAGCTATTGTCACCTGAAGAGCAAGAGATGAATTATGGTCGCTACGATTTATCTGAGGACAGCATTGGGACGGCTTTAGATGATGCAGCTTCAATTCCGTTTTTTGGAGATTGGCGAGTTGTGATGCTAACCCAACCCACTTTTTTAACAGGTGAAGCGCGTAAAAATAAAGTTGATCATGAATTTGATGCGTTAATTGACTATTTGGCACAGCCTCAACCAAGTACAAAACTTATTTTTTGGGCCAATTATGAAAAGCTAGATGAGCGTAAAAAAGTCACTAAGGCAGTTGAAAAGCAGGCTTTGATCGTTGATGCCAGTAAACTTCAGGGCTACCAATTAACCAAAGCACTACAACAATTGTGCCAAGAACAAAAGATTCAAATTGAGACAGCGGCTTTGGAGTTATTGCAACATCGCGTAGATGATCAATATACTTTAGCGGCTAAGCAATTACAGCAACTGGCATTGTATGTAGGTCCGGGACAAAAAATTACCATGGCAGATGTTGATCAAGTCGTTGAGCAGGTGGTTGATGATGATGTTTTTAGTCTAGTCGCTAATACACTTAATGGCCAGCAAAGGGCAGCTTTAACCACTTATCGGCAATTATTGATTAATGGCAATGAACCAATCCAATTATTATCGTTAATTACTTCTCAAGTTCGTTTACTGTTACAAACTAAAATTTTACGCCAAAATGGTTTTTCTCAAGGCGATATTGC
This sequence comes from Lapidilactobacillus dextrinicus DSM 20335, assembly GCF_001436095.1. GTDB lineage: Bacteria > Bacillota > Bacilli > Lactobacillales > Lactobacillaceae > Lapidilactobacillus > Lapidilactobacillus dextrinicus. The sequence goes on along the minus strand of NZ_AYYK01000017.1, from coordinate 56,476 downwards.
CGGCCAATTAAAGGTTCATCCTTATCGGGTTAAACTAGCCCTTCAACAAGAACGCCAATTTGGCTTGCAACAACTAAAGGATATGTCGTTAGAATTAGTTAACTTGGATTATCAAATTAAATCAGGGCGCGCAAACAAGGAACAAGCTTTACAATTACTCATTATTAAATTTTCCAGTCGTAATCATTCCCAGACAAGAAAATAAAATCAATTATGTAATCAGCTGATTTAACAATGATTGGCATAATAAAGCACACACTTTTTAATAAAGTTACTTGCATATCTAGCGTAGTTTGGTATAATATTTAACGTTGAGTTTGAATTAGTCTATTCTGGAGGTGACCTTAATGCCACAAATCAAATCTGCAATCAAACGTGTAAAAACAAACGAAAAAGCTCGTTTAGCAAATGCTAGCCAAAAAGCTGCTATGCGTACAACAGTTAAGAAATTCGAAACTGCTAATGCTGCTAACGCTGAAAATACTGATGCTTTGTACAAGGATGCTATTCGTTCAGTCGATATGGCCGCTTCCAAAGGCTTAATCAAAGCTAACAAAGCTGCTCGCGACAAATCACGTTTGACAAAATTAAACAACGCTAACTAAGAATGATTCGGGAGACCGAATCTTTTTTTATACTTGCTTTTTTAGTGAATTTTCGCTAAAGTAATATTGTTCACCAATTACTTAGTTCTGCGACTCACCGACGCTTTACTAAGTTCTTGGAATAAAAAAATGAGGTGGAAGAAACATGGCTATTTCTCAAACAGAGAAGAACGAAATCATTAAAAAGTACGCTCGCCACGAAGGCGATACTGGTTCTCCAGAAGTACAAATCGCAGTATTGACTGCTGATATTAATGCATTGAACGATCACTTGAAGTCACATAAGAAGGATCATCATTCATATGTTGGTCTTTTGAAGAAGATCGGTCATCGTCGTAACTTATTAGCATATTTACGTGAAAAAGATGTTGTTCGCTATCGTGAACTTATCAAGAGCTTAGGCTTACGTCGTTAAGCTTATCCAAGCGAGATCATATCGATCTCGCTTTCTTTATACATAGAATTACAAATCCAAGTAAAGGAAGCACAACTTATGGAACAAACTAAACGTGTTTTTAAGCTCGAATGGGCAGGTAAACCGCTGCAAGTTGAAATTGGTCAAGTCGCAAAACAAGCCAATGGCGCTGTTTTAGTCCGTTATGGCGAAACGGTTGTTTTAAGCGCAGTTGTCGGCAAACCAGCTAAAGCAAATCAAGATTTTTTCCCATTGACTATCAATTATGATGAGAAAATGTTCGCTGCTGGTAAAATCCCTGGTGGTTTTAATAAACGTGAAGGTAAGCCTAGTACCCATGCGACTTTAACGGCACGTTTAATTGATCGTCCCATTCGCCCGTTATTCCCCGAGGGTTTTGTTGACGATGTTCAAATTACGAATATCGTCTTTAGTGCTGATCCTGAAGCTGGTCCTGAATTAATGGCCATGTTAGGTTCATCGCTAGCATTAGGTATTTCTGATATTCCGTTTGCTGGACCAATTGCTGGGGTTAAGGTTGCCCGTGTTAATGGGGAACTACAATTAAATTCACACTCCGAAGAATTAACTGACTCTGATCTAGACTTAACAGTTGCAGGAACTGAAGAAGCCATGAACATGGTTGAAGCCGGCGGCGATGAGATTCCCGAACCTGAGATTTTAGAAGCATTACAGTTTGGTTTTGAAAAGGTTCAAGAGTTATGTCAGTTTGAAAAACAAATCATTGCTGAAGTTGGCAAAGAGAAAATTAAATTTACTTCACCAAGTGCGCCTGCAGATTTAGCTGCAGAAATTCAAACCAACTATTATTCAACAATGCGTGAAGCCATTATCACAGAAGATAAGTTGCAACGCGATGAGAATATTGAAGCAGTTAAGGCTCTTGCTCATGAGCATTACGCTTCTTTAAGTGGCGCTGATGACGACCCAGCTTTCCTAAATCAAGTTGATGAACTAATGGCTGAATTAGAGCGGCAAGTTTTACGGGAGCTGATCGTTAAGGATAAAGTTCGTCCTGATGGTCGTCAACTAGATGAAGTACGTCAATTAAGTGCAGAAGTAGGCCTCTTACCTCGTGCACATGGTTCGGGTCTCTTTGACCGTGGACAGACTCAAGTGCTCTCTGCGCTCACGCTAGCACCTTTAGCAGAGGCACAGACGATTGATGGCTTAACTTCCGAATATCATAAAACATTTGTCCATCATTATAATTTTCCACAGTTTTCTGTTGGTGAAACTGGGCGTTATGGTGCGCCAGGTCGCCGTGAAATTGGTCATGGGGCTTTAGGTGAACGGGCTTTAAAACCAATTATTCCTAATACTGAAGATTTTCCGTATGCAATTCGTTTAGTTGCCAATGTACTGGAGTCTAATGGCTCTTCATCACAAGCAAGTATTTGTGCCGGTACCTTAGCTTTAATGGATGGTGGCGTACCGATTAAAGCACCTGTTGCTGGTATTGCCATGGGTTTAGTTAAAGAAGGCGCTGATTACACGATCCTAACAGATATTCAAGGTATTGAAGATCACTTGGGAGATATGGATTTCAAAGTTGCCGGTACAAGTTCTGGTATTACCGCTTTACAAATGGATATTAAAGCTGACGGTGTGACAGAAACGATTCTGGCTGAAGCTTTAGCACAAGCCAAAAAGGCACGTTTACAAATTCTTGATGTCATTCAAGCAACCTTATCTGAACCACGGCTATCTTTAAGTAAATATGCACCAAAAATTGTTCAAATGACAATTGATCCAGCTAAGATTAAAGATGTTATCGGTCGCGGTGGCGAGACGATTAACGAGATTATTGACAAGACTGGTGTTAAAATCGATATAGAGCAATCTGGTGCGGTCACAATTAGTTCTGATGATGAGGAAGCTATTGAAGAAGCCAAGCAAATCATCAGTGATTTAACGCGTGAAATTAAAGTCGGCGAAGTTTATATGGGCACAGTTAATCGAATTGAACCATTTGGTGCTTTTGTAGAGTTAGCTAAGGGTAAGAACGCACTGATTCATATTTCGCAATTAACTGCTGGTCACTTAGATAAAGTTGAAAATGCTGTTAAGCTAGGTGATCAATTGTTAGTCAAAGTTGTTAGCATTGATGGTAAGGGCCGAATTAACGCCTCACGTAAAGCATTACTTTCAGATGAAAATTAATAGTTTAGCGATGTGGAATTTTACGATGGCATCACCAGTGAAATTCCACTTTTTGCTAAGCATTGAAAAAATAAACAAGGAGTTCATATGTTACAAAATTTAAGAGTTATTCCATTAGGCGGCGTTCGCGAAAATGGAAAGAATATGTACGCCGTTGAAGTTGAAGATGAAATTTACATCCTCGACTGCGGCTTAATGTACCCAGAAAATGAGTTGTTGGGAATTGACGTTGTTATTCCTGACTTTACTTACGTAAAAGAAAACATCGACAAAGTTGTCGGTATCTTCTTAACTCATGGTCATGCAGATGCAATCGGTGCTTTGCCATACTTTTTGGTTGAAAACCAAGTTCCCGTTTTTGGCTCTGAAATGACAATTGCTTTGGCTAAAATTGCTGTTTCTAGTGAGAAGAAGTTACGACGGTTTGATGATTTTCATATCATTGACGAGAAAACAGCAATTGATTTTAAAAACGCAACTGTTTCATTCTTTAAGACGACGCATTCAATTCCTGGCTCTTTGGGGATTGACTTAAAGACTAGTGCAGGTCACGTGGTTTATACAGGTGATTTTAAATTCGATCAAGTTGCAACACCTGAATATCAAACTGATTTTGGTCGTTTAGCTGATATTGGTCGCGATCATGTTTTAATGTTACTCAGTGATTCTTCCAATGCTGAGTCACCTTATGAAACTAGCAGCGAACGTGATATTTCAAGCTATATCTTAGAAACATTTAAATATCATGAAGGCCGTATTATTGTGGCCTCGGTGGCTAGCAATATTGTGCGGATTCAACAGATTTTAAATGCGGCGGCTCAAATTGGTCGCCGAGTAGTGCTAACTGGCCGTGACTTAGAAAAAATCGTTAAAACGGCCTTAAAACTGAATTACTTAACTTTGCCAGATCCTAACCTGTTAGCAACAACTAAGGAATTACGAGAATTACCACCAGAAAAAACAGTCGTTTTAGAAACTGGTAAGATGGGCGAGCCGATCAAGTCATTAAGCAAAATGGCGACTAATCGTCACCGCTTATTGCACATTAAAGAAGGCGATTTAGTTTTCATTACCACAACGCCTTCCCATGCCATGGAAACTAACGTCGCTAAGATGCGTGATTTAGTCTATCGTGCTGGTGGTACTGTTAAGGCCATTAGCGATGATATGCATTCATCTGGCCATGCTAATAAATCTAACTTGCAATTAATGTTGAATTTATTACATCCTGATTATTTAATGCCAATTCAAGGCGAGTATCGTTTGCTTGATGCTCATGCTAATATTGCCGAAGAAACTGGTATGCCTGCTGATCATATCTTTATTACGAAGATGGGTGACGTGGTTAAATATAACAAGGGCGGTTTCCATTTAGGCGCTGCTGTTAATGCTGGCGATACCATGATTGATGGTAGTGGTGTTGGTGATATTGGTAATATTGTCTTGCGTGATCGGCGTTTATTGGCTGACGATGGCATTTTTATCGCAGTGGTAACCATTGATCGTCGTAAGAAGAAGATTGTTGCTAAGCCAAAATTAACATCACGGGGCTTTGTTTACGTGAAAGCTAATCGTAACTTAATGGCAGAGAGTTCTGACATTGTTGTGAAAGCTATTGAAAATAATTTAGCGAATAAAGAATTTGATTGGAACGACTTAAAACAAGATGTCCGTGAAGATTTAAGTAAATATCTATTTGAGCAGACTAAACGCCATCCGGTAATTTTGCCTGTGATTATGGAAGTTAACCAAAATCGACATCGTTAGTCATAAATAGGACCCATTTTTATCTTTTAGATAAGGGTGAGTTCTATTTTTTATTAGGAGGTGTTGAAGATCGCACAATATACGGAGTCCATTGCTAATCTGGTTGGTTTGGCTCAAGAGGCTGAGCAAAATAAAAACAGGCTACAGGCAAAAAAATATTTTCAACGAGCACTGGAACTAGCCCAACCATTTGAATTAGTACAACAGTATTTTGATTTTCTACAACGTAGCCAGGATTTTGCTGAAGCGCGTCAATTGTTAGCGGATTTTGAGCAGGAGTTTTTGAGAAATGGGCAGTTAACGGATTATTGGCAAAAATTATGGCTGATTGCTGATTATGTAATCTTGGATCAAAGCTACCAGCGGTTACAGTATCAGCATTACCAATTCTCTGCTGTTGAAAAGAAACAGTGGCAAGGTTTACAGCAACAATTGGCAACAGTTGTCATAGAACCAGATAAAATTGCTCAGTTAACAGCCAACTTACTTCAAGCCGCAACAACAAAAACAGGTGGCAACGCAGCAGTTGTCTTAGCAAAAATGCAATCTCTGACACCAGACGCCTATGTCCAAGTGGCGCAACCTACTTTAGCAAGTCCAATGTTGAATCCGGAAGTGCGGGTTAAGTTGCTTGATGAAATCAGTTTGTTTTCAGCAACCTATTCACTGACGTTGAATTGGCGTGGTGAATTACGTTTGTTATCAACCGATCAGTTAACTCCAATGCAATATGTACCAGAGTTAGAACAGTTTGCGGTTGACTTTGCCCAAGCTCAATTTGACCAGACACCTGATACAGTTGACCAACAATTGGCGATGAGTAATTTATTGACTTATATTTTATTGACTTATCCATTTTGTGAACAAGAATTACAACCCCACGAAATTTGGCGTCAATTTTTAAGTAAGGGTCAAATTCCAGCAACGGCTAACGCAAAAGAGGTCAAGGAATTAAGTTATTGGCAAGAACAAGAACGTAATTTGCTCAATAATTTGAATGCCTAGCCATTTTACAGTCAATTATGCGAAATATTTTTGAAATCTTAGGTCAAAAGTGTTTACAATTTCAATAACTCTCCGTATAATCAGAGAGGATATTTCTCTAAGGATAACCGTTGGTTTTCTGGACGAGAAGTAGTATAATTAAACATAAAGGATTTTCAGCTACACATTGTCGGGCTGATTTTTACTTGTGAATATTACAGGAGGTTCATTTTATAATGGCAGAAAAAGAGCATTACGAAAGAACTAAGCCCCATGTAAACATTGGGACAATCGGCCACGTCGATCATGGTAAGACTACATTGACGGCCGCAATCACTAAAGTATTGGCATCAAAGGGTCTCGCTAAAGCAGAAGATTACGCTGATATCGATGCAGCTCCAGAAGAAAAGGAACGTGGCATTACAATCAACACAGCCCACGTTGAATACGAAACTGAGAAGCGTCATTACGCACATATCGATGCCCCAGGACATGCTGACTACGTTAAGAACATGATCACTGGTGCCGCTCAAATGGATGGTGCTATCTTAGTTGTAGCCGCAACTGATGGCCCTATGCCACAAACTCGTGAGCATATCTTACTTGCTCGCCAGGTCGGCGTTGACTATCTTGTTGTCTTCTTAAACAAGATTGACTTAGTTGATGACGAAGAATTAATCGACTTAGTTGAAATGGAAGTTCGTGAATTATTATCTGAATACGATTACCCTGGTGACGATATTCCTGTTCTCCGTGGTTCAGCTTTGAAGGCTCTTGAAGGCGACCCAGAACAAGAAAAAGTTATCTTGGAATTAATGGATACTATTGACGAATATATCCCAACTCCAGAACGTGACACTGACAAGCCATTCTTGATGCCTGTCGAAGATGTCTTCACAATTACTGGTCGTGGTACTGTTGCTTCTGGCCGTATTGATCGTGGTACTGTTAAAGTCGGCGATGAAGTTGAAGTTATCGGTTTGAAGCCAGAAATCTTGAAGACAACTGTTACTGGTTTGGAAATGTTCCGTAAGACCCTTGATTTAGGTGAAGCCGGCGATAACGTTGGTGCCCTTCTTCGTGGTGTTAACCGTGACCAAGTAGAACGTGGCCAAGTTCTTGCTAAGCCAGGTTCAATCCAAACTCATAACAAGTTCAAAGGCGAAGTTTATATCTTAACTAAAGATGAAGGTGGCCGTCATACACCATTCTTCTCAAACTATCGTCCTCAATTCTACTTCCATACAACTGACGTTACTGGCGTTATCGAATTACCAGAAGGTACTGAAATGGTAATGCCTGGCGACCACGTTACTTTCGAAGTAGACTTGATCGCTCCAGTTGCTATCGAAAAGGGTACTAAGTTTACTGTCCGTGAAGGTGGACGTACTGTTGGTGCCGGCCAAGTAACTGAAATCTTAGACTAATTTATTAAGCTAAAATTATAAGAGACTAGAACATTTATGTTCTAGTCTTTTTTTATCGGTAAATTTATCAAGTAGTCTACTTTTAGTGGTGACATTCTTAATTGTTTTTACGTCGCTAAACAGATATACTTAAATTGGTATTATAGTACAGTATGAAAGTTGTTGTTATATTCGCACATGTTGTAAAGATATGTGCTGAGTTTAAACAGCGTTCTAGGGAGTTGATGATTTTTTGGCGACGAAACATGAAGAAATCATTCATTATTTAGAGAAGCTACCAATTGGTCGTAAGGTTTCTGTACGAGCAATTGCTCGTGACTTAAAAGTTAGTGAAGGCACGGCTTATCGAGCCATTAAATCAGCTGAAACAAACGGTTTAGTAGCGACAATTGAGCGGGTTGGGACAGTTCGAATTGAAAAGGATCGTCCTAAAAAAATCGATGAATTATCTTTTGCAGATGTTTTAGATGTTATTGATGGTCGCGTTCTTGGTGGTGCTAATGGTCTGGATAAAGAATTAAACAAGTTTGTCATTGGAGCAATGACCGAGACAGCGATGATTCCTTATATTTCGCCAATGTCGTTAGTGATTGTTGGTAACCGTGATGAAGCACAGAAGATTGCTTTAACACATGGTGCAGCTGTACTGATTACTGGTGGTTTTGATGCAACTAAGGAAAATATTGATTTAGCCGATGAAGCGGCTTTACCATTAATTAGCACTAATTACGATACTTTTACCGTGGCTAGTTTAATTAATCGGGAAATCTCTAACAAGAATATTCAACAAGAGATTATGACCGTTGCGGATGTTTTTGCTCCAGTTGATCAAATTCAAGTATTGCGGCAAACGCAAAAAGTTGCTGATTATCAAGCTTTGCGTCGCAGCACGAATAATACGCGCTTTGCGGTAGTTACTGACAAAGGGCGTTTGGTTGGCGTGGTAACTTTACAAGATGTTAAGGGCTTTTCTGAAGGGACCCTTTTGGATAAAGTGATGGTCAAAAATCCGATTACCGTTACTCGTCATACGTCTTTAGCCAATGCAATTCATTTACTGACGTCGAATTCAATTGACTTATTGCCAGTTGTTAATCGTAATTTTGATTTAGTTGGTGTGGTTAATCGCAATAATGTTCAGGCCTTAGATCAACCGTTGTCTCATGAGCGGACTTGGACCTTGCAATATCAGATTAGTGAGTCAATGTATACAATAGAACACGAGCAAGTAGAGACAGATGCTATTTTTCCCGATTGGGGTGTTCATACCACACCACAAATGGCAAACGAACTTGGTGCATTATCGATTGGGGTTTTATCCGAATTTATCACGTTAGCTACAACTCGTTCGTTGCGGATTTATCAGCAAAAAGCTAGTATGGTTGATCAAATCGATTTGAATTATTTCCGCTTAGTGCAAATTGATCACGATTTAGAAATACATTTAAATGTCGTTAATGAAAATCGACGTCTGGCTACGTTTGATGTGGATATGATTTCAGACCATACGTTGGTTGCTAAGGCATTGGTAACTTGTCAGATTATTGAGGAGATATAAGTAATGGATACAAATACAACATTTTCAGAAATTATTGCTAAAATTGCAGCTAGTGATAAAATTGTGATTCATCGTCACGTTAATCCTGATCCAGATGCCTTAGGTTCACAGGCTGGATTAGCAGAAACAATTAAAAATAGTTTTCCCGCTAAAGATGTTCGCATTGTCGGCAGTTCAGTTGGTGATCTAACTTGGATTAATCAACCTGAAGAAGTTCCTGATAGCTTTTATGAAGGGGCTTTGGTTATTGTCACTGATACGGCCGATACGCCACGGGTTAGCGATCCTCGTTTCAATCAAGGCAGCTATTTAATCAAGATTGACCATCATCCTAATGATGATGCTTACGGTGATCTTTATTATGTTAATACTGATGCATCAAGCTGTTCAGAAATTATTGTTGACCTGATTAATGCTAGTGAAGGTCAACTAAAGTTAACTACTGAGGCCGCTCGCGTATTATACGCAGGGATTATTGGTGATACTGGTCGTTTCTTATACAACGCCACAACCGAGCACACTTTTAACGTTGCTGCTCAATTGGTTAGTTTTGGTTTTGACCACAGCCAAGTTAGTCAAAATCTTAACGAAGTAACACTAAATCAAGCTAAGTTACAATCAGTTGTTTATGATCAATTACAATTTGATGGTAACGGCGCAGCACACATGGTGATTACTCGCGCTTTATTAGCTAAGTTAGGTGTTGCTGATGATCAGGTTAATTCTGTCGTTTCCACACCTGGTCATTTACGTGAAGTATTGTTGTGGAGTATGTATGTAGAAAAGGAAGATGGCACTTATCGCGTTCACTTCCGTTCTAAAGGTCCAATCATTAACGGTATTGCTAAAGCTCATCATGGTGGTGGTCATCCATTAGCAAGTGGCGGTAATGCAGTTGACGTCGAAGAAATTAATCAAATCGTCAGCGAGATGAAAGCAGCTGGCGCGGCATATCAAATTGGCCAATAAGTGCCAACGAAAGGAATTTTATGGAAACAACATTTGCAACATTTAATTTAAAAGATTCATTGGTAGCGGGTTTGGCAAAAATCCATTTTACTAAACCAACACCAGTTCAAGAACAGGTCATTCCAATTCTGTTAAAGGGTCAGGATGCCATTGTTCAATCACAAACGGGTAGTGGCAAGACTCACGCCTTTTTATTACCATTCTTTAGTCAGTTAAAGGTAAATCAAGATTTACCACAATTAGTTATTACATCACCAAGTCGTGAATTAGCCAATCAAACTTATGAATTGGCCAAACAGTTATTAGAGGCTAGTGGCGAAACTTTCCGGATGCATTTATATGTTGGCGGTAGTGACAAGGAACGCCAGATTGAAAAACTGTCTCATCAACAACCAGATATTGTCATTGGGACGCCTGGTCGAATTCTAGATTTAATTTCTAGTTCCGCATTACGTGTCGATCAAGTTCGTTTCTTAGTGATTGATGAGGCCGATATGACATTAGATATGGGCTTCTTAAAAGATGTTGACGCGATTGCCAGTAAAATGCCCGAACAATTACAGACCGCCGTCTTCTCGGCAACAATTCCTGATAAGTTACAACCATTTCTACGTAAATATTTAAATGCACCCCAACAAGTAAAATTAGCACCTAAATCAGTCATCAACCCCAATGTTCAAAACTGGTTATTTGCGACTAGAGGGAAGAATAAAGCAGATTTAGTAGCCAAATTATTAACCGTGGGTCAGCCCTATTTAGCTTTGGTTTTCACCAATACGAAAAAAACTGCAGACGAATTAACGGCTAAATTAAAGTCTAAGGGCTTCAAAGTTGCTAAAATTCATGGCGGTTTACAGCCTCGTGAGCGTAAACGCATTATGAAGCAAGTTGAAAACTTAGAATATCAATACGTTGTTGCTACTGATTTAGCTGCTCGAGGAATTGATATTCCTGGGGCCTCACTTGTCATCAACTATGAAATTCCGAAGGATTTAGAATATTTTGTTCATCGAGTTGGCCGAACTGGCCGTAATGGTCTTGAAGGTACTGCGATTACTTTGTATGGTCCTGATGACGAGCATCAAGTTAGTGAGATTGAAGCATTAGGCATTAAGTTTACACCTAAGGCTTTAGCTAACGGTCAAATTGTTGATTCTTATGATCGCAGACGTCGGACTAATCGCCAGGCAACTAAAGAGAAACTTGATCCTAAAATGGTCGGCATGGTTAAAAAGCAACAACGCAAACATAAGCCAGGCTATCGTAATAAGATTAAGAAAGCTTTGTCTGAAGATCGCCGTGCTAAACGTAAGATTGAAAATCGGCAAGAGCAACGGGCAATTCGACGGTCACATAAGCGATGAACGAACAAGAAATTTATTTACCCCAATGGCAGGCACTTTCTAATCAGCGGCGGTTAGATATATTTCGGCAAATTATTCGTTATTTCGTTCGGCCTCTATGGCCAGTAACTAATATTCGTTCACTTAAAATGCAATATGGTCAAATAATCATTGATAGTTGCCAGGCGGACTTGAATCAACAGACTTTTATTTTTGTACCCGGCAACTTACAGGGACATTTTGCGGACGGTATTAAAGCAATTAGTCCATTTATGATTGCACGAACAGCAACAACTGCTAATTTGTGGTTGATTGGTGAACTAAATACTATTACTGGTGAAATTCAAGGCGATCAAGCAGCTTTAAAGCCTTATGCTAGTGAGATTGATGCTTTTCTTTATCGCCGTAAACATTCTTTAGACCCTTTTACAACAACTCAGCAAACTACTGAAGTTGGGCAACTGGTTTTTCAGACAACCACGGGAGATAATATTGCACTAGCGGTTAAAAAGAACTGGTCGTATCGGAAGTTACGCCGTCATTTACGAGCGGTGGGTTGTAATTTAGCTACCAAAAACCAATGGGAGTATAGTGCTAATGGCAATTTAAGCCCTTTTGAGTTACCAATTAATCAAGATTGGTTAACAACAGATTATTATCAAACTGGTTATGGCGTTGCGTTTCCAACGGCTCAAAATCATGAATTACTTAATGACTCTGGGATTGTTAAGGCCAATCCCTTTGCAGTGGAAGCCGATTCTAAAGAAATTGTGGCACAGTTAATCAATGCAGATTTAGAAATTGATTTGCCAGAGACTTTAACAGCTAATTTTGTTTATCGACCGGTGATTAACGTTCAGTTGGATTGACTTTAGGCACAATGTTCACTATAATAATTTTTGACTTGGAATATGTTGTTAGTTGTCTTGTTCAGGGAGAGGCCGGTTAGTGTGAGGTCTTCAATACAGCTAATTAATGCTCTCCATCGATTATTTAAATAGATTAATTAAGTGGTTAACGAATCGCATCGTTGCAATCAAGGTGGTACCGCGCATTGGCGTCCTTGAAATTGCAGCGGTGTTTTTTATTTTCTACGAAGTTTCTTGTTTGGAATTATTAAGTTGTAGTTCTTCATACCTACACAAGATTGCATATGGAACGTGGTAGACATCGATTTGAGCCAATTTAAAATCCAATTATCTTAAATACGAATCTTGTTGTAAGCAATAAATTGCTAACAACAATTTCACTACTGCTGGCAACTTTGCTTCGGCATTGACAGACGAGAGTTAAACTATTGAAAATTTCCAGTACGTATTTCTCAGAGGCACGAAGAACCACTATTCAGAAATGCATTTATTATGCTAATAAGTATTTATCTAAAGGAGAATATTAATGAAAAAATTATCGAGTGCTGAATTTCGGCAAATGTTTCTCGACTTTTTTAAATCAAAAGGTCACGATGTTGAACCAAGTGCATCATTAGTTCCTAAGGATGATCCCACATTATTGTGGATTAATTCTGGTGTTGCCACGTTAAAGAAATATTTCGATGGGACAGTTGTGCCTAAGAATCCTCGAATTACTAATGCCCAAAAAAGTATTCGTACGAACGATATTGAAAATGTCGGTAAAACAGCACGCCATCATACTTTCTTTGAAATGCTAGGTAACTTCTCGGTTGGTGATTATTTCAAAGAAGATGCGATTCCTTGGGCTTGGGAATTATTAACTTCACCTAAATGGTTAGCTATGGATCCAGAACGTTTATTTGTGACTGTCTATCCTAAAGATACGGAAGCTTATCGAATTTGGCATGAAGTGGTTGGCTTACCAGAAGATCATATTATTAAAGTTGAAGATAATTTCTGGGATATTGGTGAGGGTCCTAGTGGTCCCGATTCAGAAATTTTTTATGACCGTGGCCAAGAATTCAATAACGTTGCAGATGATGACCCTGAGAATTATCCTGGTGGCGAAAATGAACGTTATTTAGAAATTTGGAACATTGTCTTTTCTGAATTTAATCACTTACCAGACGGCAGTTTCGTTGAACAACCCCATAAAAACATTGATACGGGTATGGGCTTAGAACGAGTAGTTTCAATTATTCAAGATGCACCAACTAACTTTGAAACTGATTTATTTATGCCTTTAATTCATAAAACTGAAGCCATGAGCGGTCAATTCAAATATGGTCAAGATCCAAAAACTGACATCGCGTTTAAGATTATTGCTGACCACGCTCGAGCTGTCAGCTTCGCTATTGGCGATGGCGCAATGCCTTCAAATGAAGGACGCGGTTATGTTTTACGGCGCTTAATTCGTCGGGCTGTTCTAAATGGTCGTCGTTTAGGGATTAATCAATCATTCTTGTATCAACTAGTACCAGTTGTCGGCAAAATTATGGAAAGCTATTACCCAGAAGTTCGCGATCAACAAGCTTTCATTGCTAAAGTTATTAAGTCTGAAGAAGAACGTTTCAGTGAAACCTTAACTGATGGTTTAGCCTTATTGAATGATTTAATTGCTAAGCAAAAAGCTGCTGGTCAAACTGTCATTGGCGGTCGTGATGCTTTCAAATTATTTGATACTTATGGCTTCCCAATTGAATTAACTGTTGAATATGCTGCTGACGAAGGTTTGACTGTTAATGAAGGCGAATTTGATGAAGCTATGGCTGAACAGAAGAACCGCGCCCGCGCTGCTCGTGGCAATCGTCAATCAATGGGTTCTCAAGATGAAACTTTATTGAACATTAAAGTCGATAGCCAATTTGACGGTTACCAACATTTAGCCATTGATGATGCTAAATTGGTTGCTGCCGTTGCTAATGATCAAGAAATTCAAACTGTTGCCTCAGGAACGGCAGGTTTGATTTTTGATCGAACACCATTTTATGCTGAAATGGGTGGTCAAGTTGCCGATCAAGGTGTGATTTTAAATCGCGCTGGCGAACAAGTAGCAGTGGTCAAAGATGTTCAACATGCTCCTAATGGTCAAAATATTCACACGGTTGAAGCTAGTCAACCTTTAACAGTCGGTGAAACCTACCAATTACGAGTTGATGAAACGTTCCGTAAAAAAGTTCGGCGTAATCATACGGCAACGCATTTGTTGGACCAAGCATTGCGTGATGTTTTAGGCGAACACACCCATCAAGCTGGTTCTTTAGTTGAACCCAATTATTTACGTTTTGACTTTAACAACATTGGTCAAGTCACTCGTGAACAATTAGATCAAGTTGAGAAGATTGTTAATGAGAAGATTTGGGCAGAAATTCCAGTCACAACGACAGAAATGCCATTGGCAGATGCTAAAAAATTAGGAGCTATTGCTTTATTTAGTGAGAAATATGGTGATCGTGTCCGCGTTGTTCAAGTTGGCGATTATTCAATGGAACTTTGTGGCGGGACTCATGTTCAAAACACAGCCGAAATTGGTTTATTCAAGATCACTTCTGAATCCGGAACAGCTGCAGGTATTCGTCGAATTGAAGCAGTAACGGCTCAAGAAGCCTTTGAATATTTGAATAACGAAGATAAGATGTTACATGATTTAGCAACAGATTTAAAAGTGACGCAATTAAAGGAGTTACCAAATAAAGCTGAACATTTACAACAAGAATTAAAAGATGCACAACGTGACTTACAAAACTTGAAGGCTAAAATGGCCCAAGCACAAGCTAATGATGCCCTACAAACTGAAACAGTTGGTCAATGGCAATTAACTAGCGCGGTTGTACCTAATGTGACGATGAATGAGTTGCGGCAATTAGCTGATAATTGGCGTGACAAACCAACTGGTGATATTCTAATTTTGGGGACAGCTCAAAATGACAAGGCTAACTTATTAGTGGCAACAACACCAGATGCTGTTAAACGTGGTGCTAAGGCCGGAGACTTGATTAAAAACATTGCCCCAGTGATTGGTGGCGGCGGTGGTGGTCGCCCTGACATGGCTCAAGCAGGCGGTAAGAAACCTGATCAACTACCAGCAGCTTTACAAGCAGCTAAGACATATCTAACAAAATAATGGTGTAAAATGAATTAACCAAAACAATCTTCAAAAATTCTCGGAATAAGCTAGCTTCCGAGAATTTTTTCGTCAAGTTAATCCTAGTGAAGTAGTTGAGCAGTAGTTAAAATCTATTTCAAATTTCAAGTAAGAATCATTTTATGAATTTTATTATTTATATTGTGGTTAGGTTACACAACGGTAACAAAGATTGTTTTTTGTGTTTCTTTCATGTATCATCAGTGTTAAGCGAGGTGACGGTCATGAGCGAATTGGATAAAACGATGTCCTTTTCTTTTGATGATAACGAGTCAAAGAATGTTAAAGATACACTAGAAAATGTTTATCAAGCATTAGAAGAAAAAGGTTACAATCCGATCAATCAAATTGTCGGGTATCTTTTGTCTGGGGATCCAGCGTATATTCCTCGGCACAATGATGCTCGTAACTTGATTCTCAAACACGAACGTGACGAAATTATTGAAGAATTAGTCCGTAACTATTTAAACAAGGAGCGTTAAGATGCGCTTAATGGGACTAGATGTCGGCTCTAAAACAGTCGGCGTTGCGATTAGTGATGAACTAGGTTGGACTGCGCAAGGTGTGGAGATTATTCCCATCGATGAAGCCAATGAGAATCTTGGTTTAAAGCGGGTCAAACAATTAGTTGAAGATTATCAAGTAACCGGTTTTGTATTAGGTTTACCTAAAAACATGAATAACACTTTAGGACCACGTGCAGAGCGTTCGAAATATTATGGTGAGCGTTTAGTTCACAAGTTTAATTTGCCCGTTGATTTTCAAGATGAACGATTAACAACGGTTGAGGCAGAGCGCATGCTTATTGAAGACGGTAACGTGTCTCGTAAGAAGCGGAAACAAGTTATCGATAAACTAGCTGCAGTTTTTATTCTGCAAAATTATTTAGATGCCAAAGGCAAATTAACGCAACAATCAAATTAGTGCTACCAATAGGAGGAACTATGGCTGATCAAAACAAGAATATCGTTGACTTTAGCGATTTAGATGATGACCAACGACAAATTACATTAGTTGATGAAAAGGGTAATGAAGAACTTTACGAAATTCTATTTACCTTTGATTCTGAAGACTTCAACCGTTCTTATGTATTGTTAATTCCAGCAGGTGCTCAAGAAGATGAGCAGGTCGATATTTACCCATTTGCTTATACACCAGATGAGAATGGCGATGCTACTTCCGGTGACTTGCAACCCATCGAAGATGATGATGAGTGGGATATGGTTCAAGGCGTCTTAGACGTGTTCTTACATGATGAGAACCTTAGTGACTAATCATGATAATATCCGTAATGAATATTAATTAAAGGAGTGGACAGGATTAGTATGTTGATCCTGTCCTTTTCTTAGGTTTAAGCACGATGTATTATTAATGAAGTTTTGAAAAGTAAGGTTATCTTTAATTTATCTTGGTTGACTGGTTGAATAGTCGATTTAGTGATAAACTATTTCTATTCAATTTAACTGATTGGGCTGCTAGCCGATTAATATTAGGCTTAGATTTTAAGGGGACCGCAGTTCGAATAGAATGAACCGATCAAACTAAATGTCATGAAGAGGTTTTTATGCTTAGTTTTCTAATTTTGATTGTATTTGCCTATAATATTTATATTGGGGTTAGGCGTGGCTTGTTGTTACAAGCTTTTTACACATTAGGGTACTTGATTACCTTGTTATTTGCTCGCGGTTTTTATCAAGGGCTTAGTACCAGATTAACTTTACTAATTCCTTATCCATCGGCATCGTTGGATAGTAAGTTTACTTTTTTCTCATCTGAATTGGGCTTGGATCTTGATAATGCTTTTTATGCTGGTTGTGCCTTTTTAATTATTGTCGTCATTGGTTGGGCACTCACACATTTAGCAGCTTTATTTTTACACAACCTGATTTTTGTACCAATGGATCCGTTGGTTAATGGTGCGGGTAGTGCCTTTTTAGCGTTTTTTGTAGCTTATACAGCATTATTTTTAATTCTGTATTTGCTGGCTTTAATTCCCGTAGCGGCAATTCAAACAATGCTACAAAAGTCGTGGTTAGCGACGTTAATTGTCCGTTACTCACCAGTCTTAACTAATTGGATTACCCAATTGTGGATTGTACAATAGTTAGATATAAGTATTAGGAATGAGTTTAAAAAGTGTGCCCCAAGGCAGCTAGTTCCGCTTAACGACAAGAAGTCGGACAATTCGTTGCGAATTGTCCGACTTTTGGTATTAATAGACGTTTTTATTGGAGATTTTTAGAAGTTAGAGGTGAAGAAATGAATACCAAAGTATTAACAACACTTGAATTTAATAAGATTAAACAAAAGTTACAACCATATTTACGAACAGGTATGGGCCAAGAGTTAGCTCAGGCATTGGTACCTGTTGCCAAACGAGATCAAGTCCAACAACGACTCGATGAAACAAAAGATGGTGCTGACCTATTACGGGTTAAAGGCGGGTTACCGATTGCCCAATTACAAAGTGTTGCGCCATCTTTAAAACGACTTGACATTGGCGGTAATCTCAATGGTCCTGAATTAGCAGCGATTAGTCGTAATTTACAAGCAACGAGTTCCGTTTTACGCTTTTTCCGTGATTTAGATTTACCATTTCAATTACGCGCCTTACCACATTTAATCGAGCAATTAGTGGGTTTACCTGAACAAACTCAAATGTTACGGCGCAGTATTGATTCTGACGGTGCTGTTTTAGATGAGGCGTCAACCAAGCTAGCGGCTATTCGTAAAACAATTCATAGCACTGAAACCCAAATTCGTAGCAAGATGGACGAATACACACATGGTAGTAATGCGAAATATTTAACTGAGCCGATTGTTACAATTCGTGACGAACGTTATGTAGTGCCCGTTCGTTCTGAATACAAACATCAATTTGGTGGCATTATTCATGACCAAAGTGCAAGTGGTCAAACTTTTTATGTTGAGCCGCAAAGTGTTTTGAATTTAAATAATAAATTGCGCCAAGATCAACTTGCAGAAAAACAAGAGATTGAGCGTATTTTTGCTGAATTGTCAGTTATGTTGGCACCCTATACAAATGAATTACGCCATAACCAAACGGTCATGGGACAGCTTGACTTTATCAATGCTAAAGCCCATTATGCCGCTGAAATTAAGGCGACTGAGCCCATTATTAATGCCAATAATGAAGTGGCATTACGTCAAGCCCGACATCCACTGATTGATCAGAAGAAAGTCGTTAGCAATGACATTGCAATTGGTAAAGACTATCAGGCTATTGTTGTGACTGGCCCCAACACCGGTGGTAAGACGATCACTTTGAAAACCTTAGGCTTAATCCAATTAATGGCACAAGCAGGTTTATTTATCCCAGCCGCTGAAGAAAGTCAGATTGGTATTTTCCGAGAGGTTTTTGCTGACATTGGCGATGAGCAATCAATTGAACAGAATTTGAGTACTTTTTCAGCGCATATGGATAATATTATTCAGATCCTGGATCAAGTTAATGATCAAGATTTAGTTTTATTTGACGAACTCGGTGCTGGAACTGATCCTCAAGAAGGCGCAAGCTTAGCGATTGCAATTCTTGATTATCTTGGTGGGGTTGGTGCCTATGTCGTGGCATCAACGCATTATCCTGAGTTGAAGTTATATGGCTATGAACGCCCAGGGACAATTAACGCTAGTATGGAGTTTGATGTTGAATCGTTACAGCCAACTTATCGTTTATTAATTGGTGTACCTGGTCGTTCGAATGCCTTTGATATTTCTAAGCGCTTAGGTATGCCGGAAGCAATTGTGGCAGCAGCACAGGCATTAATGAATGATGCTAGTCAAGATTTAAATAATATGATTAACGATCTTGAACAACAGCGTAAGCAAACAGAAGCAGCCGGCATAGAGCTGCAGCAACAATTAGCCGATGCTACTGAATTGCATCAAGAATTAAGTCACGCTTGGGCTGACTTCAATGCGCAGCGCGATCAACTCATGAGTAAGGCAGAAGACAAAGCCGATGAACTTGTTAACGATGCTCAAAAACAAGCTGATGAAGTGATTGATGAATTACGACAAATGCGCCTTACTGGGCGAACTGATGTTAAAGAGAATCAATTAATCGATGCTAAGGGAAAGTTAAATAAGTTACATCCAGAGCGTCAATTAGCTCATAATCGTGTTTTACAGCGAGCTAAAAAGAAACAAGAGCTATCAGTCGGCGATGACGTTAAAGTTCTCTCATATGGCCAAACAGGTGTCATTACGCAGAGATTTAATGACAAGCAGTTTGAAGTACAAGTCGGTATTATTAAAATGAAATTACCAGCACGTGATTTAGAAAAAATTAAGCCGGAAAAGACTGCCCCACAACGGCATATTGTGACAGTTCGCGGTAGCAATTCTCATGTCGCGACCCAACTGGATTTACGTGGTCAACGTTATGAAGAAGCACTTGCTAATTTAGATCAATATATTGATTCAGCTTTATTAGCCGGTTATGAAACAGTTACGATTGTTCATGGCAAAGGCACTGGTGCAATTCGTCAGGGTGTACAAGATTATTTGAAACGTAATCGTCGCGTTAAAAAATATGAATATGCACCAGCTTCAGCCGGCGGCAATGGGGCCACTTTAGTTTATTTCAAATAAGTTGGTTGTCTCATAGCTAGATCAATTAAAAAACTTAGTTATTTTTAGTAAGCAAAATAATTGTAATCACTTGAGATTATGCGATAATATAGTGATGTAAGATTTGAATGGAGGTCCTTTAAATGGTTAAGGCTATTACAGATAAAACATTTGCTCAAGAAACAGATCATGGTGTTGTTTTAACTGACTTTTGGGCAACTTGGTGTGGTCCATGTCGGATGCAATCACCAGTTGTGGAAAAACTTGAAGAAGAAATGAAAGACGTTAAGTTTACAAAGATGGATGTCGATGAAAATCCAAATACACCACAATCATTTGGAATTATGGCAATTCCAACTTTGCTCATTAAAAAAGATGGCGAAGTGGTTGAAAAGGTTGTCGGCTATCACAGTAAAGAACAACTTCAAGAAACATTGGCTAAATATACAGCCTAATAAAAAAGCTCAAAGCGTAAATGCTTTGAGCTTTTTTTGTCTATAATTTAAGTAGTTTTTTATTTAATTTCTTTTAAACCGATCCGGCGGCGGCCGTGATTGAACCAAGGACTGACCGTGAAGGCGAGAATATCATTAATAATATAGACCGAGGAATTAATGGCCATTGCTAAAGTGGCATCGCCTTGACTAAAGGTAATGCTCCACAACACAATCTGGAAAATACTACTGAAAGTCCACCAAATATATTGGTTGTTATAGCGCATAAAGCACATAATACCTGCGGTTAAACTAACAGCGAAGCTCAACGCATCAATCCAAGGACGTGGATCGTTAGTGAACGTACCAATTGCCCAACCAGAAATTCCATAGACAACAATGGTACCGATAATGGCAATTAGCCACTGCTTAGTGCCAAACTTACGTAAATGATTAACGGTATCGTTATTCCAAGACTTAACCGATAGCAGAATTGGTAAATCAAGGGTAATAATATAAGCCACTTGTTCAAAAATTGCTAAATAGTTCTTAGCCGACCAACCGGCATAAATAAAACAAGCTGCAGATAATAGACCAAGCCAACCATTGACAGATTTTGCAGCGCTAATACTCAAGATACAAGTTACCCCAAGGGTAGTTCCGATAAAAGTAATCACAGCTACTGTTGTGATGGGATTAGAAACAAGTGTCATAAGTTGTAATCCTAAGCTAAACCAAAATAAATAATAGCTTTGTTGCGGCCAACCTTGTAGTTGCTTACCGAGCCATTTCAAGTACGTTAAAAAATTGTGATGCTGTCTTGCTGTGTGTTCCAAGATTCAATCTTCCTTTCAAATTTAGGTAGCCCCTAGGCTCCTTATCCCACCTTAAAAAAGGGTTTCTAACTAGGTTATCATAAATTTGCAGGAAAATAAATGTAAGTTTCAGAGAAATTATTGTTACTTTCTGAAATTTACAACCAAATTATTCCAATTGAATCTAAAACAAATTAACGATACCATTCATGCCATCACTTGAAAAAAACAACAAAAAAAGAGACAATATAGACTAATTCAAATTCGCGAGGCTTAGAAATATGGCAAATCAGCCAATAGGTTTTTTAGATTCAGGGGTTGGCGGTTTAACGGTAGTTAAAGAAGCACTGCGTCAATTACCACATGAAGATATTGTTTTTATCGGTGACCAAGCACGTCTACCTTATGGGCCGCGGCCAGCTAGTCAAGTACAGGAGTTTACTTGGCAAATGGTGCAGTTCTTATTAAAAAAAGACATTAAAATGTTAGTCATTGCTTGTAATACAGCAACGGCTGCAGCGTTAGAGATGATTAAACCTAAGTTAGATATTCCGGTGGTCGGCGTTATTTTACCAGGAACACGGGCTGCTATTAAGGCGACTCAGAATAATCAGATTGGTATTATTTCAACAGAGGGGACGTATAAGTCTCAAGCTTATGTTAAAGCCCTCCATGACCGTAATGCTCAGTTAAAGGTGACCAGTTTAGCAGCGCCTAAGTTTGTTCCATTAGTGGAAAGTAACGAGTTTGATACACCATTAGCACGTAAAGTCGTTGCAGAAACTTTGGCACCATTTAAACAAACGGCCATTGATACACTGATTCTTGGTTGTACTCACTATCCTTTATTACGACCTTTGATTCAGGAATATTTAGGAGACGATGTGCGGCTGATTGATTCAGGTGCGGAAACAGTTTCGGAAGTTTCTGTATTGCTTGATTATTTCAAATTGGCTAATTTAAATACCGACCGTTTAGCAACTGCTGAATTTTACACAACAGCCGCACCAGAAATGTTTGATTTAATTGGTTCACAGTGGTTAGGACTTAATGATCTTAAAGCGCAACAAGTTCATTTAGAAAAGGAGATTACTGATTAATCATGGAGAAAGTTTTAGTGATTGCAACGCAGAATAATGGCAAAGCTCGAGAATTTCGGGCGGTCTTTGAACCTGCTGGTTGGCAAGTCAAAACATTAAACGATTTTGATCATTTGGCTCAGGTTAATGAAACCGGACGAACTTTTGAAGAAAATGCGCGTCTAAAGGCTGATCACTTTGCTCAGATTTTAAAAACACCAGTTTTGGCAGACGATTCAGGTTTACAGGTTGATTATTTGCATGGACAACCGGGAATTTATTCGGCACGTTACGCGGGAGAGGCGCATAACGATGCTGCTAATAATGCGCGTTTATTGGCCAATCTTGGGGGTGTAGCCCCTGAAGAACGTACGGCTAACTTTCACACAACATTGGTTATGGCTTGGCCCGATCGTCCTGCTGCTGATTTGGTTGTTGAAGGCAATGTTCCTGGCCAAATTTTGACAGTTCCTCGAGGCGATGATGGCTTTGGTTATGATCCATTGTTTTACTTAGCTGAGTTAGATAAAACTTTCGCTGAAATGACGGCTGCAGAGAAAAATCAATATAGTCATCGTGGTGCAGCTATTAAGAACTTATTACCAGTTTGGCAACAATGGTGGCAAGAACAGGAGCAAGTCAAATGAAATTATTGATTGTCAGTGATAGTCATGGCGATGATCAGATTTTACAAACGTTAGTTGAACATTATGAAGGGCAAGTTGACGCACTGATTCATTGTGGTGATTCTGAATTAAGCTGGACGGATCCATTACGATCACATTTCATAATCGTGCAAGGTAATATGGATTTTGACCAAAACTTTCCGCTTCAAGAAACGACAACAATTGCCGACCAGAAAATTCTAGTTGTTCATGGTCATCGTTATGGCGTGAATTTTGGTTTAGAACAGTTATCATTACTCGCACAAGAACAAGCGGCTAACTTAGTATTTTATGGTCATACGCATCAATTAGCTTGTGTGATGGATCAAGGACGACTATTTTTAAATCCAGGTTCAATTAGTCAGCCACGTGGTCGGTTTGTTTCATTGAAAGGTACTTATGCTATTGTGGAAGTAGCAGACGGTCAGATCCAAGTCCAATATTATCAACGTAATTTGCAACCTGTACCCGGTTTAAAATTAACGTTTCAACAAAAAGAACATTAAAAAAGGCCGAGAAAAATTTTCTCGGCCTTTAGCATTATTGTTAATTTTAATCAGTGTGCTATCTTAAGGATGCCAGATTAAAAAGACGTTTTTATAAGTGAAGACAGCTAAAATACCAGCAAGAATTGGAGCAACAACTGGTACCCAAGCGTAATGCCAATGCGAATCACTCTTGTTTTTTAAGGGTAATAAGGCATGTAAAATACGTGGTGATAAATCACGAGCTGGATTCAAGGCTGGACCAGTTGGACCGCCTAATGATGCTACCAAGGTCATCACTAAGAAGCCTAAAGCTAAATGGGCTGTACCTAAGTTGTTATTGAAAAACGGTGCCTTAGTGATACCTAAAGCAGCAAAGACGAGAATGTAAGTACCAACGAATTCGTTGATGAAACCATTGAAGCGACTGTGGGCATTATCAATGGTTGAGAAGGTACCAAGAATGCTATCGGGATTTGTGGTCATGTTATAATAAGGCTTATAAGCCAAGACGACAATTGCTTGACCGACAAAGGCACCTAACAATTGGACGGTAATATAAGGCAGTACTTCATGCCAAGGGAAGAGACCAGAGAAAGCTAGTCCTAAAGTAAAAGCTGGATTGATGTGGTTACCCGAAATACCACCAAAAATCAAAGCGGGAATCATGACCCCGGCACCATAACCTAGTGAGATTAAAATCCAACCACCATGTTCGCCCTTAGTGCCTTTCAAATCAACGTTGGCTACGGAACCATTGCCCAGTAGGACCATGATAGCCGTTCCAATAAATTCTGCTGCTAAACGTATTGCTAATGGATATGTCATTTCTTTCCTCCAAAGAATAGTATACAAGTAAAAATTATACAGGTATTAGCCAGGAATACAATTAAGTTTTGTTTAAATATTGCTGAAAATGGAAAGGATCAATTCTTAATGATTGCCAAATCGATTCAAGATATGTTAGCGGAAAAAGAAAATGGTTTTTTAATTCCTGGAGATAAAGTTGCGTCTGTTCAGGAAGATAATCCGTTGACACATGCATTTCTACTGTTAACCAAAGTGCGTTACTCAAAAATCCCCGTATTGGATGGTCAATCTCATTTATTAGGTCTATTGACGATACCAATGATTACTAACAAGATGATTGAACTTGATGATATTAGTCAGCAACCATTACAAAGCTTGATAGTTAAAGATGTGATGCAAACAGAATTCGATACCGTTAAAGACGATGCGAATATGGATGAAGTGTTACATCTATTAGTAGACAATCCCTTTGTGCCAGTTGTGGATGCCGACAATGTATTCTGTGGTATTTTGACACGTCGGGAAATGATGAAGGCCTTTAACTTTGTGGCCCATAATATTGAGAATAAATATGATGTCACTAAGAAAGCATCAAAAGAATAACCACTAGAGATTAAAGAGATTAAGTGCTGCTAAAGTTTTTACTTTAGCGGCACTTTTTTTGTGGCAATATTGGCTTGAAATATGTCCTATCAGCCAGCTTTTATTCTGAGGATTAAACAAATCACCTTTTTGAATCTACGAACATGTCTAAAGGTTTAAAAAAGTAAAAATCATTAGCAAAAGACGAACAATAAAACTGGATGTAAAATAATTGTTAATAAAATATAGATTTTTATATTTATATGTGCTTTAATATGATTACAAAATATAAAAAACACGAACTAAAAAGGAGACTGATATGGAAAACGTTCAGATCGTCATGGGTTCCATTTCTGATTGGCAAACGCTACAAAAAACGGCCGAAGTTTTAACTGACTTGAAAATCAAGTATGAGACAAAAATTATTTCGGCTCACCGCACACCGGCTCGATTGACGGAATTTGCGGAACTGGCCTTGGCCAACGGTGTCCAATTGATTATTGCTGGTGCCGGTGGGGCAGCACACTTGCCAGGCATGTTGGCGGCCAATACTGTCGTACCTGTGATTGGGGTTCCTGTTCAAAGCCAGACTTTAAATGGCGTTGATTCACTATTAAGTATCGTACAAATGCCAGCTGGTGTTCCTGTTGCGACCATGGCTATCGGTGAAGCTGGGGCTCGTAATGCTGGTTACTTGGCGGCTCAATTATTAGGCATGGCCGATCCTGAGATTCAAAAACAACTCATAAGCGCCCGGCAAAAGATGGCGGCTGATGTTTTGGCCAGTGAAGAGGCGTTACACCATGAAAGTTGACACGATTACACCACCGGCAACAATTGGCATCATTGGCGGCGGTCAGTTAGGCCGAATGATGTCTGAGGCTGCTAAGCCACTAGGTTATAACGTGATCATTCTTGATCCCCAGCCTAATGCACCAGCGGGGCAAGTTGCAGATGACCAAATTGTTGCGGAATATGCTGATCACGTTGCTTTAGCACAATTAGCTCAAAAATGCGATGTTGTGACTTACGAGTTTGAAAATGTTGACTTAGCTGGTTTAGAATCCATTCAAACCAAAGTGGCCATACCACAAGGAACTGAGATTTTACGGATCACTGCTAATCGTTTGTTAGAAAAGACTTTCCTTAAAGAAACCGGTATTCCAGTTACTGAATTTCGCGCTGTCTCCAATTTGCAGGATTTACCTCAGCTAGTTCAAGAAATTGGTTTGCCGGTAATTTTAAAAACAGTCGCCGGCGGCTACGATGGCCATGGTCAGTGGGATATTAATACTTCTGCAGATATTGACGAAATTCTTGCGCATCAGCATGCGTTTGCTGGTTTAGATTTAATCTTAGAAAAGCGGCTATTATTTGATCAAGAGTTAAGCATTATGGTGACGCGTGATGGTCGTGATCAGATTGTGACTTGGCCAGTTGCTCAAAATCAACATCAAGATCATATTTTAAAAATAACCACTGTGAATCAAAATTTGGCACCTCAGCTTCAGAAACAAGCCCAGCAATATGCTGAAAAAATTGCTCGTGCGCTTGATTTACGAGGCGTTCTCGGGATTGAACTTTTCTTAGTCGGGTCAAAACTAGTTGTGAATGAGTTGGCACCACGTCCGCATAATTCCGGTCATTATTCAATTGAAGGGTGTAACGTTTCTCAATTCGAAGGCCATATTCGCAGCATTATGGGGTTGCCAATTGCACCGATCACTTTGATTGATCCAGAGGTGCGGATGATTAATTTGTTAGGCAGTCAAATGATTCAAGCGCGCCATGATTTGGTTGCTCATCCTGAATGGCATTTTCATGATTACCAGAAAGATCAAGTTAAACCTAAGCGCAAGTTAGGCCATATAACCGTCCTAGGACAAAAAAATTGCCAAAACTTACAAATGTGGGAGGAAGTGCATCATGACATCAATTGAAAAAGAAATGATTTTAGCAGATGGCAAGGCCAAAACGATTTATCAAACTAATGATCCCGAAATTGTTTGGGTTCATAGCAAGGATCAAGCCACAGCCCTTAACGGCAAACGCAAAGTTCAAATTACCAACAAAGGTCATTACACGAATCAAATCAGTTGGCGCCTTTTCAAGTATTTACAAGATCGAGGTATTATCAATCATTTCATCGCCGTTAAAAATGACACGGATATTTTAACAAAGAAATTAACGATGATTCCATTGGAAGTTGTTGTTCGCAACTATGCTTCAGGACACTTTGTGACGAAATATCATGTGACACCGATGTTGAAGTTAGAACCAACTGTTTTAGAATTTTATGATAAGTCGGACGCTTTAGATGACCCAATGATGAACGACTTACAGATCCAAGCATTACATATTCTTGATGCCGAACAAATTGCACAAGTTAAAGCACAAGCGTTCCAAATCAATCAGCAACTACAACAGTTATTTGCACAAATGAAGATTGACTTAATTGACATCAAGTTTGAATTCGGCTGGACAGCATCAGGTGCAATAATTTTAGGCGATGAATTATCACCAGATAATATGCGGTTAGTTGATCAACAGACTGGTCATTCCTTAGATAAGGATGTTTTTCGTCAAGAGACGGGTAACTTAGTTGATGGTTATGCCATTGTTTTAGAACGATTACAACAAATATTAGGAGATTAGATGATGTATTTAGGGAAAGTCTACGTTTCATATAAACCTTCAGTTTTTGATCCCCAAGGTGATGTGATCAAAACCAGTTTGCACCAATTAAATTTCCAAGGTGTTGAATCAGTAACTCAAGGTAAATATTTCGAGATTAAACTAGTCGCCACTAATTTAACTGAAGCCACAGCCAATTTAGTTAAAATGGCTGAAGAGTTACTGATCAATCCCAATACCGAAACTTATCAATATGCCATTGATGAAATTGAGGTGTTGTAATGAAAGCGGCGGTGATTCAATTTCCGGGTTCTAACTGTGATTTAGACATGCTGAATGCTTTGCAATTATTCGGTGTTGAGGCCCAAATCGTTTCCCATAAAGCAACCAGTTTAGCCGGTTACGATGCTATTTTTCTACCGGGCGGTTTTTCCTTTGGTGATTACTTGCGTTGTGGGGCAATCGCACGTTTTTCACCAATTATGACAGCAGTCACTACTGCTGCTGCCGCTGGTAAATTGATTGTCGGTGTTTGCAATGGCTTCCAAATTTTGACCGAAGCTGGGTTGTTGCCAGGCCAATTAATGATGAATGAAACACCTGGCTTTATCTGTGCTGAAGTGCCAATTACTGTTATTAATCAACAGTCGCAATTTACTAATCAATACCAACAAGCCACGATTACGTTACCAGTAGCTCATGGCGAAGGGCGTTATTATGCTGACGAAGCCACCATTGCCCAATTAGAAGCTAACCACCAAGTGATTTTTCGTTATCAAACGAACGTCAATGGTTCCGCTGAGCAAATTGCCGGTATCGTGAACGAAAAGGGCAATGTTTTAGGGATGATGCCTCATCCAGAACGGGCCGTTGAAGCAATTATTGGCAATATTGATGGTCAAGATTTTTTCCGCAGTATCTTAAACTAATCAGACAAATAAGTGAGGGTTGAAGTTGTGACAATAATTCCTGAAGCAATGCGTAATGAGCCAACACCAGAAGAAGTACGCGCTAGCCAAGTTTATCTGCAATGGTCATTATCTCAAGACGAATACGAAATGATCTGCCAGCACTTAAATCGCCTACCCAACTATACCGAAACAGGTTTGTTTGCAGCAATGTGGTCGGAACATTGTTCGTATAAGAAGTCTAAACCAGTCTTACGAAAGTTTTGGTCGCAAAATGAGCGCGTTGTTCAAGGCCCCGGTGAAGGTGCTGGGGTTCTAGACATTGGCGACAATCAAGCTGTAGTTTTTAAAGCTGAATCGCATAATCATCCCTCAGCTGTGGAACCTTATCAAGGAGCGGCTACTGGGGTTGGGGGGATCATTCGCGACATTTTCTCAATGGGGGCCCAACCAATTGCGATTTTAGATAGTTTACGCTTTGGTGAATTGCATCATAACACCACAAAGCATTTGTTAAACGGTATCGTATCTGGCATTGCTGATTATGGTAATTCATTAGGCATTCCCACTGTGGGCGGCGATGTCATGTTTGACGCTACCTACCAGCAGAATCCCATTGTTAATGCCATGGCCGTTGGACTGCTCAATCAAGCCGACTTACACGTGGGAAAAGCAGAAGGAATTGGTAATCGAATTTTATATGTCGGTGCCAAAACTGGTCGTGATGGTATTCATGGCGCGACTTTTGCTTCTAGTGATTTTGACAGCAGCACTGATCAGAATCGTTCAGCGGTTCAAGTGGGTGATCCATTCTTAGAAAAGTTATTAATGGACACGACTATTAAGGCGATTCATATTTTTGGAGCTGCTATTGTTGGCGTTCAAGATATGGGCGCCGCTGGGTTAGTATCATCTTCTGCGGAAATGGCAGGTAAAGCTGGTAATGGGATTCACTTGAATCTCAATCAAGTACCGCAACGAGAAACTAATTTAACCCCTTATGAACTGATGTTGTCAGAATCACAGGAACGAATGTTAATGGTGGTACAGGCTGACCACGTCGCTGAAGTGGCGCAATTATTTACAGATGCTGATCTAGCGGCCGTTGATATTGGCGAGGTAACAGCTGATGGTCGTTATCGGCTAGACTTTGATGGCGTTGAAGTGGCTAATATCGATGTTCAGTATTTAATTACACCACCTAAGCAAAACCAGAAGCAACAAGTTCCAGCGCGTTTAACTGCTGAAGCTGATCCTGAATTTGTCCCTGAACTAACTGATGTTACGGCAACCTTTAAAGATTTGTTGGCTCAAAGTACGATTGCCTCTAAAGCTGAAATTTTCAAACATTATGATTGTAGCGTTCGAACGGATACCGTGATTAAACCTGGCGGCGATGCAGCTTTAGTTCGAATTAAGAACACAAGAAAAGTCTTAGCAATGACGACGGATGTGAATGGTCGTTACGTTTATTTAAATCCTCAGGTTGGTGGCCAGTTGGCAGTTGCTGAGGCGGCCCGAAATATCGTGGCAACTGGGGCAACACCAATTGGGATTACCGACTGTCTGAATTTTGGCGATCCTGATGATCCTGAGATTTATTATGAGTTGGCGCAATCATGTGCGGGTATTAATGAAATGGCACAAAAGTTGAACACGCCGATCATTTCGGGTAACGTTTCGCTTTATAACGAAACTGATGGACAAGCTATTTATCCAACCCCAATTATCGGCATGGTTGGGTTGTTAGAAAATATTGACCACGCCACCACCATCAATTTTAAGAATGCTGATGATTTGATTTATCTGATTGGGACGGTTCGCCCTGATTTTAACGGCAGTGAACTACAGAAATTAGTCACGGGGAAAATTAGTGGTCAACTGAAATCTCTTGATTTGAATATTGAAAAACAGCATCAGCAACTTGTTCTGAAGGGCATTGAAGACCAATTGATTAATAGCGCTCATGATGTCGCTGAAGGTGGCGTAGCGGTCACACTAGCAGAAATGGCATTTAAAACACCATTTGGTTGTCAAGTGCAAGCTGATTTTGCTGCTAGTTGGTATTTTGCCGAATCACCATCCTTGTTTGTCGTGACGGTTAGACCTGAGCATCAAGCTGATTTTGAATTATTGGCAAGAACACAGGCACATTTATTAGGCAAAGTGACGGCTGATACCAAACTTGAACTTACTGGTTCTGATCAAACGATTAAAGTGAACCAAGCCGTCGCACAAAAGCTTTATGAGGAGTCGATTAAATGTCAACTCAATCAATAACAACATTGGGATCATTAAACGAAGAGTGTGGGATTTTCGGAGTTTGGGGTGTTCCTGATGCGGCTCATTTAACTTTTTATGGTCTGCACGCTTTGCAGCATCGTGGTCAAGAAGGGGCCGGAATTGTAGCCAATGATGGTGGCCGTTTGTGGCAAGAACGTGGATTAGGATTACTTAGTGTCGCTTTTGCGGATCCTAATAAATTTACTCATTTAACTGGTAAGGCTGCTATTGGCCATGTTCGTTATGCCACTGCCGGATCAGGTGGCATTCGTAATATTCAACCGTTTATGGTGGACTTTGCTGATGATCAAGTTGCGTTAGCTCACAATGGTAATTTAACCAATGCGAAAAGTTTACGGCAACAATTAGAAAATGAGGGAGCAATTTTTCAATCTTCATCAGATACTGAAGTCTTGTTGCACTTGATTCGTCGCTCTAAAAAAGCGACCTTTATTGAACAATTGAAAGAAGCGTTGAATCAAGTTCATGGTGGTTTCGCTTTTCTACTGATGACGCCGGATGCGATTTATGCAGCGTTGGATCCGCATGGATTTCGCCCCTTTGTGATCGGTCAAATGCCTAATGGTGCTTATCTGGCTGCTAGTGAAAGTGCTGCGTTACGGGCAGTCAATGCTAAATTCGTTCGGGATGTTAAACCAGGTGAGTTGATTACGATTAACGATGCAGGGTTAACCATTGATCACTACACGACTCAGACGCATTTAGACATTGACTCAATGGAATATATTTACTTTGCACGGCCTGATTCAGATATTTGTGGGGTCAATGTTCATCAAGCCCGCAAGCGAATGGGGCAACATCTTGCTTATGAGGCACCAGCTGCTGCAGATATTGTCGTGGCAGTACCGAATTCTTCTTCATCGGCCACACTAGGCTATGCAGAAGCAGCGGGGCTCCCTCAAGAAATGGGTTTGATTAAGAATCAATATATTGCGCGGACCTTCATTGAACCAACCCAACAACGACGTGAACAGGCAGTCCGAATGAAATTAAGCGTTGTTCCTGCAGTTTTAAAGGGACAGCGGGTCGTATTGGTTGATGATTCAATTGTCCGTGGCACCACGTCTAAATATATTATCCGCATGTTAAAAGAAGCCGGTGCCACTGAAGTTCATGTGCGTATTGCTTCACCAGCCTTCAAATACCCATCATTTTATGGTGTAGATATGCAGACTAGTGACGAGTTAATGGCCGCACACCTTTCAGTTGCTGAAATGTGCCAAGAAATCGGTGCAGACTCATTGGCCTTTTTATCAACGGCAGGGTTAATTGCTGCCATTGATTTACCTCATGAAGGTAGTGGCTCGGGATTAACAACTGCATATTTTGACGGTCACTATCCGTCACCAATTTATGACTACTATCCTGAACTAGCAAGTGAAGCTGAGCAAAAAATCGTCACATTCGAACCTGAATTGACAGCAAATTAAGGAGGTGCGCTATGGAAGCAGATGCTTATTCAAAAGCTGGTGTCAACATCGAGGCTGGCAACACAGCCGTTCAAGAAATTAAAGCAGCTGTTCAGGCAACATATACACCACAGGTTCTGAGTGGCTTAGGTAATTTTGGTGCCGCTGTTGAACTTCCAGCAGGTTTTCGCCAGCCAGTTTTAATCAGTGGGACTGACGGTGTGGGAACTAAGCTGTTATTGGCGATTGCGGCCAATCGACACGAAACAATCGGCCAAGATTTGGTAGCAATGGTGATGAACGATATTGTAGCTGAGGGTGCGCAGCCATTGTTTCTCCAAGATTATTTAGCAGTTGATCATATTCGGCCCGAGGTTGTTAAAACGATTGTGACGGGGATCGCTCAGGCAACCCAAGCTGTCGGCGCAGCCTTAGTTGGTGGTGAGATGGCTGAACTGCCTGGACTTTATGCAGCTCACCATTACGACTTAGCTGCGTTTGGTGTGGGGATTGCTGAAAAAGATCAGCTTTTGAATTCAGTTGCCCATGCGCAAGCTGGTGACTTATTGCTGGGCTTACCATCATCGGGACTGCATTCTAATGGCTATTCGTTAGTTCGTTCTGTACTGGGTCTGAAAGAAGCAACGGATTTTCAACAATTAACACCAGAATTACAGACGGCCTTGTTAACACCGACGACGTTGTATTATCCATTGGTTCAAGATTTATTAGCGCAACATTTACTAGTTGGTATGAGCCACATTACTGGTGGTGGGATCGTTGGTAATTTGCCGCGTAGTTTTAGTCATGATTTACAGGCTGTTATTCAAACTAACAGTTGGCAGATTCCGGCAATTTTTAAATTATTGAAGCAAAAGGGTCAACTAACGACAGCTGATATGCTGACGACCTTTAATAATGGCGTGGGCATGATTTTAATGGTTAAGCCAACTAACTTACCGGCAGTTTTACAGCATTTCGCGACATTGCAACAACCTATTTATCAATTAGGTTATTTGCAGGCTAAGCCACAAACAGCAGCGAATGCGGTCGTGTTTACAGGAGAATTCTCATGGTAAAAACAACTCGTTTAGCGGTTATGGCTTCAGGTACTGGCACTAATTTTAGTGCTTTGATGGCAGCAATTAAGACACAAAATTTACCCATTCAAATTGTTCGCGTGGTAGTCGATCATGCTAATGCACCCGTGATTCAACGGGCTGCTGCTGAAAATGTACCGGTATTAGTGGTCAGTTATCAAAATGGGAAAGCTGCTGCCGAGGCAAAAATTTTGGCACAATTAGCTACTGACAAAGTGGCTGGAATTATTTTAGCTGGTTATATGCGGATTTTATCAGCTGATTTTGTGCAACAGTATCCCCAACGGATTATTAATTTACACCCAGCTCTTTTGCCCAGTTTTCCCGGACGGAGGGGAATTGAAGACGCCTATCATTATGGCGTTAAAATGACTGGCGTTACCGTTCATTTCGTTAATGCTGGTGTTGATAGTGGTGAGATCATTGCCCAAGCAGCCGTTCCCATTGACGAAGGTGAATCTTTAGCCGCTTTAGAAGCGCAGATTCATCAAGTTGAGCATCAATTATATCCAGCTACCATCAAAAAATTAGTTGAAAAGGGAGTTTTTGAAAAGTGAAAAGAGCATTGATCAGCGTTTCCAATAAAGAGAATATTGTTAACTTTGCCAAAGAATTAGTGGCCAATGATTATGAGATTATTTCGACTGGCGGTACTTATCAATTGCTGCACGAGGCTGGACTACCCGTTCAATCTGTCGAAAGTGTAACTGGTTTTCCCGAAATGTTCGATGGTCGGGTAAAAACGTTACACCCGAAAATTCACGGTGGTATTCTTGCTCGTCGTGATTTGCCAGAACATCAACAACAATTAAAAGAACAACAGATCACACCGATTGATATGGTCGTGGTTAATTTATATCCCTTTAAAGAAACGATTATGGCTGGTGATGTTACACCAGCTGAGGCCATTGAACAAATTGATATTGGTGGGCCATCAATGCTTCGTTCTGCCGCTAAGAATTTTAAAGATGTGCTTGCTGTTGTCGACCCAACTGATTATGAAACAATCATCACCAAGCTTCAATCTGAGACAGATACATACGAATTCCGACGTGAGTTAGCGGCCAAAGTTTTCCGCCACACTGCTGCTTATGACGCGATCATTGCCAAGTATTTCACGGGCGAGGCCTTTACGGAAGAATTCCCTGAAACCTATGAACAATTTGAAAAACTTCGCTATGGAGAAAATGCTCAACAAGCTGCCATGGCTTATCGTGATCCAATTTCTGAACCTTATTCAGTTTTGAACGCTAACATTATGCACGGCAAGAAATTATCGTACAACAATATTCGTGACGCTGATGCCGCATTACGAATCATTGCTGAATTTAAAAAACCTACTGTGGTCACAGTGAAACATATGAATCCTGCGGGAATTGGGATTGCGACTGATATTGAAGCTGCTTGGGACAAAGCGTTTGAAGCTGATGATATTTCTATTTTCGGTGGCATCGTCGCTTTGAATCGGGAGGTTGACTTAGCAACAGCGACTAAGATGAGCAAGATCTTCTTAGAGATTATTATCGCGCCAAGTTTTAGTGCAGAGGCCTACGCGCAATTAGCTAAGAAAAAGAACATTCGCTTGTTGACCGTGCCCTTCACCAATGAGATTCCTCAACATATTGAAACAACTTCGGTTCTAGGTGGCGCTGTCATGCAGGAACGAGACTTGGCTGTAGAATCATTGGCTGATTTAACGGTTGTTTCTGAAAAGCAGCCGACTGAAAAGCAATTAAAGGCTATGCTATTTGCACAAACTGCTGTTAAATACGTTAAGTCTAATGCCATTGTCGTCGCTCAAGATGGGCAAACACTGGGTATCGGTGCTGGTCAGCCGAACCGGATTGATTCGGTTAAGATTGCCATTGAACACGCTCAAACTAAAGCAGGTTTTGCTGACGCTGTTTTAGCCTCAGACGCATTTTTCCCAATGGCTGATTCAGTTGAATACGCGGCTAAACATGGTATTAGTGCCCTAGTTGAGCCCGGTGGTTCGATTCGTGATCAAGACTCCATTAAAAAAGCTAATGAGTTAGGGGTCGTCTTAGTCTTCACCGGCGTTCGTCACTTCAAACATTAGGAGGTTCATCATGGCAAAAGTCTTAATTATTGGTTCCGGTGCGCGTGAGCATGCAATTGCACGAGCTTTTCAGCAGAGTCCCAAAGTAATGGCTGTCTATGCTGCGCCAGGGAATGATGGCATGCGGCGTGAGGGAATCATGACGCTGCCAATTGTCGAGACAGATTTTTCGTCCTTGATTGTAGCGGCTCAAAAATATCAAATCGATTTAACTTTTGTTGGTGGCGAAGTTCCCTTAGTCAACGGCATCGTTGACGCCTTTACGGCAGCAGGACTTTTAATCTTTGGCCCTAAAAAAGCTGCGGCTCAATTAGAGGGCTCTAAAGCCTTTATGAAGAAAATTCTTTTAGATCATCAGATCCCGACTGCCCAAGCGCGGACAGTTACATCATTAGCCGCTGCTCAGGCTGCCGTACAAGCGTTAGGCTATCCTATTGTGATCAAAACTGATGCACTTGCTGCTGGTAAAGGGGTTACCATTCACCGCGATGCTCAAGAAACGGCTAAGTTTTTAGCGGCTTGTTATCAACGGCAGGAAGAGATGACGTTGGTGATTGAAGAATATCTAAGCGGTTTTGAATTTTCACTCTTTTCCTTGGTTGGTCGCAACCAAATTGTTCACGCACCATTGGCTCA
Source organism: Lapidilactobacillus dextrinicus DSM 20335 (assembly GCF_001436095.1). Taxonomy (GTDB): domain Bacteria; phylum Bacillota; class Bacilli; order Lactobacillales; family Lactobacillaceae; genus Lapidilactobacillus; species Lapidilactobacillus dextrinicus. Next base: position 20,634 of record NZ_AYYK01000017.1, on the reverse strand, counting down.
TGATTATAAGCGACGTTACGATCATGACCAAGGGTTAAATACTGGTGGCATGGGTGCTTATAGCCCAGTACCCGAGATTAATTCAGCTACACTTGAACTGACCATTCGAACATTAGTGATGCCGACATTAGCAGCTCTTCAAGAAATGAACACGCCATTTTCCGGCGTTCTTTATACTGGTGTGATGTTGACGGCATCTGGGCCCAAGGTAATTGAATATAATGTTCGTCTGGGCGATCCAGAGACTCAAGTTGTTTTACCGCAATTAACCAGTGATTTTTATGACTTGATTAGTGGTTTAGTTACTGGGCAAAAAGTAACCCCGCAGTGGCAAACTGAAAAGTCATTTGTTGGCGTTGTTTTGACAGATCCAGATTATCCTCAGGGTGTTAGTGGCAACTATTTATTACCCGATTTAGGAACTGACGTGTTAGTTGACTATACTCATTCAGCGCAAGGACAACAAACATTACTAAGTCATGGTGGCCGCGTAGCAACTGTTGTCAGTAGCGGTGTAAATAAGAAAGAAGCCCGCCAAACCATTTATCAAACTTTACAAGCAGCTGATCTACCATTAGCTTATCGCCACGACATTGCTCAAACAATTAGTGAGGTGACTTATGAAAAGTGATTTGGAAATTGCTCAGACAACAGAAGCTTGGCCGATTGAGCACATTGCCCAAAAAGCCGGTTTAACCGCGGCTGAAATTATTCCTTACGGTCGCCATAAAGCCAAAGTTGATTTTGATCCGGACCAGCATTCACAGGAAAACGGTCAGTTAATTTTGGTAACCTCAATCAATCCCACGCCAGCTGGTGAAGGTAAGTCAACGGTTGCAGTGGGGTTGGCCGACGCCTTAAATCTTACCGGAGCTAAAACCATGTTGGCTTTACGAGAACCATCGTTAGGCCCGGTTATGGGGATGAAAGGTGGGGCAACGGGCGGTGGTTACGCTCAAGTGGTTCCCATGGAAGAAATCAATTTACATTTAACGGGTGATTTTCATGCTTTAACCGTGGCTCAGAACACCCTAGTGGCATTAGTTGATAATAGTATTTATCAAGGAAATCCGTTGCAGATTGATCCTAGTCAAGTGTTATTAAAGCGCGCACTGGATGTTAATGACCGTCAGTTACGCGATATTGTCACTGGTGTAGGTGGTCATCCTAACGGGGTCTTGCGCGAAAGTGGCTTTGAAATTACGGCGGCCTCCGAGTTAATGGCAATTTTAACTTTGGCCACAGATTTAACTGATCTTCAAGAACGAATTGATCGCATTGTGGTTGGGTATACTTACGATCAACAGCCTGTAACCGTTGCTCAATTACAAGTCGGTGGCGCTATCACCGCTTTATTGAAAGACGCGCTGCAACCTAACTTGGTGCAAACCTTAGGCCATACACCAACTTTGATTCACGGTGGACCATTCGCCAATATTGCGCAAGGAACCAATTCAATTCAGGCAACACGAACGGCACTCAAGTTGGCTGATTATGTGGTCACTGAAGCTGGTTTTGGCGCTGATCTTGGTGGTGAGAAATTTCTTGACGTGAAGACGCCTTTGCTAGGTCAGCACCCTAATGTGATCGTCATTGTCGCTACAGTTCGTGCTTTGAAGATGCACGGCGGTGTGGCCAAAAATAATTTAACTGCTGAAAATATTCCTGCTTTAACTGCTGGCCTGGCTAATTTAGAGCAACATATTTTCAGTATGAAACGTTATGGCGTACCTGTCGTGGTCGCTGTTAATCAGTTTGCAACAGATACAGACGCAGAGTTAAAAGTAGTGACTGATTTTGTGGCAGTTCAACAACTTAAAGTTGCGGTAGCTGATGTTTGGGGTCACGGGGGTCAAGGAGCAACTGATTTAGCGCGCATCGTCTTACAAGCCGCGACTGAACCAGCTGAGTTTCAACCGTTGTATCTACCGACAGCAACCCCAGTTGAAAAGTTAACGCAAATCGTTCAAGTGATTTATGGTGGGAGCGGCGTTACTTTAACCGCTAAAGCTAAGCGACAATTACAAACCTTTCAGGAATTGGGTTGGGCCCAACTGCCGATTATTGTGGCTAAGACGCAATATTCCTTATCTGATGATCCTAAGAAATTAGCAGCACCAACTGATTTCAAAATTCATGTCCGTGAGTTCGTCCCCAAATTAGGCGCTGGATTTTTAGTAGCGCTGACGGGAAAAATTTTGACCATGCCGGGGTTGCCGAAACACCCGGCAGCAGAACAGATCAAAGTTGATTCAACCGGTAAAATTACCGGATTATTCTAACGTTAGTATCTCTTACAACCCAATTAAATAGAATGGAGAATGGCAGATGCTTGAACGATATAGCAGAGAACCAATGAAGGAAATTTGGAGTTTACACAGTCAGTATCAATCCTGGTTAGAAGTCGAGTTAGCCATTGATGAAGCTTGGCATGAATTAGGTGTGATTTCTGATGAAGATATTTTGGCACTACAACAAAATGTTAAGTTTAATGATGCTGAAATTGCTGAATTGGAACAAGTAACTCATCACGATGTCGTTGCTTTTACCCGTAATGTCTCTGAATATTTAGGTCCTGAGAAACGTTGGATTCATTATGGCATGACCAGTACTGATTTAGTTGATACGGCGCAGGCCCTACGTTTAAAAGCTGCTAATAATTTGTTGCGTGCAGATATTGAAACCTTAATTGCTACCTTAAAAACGCAGGCCCTGCGTTATAAAGATACGGTTATGATGGGGCGAACCCATGGTGTACATGCTGAACCAACAACTTTTGGTTTGAAGTTAGCGCGCTGGTATTCAGAAATGCAACGAAATTTAGTTCGTTTTAATCACGTGGCCGATCAAATTGAAACTGGTAAAATTTCTGGAGCCGTTGGTACTTTTGCTAATATTGACCCGCGGGTTGAAGCCTATGTCTGTCAGAAATTTGGTATTCACGCGCAGGAAATTGCCAGCCAAGTTTTGCCACGGGATTTACATGCCGATTATTTGGCCACGTTAGCTTTGATTGGCACGAGTTTAGAGAACTTTGCCACCGAAATTCGAAATTTACAACGAACTGAAATTCATGAGGTTGAAGAACACTTTGCTACTGGTCAAAAAGGTTCCTCAGCGATGCCCCATAAACGCAATCCAATTGGTTCGGAAAATATTACCGGATTAGCTCGAACGCTACGTGGACTGGTGACAACCGCCTATGAAGATGTCACCTTATGGCATGAACGGGACATCTCGCATTCATCAGCTGAACGCATTATTTTGCCAGAAGGAACAACGTTGTTGGATTATATGCTACACCGTTTTAATAATATCCTGAGCAATTTAGACGTTTTTCCGGAACGAATGCTGCAAAATATGAATTTAACGCATGGTTTGATCTACAGCCAACGTGTTTTATTGAAGTTGATTGATCAAGGCTTGAGTCGAGAAGCGGCTTATGATTTAGTTCAACCGTTAACAGCACAGGCTTGGGATCACCAACAGTCCTTTAAGCAGCTGGTTGAAGATAATCAAGAGATTGGGAAATATTTAAGCACTGCGGAAATCGCAGATGCATTTGACTACCATTATCACCTGCAACATGTTGACGATATTTTTCAACGTGTCGGTTTGCTGTAAATAGATGTAAATGAAAAGTCTCCTAAAAATCCAACTACGGATTTTTAGGAGACTTTTTTGATGTTGAGGTTACTTGAAGTTGCTATTCTTCGTGCCTCCGCGAAACGCGCTGGTGGAATGCTATGGGCTCGACTTGAAATCAATCGAAGATTGTTGTCAAGCTCACCCTTCTCGTAAGCAATAAATTGCTAACGAGAACTTTACAGCTGACCGCGATTCCGCCTCGGCACTGTGTAACGAGAGCTGGTAGAATTTGACTGCAGTTTTAGATTTCAAAAGATTGGAATACTTTGAAACTACTTGCTTATCAGAACGCGCAAAGTTTGTACTCGTTAATTAAGTGGCGGTGAAAAAATAGCGCTCAGCGGTGAAATTGTTGTTGGTGCTTTAGCACTTACAACAAGGTCGAGCTTTAAGACAAATTGCTTTCTATTTGGCTTAAAGTCGTTGCCCACGGCGTTCCAGTGCTAAATATTTTTTCACCGCCACGTTATCGACTCGATTCATTCAAAACTTTGCCAAGCGTGAATGGTAACGATACCGTTCAATAGTGAAAATGTTAGTAATTTATTACTTACATTAAAGCGTTTATTTGAGACGATTTGTTTTTTAGTCGGCTCAAATCGACATCCACTACGCTCCAGCGGCGAGTATTGCTTTGCCGCCACGATACCTACAATATTTCACTCAGAACTTTTGCGGAAGCGCGAAGTAGACAATAGCTGAGTATAATAATTAACCCTGCAAATTAAGGGTATTTGTCGGTAAGGTAATGCCCACTTTTTTCAAGTCAGGGAGATAGTGACTAATTAATAGCCGTTGCATGGCAATTTCTGAGCCTTGCTTAGGATTGATTTTAATTTGATAGACCAAACTACCGTTAGGCTGAACATTAACGCCAAGTAATTCTGGTAAAGCCAACAATTCGTCGGTTGTTTTATAAAGCTGCTCATTAACTTGTTGCAATACCTGTTCCAATTCGGCAATATTTGTATCTGATTTAATTCGTAGGTTGATCATTTGCTGGCGATGTCCACGCGAGAAGTTAGCGACAATCGAAATATTACGATTAGGAATATAATGCAGTGTCCCATCGGAAGAACGTACTTGGGTTGTTCGCAGCCCCATAGCGGTAACGGTTCCGTTAATCTCACTAATTGTGACCAAATCACCAACTTCAAATTGCTGCTCAACTAAAATAAAGAACCCAGTCACGATGTCATTAACAAATCCTTGAGCACCAAGGCCAATTGCTAAACTTGCAATGCCGGCACTAGCAATTAGCGTTCCTACAGGCACACCGAAGACAGTTAAAATCGTATAAATATAAAAAATCAACAACGTATAGAAGAGTGCATTTTTTAATAGCGAGTGAATGGTTGAAATTCGATTATTAGCAGTATTTTCTTTATTTAAGTAATGTTCAGTGGTTTGATTGATCAGCTTTTGGCCGAGAATATTTAAAACGTAAAACAGCAACGAGATCAGAATGATTTCGATGGTTTTACTTAAGATGTCCGCGCCAATTTTGCTCCAATCGAATTGATCAAAAACGGTAGCAATTATCAAAATAGCAGAACTCCTTTTCATCTTTATCATTAGTGTATCAAATTTTAGCCGTAAATAAAAAAATTCCTGAACTTTTATAAAAGGGAACGCCTTCATTTATCAATTGCCCCAGACCCGTCTTGGTGTTATTCTTATTAAGTAAGTTTAGATTTATTAAGGAGGTTTTCTATGTCAGGCGGAGAAATCGCAGGATTGATTGCTGCCGGTGCACTGTTGATCTTAGTAATTTTTATTTCGATCTTTTTGATGCGGATTACTAAAGTGATGAAAAACGTTGAAAAAACAGTCGATGGCGTGAATCAATCATTAAACACGGTCACGAAAGACGTTGACGTGTTATCAAGTGAAGTAGAAGGTTTATTAGTTAAAAGCAATACTTTGTTAGACGATGTTAATGGTAAAGTTGCTAATTTGGATCCAGTTTTTAAAGCAATGGGTGAATTGGGAACTTCTGTCTCCGATTTGAATACCTCATCACGTAATTTGGCTTCTAAGATCACAAGTCCCAAGACTGCTCGAAATACAATGGTTACTCGCGTAGCGCGAGCTGTTTTGCGCAAAAAATAAAAGTTAAAATAGATAGGAGCGTTTTATATGGCAAAAGGACATTTCTTTTTAGGATTGGTAATTGGTAGTGCAGCAGCAATTGGTGCTGCGTTGTTCTTAACTCCCGAAACTGCTGACGATTTACGTAAGCATGCTGCAAATAATCGCGACAAAATGAAAGATCGTGCGACAGAATTGTATCAGATTGCAGACGACGCAACTGCTGATTGGCGTGAAGATGCTGCTAAAAAAGTTAACAGTGTTTTGAATGAACATGAGGGTCTTCATTCAGCTATGGATACTTCAGGTCAAGCATTCCAACAAATGAAAGATAATTTTCAAGATGCAACCGCTCAAATGAAATCACAATTTGGCGATGTAACTGATCAATTAAAGAGTAGTTTTGAACAGACAAAAGATAGTGTTGATGAAAGCAATGATTTTGATGATATTGTCTTAGATAGTCAATCTGCTTTTCAAGAAGCTCAAGATGAAGATGACATGATTGCAGACAAGACTGAAGATTTGGTTGATAAAGCTGATGACACATTGGCAGATATTAAAGAAACAGTTGCTGACAGTGACACCGTTGCTGAAGTTAAAGACAATGCTGCCGCTGCTCAAGATCAACTTAAAGAAGTTAGCGACCAAGCAAAAGAAAAAGCTGACGAAGTTAAAGACGATTTAACTAAATAACAGTATTATTAATTTAATGAATTAAAAAAAGCGTTCCTAAATCAGTATCTGCTGACTTAGGAACGCTTTTAATTTATTTAGTGAACAGGAATATGATTCAATGCTTTAGAAGTATGAGTGAAGGCTTTACAGCCATTTTCAGTAACATGAACACAATCTTCAATTCGGACACCAGCAAAACCAGGGATATAAATGCCGGGTTCAATTGAGAAGCACATATCTGGTTGTAATTCTAAGTCATTACCTTCCATGATTGAAGGGAATTCATGATCAGTTGTTCCAATACCATGACCAAGCCGATGAATGAAGTATTCACCATAACCAGCCTTGGTGATAATATCACGAGCAATCTTATCTAGTTCGGCAGCGGTAATACCAGGTTTAACGGCGTCTTGAGCAGCTAATTGTGCTTCTAAACAAACGTCGTAGATTTCGCGTTGCTTATCACTTAATTGACCAAAAGCCACGGTCCGACTAGCATCGCTCATGTAACCCTTATTATTAGTTCCCAAATCAAAGAGAATTAACTGATTAGGTTCAATCTTATGACGTTCCGGACCGCCATGAGGATTAGCAGCGTTGGCGCCAGCTTGGACAATCGTATCAAAGCTCATTTGCATGATACCTTGTTTCATTAAGCCATATTCAATTTCAGCGACAATTTCTTGTTCAGTGCGGCCTTCTTGGATTGCATTAAAACCGATTGAAAAAGCTAGATCAGCTTGTTCACCAGCTTCTTCCATTAAATTAATTTCGCCAGGTGTTTTGAAAAGTTTCATGTGACGAATAAATTCAGAAACATTAACTGGGAAAGAAGCATCAGGGAATTGTTCACGAATTAATTCAAAGCAAAGTTGGTAAAGTAGCCAACACTATTAGGATCACTAATATAAGCGACATCAAGATGTTGTTCTTGGACCCATTTTTGTAGGGCTTCAAGTTTTTTCATAGGGAAAGATTCCTTTCTAGACAAGTTTAGTTCAGTATAACATATTTTAACTAACTCATTTTGATGAAAAGAATCTGAAAGTATTTTTAATGAAAGCGATTTATTTTCATAAAGATAGATAAAAACGCTTGCATTTGTTGCTACATCATGCTAAATTAATATGGAAAACTATGAAAATATGAGGTAACCAAAACAAACATGGAAAAACAAACTATTACAATTTATGATGTTGCGCGCGAAGCAAGTGTTTCAATGGCAACTGTTTCTCGAGTAGTCAATGGCAATCCCAACGTCCGCCCAGACACTCGCGAAAAAGTTTTAAAGGTGATTGAAAAACTTGATTATCGTCCTAATGCTGTTGCTCGGGGTCTTGCTAGTCACCGAACAACAACAGTAGGGGTTATAATTCCTGATATTACGAACATTTTTTATGCGTCCTTAGCACGTGGTATTAATGATGTTGCAACGATGTACAAGTATAATATTATTTTGGCTAGTGCAGATGAAGGTAAGCATAAAGTTAATACTGTTCTAGAAAGTATTTTGGCTAAACAAGTTGATGGTTTGATCTACATGGGTCAAAATATCGATGATTCAACACGTAAAGAATTAGATCGTAGTAAGACACCAGTTGTTTTAGCCGGCACAGTTGATCCAACTGCTAAAATTGGTAGTGTTAACATCGACTATGTAGCTGCTGTTAAAGAAGCAACAGCACGTTTAATTGCTAGTGGCAATCAACATATTGCTTTTGTCACTGGTCCATTGAACGATCCTATTAATGGTCAATATCGTTTAAAGGGTTATCAAGCTGCTTTAGCAGAAGCTAAGATTGCTTATGATGAAAGCTTAGTTTTTGAAACTGAATACAGTTATCGTGCTGGAGAAGCTGTCTGGGATGCTGTTAAACATGCTGGCGCAACTGCTGCTATTGTTACTGATGATGAATTAGCAGTTGGCTTTTTAAACGGTGGTGTTGATACTGGCGTTAAGATCCCTGAAGACTTTGAAATCATTACTAGCAACAACACGATGTTAACTGAGATTGTGCGTCCTAAATTAACATCCATTGCTCAACCCCTTTATGATATCGGTGCCGTAGCCATGCGTTTATTAACTAAGATGATGAACAAAGAAGAAATCGATCAAAATACGATTCTCTTACCACATAGCATTATTACACGTAATTCAACTAGATCAAAATAGTTTAAAAAGTTAGCGGCTTGTTGGCAACTCTTTGTCATTAAACAAGTTTCGGTTTAAATATAAAAAAGAACCTGGAGAATTTTCTCCAGGTTCTTTTTTGATTGCATCATATATTAATCGGTTGTTGTATCGTCGTCATCTGTAACAATGTTGCCGCTACTATCAAGGACGTTACCTTTAGCATCCATCTTAATACTTTGACCATAAGCATTACTAATACCGCTGTAATGATCATAGAAGAGCTTGTAATTCTTATCAGTGCCGCCAATTGCAAATTTGGCTTTCGCATCACTAGCTTCATCATCATTGAATAATGCGGTAACTGTATTACCTTTGAGATTAATTGTATTACCATCCACAGTGACTTTACCATCTTTTGTTCCTGTTGATTCTAAAACGGAATGGGATTTAACGCCACTTGGCTTAGACATCGATTTGTTGAGTTTTAACAAATCTGGCTGGTTGCTATAAATAGCATTGGCCATAGTTGACCAGTAACCTAAGTTGATCGAACTAGCTGTTGTACCTAAGCTATGTTGATTACCATAGAAATTATCATAGCCCATCCAAGTTGCCATCGTAATACCAGGTGTTGAACCAACAAACCAAATATCTTTATTATCATTAGTTGTACCGGTCTTACCCCAAACGTTGTCTGTGCTAAAGTTAAGTCGCCATGATAAGGAATTAGCAGTACCGGATTTAACAACTTGTTTTAGCATATGTTGCATAATATAAGCTGTGCTTGGGCTGTAAACGGAAGTTTTTGTTTCTTTATGTTGGTAAATCACTTTACCATCTGGTGCAGTGATCTTACTGATAACATAAGGATCTACATGATCACCATTGTTAGCATAGGTTGCAAATGCGCTAGCATCTTGTTGAACGGAAATACCTTGAGATGTACCACCTAAGGCGATTCCTAATTCAGATATTTCCTTACTTGTTAAGGTGATACCCATCTTCTTTAAATAATCAGCAGGTTGTACGTTAGTCTTGTTTAACAGGTAGTTGTACAAGTTAACAGCAGGAAGATTATAAGAATGTTCTAGCGCAGTTGTTGCTGAAACAAATTTATTAAGTGATGTCTGACCAAAATCAGATGGCTTGTAACCATTAAAGTCTTGAGGAAAATCGGCAATTTGAGTTTGGGTATTAATAATTTTGTTTTCAACAGCTGGCCCATAAACCAATAATGGTTTCATGGTTGAACCAGGAGAACGCAGAGTATCAAAAGCATGGTTAACTTGATTATCGTCGTAATCACGACCACCCACAAAGGCAAGAACTTTACCTGTTGTATTGTCTAAAACGATACTACCAACTTGAACGGGTTCAGTAATCGTGACTTCTTTTTTCAGATTACTATCATAAGCTGTTTCAGTATAACTTTGTCCAAAAGTATAGCTTGCTTGTGAAGTAGCTGTTTGTAGTTCGTCATAGATTGACTTGTTAATCGTGCTGTCAATCCGATAACCTTTTTGTTTCAATAAAGTGTCGGCTTGATTATAGTACTTCGTATATAACGCATCGTCAGCTTTAACCTTAACTATTTGACGACCGTCTTGTTTAACTAACTGCTTAATTAGAATCGTTCGTGCGCGTGACAATAATAAGTTATAAACATAACCGTATTTGACGGTTTGTTCTGATGCTGTTCCTTTTTCTTGGAATTGACTAACAAGGTCAACTTTTTTAGCTGCTTGGTATTGTTTGTTGGTAATGTCGCCATTACGATACATTCGGAAGAGTACGACATTCTTACGTTTTAATCCCAGTGAGAGATCTTTTTTCAAGCTACCATTTTGTTTATAAGGGGTATAAACTGACGGACTTTGTGGCAATCCGGCGATAAATGCAGCTTGGGGTAAGGATAAGTTCTTGGCACTAACGCCAAACAAACCTTGAGCAGCTTCTTCAACACCGGCAATGTTTTGGCCAGCACTATTACGGCCAAAAGTTGCAACATTTAAGTAAGACTCGAGTACTTCATCCTTACTGAAATATTTATTAACACGCATTGCTAACATAATTTCAGTTGCCTTACGCTTCCAAGTGGTTTCTGAAGATAGCAGCTGCATTTTAACGAGTTGTTGAGTTAAAGTTGAACCACCAGTTTGTACGCTGGCGCCTGCGATTTCACCTAAGACAGCTCGAATCAAGGATTTAGGAACGACCCCGTTATGATTGTAAAAATCACTATCTTCAGTTGCGACAATAGCTTTTTTCAAGTAAGGCGACATTTCTGAAGAAGAGATTTGTTTGCGTAATAGATCACTCTTGACGTTATCAAGTTTGACGTTATTAGCAAAGTATAATTCAGATGATTGTTTAACATCGCTAATCTGTCGTTTCATACTGGCATATGTAGGGACAGATTCTTGACTCATTAAACCACTAAAATAGCCTAATAATAGTCCTAACGCTAGTCCGCCACCAACAAAAAGTAGGGCAATGACAAAGCGCATTAAGGATCGAATCGTACTCATAATTACGTTGAATTTAAATTGCCAATCGTTTGGAGTTGGTTGTTGATTAGCTTCAGTATTCGAACGTGATTGTTGAATGGTACGTTTAGTTAAGTGCACTAAACGCTGACCAAAGTTTTGTAGTGCAGTTAGGAATTTCGTCCACCAATTTTGGGGCTCGTTCAAAGATAACGCCACCTTTTTTCATAGTTACACCTTAGAATTATATAACAATTATCATTCCTAAAGTTTATTTCCTTAAAACTGTTAACAGATTGTTAACTTTCTGAGTCTTTTTTGTGTTAAGGGGCTTACATCAAGCGTTTGGTGCTGCTTTTCAGGCACAAAATGGTTAGTTATGCTATTTTGAGTTAATGTTTGTTTTTAACTCCTGAATCAGCTATTCTTAACTTATGAATGATCGCGAGGAGTAATGAATATGTCAAGTTTAGTCATTTCGAACTTTTGGGAAGCATTTAAGAAAAAATATCCTGATGCTGGGGACAAATATTTAGCTTGGTCTTTTGGCGGGACAGCTGATCAGGCAGATCGCTTAGCTGCCTTAGTTATTTCTGGCAAAAAGACCGCAACGGCATCATTATATCAACTTTATCGTTGGACAAATGAACCTGTTCCTAAAGTTGGTGACTATAATATTATTCTCGATGGTCGACAGGCACCAGTTTGCATTATTCGCACCACGAAAATTGAGGTAGTACCTTTTTCAGAAGTTACGGCTGAACATGCTAAACTTGAAGGCGAAGGGGATTTGAGCCTTGATTATTGGCGTGAAGTTCACTGGGAATTTTTCAGTGAGGAAGCAGAGGCTGCTAATCATCATTTCTTTGAGACGGATCCAGTTGTCTGTGAGGAATTTGAACTACTTTGGCCGACAGAATAGTTGTTGACATCAGAATGCTATCATTAAATGATGACGATGATGTAGATCGTGAAATTAATTTTGAGTGCAAAAAAGGCTAGGATTATTCCTAGCCTTTTTATTGTCTTTAATTATTTGATTAGTTCGTAAATTGCTTCAGCATAAATGGCAGCAGCACGTAAAATATCAGCAACTGGCATGTATTCGTTAGCTTGATGCATCACGTTTGGTTGTCCAGGGAATTGAGCACCAAAAGCAACACCGCGATCTAAGATACGACCGTAAGTACCACCACCGATGATTTGTTCTTCACCCTTTTCACCGGTTTGTTTTTCATAAACGCTCAATAACGTTTTAACCAATGGATCATCAGCTGGTACATAATGTGGTGTTTCTACGCGACCATAAACTTCGCTGTTGACGTTAGCATGTTTGATTGTCTTATTGATATTAGTATTAATTTCTTCAGCAGTAATGCCTTGTGGGAAACGAACGTTTAAAACAATATGTCCACCGTTTTCAATATCGTAGCGGAAGATATCAGGGCTAGCAGTTAATTCGCCCATTAACTTATCTGTATATTTAATACCAGCGTGATCACCACGAGAATCTAAGTGGAAGTAGTCTTTAATAACACTAACGTATTCATGTCCTGCTGGATCTAATGATAAATCACTTAAAAAAGTTGCCAAGTAAGTGGCAGCATTAAGACCAGCACGTGGTTCTAAGGCATGGGCCCCCTTACCTGTTAAAGTCAAGATTGTTTGGTGATCTTTAACCTCAACGTCAGCAACTAAACCATTTTCAGCAGCAAAAGCGACAAATTGATCACTTAATTGTCCTAATTGGTGACCTTCAATTGTGGCAGTAGCAGTTTGTGGAACCATGTTATCACGCAAACCACTATGAAAACTCATTAAACGAATTTCGCCGACGGTTGATAATTCTGGCTTAAAGCTAATCTTAAAGTCAGTAATTCCTTTTTCACCGTTGATGATTGGGAATTCAGCATCAGGTGAGAAACCAAAGTCAGGTGCTGGTTCAACTTCTAAGTAACGTTCAATACCAACCCATTCGCTTTCTTCGTCAGTACCGAAGATGTAGTGAACTTTTTTAGAAACAGGTAAGTCTAAGTCTTTGATAATCTTCAAAGCATAATAAGCAGCCATAGCTGGTCCTTTATCGTCGGCACTACCACGGGCAATTAAATTACCATCTTTAATAGTAGGTTCGAATGGATCAGTTTCCCAACCGTCACCAGCAGGTACAACGTCCATATGCGATAAAATACCTAATGTTTCAGCGCCTTCACCAAATTCAATGCGACCAGCAACGTTTTCAACGTTCTTAGTTGTGAAACCGTCACGTTCAGCAATAGCTAACATTTGTTTCAATGCTTCTGCAGGACCTGCACCAAGTGGGTATTCCTTTGTTGCGTGTTCAACATCGCGTTCACTGTGGATACGTAAAATTGAACCTAAATCATCTAATAATGCGTCTTGCCGTTTTTCTACTTCTGCTTGCCAATCAATCATGCTAATTCCTCTTTTCATTATTTTATTATTCGTTAATATGAGCAATACCACTCTTAAAGATGGTCATGACGTGGTCATCTGCTAATGAATAGTAGACTTCCTTGCCAGATTTGCGATTTTTGACCAACTTGGCTTGCTTTAATAACCGTAATTGATGGGAGACACTGGATTGTGAAAGTCCCAAAATTGCGACAATATCATAAACACGTAATTCAGATTCATAGAGTGCATATAATATTTTAGCCCGCGTCGGATCGCCTAACATTTTAAAGAATGAGGAGATCGATTCAGTAATTTCATCAGCGGGTAAAGTCGCTTTAACCGTTTCAATTAACTGTTCATGGTCGATTTCACTGGGCTCGTCTTCATCATCCCAGTCTTTCATTAGCTGGCACCTCACTATAAAATTGATTTCATAATAACTTGATTATAATGGAAGTAGGCTAACATTTGCCACTTATTTTGTTTTTTTACTGGGATTTGGCCAATTTTTGGTTGGGGAATTGTAGTGAAAGCTAATTTTTGAGCCGGTTTTAATTGCTGATATGCGCGCCAATTAGCACTATTGTGATCAAAATCAATTAAAACATCATGCCCCTTTAACCAGCCTTGTTTAGTCTGTAACCAAAGCTGACCATTAATAATTTGGACGGCTTTAATTGTGTAGTGTTGTTTTGGCAGAAGCTCATGTTTAAGTGCTGTCGGTGCATAAGGCTGATCATAAAATGGTACGTGTAACAGATCTGCTTTTAATTGGAGATGCTGATTAAGATAAGGTGAGACTTTAACAACCTCATTAGTTGGATTAACGCCAGTTGCTTCAATGAAGCGATTTGTTCCAATTTGATAATAGGCATGACCTTGGCTCCAAACCAAATGATCAACATGATAGGTAGTCAAAGGCTGCACGGTATTTTTTTGTAGGGTAAGGTTATAGGGATTTTCGTAGCTTTTAACTTGATAGTTACTTAATAGCGTGACATCTCGAGAAATCCTTTTTGAAGTGGCTTTGGTTTTAGCGTCTTGGTACTGTTTCCCAGTTGCAGGATAATTAGTTACAACGCCGTCAATTGGGAGATTTACTAACCAATTCCAACGACTGGCACTTTCGTTCATATGATCCCAGACATAAACTTTTTGCTTGGCAGCGTGTAATTGTTTGATGATTTGGGCGTTAACTAGTTCCGAGGAAATATTAACACCAGTAGAAGTAGTAAAGGTTTCAAAATTAATACGTTTCAAACTACCAGCGATAAAAATTCTTGGTACAGTAGGCAACAAGGTTTTCAAAGTCTGCAAACTCGATAATGAGAAAGAATGAAACATCACCCGATTGGTCATGTGGTATTGTTTGATTAATGCAGCTACTAAAGGTTCCATATTTTTGGGATTGCCTTTTTTGGTCTTTTTAGTTTCGATGAGGAATTTAGTTTGGGGCTTATCTTGATAGTAGGCAAAAATATCAGCCAGTGAATGCATTGGTTCACCGTTTGCCTGTTTAAAGGTTTTTAAAGTTGCCCAAGGTGTCTGTGAGACAATGGCATTATGACCAGTAATGCGTTCCAGGTTACGGTCATGAGAAACAACCAACACATTGTCTTGTGACACGTGAAGATCTAATTCGACATAGTCAGCCCCCTCGCTAAAAGCGTGGTTAAAACTTGCAAGGGTTTCTTCGGGTTCATTAATAGGATCACCGCGATGACCAATGACTGTAAAGCCACAAGTTAGCCACCATAGTGCCAAAATAGTCATTAATTTAATCAGAGGTACTTGCTTCAAGGAAAAGCCTACTTTCTTTACGCATGATATTGTTACTTTAATGATATAGTGTTACTTAACCAACATGTTTCATACAAGTAGATTAATGTTAGTTTAATAGTTACTAAATTTGAAATTTTACCGTTAGTCTAGCAGTACTTAAGCAATGATTTGATTTTCCACCGCTGTTTAAAAATGTTACACTTAGTATGTTTTGGAGGTATATGATGGCCGAAAAATATCAAACTTTAGATTTAATCGAGCTTATTACACGTAACGATGGTACTCAATACTACGAGATTGCCAACATGTTTATGAATGGCCGAGCAGAATTGGCCGCAGTGCGCGGCTTCATCAAAGAAGTTCGCATTTTGCAATTAAATATTCCGCATTCAAATGCCGTCCAAGATTATGAAAAGTATATCAACTCTCATTATACAATGCCTACCGAAGATTTCACGGAATGGGTTGAATGGGAGAAGCCAGAAGGTAAGATTGCTGATGATGTTAAGGAGATTTTACGAGCTAATCACATTGGCTAATCGTTACTTGGATAAGGGAGTTAAGACATGGCAATAAATTTAAACACGCCTGAAGAGATGCCAACACCGGTTCTTAAAGTTGAACCAGGTGTATTTAATGTTAAGCATGATAGTTCTGCTGACGATTTATCATTCGGTGAAGAAATAGCACAACCAGTGCCAATCAAAGAAACTGATCGCGATGAGCATGAATATCGTGGAATTGTCGTTAAAGTGAAAGATGCTGATAATATCTTTATTGGCAATCATCATTATCGACTGGTATATCAATATCGCAATGGCTTTGATGCCGAACGATTAGGACAGCGTTTTGAAACAATTTTAAATAAATACGATTATGTTGTGGGTGATTGGGGCTTTGAGCAGCTACGCCTGCGTGGATTTTATGATGAACGGCACCACACAGCTAATCGTGATCAAAGCATTGCAACACTGCAAGATTATATTAATGAGTATTGTAATTTTGGTTGTGCATTTTTTGTTTTAGAAAAGGCGGAATCAGATAACGCTGACCGTAATCTGCATCGTCACAGTAATAATCGTCGCCGTAAACGTACAGTTAATAGTAGTAAAACAGGCGCTGTTAATGCTAAAACGCCTAAACCACAGCAAAATAAGTCAGCAAAAAAACAATCTGAACAGCGAACCAATCAAGCTGCTAAGCACTCGGCACAAACGAGAACTACGGATCGTTCTCGATCAACTAATGATCGATCCGACCGCAAGGGACAACAAGGTAAGCCTAACGGTCAAAAAAAGCAGCGTCGTTCAGAGAAAAATAAAACCAGTAAAGCAACCCCACACAATAATTTTACAATGCATACCTTAACCAACACCGCAACACCTCATCAGTCTCAGCGCCAATCAGAACCCAAAGCTAAGCGTCAATCAACAACTAATCAACCTAGAGTAGTGGACAAGCGGTCAGGACAAAGTCGAGCACCACATGAATTTCATATTCGGCAACTAGAAGATTAGTGATTAATGTCGTTGTCGACTAAGACAACGTTAAATTTTTAATATTGGAGCGTTTATATTTTGAAATCTTATTCAGCATATTTAATTGATCTTGATGGCACGATTTATCGGGGGAGCGATCGCATTCCGGCAGCTAAGCGTTTTGTAGAACGTTTGCAAGCTAAACACATTCCGTTTTTGTTTTTAACGAATAACACAACGAAGACACCGGCAGCAGTTGCAGAAAACCTGAGCAAAAATCACGATATTCATGTTCAAGTAGACCAAATCTATACGCCTTCTTTGGCAACGGTAAGTTATCTCAAGGCCAAAAACCAAGGTGATCTATCCGGGAAAACGGTCTACGTTATTGGTGAAATTGGTTTAGTCAGTGCTTTATTAGGTGCGGGTATGAAGCTAGCCGAGCAAAATCCTGATTATACTGTCGTTGGTCTGGACTACGACGTGACTTATCATAAGTTTGAAGTGGCAACGTTAGCGGTTCGAGCAGGCTCAACTTTTATTGGCACTAACGCAGATACTAACTTACCCAATGAGCGTGGTTTAGTTCCTGGTGCAGGTTCTGTTATTTCGCTAGTAGAACATGCTACTCAACAACAGGCAACATATATTGGCAAGCCTGAAGCGATCATTGTCAATGCAGCATTGGCTGTTTTGGGCCAAGAAGCTGAAAATACTTTAATCGTTGGCGACAATTATGAAACCGATATTCGTGCGGGAATTAATGCCGGCGTGGACTCATTATTAGTCTATACAGGTGTCAGCAAACCAGAAGTTGTTGCCCAAAAGGAGATTCAACCAACTCATCAAGTTAATTCCTTGGACGAATGGGAAGTCTAATGAAGGCCGAACTTAAAAATGGGGCTAATTGGTTAGCCACGATTCTGTTTTGTATTAGTTTAGCAGTTGTCTTAACGTTACTAGGCAGTTATTTACTTTTCCCAATTGATGCTGCTATTTATCAAGTGCGGCAATACTGGCCGATATCTGCTGGTGCGTTGTACCATAATTTTTTGCAATTAATGGCTTATTTGCAATTACCTTGGATTGGGCAACTGCAATTGACTGATTTTCCAGTTTCTCAAAGCGGTGCGCAACATTTTGCTGACGTGAAGCAACTTTTTATCTTGGCTTGGATCATTTTATTGGTATCGGCGCCGTTTGCCGTGCGCTTTTTGCATCAGATAAAAAAACAAGGTCAAGAATATCGTCTGTTACGTCCTGCTCAGATTGGCTTTTTATTGCCGTTGCTCTTAGCTGGTCTGGCGTCTTTAAACTTTAATCAATTCTTTGTGACCTTTCACGAGTTATTTTTCCGGAATCAAGATTGGTTATTCGATCCGGCTCAAGATCCCATTATTTTAGTTTTACCAGAAGAATTCTTCATGCACTGTTTCATCTTGGCGTTTGTTCTATTTGAATTATTGATGATCAGTGGGTGGTTAGTTGCCCATCGTTCAATTAAGAAATTACGAGCGACTCATGATAAATAATAAAAACCCCAGCTATTATAAATAGCTGGGGTTTTAGTTTAATCTGTGTAAATATCTTGGTCATCTTCTAGTTCGGGATGCTGGTGTGCTAGACGACTTGCTGCCGCTGCTGCAGTTGCACCAATTAAATCGTCAAGAAAAGTATGAATAATACCAGGTTCATGAGCGTTTAAGACTTGCAGAATACCTGGCTTAACTTTATCAATATAACCATAGTTGGTAAAACCAATCGTACCATAGACATTAACAATCGCTAAAGCCATGATTTCATCAATACCATATAGTCCTTCGTCTTTTTCAAGAATTTCTTGGAGTGGCTGATCCAGCTGATGCTTCTCAGCTAACTCGTCCAACTGGATACCAGTCATAATGGCATTTTGAACTTCGCGTTTCTGTAAGACGATGCGCACACTTTCGGCTGCATCTGCATGAGTTAAGCCGTGAATATAATCCTTTTGTAAAAAGATAACAAGATCGGCGATATCATCAACAGTAACACCGCGTTTTTTTAATAGCTCGATAACATGATTAAATAACATTTCGTGATTACCAATCATAATAAGAACTCCTTTCAATACTTGAATCTTGAGGTTAAAAGATTAACGGTAACTAATTAAACAAGCTGGTACTGTGTAATGGTTGTACTTTTTCTGGATAGATGGTTTCTAAAGCTGTTGTCACTGCGATCGGGGCTTCGCCATAGCCAGTGGCGATTAAGTTCATTTTACCAGGATAATCGGCTGCGTCGCCAATTGCGTAAACTTTTGGTCGACTTGTTTCCATTTTCGTGTTGACTTTAACTTTAACACCATTAAGATAAAGATCCCACTTGCGTAAAATTCGACTATCTGCAGTAAAACCATAATTAACAATTAACTTATCAACTGTGAGTGTTTCAATATCTGTCGTTTTAACTTTCTTTAAATCAATTTGTAATTGTTGTGCTTGTTGTCGCAAATCATTTAATAAGAAAGGCGTTTTAATTTGAACACTTGAAGCATTCATTTGCGCAACACTTGATTCTAGTGCGCGGAACTGATCACGGCGATGAATAATCGTGACACTTTTGGCGATTGGTTCAAGAGCTAGGGCACAATCAATTGCAGAATCACCGCCGCCAGCGATTGCGACATTTTTATCTCGGTATTGATTTAATTCAGTAATAAAGTAGTTGATCATACCGTTATCTTCCAATTGTTGATCGTAATCAAAAGCTAATTTTCTCGGGGCAAAGGCACCATTACCAATAGCAATAATAATCGCTTTTGCTTGAATTTCACCTTGTGTAGTGGTGATGATAAAATCATCGTCAGCGTCATTAGCAATATCTGTCACTGAAGTATCTAAAAAGACTTTAGGTGAAAAAGCTTCTAATTGAACTAATTGTTGCTTAATGAGATCTTTAGCTTTAATACTTGGAATACCACCCAGGTCGTAAATGTTTTTCTCGGGGAACAGGGCGGCAACTTGTCCACCTAATTGGGGCAAACTTTCAACAATGGCGACGTCAGCATTACGCATTCCGGCGAAATACGCAGCAAAAAGGCCAACCGGACCGCCACCAATAATTAATAGATCGTACTTGTGCTTCAAAATATCCACTTCCTACATATGTGATCAGGTAAACTCAGCGCAATAACTTTAACATAGTTTAGCTTAAGATTCGAATATTATCTTATAAGTAGTATTCGAAATAAGAATAAGTACTTTTTATTTATCTTCGGCATGATTCCTGATAAAATGAAATAGATTCAGAATTAGGAGGCAGACAAAGTGAGTTATCGAATTGGTGATGTACTTGTCGGACAAGTGACGGGTATTCAACCCTATGGTGTATTTATCTTATTAGATGATCAAACGCAAGGCCTCATTCATATTTCTGAATGTTCTGCAGGTTATGTTGAAGATTTACACAGCATCGTTCGTGTGGGCGATGTGGTTAAAGTATTAGTTTTAGACATTGATGAGTATTCGCAAAAAATTAGCTTATCACTGCGTGCATTGATGAATAATGGCCCTGAAAGCGATTTTCGTAGAAAAAAGTTTTTCTGGACCAATCAGCGTACAAACACCGGTTTTAAGCCGATTGCGGACGCAAAAGAGCAATGGATTTCAGAGGCATTATCATTTTTTAACTAGTTTTTTTAAATTTCTTATTGACGTACTAAAGTCAAATTGATAAGATAGTTTAGGTTGTTAGCGACGAGCATTATGAAGCGTTGCCTTTATTGTCAGTTCAACATTCAAACGAAAAAAAGTTTTGAAAAAAGTTGTTGACATTGAAAAAGACAACATGCTATACTAATTGAGTTGCTGTTGCGACACAGTAGACCTTTGAAAACTGAACAAAGTTTCGAGTAATGTGCAGGGTTTATTACATTAGTAAT